>JAQCEQ010000005.1 GCA_027618565.1 Planctomycetota bacterium | reverse complement strand
AGCCGAAATGGGGCTGGACCGGCCCTCTTGATCCGATTACGACGGCAGAACAGCGCAAAGTCTCGTCCGATAACACGACGTCTTTCTCTCCGTTTACTCCGTTCCGTTGCCCCCGTACTCCAGTCGCCGCCAGAGCCACTCAAGCGGGCCGAAGGGGTGTCGAGCCAGCCAGGGTTGGCATGCGAAGAGCCAGAAAACCCAGATGGCTACCGGAATCAAGGTGATCGCCGTGTAGCTCAAGCGCCCGAAATAGCCCAGCCCCCATCCCTCCGCGATGAATGCGGCGAGCAGGCTGGTCCCGATGTACGCCGTCAGGCACATTCGCCCGATCGCGGCGACATGCTGGACGAACCAGCCGCGAAGCGCTCGTCCCATCCCCAGGAGAATCGGGAAGTACGCCAGCGGCAGGGTGCTCATGCCGGCGATGAACAGCAGGCTCCCCAGTGCCCCGAGTTGTTCTTCCGCCATCGGGTCGCCAAGCAAGAGTGCCGTGCCAATGAGCGAGCAGGGGAGCCCGACAAGCAGCCCGATCGTGCGCAGGCGTCGTAGCACCGCGGCTGCGGCCGGTCCAAAGGCCATCGCGCGCTTCCTCCACAGCCACGCGCCGACCAGCATCATGCCCGCGCTGTGGAATCCCCACATCGGCCACAAGAGCAGCGCGTACGCCCAGTGGACGCTCCGGAAGAGTTGCCGATCGACTGGCGGGCCGGCTTGCATGGCCACCGTCTCCGCCTCGATCCACGCGGGGTTGTTCGGGTCGCCCATCGCCGCCACCATCGCGTCCCAGCCTCGGGGTGCGGGAACGACCTCAGCCTCCGCCGATGCTTCAGCCGAGCCTTCCACCGCCGGTTCCTCCGAGGCTCCCGCCACCGGTGGCTGAAACGCCGCCATCACTTCCGGGAACACCGCCTGCACCGCGACCGCCGTACCCAGGCATGTCGGCATCACGCACAGCGCCAGCACCGCCAGTCGTCCCACCCAACGGTCAGGAAGACGACTCGTGAAGACCACGATCCACGCCGTCAGTGAATACGCGAACAGGATGTCGCCGTACCAGATGAGCATCGCATGAGCCAGGCCGAAGCCTGCCAGCACCAGCAGCCGTCGCATCGCGAATCGCCATCGTTTGGTCCCCGTGGCGGAGGCGCGATCCAGCTGCATCGCCAATCCCAACCCAAACAGCAGGCTGAAGAGCGCGATGAACTTGCCCTGAAACAAGGCGCAGTTGACGAACCAGGTGGCCCGCGTCAACCACGAATCCCATTCAGCGACCGGTGGGTGCACGGCGTGCATGAACGGCGTGAAGAAGAACGCGCCGTTCACGACGCCGATTCCCAGGAGCGCGATGCCTCGAACGAAGTCCAGCGACTGGTCGCGTTCCCCCGGGCGAGTGGGTTGCATGGGGGCACACGCGTCGGTCATCGACCTTGGCAGGCTAGCCTTCCCCTCGCATGCAGGGTCAGCCGCTTTCGCTGCGAGCAACCGCCACGTCCTCGACGGAACCGGTCCCTGTGCTCACGCTCCGGGGAATCGCCAAGTCATTTGGCGACGATTCCGTCCTTCGCGACATTGACCTCACCGTGCAACCGGGAGAGTGGGCGACGATCATCGGCAGATCGGGATGCGGGAAGACCACGCTGCTGCGTGTGATCGCGGGTCTGGCCGACGCAGACGCAGGGACGATTTCAGGCATCGGGCGGCTTGGGATGTGCTTCCAGGAGCATCGACTCCTTCCGTGGCGGACGACGCTTGACAATGTGGCACTGCCGCTGGAATCGACTGGCCTGGCGAGTGCCGAGCGCGATGCGCGTGCGCGTCAGATGCTGGAACGAGTCGGCCTGGGCGACCGCGCCTCCCACTATCCCGCGCAGCTCTCCGGAGGCATGAAGATGCGTGCGGCATTGGCGCGCGCGCTGGTCACGGAGCCCGCGCTGCTCCTCCTGGACGAACCCTGCAGCGGACTGGATGAGCTCACCCGCGCCATGATGGACTCGCTGATGCGCGGACTGTGCGAGGAACTCCGCCCCACAGTCGTCATGGTGACACACAGCCTGTCCGAAGCCGCCTACTGCAGTGATCGCGTGCTGCTCCTGGAGGCGGGACGCGGTGGTTTTGCCGACGAGATTCCGGTCCCGCTTGGCGAGCGCGGCTGGGGCACCCGCGACGCACCGGCGTTCCACGCCGTGCTTGAACAACTCTCACGCGCACTCCAGGGGAAGGCGCGATGACCCTCGTCCGCCGCCTCTGGTCCACGGCCTGGCCGCCGCTGGCGCTGCTCGTGCTCCTCGCCCTCGCGTGGGAAGTGATCGATGCCATCTTCGACATTCCAACCTATCTCCTCCCCACGCCGCTCGAGTCACTGGAGGCCATGGTCCAGAACGGCACGATGTTCGCGCGCGCGACGCTGTTCACCGCCATCGCCGCGCTCGGCGGCTTGGCGCTCAGCGCCGTCCTCGGCGTGCTGGTCGGGAGCGTCATCGCCAGTTCTCGCGTGCTCACGCGGAGCGCCTATCCGATCGCCACCCTCTTGCAGATGGTGCCGCTGGTGGCGATTGCGCCGCTGTTGGTCATCTGGTGCGGCTACGGCCTCCGGACCAGCCTGGCCAGCGCGGTCATCGTGAGCATCTTTCCGGTCATCGCCAACACGGTGGATGGTCTTCGATCCACCGACCCGCAGTGGAAGGAGCTCTTTGACCTCTATCGCATTCGCGGATGGAATCGATGGCGCAAGCTCCTGTTCCCCGCCGCGCTCCCCAACATCGTGACGGGGCTTCGGATTGCGTCAGGCCTCGCCGTGATCGGCGCCATCGTCGGCGAGTTCGTGGGCGGCTACATCGGCGACAATGCACCGCTCGGCAGCATCATCATGTCCAGCCTCCGGCAGTCCCGGACGGACATGGTGTTCGCCGCCATCGTGCTCGGCGCCGGCGTCGGGTTCGTCTTGTTCGGTATCGTCAGCCTCGTGGGAACACTCACCCTTCACCGTTGGCACGCGTCGGCCCGCTCGCTGCTCCTGGCCGCTGCGGCGCTCCTGGCACTCACCGGATGCAACGACAGCCAGCCCGCGGGCTCCGGTGTGTCGCCGGGGGGCACCGCCGCCGCCAAGCCGCTCACCGTCCAGCTCAACTGGGTTCCGGAGCCGGAGTTTGGCGGCTTGTATGCCGGTGTGCAGTCGGGCGCGTTCGCGTCGCTCGGCCGCCCTGTCGAACTCATTTCGGGAGGTGCTGCGCTCGCGACGCCGCAACTGCTCGCGCAGGGGGTGTGCGACATCGCGCTGGTGGGCGGCGACCAGATCGTGACGGCGCGCGCGCAGGGGGCTGACATCGTGGGCGTCTTCGCCACCTTTGTGGAGAGCCCGTACGGGATCATGGCGCACGCCTCGAACCCCGCCGACTCCCTGGAGGCGCTGTGGACGGGAGGCGGAACGATTGCCGTGGAGGATGGGCTCCCGTATGTGCGGGTCCTTTTCGCCACACTTGGGAACGATCGTGCGAAGTTCGTGCCGTACGCCGGTTCGATGGCCCCATTCGAGGCCGACCCCACATCCGCGCAGCAGATCTTCATCACGGCGGAGCCAGTGGAGTTGAGTCTCAAGGGCGTTCCGGTCAAGGTCTTCAGCGTGGCGCCCTACTTCAACCCGTATGTCGCCGTCTACGCGGTGCGGGGCGAGACGCTTCGCACGACGCCCGACACCGTTTGGGCCTTTGTCGCGGCACTCCGCACCGGCTGGCAGGAGTACCTGGCGGACCCGGCGAAGTTCAACCCGGCCATCGCAGCCAAGAACCCTTCCATGTCGCTCGAAGCAATGAATCTCGCTGGCGAGGCCGAGCGACCTCTCATCCAGCCCCCCGGGATGTCCAGCGAATCGCTTGGCACGATGACCCTGCAGCGTTGGACGGAGACGATCCAAGGCATGGAGTCGCTGGGAATCGTGCCCAAGGGGAAGGTGTCGGCGCCGGACTGCTTCGCCAATGCGCCGGCTTCCAGCCCGCCGTCAAACTGAGGTTGTGGACTCTGCGCCCGCCGTCAGGTTGAAGTCGGAGCGAGCGTCGCGCCGCCATCGCTGCCCGCCGCCATGTAGATCGTGCGCGAGGGGAACGCGAATGCCACATTCATCTTCTCGGCGAGGCGCATGATGTCCAGGATGAACCGCTGGCGCGACGCCAGCTCGGTCTCCCAGTCCTTGGCCTCGAAGAACACATAGACCAGGATGTTGATGCTGGAGTCGGCGAACTCGTTCACGACGATGTGATTTCTGTCGGGCCGTGCGTTGGGCTGTGACGCGAACAAGTCGCGCATCGCCGTGACAAACGCATCCAGCCGCTCCGGAGGCGTTCCGTACTCCACGCCCAGCATGGTGCGCCAGCGGCGGAACCGTCGTCGCCCGTAGTTATCGACATTCGCCGAGAGCAGGGTGCTGTTGGGGATCACCACTTGCGAGTCGTAGAAGGTCCGCACTCGAGTCGATCTCAGGCCCATCGACTCCACGGTCCCCTCCACGCTTCCGATGACCACCCAGTCCCCGATCTGGAACGGTCGATCCAGGATCACGGTCATGGATCCAAACAGATTCTCCACGGTGCTTTTCGCAGCGAACCCGATCGCCAGCGATGAGATTCCCAGTCCCGTGAGCAGCGGAGTGATTTCCAACTTGACGCTGATGGCAAAGTAGATGACCCCAAAGATCACCACCAGCGTCTTGAGGCTCTTGCGTATGAGGGGGACCAGCAGGTCGTCCAACTGGTTCGTGCTCTTCGCCACGCGTTCGCCGGCCATGTCCCCGAGGACATCCACGACTCGGAACGCCAACCAGGCGAGGGCCAATGTCAGGATGGCGCGACCCAATCCATCCGCGATGCCCGCCGCCTGTCCCTGCAACTCCAATTCTGGCACGATCAGCACGAAACTCGCTGCGCCGACGGAGGCCGCGAGGGGTCGAACGCAACTGCGCAGCCCCTGGAGTCGGTGCGCCGGGAGTCCCAGCCGCTTCCCCAGCAACGGCGGGATGCCGGAGAGCAGGAACCGGGCCAGCACATCGATGGCCAATAAGCCAGTGAAGATCATGGCCAACGCCACCCACTGCCAGTTCTCAAGGAGGAACGGGGCGTCCTTCGCCCACGCCGGCAGGATGGTGTGCAGCCACTCGCGCATGCCGTCAAGTTACCCCACTGGTGAGTGGCTGTCGATACGCTTCCCGCGTGGAAGAGCGACAACACCGCGAGCCGCGCCCCGAGAAGAAGCGGCGTGCCGACTCCGAGCCGCGCGTGCGCGAACGCTTGCCAACGCTGCGCGTGATGCCCACCACGCTATGGTCGTACCCCAGCCAGCACTATGTCGGCAGCGACGGCCGACGCATGCAGGGCGACAAGGATTACATGGGCGCCACACCCAGCTGGGTGATCTGGCAGGTCCTGCAGCGATACACGCGAGAGGGAGATCGAGTGCTGGATCCATTCTGCGGCAGCGGCACCACGCTGGATGTGTGCGCCGACCTTGGCAGGCAGGGGAAGGGGTTTGACCTGGCCCCCGCGCGAGACGACATCTTGCGGGGCGACGCCCGACACCTCCCGCTCCCCGACGCTTCCGTGGACTGCATTTTCATGGATCCGCCGTATGCCTCGCACATCGCGTATTCGCAGGAGGCAGACTGCATCGGTCGCCTCGACGGGAACGAATACCTGGACGCGATGGACGCAGCGATCGCCGAGGCGCACCGAGTCTTGCGTGACCGACGGTACATCGCCATCTATGTGAGCGACTCCTGGAAGAAGCGCAAGGGGACCGATCCCGGCAGCGGCTCGGGGACCTTCCTCCCCATCGGCTTTGAACTCTGGGCGCGCCTCATGAAGCGCTTCAAGGGGATCGACATCATCTGCATCGAGCGTCGAAACTCCAAGCTGGACCGCGGCAACTGGCGCCGGGCCGCCGAGGACGGCAACTTCTTCCTGCGTGGGTTCAACTACCTGCTGCTGGCGAAGAAGGAACTGGGGGGGGCTGGGTTTCCGAGGCTCGATTCCAGCCAGATTTCGCAGACTTCACCAAAGTGACCCCCTCCGGGCGCCGACAGGTACTCCGCGCCGCACTCCCCGCCGAAAAACGACGGATTCGGTTTGGAGGCGGCGCGTTGAAATCGATCCTTTGAGAGTCCGCCGAGTGGCGGGCCAGGAGCACCCGCCAGTGAACCACGCGAACCACAACACGCAGCCAGCAACGAGCGCGGACGACGCGCCAGCCGTTGCGTGCAGCAGGGGCGGAGACGGGGAAAGGGACATGTGCCGATGCCGAGGTCCGCGGAACGGACGGATCTTGCGCGTCGGCGCGATGCTGCTCCTTGTGGGTGCAGCCGCGGCGAGTTTTGTGCGCGGCGGCATGCTCGAGCGGCTCGAGGGTGCGGAGACTGTGTCTCCCGCCGGCATTCACCTGGTGCCTGACGAGTACCCGACGATTCAGTCGGCGATCGACGCGGCGCTCCCCGGCGACATGGTCATGGTGCGGCCCGGTGTCTACCGGGAGTGCCTGAGCCTCGACTGGCGCCCGATTCGTGTCGTGTCGGAGGAGGGTCCGACGCGCACGTTCATCATGGGCGACGGCAGCCGCAACCCCATCGTCTCCGTGAAGGACCTGACGCTGCCCGATGGGCTGCTGCAGGGCTTCTTCGTGACGGGTTCCGAGCGCGGCAACGGCGCTGGGCTTTTTGCGGAAGACGCCAATGTCACCGTGCGTGACTGCGTTTTCGAGCGCAACCAGGATGGCGGCGCGCGGCTGCGGCGTGGCGCAGTCCGGTTCGAAGGCTGCCAGTTCAGGAACAACTCCGGCGCCTTCGGCGGCGGCGTCTGTAACGAGGGCGGCAACCCAACCTTCATCGACTGTGTCTTCGAGCACAACGAGGCGGGCACCTTCGGCGGCGCGTTCTACAACCGCGACGGCCGAGCCACCTTCAGCAACACGACCTTCGATGGCAACGCCACGCGCACCGGCGCGTTCGGCGGCGGCCTCTACAGCGATGGCGGCGAGATCGTGGTCCTCGACTCCAGCCTGGTCCGCAATCGCTCGCTGGATGCGGGCGGTGCGGCCTTCATCGCCAGCGGCGGGGGTCGATTCGAGCGTTGCACCTTTGCGGGCAATATCGCCGGCGCCGAATGGACGATCGCCAGCAATGGCGGCACCGCGCTTGTCCTGGACTCCACGATCTGCGGCAGCGATCCGCTGCATGTCGATGCTGGCGTGGCGCTCCGAGGCACCCGCTACAACGACGCGTGCTTCGCCGACTGCAATCGCAACGGACTGGATGACCTTTCGGAGCTGGCCAGCGGCCGGTCCGAGGATCTTGACGGCAACATGGTTCCCGACGAGTGCGATCGATTCGCGGAACTGGAACAAGAACTCGCAGAGGGGGCAGTCCTGGCAAGCGCCGGCTGACATGGAACAGGGGCTCGCTTCTCTGGCGGGAGAAGTGCTTCTTGGAGTGCGCGGCCGGTCACTGGCGGGTGACCGGCCGCGTGTCATTTCACGCCATCTGGTAAAGTGCGCCCCCCGCACGCGTAGCTCAACGGATAGAGCATCGGTCTTCGGAACCGAGGGTTGCAGGTTCGAATCCTGCCGCGTGCGCTCTGGTTCCCACACCTTGGATCTCACGCCACCGGTTCTCATGCCGATGGTTCCCCGACCTGACTGGAGCACATGTTCATGGCCTTGATGACAGGGAAGCGCGGACTCGTCACCGGGATTGCGAACGACCACTCCTTCGCATACTTCATCGCACAGAGCCTCCTGCGCGAGGGCGCCCACTGCCTCTTCACGCACCTCCCCGGCGAGAAAATGGAACGCCGTTGCCGCTCGGCGGTGGAGCAGCTGGGTGTCAAGGAGCCGTGGTTGGTGCCGATGGATGCGGGAAGCGACGAGAATCTCGACGCCGTCTTCGCCAAGATCGGCGCGGACTTTGGCACCATCGACTTCCTCGTCCACTCCATCGCCTTCGCCGACAAGGACTGGCTCAAGGACGGGAAGTTCACCTCAACGCCTCGCCATGTCTACACGCAGGCGATGGACATCTCCGCCTACACCTATGCCGCGATGGCTAATCGTGCTGCGCCGCTCATGGTCAACGGCGGCTCGATGATCGCACTGAGCTACTACGGCGCGGAGAAGGCCGTCCCCGGCTACAACGTGATGGGCGTGGCCAAGGCCGCGCTTGAAGCCACCAACCGGTATCTGGCGCTGGAACTGGGGCAGAAAAACATTCGCGTCAACACGATCTCCGGCGGCCCCCTCAAGACATTGAGTGCGATGGCGGTCGGCGGGTTTGGCGACATCCTGGACTGGGTGGAGAAGAAGGCGCCACTTCGCCGCAACATCGCCGGGTCAGATGTGGGCAACGCGAGCGTCTTCCTCTTGAGTGACCTTGCCCGCGGCGTGACCGGCCAGGTGCTCTATGTCGATTCCGGCTACTCGATCGTTGGGCTCTGAATGGGCCCTGCCGGATCCGCCGGCGCCACCGGCTCCACGCTCCTGAGCAGCGGGTGAAATCGCCACGGCCGGCGGGACTCCAGCGCTTCCACGGGCACCAGTGCATCGCGCATCGCGCGCGCGAGCGATGCCATTCCTTGCCCGGTGGCCGCGCTCGCGACGACCTCGCCTTCGCCTGGATCGGACGCAGACGCACGATCCGCCTGCAACAGCGCGAAGAGTGAGGCCGTGCCCGCCGGATGCGCAACGCGCGCATGATCCTGCCCAGGCGCGCGGGTGTGCACGACCAGGCTGGCTCGAGCCACCAAGTCGCGCGCGATCGCATGGGCCGCCTGCTCAATGTCGTCCCCATCCGCACGCTCCCCAGGAAGATCAAGCACCATGACCTCCAACCCGAGGAGGTCCACGCACACGCCCACATGATCGCGAGTCGTTCCCGCTCGGGGATCAACGATGCTCACCGCCCGTCCCGCCAGGGCATTGGCCAAGGTGCTCTTCCCGGCGTTGGGTGGGCCGACGATGGCGATGACCGGCGGAGTGAGGAGGTGGCGAAGCGCGTGGTCGTGCGTGTCATGTGGTCGCGGCGCGTCTGCCTGAGTCCACCGTTCGCGCTGCTTAAGCAGGGTCGCCGCCCCCAGCGTTCCGCGGACCGACCCAAGCGTGTCCAGCGCACATGCTTCGACCAACGACCGCGCCTCCGGCCATCGGACCATCATCGTGGCGTGCGAGGAGTCGCACCGGGTGGCCGAGTCGCCTTCACGCGCGGCGGCCCACGCCGAAGGGTCTCCAAGTGCCGAGCGAAGTGCCCGGTCTTGCGCCACACGCAGCGCCACGCCACCATGCGGCGCGATCAGCAGCAGGCGTTCGCTCGCCCGGATGACGAGCCCGTCATCGGGGCCCGGAAGCGCTCGGTGGGAGATGGCTCCGACCGGCGGCAGCGATCCGATCGTCATCTGTGCACAGGCATCACCCAGTCCATCGGCCGACCCCACCAGCTCGACCATGCTGATGGCTCCGATCGGTCCCGTCAGCCATCGCCACTGAACAGGCACGGCGCGCGTCACTCGGAATGCGCGCGTGGGCGAGCGGTGTCACCAAACTTGGGTGCGTCGTCCTCGGACCCGGTCGCGGCGGCCCAGGCGCAGGCGATTCCCTCGATCACCAGGTCTGGCACAAGCAGATTGACCAGTTCATCGTCCTCGAAGAGCGCGGCCGCGTCGCCTCCGGTGGCGATGACGAGCGGAAAGGCGCCGTACGCCATCGCGTACCGCTCCACCAATCGCTGGACCATTCCCCGCAATCCCTCCACCACGCCCAGTCGCATGGCGGAGGCCGTGTCCGCACCGTAGGGCTCTTGGGTGATCGGCTCCGGCGAGAGTTCAGGAAGGCCCTCGGTGCCCGCGTGCATCGCATGCAACTGCATCCGCCACCCCGGCGCGATCGCACCACCGTGGAACGTCCCCTTGCCATCGATGAAGTCGACCGTGATGCAGGTGCCGGCATCGATCACGACGCAGGCCTGCCCCAGGCGGCGCCACGCGGCGGTCGCGCAGAGCAAGCGATCCTGGCCTGGATTCGCGCCGTCGGCCAGCTTGGTGGCGATGGGGATCCCAATCTCCTCGCCTACGAGGGCGATCTCCCCCGAACCGATCTCCTTCAGTGCGATGGCGATGGCTTCGGACTGCGTCGGCGCGACCGTCGCGATGATGGTGGTGGACAATTCGCCCGCCGCAAGGCGCTTGGCGGCAGCCGCCACCGCCCGTGCGTCCTCCGACGCCTCCCGGACTGACTCAACGATCGTGCCCTCCTCGATGCGGGAGATGCTGGTGCGCGAATTGCCGACACTGATGGCGATGATGGAGGCCATCACGTCATGCTACGAGGAGTGCCCGATCCTCCGAGCGTCCTCCTCAATCGCGTCCAGCAGCCCTGTCCACAGCGTCGAGACGATGCTCGTGCCGCCAGCGCAGCCCGGCGCTCCCACTCCAACCGGCTCGCCATCCAGCGACGCCACCACCCGAATCAGTGATCGACTCCCCGTCGAGAGGATGGTCGTCGCACGCTTGAGCTCCGCCGTCGGCACGCTCCGCACGCTCACGGGGATCCCATTCGCGATCGCTACCGACAGCAGCCGCGTGCGCAGGCACCCGTGCAGCATCGGCGGCCCGCCAAGCGGCGGCGTCACCAGCTCCCCGCCGATGACGGCGAAGATGTTGCTGGAACCTCCCTCGGCGACGAAGCCATCCCGCGTGAAGATCACCTCGCCTGCGCCATGTCGCTGCGCGTCCATGAGCGGGAGCAGCGCCCCCATCAGGGAAATGGACTTGATCTCCAGACGAAGCCAGCGCGAATCCGGCGCGGTCACCGCACGTATCGAGGGCGGGGCAGCCGTGGAGCGAAGGGCGGCGAGCGACTCGGTCTGCGAGAGGGTGGCGAAGACGGTGGGCACCAAGCCGGCTTGCGGAAGGTGCGTGCGGTCGCTCCCGGCGCCTCGTGTCACCTGCAGGTAGATCGACGCATCAAGAGGGGTGTCTCCCACCAACATTCGAGCCGCCCGCGGGAGTTCATCAGCCATCGCGGGGTCGATCCCCACGGCCACCAGGCTCTTTCGCAGGCGCCCCACATGAAGGTTCATGTCCAGCCATCGACCCCCGAAGGCGTGCACCACCTCGTAGACGCCATCGCCAAAGAGGAAGCCCCGGTCGAACACGCTCACGCGCGCCTCGACTGCTGGTACCAACCTTCCGTTCATGTACACGCGCGAGAACGGGGCCTCCGCGGAGCCGCCGGGGTCACCCACCCGTCGCACCCCGACACGCATCACGTGCGCTCACCATCGCCGCCACCCGGGCCGTGTCCAGTTCGTTGGACCAGATTCCGCCGGACTTGAGGGCGCTCCCGACGATCACGCCGCGAGCGTGCGCGAAGAGTCGGCCCAGGGACGTGGGGGTTGCACCCGACCCTACGAAGACCGGCATCTTTGCCGCAGCGCCTGCGGCCTCCTCCAGCGAGCCACCATCGACCGGGTCGCCGGTCTCTCGTCCCGTCACCACCACCGCGTCGGCGCCAAAGAATGCGGCGCCGTGCACCCAGTCGCGCATGGTGAGGTCGGCCGTGATGGCGTGCGAGGAGTGCTTCTTGCGGATGTCGGCCCAGATGGCCACGCCCTCGGCTCCCAGCCGGACCCGGTCGCGCAGGAGGTCTCCGGCGCAGGCATCGCGCACGAGGCCTTCGTCACTCACCGAGGCAAAGACGAACCCTTCGCAACGGATGAACCGTGCGCCTGCCACATGCGCCACGGCCAGCGCCGCGCTGTTGGCGTGCGACAGGATCTGGACGCCCACGGGAATCGTGACGGCGCCCACCACCGCGCGCACGACGCGTGTCATGGCTGCGATCGTTTCCGGGACCGCGGCGCACCGTAGGTACGGCGCGTCGTGCATGTTTTCGACGATGATCGCATCAAACCCAGCCGAGGCCAGCAACCGCGCCTCCGCGATCGCCGTGCACTCGATCTCATCCATCGACAGCGCATGCCGTGGTGCGCCTGGCAGTGCTCGCGCGTGCACCATGCCGATGAGGGATGCGGAGGGAAGCGCCAGGGTCACGGTGTGACCTCATGGTCGTCGTTGCCCAAGAAGTACGCGGCGTCGCTCCACTCCGTCGCGACGACCGCGGACATCAATCCGACATCGAGGCGACGCTCCAGGTCGGCGGGAAGGTCGGCCCGATAGGCGACCGCGATAAAGGTGTCGCGCAGCCGGCCGGGCAGCAACTTGAGGTTGGACTCCTGCAAGTCGGCATGGTGAAGCATCACATCCAAGTCGGACACAAAGAAACCCTCCACGTGACCCAGGCGAAGCGCCACGATGCCGCTCTCGAACGATGGAACGACGGTGACGAGTGCCCCCATCCCCTCCAGGCGTGAGCGGTCCCGGTCGGTCAGCACCGCCACCGCCTTGGTCCTGACCGTTTCGATAGTGTTGAGCGAGGATCGCAGCTTGCTCACCGTGAATTCAGCCGCCACCACGCTTCCCATCAGCGCCACCAGCAGCACGCTGAAGAGCATCCAGCACGAGGCCACCAGCCGCCCCATGCGCGTCACGGGCACCACATCACCGTATCCAACCGCCGCGAAGGTCACGATCGACCACCAGAGGCCGTGCTCGATCCGCTCGCTCGTCGAGCGCTCCACGAAGTAGCTCTTCCGGTGGTTGCGTTCCACGGTGATCATCAGGGCGGCGGAAAGGAGGCTGAAGATCGCCCCGACCAGGAGCAATCCGCCAAGTTCGCTGTGCCACATCGCATTGAGCAACCCGCCATAGGTCACGTTGTCATCCGTGCGCACCACCGCGCGGAGTGCTCGTTGCTGGAGCGGGACAGACAGGTTGAATTGCCCGACCGCCTCCGGCGTCATCTCGATCGCGTCCAGCAGCACATCCACCGTGCCGGCCTGCAGGGCGGCCAGGCCCTCAGTCTCGGACATCACCATCATGTCGGACCGAACATTGGCGTTGGCGCATGCCTCGCGCCAGATCATCGGAAGCACGCCGTTCCTCGAGAGACCGGAAGAAGCGTCCTGGGGCACACCCACGGACACCACCGCCACCCGCAGCGTGACTGGTTCGGCCGACTGGACCTGGGCCGGTGGGGCAGAGGATGGCGCGCCTTGCAGCATGAAGGGAGCGCAGGATACGGTCGAGGTGCATCGGTATCATCACCGCCCCTTTCCCGGCGCCGCTCGCTCCAGGGCTGCTGGCCGACAGGAACGCAGGAGCACGCAGGACTCAGATGCCAGCCAACACGCCTCCCAAGATCGCCATCAATGGATTTGGTCGCATCGGCCGCCTCGTCTATCGCATTGCCAACGAGCGCGGCACGCTGCAGATCGTGGGAGTGAACGATCTTGTGCCGGCCGACAACCTGGCGTACCTCCTGCGGTACGACTCGATGCATGGTCGATTCTCCAAGGCCGTGGCGCTGGACGGCGAGTCCTTCGTCTGCGAAGGCCAAACGACCACCTGCACCGCCATCAAGGACCCCACAACGCTGCCGTGGAAGGCGATGGGTGTGGACTATGTCCTGGAGTCCACGGGGCTCTTCACCGACCGCGATGGTGCCGGAAAGCACATCACGGCCGGCGCCAAGCGCGTGCTCATTTCCGCACCCACCAAGAGCGACGATGTCCGGACGTTTGTCAAGGGCGTGAACGCCTGCCAGTACGACCCTGCGAAGGACACGATCCTCTCCAACGCCAGCTGCACCACGAACTGCCTCGCGCCGATCGTCAAGGTCCTGATGGACCACTGCGGCATTGACGAAGGACTGATGACCACGGTCCACGCGGTCACCGCCACGCAGCCGACCCAGGATGGACCGTCCAAGAAGGACTGGCGCGGCGGCCGCAACGCCTACATGAACATCATTCCGTCCAGCACTGGCGCGGCTAAGGCCGTGGCGCTGTGCATCCCGGAGGTGAAGGGCAAGCTCACCGGCATGAGCTTCCGGGTCCCGACGGCGAATGTCTCCTGCGTGGACCTCACCTTCAGGAGCGTCAAGCCCACCAGCCTCGCCGCGATCAACGGCGCCATGAAGTCGGCCGCCGCCGGCACCTCGCTCGAAGGCGCGCTCAAGGGAATCCTCGGCTACACCGATGACGAAGTCGTCTCCAGCGACTTCCTCAGCGATCCTCGCTCCAGCATCTTTGACGCCAAGGCCGGCATCCAGCTCAACGACCGCTTCTTCAAGGTGGTGTCGTGGTACGACAACGAGTACGGCTACGCCAACCGTTGCGTCGACATGCTGGAGATGATGGCCAAGAAGGACGGCATCGGCTGACCAATCTCCGATTCAGTACGCGCGGGGCCCGATGGGTCCCGCATGTGGTCCGGGCGTGGTTCGTGTTCGTGTGCGTGGCGATCGCCGCGGGCGGCGGTTTCTTCGTGTACATGGGTGCCCAGGAACGCAACACCGCGCTGGCCGCGATGGATTGGCCCACCGTCGAAGGGACGATCACCGAGTCACGAGTCGCCACCGGCGGAAGCCCAAAGCAGAAGACCACTTCGCACATCCTTCGCTACGCCTACAGCGTGAAAGGCGAGTCGTACGAGGGGAACCGACGGAGCTTCTTGGTCGATGTCGATGGCGCCAGTTCCCACGCCGCGCACTATGCCGTGGCCCAGCACGTCGTCGTCCACTACAACCCTGACAATCCTGCCGAAGCGTGCCTTGAAGCGAGCGCCCCTGGAGGGGAGGCCTGGTTCCCCATCGCGATCGGCTTCTTCACCATGGTGTTCTCGACCGGAATCGCCTGGCTCGCGTGGGTGATGTCCGGGCTGATGATCCATCCCGATCGGGACCCGGCGCCGCTGCTGCGACTCCTCTTCGGGGCCAAGCGCTTGGATCGAGTCCTTGCGATGACCCGACGGGCGCGGCAGTCCAGCGATCCCGCCGGCCCTACGCCCTGATCTCTGTCGCACCGCCCAGGTAGGGTCGCAGCGCCTCTGGAATCCGGACGGAGCCATCGGCCTGCTGGTGGATCTCCACAAGCGGGATCAGGATGCGCGGGCTGGCGCAGACGGTGTTGTTGAGCGCGTAAGGGAAGTGCAGCTTCCCGTTGGAGTCGCGATACCGCACGTTGAGGCGACGAGTCTGGAAATCAGCAAGGCGGCTGGCGGAATGCGTTTCGCCCCACGCTCCCTGCGGCACACCACCGACATCCACCTCGCCGCGGCCGGGCATCCAGCACTCGATGTCGATCATGTCCTCGTTCTTGACACCGAGGTCACCGGTGCAGCATTGCAGCAATCGGTAGGGGAGTTCCATCCGCTGCAGCAGCGACTCCACGAAGCCGATCATCGTCTGGTGCCACTGTCGGCTCTCGGCGTCGTCGGCACGGCACACCACGACTTGCTCGACCTTCTCGAACTGGTGGATGCGATAGAGCCCAGCGGTGTCCTTGCCGGCCGCGCCCGCTTCGCGCCGGAAGCAGGTGCTCACCGTGGTGTAGCGAATCGGCAGGTCCGCCTCATGGAGGATTTCGCCCGCATGAATTCCCATCAGACCGACTTCGCCGGTGCCCGTCAAGAAGAGGTCATGCCCGGCACCGCGCCTTGACTCCTCGATGTGGTACGCCTGCTCGCGCCCTGCTGGAAAGAAGCCGGTGCCCACCATGCACTGCTCTTGCACGATGACGGGCACGCCGATCGGCGTGAACCCATTCTCGTTGGTCATCATGTCAAACGCCATGCGAAGCACCGCCTGCTGCAATCGCATGCCCCATCCCGTGAGGATGTAGTGGCGAGTCCCGGACATCTTGACGCCGCGTTCGAAGTCCGCCAACTTGAGCGACTTCACCAAGTCAAGGTGCGTGCGTGGCGCAAACCCGCGGCACGCGGCGAATCCGCGAGCGGGATCGAATCCGGCCGGTGCCCACCGACGGAGCTCGACGTTGTCATCGCTGGACGCACCCACCGGCACGTCACTCGCCGGCGGCTGCGGCACCGTCATCAGGATCGATTCCCACTCGGGCTCGATTCGGCGCAGCTCCGCCTCCAGCACCGCGATCTGGTTCTTGAGCGCCAGCGGAGCAGCCTCCAATCCCGCCAGTTGACCCTGCACCTCCGCTCGCCCCGGCGATCCCTCCAACAGCCCCTTGAGGCGCCCCTTGAGCTGACCCAGCTGCGGTCCGATCTCCTTGGAGAGGCGATTCTGGTCCGCCTTTCGGGTCTCGATCCCGGTCACGAGCCGCCGGCGTTCGGCATCCAGGGCATCGAGGCGTCCGAAATCGATGATGATCCGCTTCGCCCCGGCCCCCGCCTGGAACCGCGCTGGCGTCTCTCGGTAGGCCTTGATGTCGATCATGGGTGGGGATTGTAAAATGGAGATGAAGTTTGCGTATCAGCCTCCCTTGGACGGGACTCAACAGACCGGCAGCGCGTTTCGGCACATTTTGTTTGCAAAACTGTCAAATTGGTTTCACACTTTGGAGACACGATTCACATGAAGACCACCACGACTGTGCCTTCCCACTGCCGCCGTCTTTGCACGGGACTTGTCCTGATGGGGGCCTGTTCCATTGCCACTGCCAGCGCCCTGGGCCAGATCGGCGATGCCGACGGCCACGCCAAGCAGTCTCCGTCGAATCCACCCAAGATCGTGGAGGTGCCGCTCTCCGAGCAGTTCGGCGTCTCGTTCCTTCCTGCGCCACAGATCACGCTTGGCCCTGTGGATGTCGCGGAACTCCTCATCGAGGATGAGCAGACGCCACAGCCGGCGCCGCTTCGATTCGCTGTTCCCCGTGAAGTGCCGGTGAGCGTCGCCGACGGCGCGTGGCTCCCGGTCGCCGGCGGTCACCTCTGGCGACTCTCCATCGTGGCCGAGGAGGCCACCTGCAACCGCGTGCACTTGACCGGGCTCGGCCTTGGCGATGGAGAGGAACTCTATCTCGTCACCGAGAGCAAGGACCGCGCGTGGGTTGGGCCGATCACCGACGATGGCCAGTTCGACACCGGAGAGGCCTGGGGTCTCTTTGCCGTCGGCACCACCAGCACCATCGAGTGGTTTGTCCCCGGTGACGAAAAGGCCACCTCCTTGCCGTTCACCGGGCTGGAGATGAGCCACGGCTACCGTGACATCTTCACCGAGGCCTCGGGCGACTTTGGCGGTGACAAGGGCGACGGCGGCATCGCGGGCAACTGCCACAACCAGCCTGCGTGCTACACCGCCTGGAGCAACGAGAGCAACGCCACGCTCCGCCTGGTCTTTGGCGGCGGGTACCTCTGCTCAGGCCAGTTGATGGCGACGACTTCAGCCGACGAGACGCCGTATGTCTCCACGGCCAACCACTGCATCAGCACGCAGGCGAATGCGAACAGTGCGCAGTACCTCTTCTTCTATCGCGCCAACACCTGTGGCGGCGGCACGGCAGGGGGAACCACGGTCACGGGTGGTGACCTGACCGATACCTACGCCACGAGCGACTGCTCCCTCCTCATGATCCGGGCAGAGATTCCGGCCGCCGCCTACTGGGTCGGCTGGCTCTCCACGAACCAGGCGAACAACTCGGCGAGCACCTGCCTCCACCACCCCGGCGGGGCCCCACAGGCGATCTCCTTCGGCAGCAAGGTGGCGACCAACAACTACTGCGGATCCGGCTCGTACTGGTCGCAAGTCTCCTGGTCCAACGGCATCACCGAGCCAGGATCCTCCGGCTCTGCGATGTATCGTGACAGCGATCGCAAGCTCTACGGCGTCCTGACCTGCGGCTCCAGTTCCTGCTCCAATCCGGGCGCGGACGACGGCTACGGCCGCTGGGACTCCGCGGTGTCCAGTTCCGGCGGCAACTTCGCCGCGTTCCTCACCGCGGGGACCGACGACGCGCAGGAACAAAATGACACCTGCGCCACCGCCAAGGCCGTCTCCTCAGGCACGATCTCCGGACTGGTCTGCAAGAGCACCGACGAGGACTGGTATTCGTTCAGCGTCGCGGGCGGCACCACCGCCAACATCGCGCTCACCTTCACCGACGCCAATGGCGACATCGATGGCCAGCTCTACTCATCCTGCGGCGGCACGGTGCTGGCCTCGGGGGTCTCGCACACCAACAACGAGGTTCTCTCGTGGAACAACTCCGGCGCGAGCCAGACGGTGTTCCTCCGCGTCTACATGTACAGCGACACGCGCAACGACTACTCGATGACGATCACGGCCACGCAGTCCGGCCCGGTGAACGACGAGTGCTCCGGAGCCACGGCGCTCCCGTTCGGTTCCACGCAGGTCGCGACCAGTTCCGCCACGGATTCTGCCATCGAGCTCACCGGAGCGTGCATCGACGGCGGCACGACCACCATGTACAAGGATGTGTGGCACACGGTGACGGCCCTCTTCAACGGCACGATGACCGTCACCAACTGCGGGAGCTCCGACTTTGACTCTCGCATTGCGGTGTACGGTTCGACCTGCCCCACCAGCAGCACGGCGGTCATCGCGTGTGACGACGACACCGCAGGGTGCGCTGGTGGATCGACCAGCGTGACCTGGAATGCCTCCACTGGGCAGCAGTTCCTGGTCCGCATCGGCGGCAAGACCAGTAGCGCGACCGGCTTCACGACCGTGACTGTCACCGGAACGCCAGCTCCAAGTTGCCCGGCGGACATCAATGGCAGCGGCGCCATCGATGGCGTCGACCTCGGCATCCTCCTCAGCGGTTGGGGCACCTCCACAGGGGATGTCAACGGCGACGGCATCACGGATGGCGTCGACCTGGCCAGCATGCTTTCCAGCTGGGGACCGTGCTGATCGAGGCGCCCCGAGCCAAACCAACATCCCCTTCGGAAGGGGATTGAAACAACAGCGCGCCGTCAGGATCAGTTTCCTGGCGGCGCGTCCGCTTCTGGCGAGTACACAGGCGCCTCCGCCCACCGCATCTTTCGCTGGAGCGTCTGCCAATAGCGCGCCTCCGGGTTGGCCACCACCCGAATGCCACGCCGGTCGCCGCGGACCAGGATCTCGTCCTCCGCGCCAACGCGCCCGACGGGCTGGCCATCAACGATGACGGTCGTGCCCGGGTTGGCGCGCTCGACGCGCACGCTGACCTCGGCCGCGCCGGTGAGGACGATCGGTCGGAAACTGAGCGAGTGCGGCGCGATGGGTGTGACCAGGAGGACATTGGCATCGGGATGCACGATCGGCCCGCCGCCGCTCAGGTTGTAAGCCGTCGATCCCAGGGCGGTGGCGAAGATGAGCCCGTCGCCGCGGAAGACCGGCCCCGGCTCCCCGTCGATCGTGAGCCTGAGTTGAACCATCGTGAACGGGTCGCCCGCCGCGATGACGCAGTCGTTGACGCAGATGCCCTCCGCAACGTCGCCGTTGCGGCACATGGTGACGGCGAGCACGCTGCGCCGTTCCATGCTCGCGGCTGCACCGAACACCATGCCGGCGTGGCGCTCCAGCGCATCGACCGTGAAGGAGGTGAGGAACCCCAGCCGCCCGGCGTTGACGCCAACCACCGGGATGTCCCGCGGATGCGCGCGCCGTGCCTGGGCCAGGAAGGTGCCATCGCCGCCCACGCTCACCAGCCGGTCAATGGAGAGGTCAGCCGGGAGGGGCGACTCATCCGCCGCCAGCTCGGCGACAACGATCCCGTGGGGCCTCACGATGTCACGCACGCGGGCCAGCGCCTCGGTGGCGCCAGGGCGCGCGGACTCGCAAGCGATCGCCACGCGGCAACTCATGCCACCAGCCCCTTGGTCAGGCGCATGAAGGCCGTCTCCAGGTCCAGCTTTTCTTCCGCCATGTGCGACACGCGCAGCCCCTGTGCCACCAGCCGGGCATTCAATTCGCCGGGAGAGAGTCCCGAAGACTCATCCAGCTGGACCTCGATCCGCATGACATCTCCCTGCCGAGCGCCATCCACTTGCCGCACGCCCTGGATGCCCTTGAGGAGCTTGATGGCGTCGGCGTGGCGGTCTTCCACGACGACATGGAGCACCCGGCCGGTCCGTGTGCGCGCCATGATCTCACGCATTGGCCCAGCGAAGAGGAGCTTGCCCTGCTCGATGATCGCGACATCGGTGCAGAGTTCCGCCAGCTCAAAGAGAATGTGGCTGGAGATCAGGATGGTCTTCCCCATCCGGCGCAGTTCCTTCAGGAGCTCGCGCATTTCCACGCGCGCGCGCGGGTCCAGCCCGCTGGAGGGCTCATCCAGCAAGAGCACCTGGGGGTCATGCAGGAGGACGCGCGCGACGCTGAGGCGCTGCTGCATGCCGCGGCTGAGGCTGTTCACCTCGGCATCCCGCTTGTAGCCCAGGTCCGTGAGCTCCAGCACATCGCCCACCGCCTTGGTGCGGGCCGGGCCGTGGATGCCGTAGCAGCTGGCGAAGAACTCCAGGTACTCCACGACGAGCATGTCGTCGTAGGACCCCATGAAGTCGGGGACATACCCGATGATCGGGCGAATGAGGTGGTTCTGGTAGCCGACGACCTTGCCGCCGATCCGCGCCTCCCCCCAGCTGGGCTTCAAGAGGGTCGCAAGGATCTTGATGGTGGTGGTCTTCCCGGCGCCGTTGGGGCCGATGAACCCCAGGCAGCTGCCCGCCTCCACCGTGAGATTGAGGTTGTCCAGCGCGGCCAGCTCGCCGTACTTCTTGGTGAGATTGACGGTCTCGATCATCGCCATGAGAGGCTCGCGAGGCGCGCGACGCTCGCGTCGCCAGTGATGCTGGGCGCCAGCCAACGGCCGTCGCTGCCAAGCGGGATGATAGACCTCACGATGGTCAGTCCCCCAGACTCCGCAGAGGCACCGGCCACCGCCAGCTCGACGGGAAGCTCGCCATTGATGGCGCCGATGATGATCACTGCGCCACCGGCGGCGTGGCCGCCAAGGTCCAGTTCGTGCCCGATGCTTCGACCGATGCGGGTCGTGTCCCCCAGTTCCGCAGCGTCGGGCCTGGCCTTGAGGTACGCCGGGGGAGCGAGCAGCCCGAAGAGGCTTGCCGCCGCCAGGCGCTGGGGCGTGGACAGCGCCGAGGACTCCACGCCCAGCACCGAGCGACTCCGCAGCGGCCCGGTCCAGCTCTGCTCCAATTCGCGGGTCAGTTCGTTCTCCGCGCTGGACATCGAATGCAACACTACGGTTCCGAGGGTCGCACCCAGGTCAAGAGGCCTACCGGGCTGCCAGGAACCAGTGAACCGCATTGCTCCCTTGAGCGACAGTTCGGCTTCGGGGCTGGGGCTCGCTGGGGAGCCCAGCATCGCGACGGTGGGACTCCTCACTGGCGCGACGAGCACGATGTAGACCGACTCCATCGGGACGGGAAGCGAGTGCACCAGCGATCCATTCATCCGGGCGCGCACGGTGCCTCCGGCACTGGAGACCTCGCAGGTGATCGGTTGGCCGGACTGGAGGGAGACGGCCCCACGCCATCGCGGCGACAGGCTGCTCGACTGGTACTCCACCAGCGTCGCCGTGGCTCGGCTTGGCATGTCCAGCACTGCTGGTTCGAGGACGGATTGGTGGATGGCCTGCGTGTCCGGGAATCCGGTCACCATCGCGTCGGGCTCCGCGAAGGCGGCGAGCGTGTCGCCGGGAGCGGCGTCCCGAAGCAAGATCTCGGCACGACCGTATCCCGGCAGCTGGATGCTGGCCCATCCGTGTGCGGTCGCCTCGGGTTTCTCGGTCGCGACGGGTGGGATCACCAGGTCCACCACGCTTAGGTGGCGGACTCGTGCCCCCGATGTGGCACCCGCCGTGGCGACCATCGCGGTGATCCACGCCACCCCCGAAAACACGATGGCCAGCGTGGTGTAGGCAAGCCACGAATGCCGCTCCAGCCCGCGGGACTTCAATGCGTAGAACGCGACCGGCACGGCCAGCACCCAGTACGCGGCGAAGAGCCCAAACGCAAGCAGGACCCCGACGATGGCCTGCGTGCCGATGTCGACTGACGACCGGATGACGCCACCGAGGAGGTCGATGGTCGCACCACTCCCCCTCACAAGCGGCGATGGGTCAGCCTGTGCGAGTGGCGTGAACTCCTGGCGCGTCAGCGCGTCACCGCGGCGCCCGATGATCGGCCCCCAAAACGCCGAGGCCTGCGGGAACCCGCCCGGCTGCAACGCGCGGCGGGACAGGGAATCCGCATCGATCCCAAGGAAGGAGACCAAGCCGGTTCCCCAGGTGCGTCGCACCGCCCAGAGCTCCCCCTGAATGGAATCGGGCGCGGGGGTTGCCACGCCAAGCGACCCGCTGCGTGGCACCGCCAGCGCCGCGAGCGGCCGCCATGGCGATGGGAGCGTTGCCGCGTCAAAGGTCCAGAGGTCGGTCACGGCAGCACGATTGGTGAGCGTGGACGACTTCGAGAGTGTCGACAGGAGGTCGCGCACTAGCACGCCTTCACGGCGAGTGCCCGCCAGCCCGCGCTCGGGGATGAGTTCGCGCAGGGCGTGCGACGGCGCGCTGCGCAGTGTCCCGGCGCCCCACGCATCGTCGGCGCCCGTTGGCGCGACGACCAAGTGGCCGCCGCGCGAGATCCAGTCCAGGAGGGCGGCGGCCTGCGCTGGAGGGAGCGATTGCGGCAGCGGCTCGGACCACACGATGACGCCATATCCACGAAGTCCCGTGGCGCGATCCGGGAGGAGTGCCGGATCGGCGACCGTCGCCGTGTGCATCGAGCCATTCAAGGTGGCCGGGAACCCGCCGGAGCGTGTGTCAAAGTCAAACTGCTCCAGCCCCATCGTCGCGGAGCCCACGACCAGCGCCAGGTCATCGGCCAACGAGGCAGCGCGAACGGGGGGCTGTAGCGCGTCGGGCGAGAATCGAGTCCTCCCCAGCTCGCGGCTGCGCTCTCCATCGATGACCTCCCACAACCGGACCGTGAACTCCGTGAACTCGGATCCCGCCACCGGCATGACCGTTCCGTAGAGCCACGCGCGCACGGTCCGCCCGGGCTCCACGATGACCCGCCGCGAGACTTCCAGCCGGTCGCCGTCAGGGCCATCCAGCTCCCACACCAGTTCGGCCTCCGAGGCCTGTTCCACATCGGCAGAGGCGCGGACCAGGATCCCCGTGGGAGTGCCGGGGCGATACCAGCCGCCCACACCCATCGATTCGACAATCACCGACTGGGCCGCCGCCGCTGTCCCAAGCACGATCGCGAACGCGACGGCAAGGATCGCGACGAAGCGTGCCCTCGGATCGTGCGTCCTTCCCATGGAGAGGCTTGGCCTAGGCGCGAAGCTTCCCGATTTCCGCCAGGATCGCGGCATGGGACCGCGCGCCGTTGGCGAAGCAGGCGACTTCGAATTTCTCGTTGGGTGAGTGCACGCGATCATCATCCAGCCCGAAGCCGACGAGGAGCGTATCCACACCCAGCACGCTGGCGATCATCCCCACCGCGGGAACGCTCCCGCCGGAACCGATGCGGAAGGCGGGGCGGCCAAAGATCGCGCCCAGGCCGCGCTCCGCAGCCTCCAGGTATCGACTCGATTCCTGCACGCAGATAGCCGGGTTGGCGCCGTGGGAGTGGCACTCCATCCGGCACCCGGCCGGCAGCCGGGATTGGATGAACTCCTTGAGTGAGTTTTCCACCACACCGGGGTCTTGCCCGGGCACCAGGCGACACGAGAGCTTGGCGTTGGCCTTGGCGCCGATCACCGTCTTGGCTCCGGGGCCGGTGTATCCGCCGCTCATGCCGTTCACCTCCAGCGTGGGTCTGGCCCACACGCGCTCCAGCAGCGAGTACCCGGTCTCGCCGAATCCTTCTCGAAGCCCGATGCCCCCCAGGAATTCCGCTTCGGTGTCCGGCAGTCCCTTCCACGACTGGAGCGTCGCCGGCTGGGGCATCTGGACGCCGTCATAGAAGCCCGGGATCGTGACGCGCCGCTGGGAGTCGTGCAACTGCGCAATGATGCCGGCGAGCACGTCGCACGGGTTGGGGACGGCGCCGCCGTACATCCCCGAGTGCAGGTCGTGGGACGGCCCATGGATCGTGATGTCCAGATAGACCAGCCCGCGCAGCCGCGTGGTGATCGCGGGAGTTTCCACATCCCACATCCCCGTGTCCGACACCACGCACACATCGCTCCTGAGGAGTTCCTTGTTCGATTGCAGGAACGGCATGAAGCTGGGGCTTCCGGATTCTTCCTCTCCCTCCAGGAAGACCGTCACCGCGCAGGGCAGGACCCCGTGGACCGTGCGCCACGCCCGGCACGCCTCAAAGAAGGTCATGACCTGTCCCTTGTCGTCCACCGCGCCGCGAGCAACGATGCGATCGCCCAGCGGGCCGCTCACCGTCCGCGGCTCGAATGGCGGCGACTCCCACAGCTCCAGCGGGTCCGCCGGCTGAACGTCGTAGTGGCCATAGAAGAGGACGCGCTGCGCGTCGGGGGCGGGGCCATCGATGTGCCCGACCACCATCGGATGCCCGGCCGTGTCGTGAAGCGAAGCATTGAATCCGATCGACCGAAGGTCATTCACCGCCCACTGTCCGGCGCGACGGGTGTCGGCATTCCTCGCAGGATCCGTGGAAATCGACGGGATGCGCAAGAAATCCCCCAGCCGCTCCAGTGCGTTGGTGCGGTCGGCATCGAGCTGGGCCAGGACGGGTGCGAGGTCAAGTGACATGGGTCGCGAAGGGTAGCGGACGGCCGCCGCACGGAGTCGCCGTCGCACCATAAAGTAACCACGACTGAAGGAGACGCTATGGAAAGACAGACCCGAGTGACGGTCGATGCCGTGGACCTGCCCAGGCTGGTTCGATTCCCCTCGCTACTCTCGTCCATCACCGTGGCCATGCGCGGGTCCCGTGTCGTGACGGGCGCCTTGGCCATCTTGGTCTTGGCGTGTGCTGGACGAGTGTGGGACGCGGTCGCCACTCCCACCATCTCGCCGTACGGCCTCCTCGCCGGATCGATGACCCCCGAGCAAGCCGAGCGCTCCAATGTGGCGGTCGCGGCGCTTCAGGAGGACCTCGCCAGGGTCGGGGACGCAGCGGGTCCAGGAGCGCGGCAGCGAACGCTGCGGATGATCGACATGCAACGCCCGAAGGGGTGCTATGAAGCGCTCGCCACGGAAGTGTCGCGAGCCACCTGCGGTGCCGTGCGAAACATGCTGGCGCTGGAGGTTCCGGCGGCCATCGACGATGTCTGGACACTTTGCACGCGCGTGCCCGTGGCGTGCTGGCGCGCGTCCGTTCCCTTCAGCATCACCTTCGGGGCCCTGACTCTCATCGTGCTGGGCTTCAGCGGCGGCGTGATCGCGCGGCTCGCGGCATTCGACTTGGGTGCAGGGGAGCAACCACCCTTGGCACAGGCGCGCGCCTTCGTGCGTGATCGATGGACCAGCGTCTGCTTCGCCCCCTTCGCCGCACTGGCGGTCGCGGCGATCCTGCTCCTGGCGACTGCGCTTCCCGGGCTGATGCTTCGAGTCCCCGGACTGGATGTCTTGGCGGCACTCTGGGGAGGCGTGGGCATCGTCCTCTCCCTCCTGGCTGGCATCTTGCTCCTGCTCCTCATCGTCGCTGCACCCCTCTTCGTGCCGGCCGCCGCCATCGAGGCGTGCGACGGAACCGAGGCCGTGCAGCGCGTGAGCGCGATGCTCCTTTCCAAACCCCTGCATGCCGCGCTCTACGCCGGAGTGGGGCTGGTCACGTTTGCCGTGGGATTTGCGATCGTGGATGCGGCGCTCGCATGGTCCTATAACACTAGTTTTGGCCTTTTGACGGACCTCGCCGGCGATGCCTGGGGGAACTTCGATCCACGCTTGAGCCCCCTTGAGCCAGCGGGATGGGTGGACTTGAGTTCGTTGTCGGGGACCGGTCGCGTGGCGGGCGAGGTGGCGATGGTCTGGCGGACCGTGGTCAGCCTCGCCATCGGCGGCTATGCGATGTCACTCTTCTGGACGATTGGCGCAAGGGCCTACCTCCTGCAGCGCCTTGCCGCGGACGGGGACCCGACCGACCGGCTCGACGGCTAGCTCAGCCCGCCCCTGCGCTTCACGCTGGGGTCAAACCGCGCGAGGAGCTTCCGCATCTCGGGGTCATCTCCCCGTGGTGGCACGGCTGCTTCTTCGCGTCGGCCGGGGCCGCTGCCTCCAGGACCTCCGCGACCACCGCGCCGGTTCCCGCCCTCCCCGCCCTGGTCTTCCCGCGCGGGTCGCGCCGGCGGCTCCGACAGTTGCTTGATTGAGAGGCTCACGCGACGGTTCGCGGGATCCACGCTCAGGACCTTGACTTCCACCACCTCGCCGCGCTGCAAGCGCGCCGCCGGGTTGGGGACGCGGTCCCACGTGATCTCGGAGACATGCACCAGTCCCTCGACACCCGGCGCCAGTTCGACGAATGCGCCAAACTCCATGAGTTTCGTGACGGTCCCGCTCAGTGTCGCGCCGGGGACGATCTCCTCCATGCGCGCCTTGATCGGGTCGGCGAGGAGATCCTTGCGGCTGAGGGAAATCCGCGGAGGCCTGGCCTCGAGGTCGATCCGCTTGATGACCACATCCAGGACATCGCCGACGGAAACCGCGTCGGCCGCGGACCTGAGCCGCTCGTAGGAGAGCTCACCCACCGGAATGAGTCCGTCCACGCCGCCCAGGTCGGCAAAGGCGCCGTAGGGCTGGACGCTCACCACGGTGGCCGACCTCCTCTGGCCGACCTCAAGCGTGGCGATGGTCTCCAGCGCCTTCTCCCTGCGTTCGCGTTCAGCGACGCGGCGGTGCGAGAGGACCATGCGCCCCTTCTCGCGCCGCAGCTCGATGACTTCGCAGGGGAGCTTGAGCCCCAGGAACACGGAGATGTCCGGGACATGCCGCAGATCCACCTCGCGTGTAGGCATGAACGCACGCTTGTGCGAAACCTCCATGTCCAGGCCGCCCGCGTTCATTCCCACGCAACGCGCCTCGACGGTCATGCCAACCTCAAGGTCGCCCCAGGCGGTGCCCTTGAGGATGCTTCCCGGGCGCGCCAGAACGAACAATCCCTCAAAGGGATCCAGTCGCTCCACGATGAAGTCCCACGATGTTCCTTCCTCCGGCGTCTCGGTGAAGTGGCTCATCGGGCAGACCCCGGAACTCTTGGCGTCAAACTCCACGAACACCTCGCGAGCCTCCACGCGCGTCACCGTCCCCCTCCGGCTGCGCTTGGCGCCACCCGTGGCCGGCGCGCCAGGGGACGCTGCCGCCTTGGGAGTATCGGGGAGCTTGGACATGAGCGTGGTCATGTCGATCCCTTCCATCGCCGCGGCGATCTCGGCGTCAAGCCTGACCGACGCATCCGAGGCAGAGGGGGCGCCCAGAGGGGCTGCCACCACGGTTGGTGGCTGGGCCTTGGAATAGGTGTGGTCCGGTAGTGGGGACGAAGTCATGGCGTCTCTCCCGCAGTGGCGGGCTTGGGAGCGTACCTTGGCGCAGGCTTTCCAAGGTATCTGCGGAACATTCGCGGCCTGGTCGCCGAAGTCTCTTAGTGAGACCCTGGAGCCACGTTGGGCCGTGGCGACCGGGATATGATCGCCAGACTGAACGGCCCCGACAGCTGACCCCCCTTGGAGACACGAGATGGCACGATCGAACGGAGCATGGGGCATCGAACTTGGCGCATCGGGAATCAAGGCCATCCGCCTGGAGCCCGGCACCGACGGCGTCACCGTCACTGACTTCACCGTCATTCGGCACCAAAAGGTATTGACCACTCCGGGGCTGGACATCCCCGCCATGGTTCGGCACACGCTCGTCCAGTTCGTGCAGGCTTACTCCGAGCAATTGGGGAAGGACTCCGTGGCCGTCAGCGTGCCCGGAAACCAGGCCCTGGCTCGATTCGTCTCGCTCCCGCCGGTGGACAAGAAGCGCATCCCGGAGATGGTGCAGTACGAGGCGGAGCAGCAGATCCCATTCCCCATCGATGAGGTGGAGTGGGACTCGCAGATCTTCGCCCCGGAGGGGGCGGAAATCGTCCGCGTGGGGATTTTTGCGATCACCAAGGAGCGACTCCGCGAGACACTGGAGCTCTATGCGGAGTGCGGCCTCTTTCCCGGCATCGTGACCCTGAGCCCCGTGGCGCTCTACAACGCGTTCGTCTACGACATCCAGGGTGGCACGCCCTCGGGGACAGTCGCGCTTGTGGACGTCGGCAGCGCATCGACGGACTTCATTGCGGCGCAGGACGGCAGCTGCTACCTCAGGACATTCTCTGTCGGTGGCCACCAGTTCACCGAGGCGATCGCCGCGGCGTTCAAGTGCGCCTATCCCAAGGCCGAGGCCGCCAAGCTGGCCGGGGCCACGGGCAAGCACGCGCGCGAGGTGATCCGCGCGATGGGGGGGGCGTACGAGCAATTCATCGACGAATTCCGGCGCTCCGTCGAGCACTACCAGACCGTCAACCCCAACGCGGAGGTCCGCAATGTGGTTGGGGTCGGTGGCACGCTGCGGCTGACCGGACTGCGAAAGTTCGTCGGTGGGCAAGTCAACATCCAGATCGCCCGCTGGGACGAGTTCAAGCGCATTCGCATGGAGGGGACCGAGGCCGCAGACTTTGCCGCCAACACCGTGAACCTTGCTACGGCGTACGGGCTGGCGCTCCAGGCGCTTGGGGAGTCCTCGATCAAGATCAACCTCATCCCGACCGCGATCGCGCGCAAGTCGCTCTGGCGGACGAAAGTCCCGTATTTTGCCGCGGCCGCCGCCTTGGGAGTGGCTACGGGCGCGGCGTTCTTCATCGCGCCGTTCGTCGAGGCCGGCCTGCTGGGGAGCGGGACGCTGCCGGTCGAAGTGTCGGCTGCCCAGGACGAGGCAAAGAAATACGCGGAAGATGCGCAGCAGCTAGTGGGTCGGATCGCCGCGAATGCCTCGACCGCTCCGTACCGCGCGCTGCTGGACGACCGGGAGGTCTGGCCGTGGATCATCGCCGACTCCTACGCGGCACTGTGGTCCACCAATCCAGGGCCGGCACTGCTGGGGTCCGATGTGGATGCCATCAACGCGATTCCCGCGAAGGATCGCAGGCTGATCACGCTGGAGGATCTCAAGGGTGAGTACCGGTTCGACGCCTCGAAGGGGACTCGCGACATCGTCGTAACCCTTGAGATCGAGTTCACCAACGAGGGCGAAAAGCGATTCCTCAACGACACCGCCGCGGAGTGGCTGCGCAAGCATGCCAAACGCGACGACGCTCCATACGACATCATCATCGATGACGAGAAGTTGATCGGTGCCATCATCACCGTCGGCGGCAAGGCCTCTGCCGGCTCACCAGACTCTCCACCTGGATTTGGGAGCACCTCCACGGACGGTTCAGGCGCGAATGCCGGCGCGGGATTCGGTGCCGGCTCATCCGGCGGATCCGGCGGATTCGGCCTCTCTGGCAATAGCGGTGCCGACTCCGGCGGCGGTAATGAGTCGGGAAGCGCTGGCGGAGGAGCGATCAAGGGTCGCCGAAAGCCACCCGCCGGGCAGCGATCCGGCGGCGGTGCTGGAACGATGTCCGGCTCCGAGTCCGGAGGTGAAAAATTTCCGGGTTCAAGCGATGGCGGGAGCGTCGGCAGTTCAGGTGGCGGCCAGCAAGGAGCCTCCGGTGCCGGGACTGGTGCCGGTTCGAGCGGGACTCCCTCTGCGGAATCCAAGTCACTCGAAGAACTGGCCCCCATCCCGGCTTCCCCGGCGCTCGTGGGTCCAGACGACACCTGGTATCGCGCCACGATCACCTTCATCGCACGATTGAAGGGATCGGCCGGCCCGGCGCTGGCGCCGGCACCGGAAGCATCCCTCGACGGAGAGTCGTATTGAGCAACCAATACCAGCAGGTCACCGCCGTCCTCAAGTCGAATGTGTCCTTTATCATCCTCGGCCTGGTGGCGGTGAGCGTGCCTGTGGCGGGCTGGTACTTCGGCTCCGGCCAACGAGAGGCGGTCGCCAAGAAAGCCGAATTGCTGGCGCAGGATATTTCCGCGCTCGATCGTGCCGGCCAGGTGAGTCCGGCGATCTCGCTCGACATCCCCGGGCAGCAAGCACCGTTTGAGTACTCGGGCATCGCCAGCGCCGAACTGGTTCGGGCGCTCCGGGAGCGCGTGGACCAGATCCTGGCCGGCAGCATCGGGGTGGACCAGACCGCGATCGACCGCAACCGCGGCGAACACGCCCTCTTGAAGTCCACTCGTCCCGGTCGCACGGTGGACCTCCGCGACATGGCCAAGGACGAATTCAAGGGCGAAATCCCGGTCTTTCCAGAGAACTTCCACGAGGCATTGGTGCAGTCGTACCTCGACCTCTTCCGGTCCGTCGATGCCGGGTCCCCGCCGCCTGCGGAACTGGTCCTCAAGAATGTGCAGGTTCGAGAGGCCCAACTGATGGCGGGCGAGTTCGAGGCGCCCGCCGGCATGAAGCTGGAGCCAGACCAAGAAGCGGCGCTCCGATCCAAGCTCGCCGCGGTGCGGCTGGCCGAGTATCGCGATGCCGCTCGCGGGCTTCGGTTCTACGGCGACCCCTTTGCGGCGGGAATGCCGTCGTCGTCGTTCCCAAAGCTGGAGATCGTGCAGATGCACGCGCAGTTGTGGCGCCTGTGGATCGTCGAGGACATGGTGGGTGCGATCGTCGGGGCCAACCAGGGCTTCGACTCCCTCCTCACGGCACCGGTCAAGCGGTTGACGGCGCTCTACTTTGGGCCGATCTACCCGGAGAAGGAATCCGCGCCTGCCGGGCTTGCCGATGCGGACTCCATGGCTCCTGCGGCGATGCCGGGGAAGGATTTCAGGCAGTACCACACGGGCCGCGCCTCCAATGACATTGCGGACCTCGTGCGCGTCAGAATCGATGTGGTGGTGGAGACTCGAGGCGTGCCCCGGTTCGTGGATGCGCTCGCGACCCAGAATTTTGTCACCATCGTCAACGCGCGGCTGACGCCCGTCGACTCCTTTGCGGCGGCGCGTGAGGGGTTCATCTATGGCAGCGAGCCGTGCTCGCTCCTGCACCTGGAACTGGAGACGGTCTGGCTCCGCGGCTGGACCTGCGACCTCATGCCCGAGGTCGTCCGCGCGCGGCTGGGTGCGCGCTGCGGCGGCCCGATGGATGGCGCCGATACCAATGGTGACCCCTCGGCAGGCGCCGGGGCAGATGACGTTGGACTGGGCGGATGAACACATGAACGCATCGCAGACGAGAGGAACACGATGAAGAAGCAGGGCATCTCCGTCGCCGAACGACACTTCGAGAAGGTCGTGGTCGGTCTCTTCGCCGTCCTGGCCGTCGGCGCTGCCGTCTGGGAGTTCGCACTCAACGGCACGCAGGTCAGGGTCAACGGCCGCCCGCAGGGGATCGGCGACCTCGACAAGGCACTGTCCGATGCCGCGGCAAGGCTGAAGCGCAGCATGCACGACGGCGGCCCCGTTGAGATCGACGTACCCATCGGCAATGAGGTGGATGCGTTCAAGGAGCGGCTCTCGGGAGGAGTGTTCCCGGGGTCGGAACTGGTGGCCCTCCGGCCACGTGTCGCTGGAATTCTCCTGAAGGAGGACGCCGGGCGGAGTGCGGTCTACGCCGTGCCGGCCTTTGCGGCCCCGACGGGAATGAGGACCGTGCAGTTCATGGACGCATGGGCCGATGGTTCCGGACCGCCGTCGTCGGGCGATGCGAACCCGGCCGAGAGGAGCGATGTCGTCTGGGTCACGCCGATCGCCACGGTCGATTTTGCCGCCGCGCGCGCGCAGCTAGCGCGAGCCGAGCCGTCCGCCCTGCCAGCGCTGGGAGCGATCCCCTCGCACTGGTACGGCGGGTGCCCGCTCTTCGCGGATGTCGTCTTCGAGCGCCAGGAACTGCAGCCCAACGGCGAGTGGGGGCGGGTGACGGAAGTCCCGATTGGCTGGTGGGTCGGGGAGAACGAGTCGATTCGTCCTGGCCTCGAGCAGGGCATCCAGACCAACCTTCGCGACGAGCTTCTCGTGGCGCTGGGTGACTCGCCCCTGAAGTCCAAGATTCTGCAGCCGGACGCGCCGCCCACGCAGAATCCAAAGGCAGAAATCTCGCTCAACGCAGCCGATGCCGCAGGGGCATCGGAGCCCCCCGCCCCAGTGTCCGGCTCTGACGTCTCGGATTCCGCCCGGGACCTCGTCATCATCCAGAAGCAGATTGCGGCCAAGCAAAAGCTGATCGCCAAGCGGACGGCCGAGCTGAAGGACTTGGGTGGTCCAATCTCCGACGAGGAGTACCAGAAGATCAAGCGCGATCGGGCCAAGAAGCCGGATGCCGGGGATCCGGGCTCCGGTGCCGGCGGCGGTGGCGGATTTGGCATGGGCGGTGGTGCCTTCAGCGGGAGGCGAACCGGGGGCGACGCCAAGAAGGAAGAGAAGGAGCGACAGCGGCAGGAAGACGATCGGTGGACGAAGACGCGCCAGCGGACAAAGCTGGAGAAGGACGTGGCGGAACTTGTGGAACTGGCCAAGTCCCTCGGTGTGGCCGAGTCCATCCAGGTGACTGTGCCGACCGAGGACCCGACGGAAGTGGATCCCTGCAGCCAGGACTCCGGTCAGGCCTGGACGCACGACACGGATGCCGTGCCCGAACACACCTACCGATACCGTGCGGTCTTGAGGCACTGGAATCCGTTCTTCGGGCGCGAGGCTCTCTTGTCCCCAGAACAGACCTCGCTGGCGAAATCGCCCTTCATCCAATCCTCGCCCAGCGAGTGGAGTGCCCCCATCAAAGTGCGATCGCTGACCCAGTTTTTCCTCACCAGCGTGGACTTTGGAACATCATTGGCGCGCGCGAAGTTCGAGGTCTATCGATCCGTCAACGGCAAGGTCCAGAAGACCATTGATACCTATTCCATCGGTGATGAGGTCGGCGGTGGCAGCACTCGCGTTCCCGAAGGCATTGACTTCGGATCCGGCTGGTTGGTGGCCGGGATCGAGCGTGACCTGACCCCACAGCGGGTGGACGGCTCTGGTGGTCCTGCCACTGGGGAGTCTGCGTCCTTCCTCGTCGTGCTGCAGGACGCCACCTCGGGCGAGCTCATACAGATCCGGAGCAGTGCGACGGACGCCCGTTCCCCGATCAGGCAGGAGTTCGACGACGATTGGAGACTGCAGAAGAATGCTCCCGTCGCGGACAAGGGGAGCAACGCCGCCAAGGACGGAAGCGGCTCTGGTTCATTCGGAGAGGGCAGCGGCGGCGCTCCAAGCCCGGGCGGAAACTAGCCCGTCCAACGCGCGGAGGAACATGTGGCATCCCACCGGGTCGTATTATAGGACTGTTGTTCGAGCGACAGTTCGGATCGTCACGGAGTCAGTTGCCTCCCGGATCCGATCCTTCGGACCATGCGCGGCGCGAGCGGCGTGTGGACAATCGGACGATTCAAACCATCGGTTGACAACCCCGGTGAATTTGGTACAGTCTTCCTTCTGCGCTCAAATCTGAGTGCAGCCGGCTTCGGCCGGATCTTTGACAACCGAGATTGAAGGTTCATGCATCGCGCGACTGCGTCGGTTTCCGGCGTCAGGAGCACGATGGATGCACCGAGAATAGAACGAGCAGCCAAGGCGGCCATGTTCTCTGACCTCGTCTTGCCGACGGGATCAGGTAGGCATGGCCAAGCTAATAAGGGCACACGATGGATGTCTTGGCGTCAAGAGGCGATGAAGGACGTACGAACCTGCGATATGCCCAGGGGAGCCGGTAACGAGGCTTTGATCCTGGGATCTCCGAATGGGGCAACCCACCCGCAAGGGTATCGACACCCGAATGCATACGGTGTCGAAGCGAACGCAGCGAACTGAAACATCTCAGTAGCTGTAGGAAAGGAAAGCAACCGCGACTCCGTTAGTAGCGCCGAGCGAAAGCGGATTTAAACAGAAGCATTGTGAACCACTTGAATGGTGGACCAGAGAAGGTGATAGTCCTGTAGGAATGCAACTGTGAATGGCCTAGAGTAGGGTCGGGCTCGAGAAACCCGGCCTGAACATGGGGGGACCACCCTCCAAGCCTGAGTACTCCTTGACGACCGATAGTGAACCAGTAAGGCGACTGAACGATGAAAAGAACCCCGATAAGGGGAGTTCAAAGAACCTGAAATCGTGTGCTTACACAGCGGTCACGGCCTCTGGCCCGCAAGGGTTTGGGGGTTGTGGCGTGCCTTTTGCATAATGATCTGGCGAGTTACTGTTTGCGGCAAGGCTAAGCGTTTACGACGCGCAGCCGAAGGGAAACCGAGTCTGACAAGGGCGTGGAGTCGCAGGCGGTAGGCGCGAAACCGGTTGATCTACCCATGGGCAGGTTGAAGGGAGGGTAAGACCTCCTGGAGGACCGAAGCCGTGAACGTTGAAAAGTTCTGGCATGACCTGTGGGGAGGGCTTAAAGTGCAATCATAACCGGAGATATCTCGTTCTCCCCGAAATAGTTTTGGGACTAGCCTCGGTTATTCTGTGTGTGGGGGTAGAGCTACTGAATGGGGTTGGGGGCCTACCCGGCTACCCACCCCAATCAAACTCCGAATACCATACGCAGCAACCCGGGAGTAAGACTGCCGGCCATAATGTCGGTGGTCAAAAGGGAAACAACCCAGACCGTCAGTTAAGGTCCCTAAACACATCTCAGTTCTTAAGGTAGTCGAATTGCTATGACAGCCAGGATGTTGGCTTAGAAGCAGCCACCATTTAAAAAGTGCGTAACAGCTTACTGGTCGAGGAGTTCGGCGCCGATAATTATCGGGAATAAGATGTGTACCGAAACTGCGGACTTGAAAAAGTGGTAGGGGAGCGTCGCTGTCAGCGTTGAAGGGGATCTGTGAGGGTCTCTGGAGCGGCAGCAAGTGAATATGCCAGATTGAGTAACGATAAATGGAGTGAGAATCTCCATCGCTGAAAACCCAAGGTTTCCTGGGCAAGGTAAATCCCCCCAGGGTTAGGCGGATCCTAAGGCGAGGCCGAAAGGCGTAGTCGATGGACAGCCGGTCAATATTCCGGCCCCCTTGCTGTAGGTTTGATGCACTCGTGACGGATCCTGAAGTTTGGCGGGACAGTGAAGCGTCCAGGCCGTATGGCCGATGCCAGGTGGATGGGTTCCAAGAAAAGCCGAGTGCTACGAAAGCAAGGTCCGTACCAAAACTGACACAGGTGGGTGTGGCGAATAGCCTAAAGCGCTCGAGAAAACGGTTGTGAAGGAACTAGGCAAATTGACCCCGTACGTTCGCAATAAGGGGGCCCTACTCGCAAGAGAGGGCGCAGAGAATAGGCTCTGGGAACTGTTTATCAAAAACACAGCACTGTGCTAACTCGTAAGAGGATGTATACAGTGTGACGCCTGCCCGGTGCTGGAACGTCAAAGAAGCTGGTCAGCGCAAGCGAAGCTAGCAACTGAAGCGCCAGTAAACGGCGGCCGTAACTCTGACGGTCCTAAGGTAGCGAAATTCCTTGTCGGGTAAGTTCCGACGCGCATGAATGGCGTAATCACTGGAGCACTGTCTCCACAACCGACTCGGTGAAATAGTAGTGGCGGTGAAGATGCCGCCTACCCGTGGCAAGACGGAAAGACCCCGTGGACCTTTACTGTACGCTTGCAGTGATCACGATTATGGACTGCGTAGGATAGGTGGGAGCCTTTGAAGTTCCGCTTTCGGGTGGAATGGAGGCACTGGTGAAATACCACCCTGTTGATGATTGTGGTCTAACCTGGATTCCCGTGAAACCGGGCCGGGGACACTGCATGCCGGGCAGTTTGACTGGGGCGGTCTCCTCCAAAAAAGTAACGGAGGAGTGCAAAGGTTGGCTCAGCGCGGTTGGAAACCGCGTGCAGAGTGCAAGAGCATAAGCCAGCTTTAGTGCGAGTCGTACAGGACGAGCACTCTCGAAAGAGGGCTCTAGTGATCCGGCGATCCCGTGTGGAAGGGTCGTCGCTCAACGGATAAAAGGTACCCCGGGGATAACAGGCTGATCGCTCCCGAGCGTCCATAGCGGCGGAGCGGTTTGGCACCTCGATGTCGGCTCATCACATCCTGGGGCTGAAGGCGGTCCCAAGGGTTAGGCTGTTCGCCTATTAAAGTGGTACGCGAGCTGGGTTCAGACCGGCGTGAGCCAGGTCGGTCCCTATCTGTCATGGGCGTAGCAACATTGACGGGAGACAACTTTAGTACGAGAGGATTGGGTTGGACGTACCCCTGGTGTGCCAGTTGGACCGCTCGGTCCATCGCTGGGTAGCTAAGTACGGCAGGGATAATCGCTGAAAGCATCTAAGCGAGAAGCCCACCCGGAGATAAGTGTTGCATTGAGACCCCCGGTAGACCACCGGGTTGATAGGCCGCATGTGGAAGCGCAGTAATGCGTGCAGCAAAGCGGTACTAACGGTCGATTGCTTGGCCTTGTCTACCAGGTCCCGTCTTGACGACGGACTGGTAACGGCAGGCCTTGCTGCTCATATTCTGGATTGCGTCGTGGACGCCGAGGATCCTGCAAAGGAGCCCCGGGCACCACCATGAACCTTCGATCTCAACGCTTCGGGCCGCGGACACGCGACCCGGAGACTTGTCGGTGACCATAGGCTTGGGGAAACACCTGTTCCCATCTCGAACACAGCAGTGAAGACCAAGCCGCCGATGATACTGCCACGCGGGAAAGTAGGTCATCGCCGACTTTGCAAGCCCTGCCGGAGACACCTCCGGCAGGGCTTGTCCATTTTGGGGCCCGCTTGTCGGCGCGATCGCTCGAGTGGCTACACTTGAGTCTTTCCCCGGGGACTGGTTCCGGGGACTGGTTTGTCTTCACTTCCTGCCTCGTCCCATGTTCAAGATCTACATCGGCAACCTCGACAAGCGGACCACTGCTGAGCATGTCCGGAGGCTCTTCGTCACGTTCCCAGACCTGGACGACTTGGTTCTCGTAGTGGATCCGGAAACCGGTCTCTCCCGCTGCTTTGCCATCGCGATGTTCCGTGACGCGGAGCGGGGCAGGCTGGCGATCAATGCCCTGTCGGGCCGGAGGCTGCATGGTCGTCCCCTGACCGTGGCCGAGGCTCTCAACAAGAAGGCCAAGAAGGCGCGAGAGGCTGAACTGGATGCGGCAGGCGCCGCGGACGGACCGGGATCGGGTCGAGCGCCCGGCCCTCTCGGGGGTCGGCCTGGTTCGAGTGCGTTCTCGTCAGGTTCCTCGAGCGGCGGCGGTTCATCGAGTGGGGCGACCGGAGGCGGCGATGCCCCGCGCGAGGTACGTCGACCGGGCCATCGCCCTTGGCATCGCAGTGGAGGTGGCGGGCGCCCGTTCGGTGGCTCATCCACCGGAGGCCCGTCGCCGGGCCCAGGGAGTGGCCCGAGCAGCCCACGCCGTTGACGGATGACGACGCAGGGGCGGTCGTGCGCTGGAGTTGATCGGGGGCACGGCGCGCAATATGGGCGAAGGGGTATCGTTCGAGGCGGCATGGCCTTTCTGGAAGTCAAGACACCGAGAGGCATCACCAAGCTTCCGCTGGGTGGCGGACCGGTCACCATTGGTCGGCTCCCCGAGAACGCCGTGAACTTCAATGACGAGGGGCTGTCGCGCAAGCATTGCGTGATCGAGCCGGCCCCCAACGGGATGTGGCAGGTGCGGGACTTGGGGAGCCGCAACGGCACCAAACTCAACGGGGAGCGGGTCGCCACGACCGAGCTGGCGAGCGGTGACACCATCCGGATCGGCTCGCTGGAGATCCGGTTCATCGACCCGAAGGCCTCGTCCCGCAAGCCGGTGGGAGTCGGGGTCCTGGATCCGGAGGAGGCCAAGCGGGTCCGGGACCGGGTCGCGCAGGCGCAGCGCCTGGCCACCCTGGACATCGAATCGGCGACGACCGCCGTGTCCGACGACGAGGCCCGGACCGGGTACGAGCAGTCGCTCTACAAGGTGATTGATGCCGCCCTGGAGAAGCCGTTCGGGTTGGAGGACATTGGGCTGGTTGACAATCGTGGCACGACGGTGCACCACGCCGGCAGTGCCGCGCTGGAGCGCCGCGGAAGGGTCGCGGACTCGGAAGCGGAGAGCATCCGGCTCTTCAAGCTCCTCCTCCTGGCCTGCTTCCGCTCCCGCGCCACCGACTTGCATGTCGAGCCGCGGCGTGATGAAACGACGGTGCGCATCCGCGTGGACGGCCTGATGGTGTCGATCGCGACATTCGCCGGGGATCTCTCGCGGCGGCTCCTGGGCGTGGTCAAGATCCTCTGCCAGATCGACACCAGCCTCAAGGCGCAGGTGCAGGATGGGCACTTCAGCGCTTCGGTGAGCGGGCGGCGTGTGGACTTCCGCGTGTCGCTCACGCCGGCGCTGCACGGGCAGAAGCTGGTCATCCGCGTGCTGGATTCCGGGAACGCCCCCACGCGGCTGCATGAACTTGGGCTGTTGCCGTGGCAGTTTGAGAAGCTGAAGGCGATGGCGCAGCGCGACTCGGGGCTCATGCTCTCCACCGGGCCGACGGGGAGCGGCAAGACGACGACGATCTACTCATGCCTTCGCGAGATCGACATCGATTCCCGCAACTGCATCACGATCGAGGACCCGGTCGAGTACTACCTTGAGGGCTGCACGCAGGTACCCGTGGACCACAAGCAAGGGCACGGTTTTGGGCAGATCCTCCGCAGCGTCCTGCGGCAGGACCCCGACGTCATCTTTGTCGGCGAGATCCGCGACAACGAGACCGCGACCGTCGCCACGCAGGCCTCGATGACCGGGCACCTGGTCTTCTCCACCGTCCACGCGCGAGACACGATCGGTGCCATCTTCCGACTGCTGGACCTGGGCGTGGAGTCGTATCTGGTGGCCAACTCCCTCGGCGTCACGATCGCGCAACGGCTCATCCGGCTGCTCTGCCCCGGCTGCAAGCGCGCGGTTCGACCCACCCCAGCGCAGGTCCTTCGCATGGGCAAGCATGTGGGCGGGCTCAAGGAGGTCTTCGTTCCGCAGGGATGCAGTGCATGCCTGGCGACCGGCTATCACGGGCGCCGCGCACTCTTCGAGCTGATGGAAGTCTCGGAGCAGGTGCGCGATGTCATTCTGCGAAAGCCGACCATCGCCGACATCCGCACCGCGCTGGAGGGCGAACACTGGATCTCGCTGCAGGGATTTGGCATGCAACTGGCGGCGCAGGGCGTGACCAGCGTGGACGAGGTGGACCGTGTGGCGTCATCGGACTCATGACTCGACATGGATGACACCGCCGTCGACCCGTTTGAGATCCTGGGGGTGGCGCGTGCGTTCGAGGTCGACATCGCCCACGTGAGGCGGCGGCAGGTGGCGATGCTGCGAGAGTCCCATCCGGACCTGCACGCCACCGGGCGGGATGCAGACGGCGCCCGGGCGGGTGCCGTGAACCAGGCCGTGGCCATCGTCTCGGACCCGGCCCGGCGCGCAGATGCGCTCCTGCGACTCTCCGACGGTGGGGGGAAGGATCCCTCGTTGCCGCCCGAGGACCTGGAGCGCGCGCTGGCACTGCGGATGGAGTTGGACGGGGCCGATGACGCCACACGGGAGTCCATGGCGCGCCAGGCACGAGAGGCACGCGACGACGCGATTGCCGCGTTTGCCGCGGCATGGGATCTCGATGCCGCCGCCGCGCGGCGGGCACGTGTCCGTTGGCGCTACTGGGATCGATTGCTCGCCGCCGCCCAGGGGAACGAGGGGGCTGAGGGCGTCTTCGGTGGATGATGTCCTACTGGGCGTGCAGGTGGCGGCGATGCTCGCGCTGACGGTGCTCAGCGCCTTCTTCTCCGCCAGCGAGACGGCGCTCTTCGGGTTGGATCATGCGCAGCGCGCGGCGCTGCGGCGAAGCTCGCCAGCGAAGGCACTGGTCGTGGATGCGCTGTGCTCCGATCCGCGTTCACTCCTGGCGACGGTGCTCCTGGCCAATGTCCTGGTCAACACGATGTACTTTGCCATCGGCGGGGCGCTGGCGGTCCGCATGCCGTCGGCGTGGACGGTGGCCGCCCTCGGCGCGGCCCAGGTGATGTGGCTCGTGACCCTTGGCGAGGTGCTTCCCAAGTCGACGGCGATGATCCTGCGCGAGGTAGTCGCGCCGCGCGTGGCCAGTCCCCTGCGGTCGCTGGTGGTCCTGACGGCACCGGTGCGGCGATTGCTCTCCTTCGTGGTGATCGAGCCGATCGATCGGCTCGTCGGTCGACCCGCCCTGGGCACGGGACCCCTGACGCGCGCGGACCTGGTGGAAGCCATCGCCGCAGGAGAGGAAGTGGGGGCTCTCTCCACCGATGAGGAGCTTCTTCTTCGTCGGCTCATGGTGCACAGGACACTGCGCGTGCGCGACGTGATGACGCCGCGAACGGAATTGGCGTGGGTCCCCTCGTCGCCGACGGCGGAACTGGTGATCGCGGCTGCGCGGGCCTGGCGAGTGCGCCGGTTGGTGGTCTGCCGTGAGGGAGATCTTGACCAGGTCGAGGGGCTCCTGGATGTTCGCCAGTTCCTGGTGGCAGTGAGTCGGGGTGGCGGGGAGGATTTGGGTGCGCGCCCAGCGGCCTTCGTCCCGGAGCTGGCCACGCTGGGACAGCTCGATTCGTTTTTCCGGGCACGAAAGGCTGACATCGCGATCGTCGTGGATGAATTCGGAGGGACGGCGGGGATCGTGGCTGTGGAGGACTCGCTTGAGCAGCTGGTGGGAGACATCGCCTCGCGAGGTGAGTCGACCCCCGCCGTGCCGACGCGTGCCGCGGATGGAACGGTGACCTTGGATGGTCGGACCAGCATCGCAGACTGCACGGAAGCCATCGAGTGCGCCTTGCCGGCCATGCATGCCTCGACGGTGGCCGGAATGGTCTCGGAGATGCTCGGTCGGGTGCCACGCCCTGGAGACACCTTTGTCGCCGCGGGCCGGGAGTGGCACGTCCTCGCGGTGCAGCAGGGGCGGGCCAGCGTGGTCTCGGCACAGTCCGCGGCAACGGGTGACATCGCCGACCGAAGCGGCCTGAGGGGTGACGCGTGATTCCTCAGGGGACTCCAGTCGAAGCGCCATCGTCGTGGCTGCCTCTCGCCGCGGCGGCCCTGGGACTGGGGGCCATGGGTCTCTTATCGGGCCTGGAGACGGGCTTCTACACGGTGAGCCGCGTGCGTCTGGCCGTGCGGCTGGCGCGCGGGGATCGGCGTGCTCGGATTCTGGCCAACGAGTTGCGGAACACGACCGGCGCCTTGATTGCGCTCCTTCTGCTCATCAATCTTGCGGGATTCGTGCAGGCGTGGGGGCTGGCATCCTGGTTGGACTCGATTGGCGTGGAACAGGGGCAGCTGGCGCTGATCAACTTCCTGATCTTGGCCCCGCTGGTCTACGTCCTCGGCGACCTGCTGCCCAAGGACCTCTTTCGGGTGCATGCGGAAGCGTGGACCTATCCGCTGGCTGCGACCGTGCGCGCGGTGCGCGTGGGCTGTGGCTGCCTAGGGATCGTGTGGGTGATCGGCCGCATGGTTGGCGCCGTGATCCGCCTTGCCGGCCGGCGGCACGCCGAGGTTCGGTTCACCAGCCGCGAGGAAGTGGCGCGCGCCGTCCAGGAGGGCGAAGGGGCGGGGCTGCTCCACCGGGAAGACATCGAAGTGGCCGACCGCGTGATGCGGCTGCGGTCCGAGACCATCGAGGGTTGCGTCGTGCCGTGGGATCGCGTCTCCGCCGTGCCCTTGGATGCGGCACCATCGCGCCGTGCGGAGCTGCTCGGGGTGCTTCCCTTCACGCGCGTTCCGGTGGTGGGAGAGTCTGGGTCCGTCGTCGGGGTCTTGTCGAGCCTGGATGCATCGCTCTCGCCGCACGCATCGACTGAGTCGCTGATGGTGCAGCCGGTGGTGGTCGCGCCGGACACGCCGGTGGCCAGCGTGCTCCGGCTCATGAGAGACAACCGCACGCAGACAGTCATCGTGGGTTCGCTGGATCGGCCGCGTGGCATCGCCACGCTCAAGGATGTGGCTCGGCCGATCGTGGGAGATGCCGCCTGGCTGGGGACCTGACCGGAGTGTGCGAATCGGCCCACCGCTATACTGCCCGACCCCGCGCCGATAGCTCAGTTGGCTAGAGCACGCCCCTGATAAGGGCGAGGTCGATGGTTCGATTCCATTTCGGCGCACTTCCGATTCCGGGCGACCCATGCATTCCCGTCACGGGACCAAGGGCGTGGATATGATCCCCGCCCCTTCAGCCCAGCCCTTTCAGTTGGGCGAAGTTTGGTCGGCCCACCGATGGGCCGTCGAACCATCCACGGAGACAGCCATGCGGTCAGCGAACACTCGAGCCACGACACGAGCAAAGATCAGCGTCATTGGGGCAGGAAACACGGGTTCGAGTTGTGCCGTCTGGGCCGCAAGCCGTGAGCTTGGAGATGTGGTGCTGCTGGACATTCCCACCGCGGAAGGCATGGCCAAGGGCAAGGCGCTCGACTTGGCGTGCAGCGCGCCGATCGAGGGATTCGACTGTCACATCCTCGGCACCGCCGACTACGCCGACACCGCCAACAGCGATGTGGTGATTCTCACCGCGGGACTCCCTCGCAAGCCGGGGATGAGCCGCGACGACCTCATCCAGACCAATGTGAAGATCGTCCGCTCGTGCAGCGAGCAGATTTCCAAGCACAGTCCCGACGCGACGCTGATCGTGTTGTCCAACCCACTCGATGCGATGGTCTACACCGCGTGGAAGGCCTCGGGCTACCCCACCCACCGCATCATCGGCCAGGCCGGGTGCCTGGATGTGGCGCGATTCTGCACCTTCCTCTCCATGAAGTTGGGGTGCAGTGTCGAGGACATCAAGTCGCTCCTGATGGGCGGCCACGGCGACGACATGGTGCCGCTCCCGCGGTTCACCAGCGTCCACGGCATCCCGATCAACCAGCTCCTCTCGGACGCCGAGATCACCGAGTGCGTCGAGCGCGCCAAGGTGGGCGGCGGCGAGATCGTCAAGTTGATGGGGACCAGTGCCTACTACGCGCCAGCGAGTGGTTGCATTCAGATGGCCGAGTCAATCATCAAGGACAAGCGCCGCATCCTCCCGTGTGCCGCTTACTGCGAGGATGCGTACGGTGTCGCCCCTGGCCAGAAGGGCAAGGGGTACTTCGTCGGTGTGCCCGTCATCTTGGGCGCCAATGGCGTGGAGAAGGTGGTGGAGGTCAAGTTGGACGCGGACGAGCGGGCGCTCTTTGACACCAGCGCCAGCCATGTCAAGGACCTGGTCAAGGTCGTCACCGACCTCTTCCCGGACCTGGCCTGACGCGCCTGCCCCCGTGGCGGACGAGCGCGCGCCGCGCGCGCCATGTTTACATGCATGGTGCTTCGATGTCCGATAGGTTCCTACCGTGCAGCGCATCTCGCAGCCGCTTTTTCGCATTGACCCGGGTTGGCTGTTCCTGAGCGCCGGGCTCCTGCTGATCGGCGCGAGCGTCCTAGTGCCGCAGGAGGGTCGACTTCACGAGCTGCGAGAGCAGCTCGTCGTGATGGAGCGCCTGGAGGAGTACGGAGAGCGGCGGGTCGCCGCGTACGATGGGTTCGTTGCGGCGGTGGAGCGGGCGGACCCGGCCGTCATCAGGCGCTTGGCGGCGAGCCAGCTTCGTGTCATCGAACCCGGCTACGAGCGCGTCGCCGAGGCAGCGTCCGCCAGCGAGCCGGTGTCGTCATGGGTGGATGCCGCGGTCCCCACACCTTGGGTGGAGTCGGAAGCCCCGCCAGACTCCCTGCTGGCGCGGTGGACGGCCGGCCGGCACCAGTTCTGGATGGGAGGCCTGGGAGCGTTCAGCACCTTCATCGGCCTGGTGATGGGTTCGGAGCAGCCGAGGCGTCGTCGTCGTTCGGGCGCTGGCGGCGGGCTGCTTGGCGACGAGACGACCGAGACGCACACACCCTGCCGGGCGCAGGGGGCCGTCGTGGTGAATGTGGTCGGCGGCGGGAGTGGGGAGTTCTCGCTGGTTGATGCCGGATGGCACGGGGCGGACTGACGAGACCGGCGAGTCTCTCGATTCGACAGGAAAAAGAGCCGCGATCGGGGCAGCGACGCGTGTCGCGGTTACTGTTGCGCGCCATGCCGAGGGATCCATCTGATGTCCCCGATGCGGTGCTCCGCGTCGCCCACGCCTCGGGCCTGGCCACCGGCCTGGGTCCCGTCACCTGGGGTCGACTCCTCTCGCAGGGATGGGATGCCGAGGGGTTGGTGCGCGCACGCGAGGGTGAATTGGCGGGGTGTGGCGGCATCACGCTCGCACGAGCCGGTGCCATCGTTGCCGCCATCGGATCGGCGCTTCCGGCGGCGGAGCGTGCAGCCATGGTGCAGGCTGGCGCGCGTGCCGTCGTGCTTGGGGATCCCGACTATCCCGACTGCCTGTCCCAGACGCACGATCCACCCGCCATGCTGTGGGTCCGGGGCCAGTGGGAGCCGATGTTCGAGGAGTCGTGGCGTGTGGGGATCGTTGGGTCGCGCGAGGCCAGCGTCGGAGGCCAGTCGTTCGCGTTTGACCTCGCCCGGTCCTTGGGAGATGCCAGTTGCGCCATCGTTTCCGGTGGCGCGCGCGGCATCGACGCAGCAGCGCATCGAGGGGCGCTCTCGACCGGTGCGCCGACCATGGTCATTCTCGGCTGCGGCCTTGGACAGTGCTATCCCGCGGAGCATGAGGCGCTCTACGCATCGGTCCTGGAGGCTGGGGGAGTGCTGGTGAGTGAGTTGCCGATGGCCGCACTGCCGCTGGGCCACCACTTTCCTCGGCGGAATCGGATCCTTGCGGCGCTGGTTGACGCCGTCGTCGTGGTGGAGGCGCGGGCTCGATCGGGGGCCTTGATCACCGCGCGCTTGGCCTGTGACCTGGGGCGCGAGGTCTGTTGCGTTCCCGGGCGGCCAACGGATGCGCAGTCGGAGGGATGCCACATCGCCATCCGGGAGGGCTGGGCCAGCCTTGTTCGCGGGACGGACGACATTCTGGAGGCACTTCGCGGAAACCTGTGGAGGGTGGATCGGACGGAGCGGAGCGAGGAACAGGTAGATTCTGCCCCTTCCCCTCCGACCTGACGATGACCACCACCACCGCGACGCCAGAATCGACCAACCAACCAGAGGCCCAGCCGCAGTCCAAGAGCGGCGTCCACGGGGTGGATCGTGCGCCGGAGGGGGTCGAGACCGTCCTGATCCTGGACTTCGGGAGCCAGTTCGTCCAACTCATCGCCAGGCGCGTCCGCGAGGCGGGTGCCTTCAGCCTGCTCGTGCGCCCGGACACGCCCATCGAGCACCTTCGAGAGCACCACCCAAAGGGGATCATCCTCTCCGGCGGCCCGGCCAGCGTTCACGAGCAGGGGTCGCCCAGGTGCGATCCCCGGCTCTTTGAGCTGGGCGTCCCGGTCCTTGGCATTTGCTACGGCATGCAGCTGGTGGCCGACATGACCGGTGGCACCGTGGAGCCATCGTCGCACCGTGAATATGGGCGTGCGCATGTGGATGTCGCGGCCGCGGGCGAATTGCTCAAGGGAGTGCCCGGTCACGCGCAGGTCTGGATGAGCCACGGCGACAGGGTCACGGCGCTCGGTGCGGGCTTTGAAGTCCTGGCCAGCACTTCTACATGTCCATTCGCCGCCGTGCGCCACGTGGGCAAGCGATTCTGGGGTGTGCAATTTCACCCGGAGGTCACGCACACGCCGCAGGGAGCGGCGATGCTCAACAACTTCCTCTTCGAGATCTGCCGCTGCAAGGGCAACTGGACGATGGCCGACTACATGCGCGCGGAGTGCGATCGAGTGCGCGCGCGAGTCGGCTCGTCACGAGTGATCTGCGGACTCTCCGGCGGCGTGGACTCCAGCGTGGTCGCGGCGCTTTTGGCCAAGGCGATCGGCCCCCAGCTGTGCTGCATCTTCGTGGACAATGGACTCCTGCGCAAGAACGAGCGCGAGCTCGTGGAGCGGACATTCCACGAGCACTTCGACATCGACCTGCGTGTGGTGGACGCCGAGAAGGCCTTCTTGGATGACCTTGCCGGGATCGACGACCCTCAGGAGAAGCGTCGCCGCATCGGCCACCGATTCATCGATGTCTTCAAGGACGAGGCGAAGCACGTCGACGGCGCGGTGAAGTTCCTCGCGCAGGGCACGCTCTACCCGGATGTCATCGAGAGCGGCCACGGACACTCCGGCAAGGCCGCCAACATCAAGCTGCACCACAATGTGGGCGGGCTTCCGGCGGAGCTGGGCTTTGAGCTCATCGAGCCGCTGCGGATGCTCTTCAAGGACGAAGTGCGCACGCTTGGAAAGGTGCTTGGCCTGCCCGACGAAATCGTGTGGCGGCATCCATTCCCGGGTCCGGGCCTTGCGGTGCGCGTGCTGGGCGACATCACGCGAGAGAAACTGGATGTCCTCCGTGAGTGCGACCAGATCCTTCTGGACGAGATCCACTCGGCCGGCCTCTACCGCGCGACGAGCCAGGTGTTTGCGGTGTTGACGCCGGTCAAGAGCGTGGGCGTGATGGGCGACGGGCGGACCTACGACAATGTGGTCGCCATCCGCGCGGTCACGACCGACGACTTCATGACCGCCGACTGGGCGCGGATTCCCTACGACGTCCTCGCCCGGATCTCGAACCGGATCATCAACGAGGTCCGCGGGGTGAATCGCGTCGTCTACGACATCTCCAGCAAGCCGCCCGCGACGATCGAGTGGGAGTGACCGAGTCGGCGTTCCTGGCGAGCATGCGCTCCGCCGAGGGGGCAGCTCGCGGCGCGGCTATCCTGCGCGCATGCCTGATATCCACCGCAATGGCCACGCGCTCCGACTCTTCTTTTTCAACGCCGTCCTGTTTCTGATGCTGGGGGCGTTCGCCGGATTTGAAATGGATGACTTCTTACCGAAGGCCGGCAAGGTCGCGATCCTGGCATGTGTCCTGCCACTGGTGTTGGCTGCGGTGGCGACCTGGTGGCACCTCAAACATGGTCGATGGACCAACGCTGACGACATGAGCGAGCGCATGCGCCACCCGGGGCGAGATCCGCACTCTGGGCGGAAGTCGTGACGACCCGGCGAGCGTGGATCGGCGGCGCGTTCACGGCTGCGGCGGCCAGCGCGAAGGCGTTCGCCGGGCGATGGAATCCACTGCAGGAGGCCACGCCGGCCGCAACTCCATCGGCAACTCCGGTGGGCGAGCGGGCGGCGCCGGGGGCTGTCACGCCACACAGAATCTCGCTGGCCCAGTGGAGCCTGCACCGGGCGATTGCAGGCGGGACGATCGACCCGGTGGAGTTCCCAACGATTGCCAAGCGCGACTACGGCATCAGCGGTGTCGAGTACGTGAATTCCTTCTACAAGTCCCGCATGGGCGACGCGAAGGGGCTGGCGGCGGAACTCAAGAGGCGCTCCTCCGATTCCGGCGTCACCAGCGTCCTCATCATGTGCGACGGCGAGGGTGATCTAGGTGCCCCGGACACCGCGGCACGGGCGCAGGCAGTGGAGAACCATGTCAAGTGGCTGGAACTGGCGCAGGCGCTGGGATGCCACTCGATACGGGTCAATGCAAGGAGCGATGGCTCGCGGGAGGAGCAAGCCAAGCTGGCGGCGGAAGGGTTGCGGTCGCTGAGCGAGCGCGCGGCGAGCTTTGGCCAGAATGTCATCGTCGAAAACCACGGCGGTCTCTCCAGCCATGGCGACTGGCTGGCCGGCGTGATCCGGTCGGTGGGGCTCCCCAACTGCGGGACGCTTCCTGACTTTGGCAACTTCTACGAGTACGACCGCTACCAAGGCGTGCGCGACCTGATGCCGTTTGCGAAGGGCGTGAGCGCAAAGAGTTACGACTTCTCGGTGGACGCAGGCGGCGCCGTCGCCGCCGAGACGAAGATCGACTTCACGCAGATGCTGTCCATCGTCCGCGGTGCGAAGTACACCGGCTGGATCGGCATCGAGTACGAGGGGAATCGCATGAGCGAGCCCGACGGCATCAAGGCCACGCGAGACCTCCTGGTGAGGCTGGGATGCGTGGCCTGAATCGGGACGAGATTGGCGCGACCGGTTCTATACTCCGTGTCCCTCCCATGCCAGCAACGGCTGACCCCAAGCACCTGCCAATGAACCCGACGAATTCGCCGAAGTCGCCCGCAGCACAGCCGCGGACGGGTGCCATCCTCGTCACCGGCGCCGACGGGGAACTTGGCCACGCGCTCCTGTGCGCGCTGCGGGAGCAGCACGGCGAATCACGGCCCATCATCGGCTTCGACCTCCGGCCGCTGGACGCGGTCTCGGCGGGGCAATGCACGCGCACGATCGCCGGGGATGTGTCGGACGGCGCCGTCCTGGCATCGGCGTTTGACCCATCGCTCACGGGGCGCGCCATCGACGAAGTCTGGCACCTCGCGGCGCTGCTGTCCTCGCGAAGCGAACAGGATCCTGCGCTGGCCTTCAAGGTCAACCTTGGCGGCAGCGCGCAGCTCCTGGAGCTGGCGGCGCAGCCTGGCATGCGGCGGGGGACTCCAACGCTGTTCATGTTCCCGTCGACAATCGCCGTGTACGGCATGCCGTCGCTGGAAGTGAAGCGCGCAGCCGGCGCCATCAGCGAGGACCAATTCACGCAATCGACCACGGTGTACGGCGTTCACAAGCGCGCCGTCGAGGAGCTGGGGCGATACACGTCCACGAGTTACAGGATGCTGGACGCCGATCGTGCAGCGGCGGACGTCGTGGACTTCCGCGCCATCCGTTTCCCCGGCATCATTTCGGCCGACACAGTGCCCAGCGGCGGCACCAGCGACTTTGGCCCCGAGATGCTCCACGCGGCGGCGCAGGGCAAGCCCTATGCGTGCTTCGTCCGTGCGGACTCGCGCATCCCGTTCATGACGATGCCCGATGCGGTGCGAGCGATCATGGAACTGGCGGCGGCGTCACGCGAGCGACTGACATCGACCACCTACAACGTGTCCGGCTTCGCGCCGAGCGCCGCTGAGATCGCGACGCAGGTCACCACACTCTTTCCAGCCGCTCGAATCAGCTACTCGCCGAACCCGCTTCGACAGGCCATTGTCGACTCGTGGCCGGAGGACTGCGATGACTCGGCTGCGCGCCGCGACTGGGGCTGGATCCCCGAGCACGACCTCGCGGGAGCCTTCCGTGACTACCTGGGCCCGGCGGTGCGCGCACGGTACGCGTGAGCGATCCAACTACCATCGCTGGAATGACCACGGTGGCCGCGTCGACCCTTCCAGCCTTGTTCGACACGCGAACGGACAGCACGCTGTCGCAGCTCCGGCTGGCTGGCCAACTGAAGCACTTGCAGACCATCGAAGGGCCAATGGACGCCACCGTGCGCCTCCGCGGGTACGGCGAGGTCGCGTGCTTCTGCTCCAACAACTACCTTGGCCTGGCCAATCACCCGGAGGTGGTGCAGGCCGCGCATGATGGGATCACGCGATACGGGGCGGGTACGGCCAGCGTCCGCTTCATCTGCGGCACCTTTGAGTGCCACGAGCAATTGGAGCGTCGCATCGCCCAGTTCTACGGGGTGGAGTCCTCGTACACCTTTGTCTCGTGCTGGAACGCCAACGAAGCGATCTTTCCGACGTTGTGCGAGCCTGGCGACATCATCATCTCGGATGAGCTGAACCACGCGTCGATCATCGATTCGATCCGGCTGGCCTCGGTCATGAAGAAAGGCCTCCACAAGACGGTCTACAAGCACAACGACCTTGGGTCGCTGCGCGAGCGGCTTGTCCAGGCCGCAGCGAATCCGGAGGTCACCGGCACCGCGTGGGTGGTGACCGACGGTGTCTTCTCGATGGAAGGCGACATCGCAGACCTCCCGGGGATGCGCGCGGTCTGCGACGAATTCGGCGCCAAGCTGGTGGTGGACGATTCACACGGCACCGGTGTCATGGGGGCAACCGGCCGTGGAACGCACGAACACTGGGGCATGACTGGCACGCAGGTGGACTACTTCACGGGGACGCTTGGCAAGGCCCTCGGCGGCGGTGCCGGTGGGTATGTCGCCGGCTCCCAGCGTGCGATTGAGTTGCTGGTCCAACGCGGTCGCCCCACGCTCTTCTCCAATGCGTTGCCATGCACGGTCGCGTGCAGTGCCGACAAGGCCATCGAAGTGCTCATGCGAGAACCACAGCGCGTGCAGCGGCTGCGTGACAATGTGGCGTACGTACGAAACGGCATCCGCGCGGCGGGATGGGATGTGCTCACCAGCCCCACGGCCATCTGTCCGATCATCGTCCACGAGACGGCGCGCGCGATCGCGCTCTCCAAGCGACTGCTGGAGATGGGCGTGTTCGTGATCGGTTTCGGATTCCCCGTGGTGCCCGAGGGCCACGCTCGACTGCGCGTCCAGATCTCCGCAGCACACACGACCGCGCACCTCGATGTGCTCATCGGCGCACTACGGAAACTCAAGGCCGAGGCATGATCCTCCGCCGACTCCACGACGACGCGCTGGCGCAGAGCGCCTATCTCGTCGGCTGCGAGGTCAGCAGGGAAGTGGTGGTCGTGGATCCCGAGCGTGATGCGGACCGGGTGCTTGCGCTGGCACGGCAGGAGGGGTGGCGAGTCATCGCCGCGATCGAGACACACGTGCACGCGGACTTCGTGAGCGGGGTGCCGGCACTGTGCGAGCGCCAGGGGATCCCCGCCTGGGTCTCCGGCGTGTGCGGTGAACCGCGGTGGATCGGTGCGATGGACGAAACGGCGCGCTCACGGGTTCGATTGCTGGGGGACGGAGACGAACTCGCCGTCGGCGGGATCCGGCTCCGGGTACTCCACACACCCGGGCACACTCCCGAGGCAATCTCGCTGGCGGTCGTGGACGAGTCAGGCACCGTTCGCGCCCTCCTCACCGGCGACTTCCTCTTCGCGGGTGGCGTTGGCAGACCCGACCTTGGTGCGCACATGCAGCTGGAGGGAGCGGATCGAGTGGCGGCTGCCAAGACCCTGCAGGCAGCGCTCGCGCGACTGGGCGACTTGGGCGATGATGTGATGGTGTATCCCGGGCATACGGCGGGCAGCCCATGTGGGCGCATGGTCGCTTCGATGCCGGTCACCAAGATGGGCATTGAGCGCCGGATCAACGGCGTGCTGAAGTCTTGCGACGCCGACAGCGACGAGTTCGCCAAGAAGGTGCTGTCGGAGCTTCCCGATCCGCCCGCCTACTTTGGTCGAGTCAAGCGGCTCAACATCTCAGGCGCCTGCTGCGCCGCGGGCGATGTCCCGCCCACGGCGCCCGCGCTGGACACCGACACCTTCCTGGCGGCGCTCGCGCGGCCGGCGAGCGTGGTGGTGGACTGCCGCGCGTGGCCTCGATTCAACGAGGGATTCGTGCAGGGCGCCATCAGTGCCCCGCTGGACAAATTTTTCGCGATGAGCGCAGGGAGCTACCTCGAGCCTGGCGATGAGGTCGTGCTGGTCTGTGCGCCCGACGAAGTGGAGCTCGCCGTCCGTGCGCTCTGGCGAGTCGGCGTCGAGGAATTCGCTGGCTGGCTGGATGGCGCCGCGTACGACGCCATCCCCGACCGGATCCTTCCCATCGAAGAAATCGAGGAAGTCTCCTCCCCGACCGCGCGCCGACGGTGGGAGCAGCAGTCATGGCGATTCGTCGATGTCCGCAACTGCCTTGAGTTCGAGCGCGGGCACCTTCCCAACGCGGAGTTTGCTCCGTTCACGCAACTGCCGGAGCGCTGCGCCGAGTGGGATCGATCGCAGCCGCTCATCTGCTACTGCCGCTCGGGAAACCGAAGCGCGCGGGCGTGCACCTACTTGCGTCGACGCGGCTTCACGGTCGCCAACCTCCGCGGCGGCTACTGGCCCTGGGCGGGGCGTGGGTTCCCGATTGAGTCTGGTGCCCCGGCAGGCCGGCCACGCTGCTGAGGTTGATTCCCGGCGGGGCGTACCGCGTTCAACTCACGCTGATCGTCGGCTGGAGGAATCCGCCGCTGGACATCGTGGCGATCGACACTTGCGCCGCGAGCCGCTGGCAGAGCGCATCCAGGTTGGAGCCAAGCCCCGGCACCTCCCAATTGGCGAGGGGCGTTCCGGCATCGGCATTCTTGCGAAGTTCGATGTGGATCGGCAGCTGTCCCAAGTAGGGGAGACCCATCGAATGCGCCATCGCCTCGGCGCCTCCGCGGCCGAAGAGGTCGTACTCCTTGCCATCGTCGCCGATGAAGTACGACATGTTCTCGACGACGCCCAGGATTGCCACGCCGAGCTGCTCAAACATGCGCACCGCTCGTCGAGCATCGTCCTGCGCCACGCGCTGCGGCGTGCACACGATCACCGCGCCAGTGAGCGGCAGGAGCTGCGCCAGCGAGAGGGGCACATCGCCCGTGCCAGGAGGCAGGTCCACGATGAGGTAGTCCAGGTCGCCCCAGTCGGTCTGCGTGGCCAGCTGCGTGAACGCGCCGTGCGCGCGCGGTCCGCGCCAGATGAGCGCCTTGTCAGGATCGACCAGCTTGCCGATGGTCATCGACTTGATGCCATGCCGCTCGAAGGGGAGCAGCGTGTTGTCGCGGGCCGCGGCTCCCACCTCATCCAGCCCCAGCATCGTGGGAAGGCTGGGACCGAAGATGTCGCCGTCCAGCAGGCCCACGGCGGCTCCAAACTTGGCGAGGCCGACGGCGAGATTGACGCTCACCGTGCTCTTGCCGACTCCGCCCTTGCCGGCGCCGACAGCGATCACATGCTTGACTCGCGGCAGCGGATTCCCCGCATCGGTGGTTCGCTGGTTGGCCTTGCGGACATCGGCGGTGAAGGTCACCTCCACGGTCGCGTCCGCGATCCCTTCTCCCATCGCGGCCGCACGGATGGCTCGCTTGACATCTGACTCGATCTTGTCCTTCATTGGGCACGCTGGGGTGGTCAACTCGATCCCGACGCGGACGCGCCGACCGTCGACCTCCACGGACTTGACCATGTTGAGGGTCACCAGGTCCTTTCCCAGGTCGGGGTCAAGGACGGTGCTCAGCGCAGTGGTCACGATGTCGGCGGTAAGGCTCATGGGGCGTTTCGAGTCCCAGAATCTAGTGGATTCGTGGTTCCCGGTTCCCAAGGCATGAAAACAGAGCCAAAACTCGTCCGTCCGTGTCCCGAATCGCCATCCGTGGGATAATCATTAGAGTTCGCCGGCACTCCGTCGGCAAGGAGAACCAATGAACCGACTGAACACGATCATCTCACTCGCGACGACCCTCTCCCTCGGGCTGGCCGTTGCCGTTGCGCAGAACACGCCACCGGATGCACCCAAGACGCCGCCCAGCCAGGGCGACCAAGGTGGTCAGGGCGCCAAGGGCGGTCAGGATGGAGCCAAGGGCCAGAAGGGCGATCGCCCGGGTGGCGACAGGGCGAAGCGCGGTGCGCGTGATAAGGGTGGCCAAGGCGGCCCCGGCGGTGACATGATGGGTCGAATGGGCGGTGCGATGCAGGAACTGGAGATGGCTCGTACGGCCATGGCCGACGTTCAGCCGGCGCTCAGCGACGAGCAGAAGGCCGAGGTCGAGGCCATCCGCGAAGCGTTCAAGACTCAGGTCGATGCCTGGCGCGCCGAGAACGAAGACAAGATGCGCGAGCTCACGAAGAAGATGCGCGAAGCTCGTCAGGCCGGCGGGGACATCGACCCCGCGCTCATGGAGCAGGCCCAGGCGCTCAGGGACGGCGCGCCCAACGCAAAGGCGACCTTTGACAAGGTTCGCAACACGATGAGCCCGGAGCAGCAGAAGTCGTTCGATGACAATCTCGCGAAGAAGCGCGAGGAGGCCAAGCGCAAGCGCGGCGGTGATCGCCCGCAGCGTCCCGGTCAGGGCAAGGACGGTCAGGGCAAGGACGGCAAGGGTGCCGACGGCACCGATCGCCCGCAGCGTCCCGGCCAGGGCAAGGATGGTGCTCCGCCGCCGCCGGCTGGTGGCGACAAGCCAGTCTTTGACGACTGAGTCGAGAACCATTGAACCCGAAGTGAACGAGGGACGCCCCGGACGCCCCGGGCGTCCCGGGGGTCACGGCGCGGGGGTCACCAACTCACCCGCCGCCGAAGACGATGATGTCGTTGTAGCGCTCGGCCAGTCCGGGCTTGGCGTAGTCGGCGTTGGTCATCGCGGTCGACCCGATGCCATCCTTGACGGAATAGAAGATGCCATCGGCGCCGGCGCTGATGAGCACATACTTGCCGCGGGCGGTGCCGTACTGGGCATCGCCCAGGGTGGAGAATTTTCCCAGTCCGGGGTGTCGCAGGATGGCGCCGTACATCCCGTACGGTGAGAGGGTGTTGTTGAGGAGCGAATAGGCGCCGGAGTTTCCGGTGGTTTGGTCCTGCGCCAACTCTCCCAGCGCGGGGGAGGTGGTGTACGACATCAACGGCTCGATCAGGAACTGTGGGTTTGTCGAGCGTGGGCCAGTGAGGGGTCCGCTGCTCCGGAGAGATCGCGCGAACGCGACGGGCTGGCCCCAGGAATCGAGCAATTCAGGAATCTGCACGCTCTCGTTGACCTGCCCCAGTGCCAGCCCGAGCTGATTGCCCTTGGGCGTGAAGAACGGGGGGAACCACTCGCCGTTGATCCGGGTCCGCTTGCCAATCTCGGAGGGATCAAACTTGATTTTCACGCCGTTGCCGAAGGTCAGTTCCGTCCCGCCGAAACTGGCGTAGTCAGGGTCGTCGTTTCGTACGGCACCGCCCATCAGGTGGAGAAGTGCGTTCTCCATGCCAGAGAGGATTGGCGGAGTTCCATCGGCCAGGACAAGCGAATTCTCGGACACGATCCCCGGGTAGTAGCCAAACTGCAGATAGAACGCATCGCACGCCTTGGCGAACTCCTGCATGAGCGCCTGCGTTTCCGTCACCTTGGCGCGCTGCGTCACCTTGGACAGGGCGGGGAGCAGCAGTCCAATGAGGATGACGATGATGCCGACCGCGACCAGGATCTCGGTCAGGGTGAAGGCTCGACGCACGGCGCGCGTGTTCGTTGGGTTCATGGGTTGGCTCGAGGCGGGCGCGGAGGGCTCGCAACTGAAGAATCATACGAACGGGAATGGAAAATCGGTTCCAGAAATGGGCGATAACGGCGCGGCAGACGCGTGAAGGCGGTTCCCTCGCGTCAAGGCGTGTCCCAAGGGAGCTCCGCCGGAGAGACTTGCCGCAACGCTTCGTAGACCCCACACGCTGCTGCCGTGGCCAAGTTGAGAGACCGAGCCTCCTTGAGCGGCCGCATGGGAAGCCCAAGTCGATGGCCCGTCCCTTGGCATTGGTCGACCCACTGGTGAAGCCACTCAGGCACGCCGCCGTTTTCTTGGCCAAAGAGGAGGTGGTCTCCCCGCTCAAAGCGCGCCTCCCAATGTGGGCGCGGCGATGCCGTCGTGTACAGCCACAGGCGCGTGGGGCGAGCATCGCGCAGGTAGGCCTCCCAATCGGCGTGTTCAACACAGTCGACATGCTGCCAGTAGTCAAGCCCCGCCCTGCGCTTCGCTTTCTCGTCCATCTGGAACCCAAGCGGATGAATGAGGTGCAGGCGACAGCCCGTCGTCATGCAGGTGCGGCCGATGTTCCCCGTGTTGTTGGGGATCTGCGGCTGGAACAGCACGACATGGAAGAGGGGTTCGACTGGCGGGGCCACGGCACTATTCTCGTCCAATGCTCAGCGTCCTGCTTGCCCTTGGTTCTCCTCCCACCGTCGTGGCCACGCAGGAGGTCATGGCTGACCCCGCATGGCGAGCGGTTGCGGAGTCAATGGCTCCCGCCGCGGACATCGTTGTGTGGGGCGAGAGCGGCGCCGAGGGTGTCCGTGCGGCACTGGCCTCCACGATGCCCAGGTACACCGTGTTCGTCTCCAAGCCGGACCAGTCGGGGCGCGAGTTCGTTGCAGACATCCACCAACTGACGCGCGCTCTGGATGCCGACCTGTGGTGCGACACAAGGTGGGGGATCGTCACGGGCCGATCGCCCGCGGATGCGATGCGGCTGGCTTCGACGACGGAACCGATTTCGGTGCGCGTCGGGTTTGGCGGCACAGGGATTCCCCTGGATCGATTCACATCGGGGTGTTGGTTCAACGAAGGTGCCGCTGGAGAGCGGACCACGAAGTCGGCCGATGGCGCCGTGGCCACCACGCGCGGCGAGACGGACACGACGACCGACCTGGTGGCTGCCTTCAACTCGATCCAGCCGGACTTCATGATGACCAGCGGCCACGCGACCGAGGGTGGCTGGGAGATGGGGTACTCATTCCCCGCGGGTTCGTTGCAACCTCGCGACGGCAGCGTGGTGGGCGTAGACCGCAAGGGTGGCCTGCACCCCATCGAGTCGCGCAAGCCCAAGGTCTTCCTCGCTGCGGGGAATTGCCTGCTTGGACATGTGAATGGTCCCGATGCGCTGGCGCTGGCGCTGATGGGTGAAACCGCCGGCTTTGACCAGCTGGTCGGCTACACCGTGGTCACCTGGGCGGGGCATGGTGGGTGGGGGACCAAGGACTGGTTCTTCGCGGACCCGGGTCGATACTCGCTCCACGAAGCGTTCTGGCTCAACAACCAGATGATTCTCGAGGCGCTTGACCGCGATGTCCCCGGCTCGTCGAAGGCGTCGGTGCCAGGCTTTGGCAAGGACGATCCGAATGCGTTGTTTCGCACCGCGGGCGCGGCGCTCCCCAGCGACTGGAGCCGAGAGCAGGTCATGGCGCACCTTGGGCGCCTCTGGGATCGCGATGGCGTGGCGTTCTATGGCCGCCCCGATCGTGATGCGCGACTATCGCGCGGCGGGAAAGTGTGGGACAGCGAAATCGACGATCGCGGCAGCGAGATGCGGGTCACGGTTTTCGCGCCGGGGGGCGCGACCCTGGAGAAGCCGCCCGCGGTGTTCCTGCCGCGGAGGATTGCCGCTCCGCGAGTGGTGGACGCAGGAGGACTGGCAGATCCTTTGGTCGCGGACGATTTCGTGGTGTTCCGGGGACTCACGGACCTGCCGGCAGGGGAGCGTCGGACCATCGTGATCGCGGATGACTCGGCGGTCCAGGTGGCTCGCGCGGCCGTGCCATCGTGGGGATCGCTGCTCGAGCTCTCGTCCAAGTTCCCGGCGGCGTATCGCGGCGACCTGGTCAAGGCATTCAGCATGGCCGAAGCCAATCAGGGGGAGATCGCCGCGTACCTGGAGCACGCGCTGGATGCTGCTGCCACCGACCCGCTTGCACCCGAGGCCGCGGGATTCCTGGTGGCCAACATGCCAGAGCGAGACCTGGTGTCGCTGCGCGCGGAGATGCTTGTCGAACACCTGGACTATGCACTGCGCACGCGCCGCGAGAGCAAGTGGAGCAAGGACATCCCGGTGGAATTGTGGCTGGATGCAGTGATGCCCTACGCGCATGTCAACGAGCGTCGAGACCAGTGGCGCAAGGACTACTACGAGCGATTCTTCGCGACGACGCAGGCACCGGATTCAATCGAACAGGTTGCGCTGGCGCTGAACCAACTTGTGTTCAAGGACCAGAATGTGGTCTACCACGCCACCAAGCGCCCCAAGAGCAATCAGAGTCCCTACGAGAGCCGCGATGCCGGGTACGCGTCGTGCACGGGGCTCAGCGTGATGCTTGCGGACGCACTGCGCACGGGTGGGATTCCGGCCAGGCTGGCGGGGACGCCCTTGTGGCTGGAGAAGACGGGCAACCACACTTGGGTGGAGGCGTGGGATGGCACGATGTGGCGCCCGGTCGAGGCCTTCAGCGAGCAGGGTTTCTCCAGGCCGTGGTGGGCCGCGCAGGCTGCGGCACTGGCGGCCGCGGGATCGCCAGATCCGATGCACCGGCTCTATGCGTCGGGATGGAAGCATCGACCGAGCCACTTTGTGCAGGCATGGAGCATCGAAGACGCGTCGGTTCCCGGCGACGATGTGACGGCGGCCTACGCCAACCTCTGGTCGGAGGACGGCTCACCCGCACCCGCGGGACCCGCGCCGACGCAGTGTCCGGTGGGGCCGTAGTCGTCACCGTCGCGGCGGCCGTTGCCCCGGCCGCTGCCGTGCAACCGCTATACTGACCCTCTCGGAAAACACCATGGCAGGCGTCCTCTTTGCGAATCTTGGTTGGGTCGTGCTCCTCACCGGCTGGTGCATCGTCTACTTCGTGCAGGCGAAGGCTGACCGCGGTCGCGCCCCGCGCTACACCCTGAGCGATGCCGTCGACGACTGACCGCTCGGCTCGCTCGGTTGCCCGACTAGCTCAGTTGGATAGAGCACCGGTTTCCTAAACTGGAGGTCGACGGTTCGAGCCCGTCGTCGGGCGTTGTTGAAAGAGGTTTCTGGGGTTCCACAACACGGGCGGACAGTTTGTGCAGAACGATTCGCTGGTCCTTGTCAATCAAGAGTTCGCAACGACCGGCGCAGTCGGCAATGGCGGACGAAGTTACCTCGCGGGCGACATTCTCGCGGAGAAGGTTTTGACTTCTGCCGCTGGTGAAAACAGGCAATGCCGATGGGCGGATTCGAACCGCCGACCTAGGGCTTATGAATCCCTCGCTCTAACCAGCTGAGCTACATCGGCGTACGAGTGGAAACGCACGGAGTAATGACGAAGGGGAATGATACGCGTGTCGATCACCGTGCGCCAGCGGCCGCACCATTGCGCTCCGAGCCGCTGGTCGCCGCGTTGGTCCGGACCCAGCGACGCCCAAGCGTGCTCGCCGCAAATTCCGGCGTGTGTCGTGCGATGGCCGCTGCGATGAGCCCCATGAAGAGCGGCTGGGGATGGATTGGGCGGCTGGTGAGCTCCGGGTGGAACTGGCCGCCGATGAAGTACGGGTGCATCGAGAGCGGGAGCTCCAGCATCTGCATGATGGGATGCTTGGGATGGCGTCCGCTGAAGATCATGCCGGCGTTGGTGAGCAGATCGATGAACTTCGGCTCCACTTCGAAGCGGTGGCGGAACCGCTCGCGAACGCTTGGCGCGCTGGGCTTGCCTTGCGCGGCTCCGTAGAGGAATGCGGCGAGCGAGCCATCGACGATGTCGATGTCCTGCGCGCCCAATCGCATCGTGCCCCCCATGATGCCTTCAAGTTTCTTCTGTTCGGGGAGTTCCGAGATCACCGGGAATGGGCGTGATGCGGCGAACTCGGTGGAGTGCGCGCCCGCCATGCCGGCGACGTTTTGCGCGAATTCGATGACCGCCATCTGGAATCCCAGGCAGATCCCCAGGAACGGAATGCGTTCCTCGCGCGCGTGCTGAACGGCGAGGATCTTGCCCTCGACCCCGCGGCTCCCGAAGCCGCCGGGGACGATCAGGGCGTCGATGCCGAACAGCGTCTTCTTCGTGGACGCGGCCGAGGTGATGTCGCTGGTCTCCAGCCACCGCACATCCACATCGGCGCCCAGCGCCACGCCGCAGTGCTCGATCGCCTTGTCGATGGAGGCGTAGGCGTCCCGCAGGCTGGTGTACTTGCCGGCAATGCCAATCGTCACCTTGTGGTCTCGCGGGCCCGTCAGGCGCGACGTGAAGGCACTCCATTCGCGGCGAGCGCGATCCTCGTGGGTGGCATTCACACGGTCGTGCAGCCCGAGCATGGAGAGGATTTCCCGGTCCAGGCCGCCGTCGCGCATGGCGTCGGGGATCACATAGATGCTCTCTCGGTCGTGCATGGAGAACACGCGGCGCGTGGGCACGTTGCTGAACATGGCGATCTTCTCCATCACCTTCTCGGTGACGGGATGTCGCGCCCGGCAGGCGACGAACTGGGGCTGGATGCCTGCTTCCATGAGCCGCTTGATGCCCAGTTGTGCCGCCTTGCTCTTCTGCTCGCCAAGGATCGACGGTTCGATGATGTAGGTGAGGGCGACGAAGCAGGTGGAGCCTTCGCCTTCCTCGAACGCGAGCTGGCGGAGCGCCTCGATGTAGAAGCCGTTCTCGTAATCGCCGGCGGTCCCGCCGACTTCCACGAAGACGACATCGGCCTGCTTGCCCTTGGGCGTCCCGGCGCCGGGCCGCATGGCCAGCTCGCGCAGCTTGAACTTCACCTCGCCCGTGACATGGGGGATCATCTGGACATCGCGCCCCAGGTAGCCGCCGCGTCGCTCGCGCTCCAGGATCCTGGTGTAGATCTGGCCAGCCGTCACGAAGTTTCGGCCTGAGAGGTCTTCGTCCAGCAACCGCTCGTAGGTCCCCAGGTCCATGTCGGTCTCCATGCCGTCATCGAGCACGAACACTTCGCCGTGGCGGTAGGGGTTGAGCGTCCCGGAGTCGATGTTGAGATAGCCCTCCATCTTGATCGGGGCGACGCTCAGTCCCTTGTCGTGGAGGAGCTTGGCGAGGCTCGAGGCAAAAATTCCCTTCCCCAGACCGCTCATGACGGTGCCGATCACGACGACAAACTTGGTTCGACCAGTGACATACCCCGTGGGAATTGGGGAGTAGTGCTCGGAGCCAAGTTCCGCAGAACCAAATTGTGCCAAGAATCCTTCGGAGGACGACGATTCCCGGTCCGAGTTCGATTGCTGGGGCTCCGAGTGGGGCATAACGGAGCCTATCCTGATCGGGGGTGGCGATGCAAGCCGGATCGCCACGACTTGCACGAGCCGGCACCACCTCGGCCACGGATTTCATCGCCATGAAGCACAACACGCAATGCGCCTTCCCCCTGGTTGTTTTTGCCTGCCTGGTGGCCGCGGCAGCCGTCGATGATCCGCCGACACCGACCCCACCCGCCGACCGTCCCGCGATCGCCGACCCCGCCACCGGGAGGGACATCCGGACCTGGCCGCCGAACCGGCTTGTGGACTACCTCCACATGAAACTGGCGGTGGACATGGACGACTTGGCGAGCGAGTCGTTTGAGGGTCGGCAGGAGTTGACGGTTCGGGCGCTGGGGCTCCCGGTGGACTCGCTCACCCTGGATGCCGTCAACCTGAAGAACCTGTCAGTGGCGACGCAGGGGGGGCAATCGATCCCGTTTGACTACGACGGGCGCAAGCTCACTGTCAAGTTCCCGGCCCCGCTGCCGCCTGGAGGCGAGATGACGCTGGTGACCACCTACCGGGTGGAGCATCCGGAAATGGGGATGGTGTTTTCGCCTCCTGGGGAGGGAACTGCAGCGCAGTTTCACACGCAGGGTCAGGCCGAGGAGAACTCGTACTGGTTCCCGTGCCACGACTCCCCTAACGAGCGGCTGACGACGGAATTGCTGGTGTCCGTGCCGCGCGGCGTGCTGGTGAGCGGAAACGGGCGTCTAGCGGCTCACACGGTCGATGGCGACCGGGAGACTTGGCACTGGGTCCAGTCAAAGCCGCATGTCATCTACCTGGTGAGTCTGGTCGGTGGGGAGTTTGAGCGGACCGCCTTGCCGGCAGGACCGGGTGGCGTGCCGATGACCGTGTGGGCGCGACCCGGCCAGGGGGACGATGTCCGCGAGACCTTTGCTCGAACGGGCGCGATGATGGGTGTCTTCGAGCAGGCCTTTGGCGTGCCGTACCCGTGGGATCGATATGACCAATTGTGTGCCCGCGGCTTCGGTTCTGGTGGCATGGAAAACACTTCGGCCACCACGCTTCTGGAGGGCGCCGTCCTGGATGAGCGCAGCCGCGCCGAGCGCGACATGGACGGGCTCATCTCCCACGAGCTCTGCCACCAGTGGACCGGCGACTACATCACCTGCCACGACTGGCGCGACATCTGGCTCAACGAGGGCTGGGCGACCTACGGCGAAGCGCTCTGGTTTGAGGCGAGAGACGGCGACGACGGCTATTTTGACGAGCTCTACGACAATGCTGGCGTGGCGAGCGCCGATCGAGTCGCCACCAACAACGAGGCGATGTGCATCAACCTCAACGGCCCGGCATCGTTTGAGCGCGCCGCGAATCCATACCCCAAGGGCGCGTCGATCCTCCACATGCTGCGAGAGATGCTGGGCGACCAGGTCTTCTTTGACGGCGTGCACCTGTACATGGATCGCCATGGCCTCGGCACGACCGAGACCAGTGACTTCCGCCGTGCGCTTGAACAGGTGAGCGGCCTGGAATTGGCGTGGTTCTTTGACCAGTGGTGCCAGCGGCCGGGTTGCCCCGAGATCGCGGCGACCGCCACCTGGGCAGCGGGCGAGGGAATCGGCGGAACGCTGACGATGGCGCTCAGGCAGACGCAGCCCATCGACCCATTCACGCCGGCCTTCCGGTTCATGTTGCCGATCCGCGTAACCATATCCACGGGAGAAGTAGTGGAGCGGACGGTGAACATGCGGGAGAACTCGTCGACCATCGACATCGCGCTTGCGTCCACACCGACGATGGTGGAAATCGACCCGCGCCTCACGGTGCTCAAGCAGCTGTCGCTCACCATGCCACAGGAGTGGCTCGTGGAGCAGGGGGTGCGCGGGTCCACGCTCGCTTCACAGCGCATGGCGATTCGAGCCATCTCTTCCGAGCTTGGGGAGTCGACCGCGGCGGCGCTCGTGGTCATCGCACTCGATTCTGTGCGTCGTGACTCAGTGCGTGTCGAGGCGATCGAGTGCTTGGGGCGTGGGACGACCGATGCCGCCAAGGTCGGCGTCGCGCACGTCTTCGCCGCGCGTCCCGATCGCGGGCGAGTCCGCGCCGCAGCGGTGGAGGCGTATGGCGCAGACCATGGCGTCGAGGCGCTGCCCGAGCTGGTGGTGCTGCTCCAGAGTGACCAGGGAATCGCTGCGCGGGTGGCGGCGTGCGAGGCGATCGAGCGATGGAAGCCCTCGATGGAGGGGCAGGACGAGTTGCGCGCGGCGCTGGTCGCCCTCTGCAAGGAGCGCACCAGCCAGGGCAGCCTGGAATGTGCGGCGATGGAAGCGTGCGCCTCGCTGGGAATCTCCGAGGCGCTGCCGTTCGTGGAAGTCAGGACGGCGCGTGGCGAGCCCGATCGCGAGCGCGGCCGTGCGGTGCAGGCGCTGGGAAGGCTGGCACCCACCGAGGGACCGGACCGGGCGCATGTGGTGGGTGTCTTGGTCGAGTGCCTCAATGACCCTGAGGATGCGTGCTTCCAAAGTGCTGGTCAGGCGCTGGATCGATTGAACGCCCCCGAGGCCATTGAAGTCTTGGACGCCATCGCCAGCGAATCGCCCAAGCAGGGCCGCCGCGCGATGGCCAAGCGTTGGTCGGATCGGATCAGCAAGGCGAACGCGCCCGCCGAGGCAGCGCCCGTTGAGGGCACGGCGGCGGGTCGCTGATCGCGCAGTCAGCCGTGCCGCGCAGTCAGCCGTGCCGCGCCAGCCAGCCGCTGGCCCACGCTTCGTACTGCTCAGGCGTGTCGATCCCTTGCGCGGTGCTGTCGCCGATCGCGACCGCGATGCCGTAGCCGTGCTCCAGGATCCGCAGTTGCTCCAGCATCTCGGTCCGCTCGAGCGGGGTCTCGCGAAGCGTGATGTAGATGTCCAGGAAGGAGCGCCTGTACACATAGAGCCCGATATGCCGCAGCGGCGAGACGCCGTCGGCGCGTTGGTCACGGTTGCAGGGGATGGCCGCTCGCGAAAAGTAGAGCGCCCGCGCATTCACTCCGACCACGACCTTGACTAAGCGCGGATCCGCAGGGTTCTCGCCCTGCCGGAATGGCGTCGCCGCTGTGGCCACGCTGGCCGTCGGGTCCGCGAGGAGCGCGGCAACCGCAGCATCCACGATGCCCGGCTCCACTTCTGGCTCGTCGCCCTGGATGTTGACGACGACATCGCAGTCGATCGACTTCACCGCCTCCGCGATCCGGCTGGTGCCGTTGGCGTGGTCCGGGCTCGTCATCACCACTTCGCCGCCAAAGCTGCGCACGGCCTGCTCGATGCGGCGGTCGTCGGTGGCGACGATGACCCTGGAAATCGAGCGGCACTGCGAGGCGCGCTCGAACACATGCTGGATCATGGGGCGGCCCGTCTTGCTGGCCAGTGGCTTGCCGGGAAACCGCGTGCTGGCCATGCGGGCGGGAATGACGGCGATGGTTCGGATCGGTGGCGGCGACACGGTTACTTGGCGGAGAGTTCTCGCAGCAGCGCGTCGATGTCCTTGCGCTTCTGGCGGATGTCGCGGAAACCGATGTCCTTTCGCATGATCGTGGAAGCCGCCTCCTGGGCCTCCTTCGCCAGGACATCGTTCTTCTCGTCTCGAGCCTGTGAGGCCAGGCTGAGCATGAGGTCGTAACGAATGTCCAGTTCCCGGTCGGTGCTGGTGACATCGATCAGTCCAAGCGCGTTGCGGAACTCGCCCACGGCGTCGGAGTGCCAGCCCTCGCGGGCAAAGCACCGCCCCAGGAAGTGCGCGGCGCGAAGTCGCAGCCGCGCGTCCTCCTTGCACGTCTGGAAGGCCTGCATCGCGGCGTCGGTGTTGCCGGACTCGTATTCCAGGCGGCCCAGCTCAAACTTGATGGTGCGGTCGGTGGGGTACTTCTCGCCGCGCTCACGGAATTCTTTCAACTCCAGTTCGTGGAGCTGCGCCGCGCGCTGCGCGATTTCGGCCTTGGCCTGCGTGTGGCCCTTCTCCGCCAGCGGCTGCAGTTGCTCGATGCGACGGCGGAACTGGGCGATCCGAATGTCGCCGGCCACCAGGCGGAAGCGATACTCGCCGATCGCTTTGTAGCCGGTGAGCAGCACTTCGATGGCGCGCTTCTCCGATTCAGGGGTGCCCTTCCGGCGAAGGATGGCGACCAGCCGCTGGATGGCCTCCGCGCTGGTCGGATTGGCGGCGTACGCCTCCTCGGCCTTGGTCAGGTTGAACTCGCCGCTGCCGCCGGCACCAGAGAGGCTGGCCGCCATCTCCAGTTCCCGCTGCTTCGCCGCGTCCTTGAGCACGCCCTTGTAGGCGCCGCCACCCTTCGCAGCCTCGGCGAAGCCGCCCGCCTCGATGGCGTGTCCCGCCAGGAGTTGCTTCAACTCCGCAGCCAGCGCGCCGTCGGCGGGGTCCACTTCCTGGGCCCTGCGGAGGATCTTGAGCGCCTCGGTGAAGGACTGCGCCTTCTTGAGCAGTTCCATCGTCTTCACGAGGGAGCGTTTGCTGGGCTTGGACTCGTTGGCGTGCAGCGAGAGGTTGGCCAGTTTTGGGGCCAGCCACTGCGCCGGTTCCAGGAAGTTGGCGGCGATGATGGCCTCCATGAGCGCGCTGGCCTTGTTGACGCTGTCCACATCGCGCATCCACGCCAGTGCCGCCACGGCAATCTTGTCGTTGGGGGTCGGACCGTCCACACCCTTGAGGTCGTCGCGCGACGCCGGCGTGGCGCCGTTGGCGACGAACGCCTTGGCGCACTCGAACATGGCGTCGTAATGCGTGGCGGGTGTCGGGTCCGCCTTGAGCGCCTCGGCGAAGAGTGACAGCGCGTACTCAAACTGGTAGCGACCGACGAGGTCCTGCGCCTTCAAGATCAGGCTGGATGCCTTCTCCGAGTCGATGGACAGCCCGTCGGTGGCCGAATCACTCTTCTTTCCAAATCCGAAGATCGCCACGCGGTGCTCCTACAGGGAACTGTAAGCCTACGCCACCGGCGGGATTGGGGGGAGAGGATCGTACGATCCGTCCCTCGTGCACGCTGATCGGACCCACCGACTCCATCTCTATCCCCACGAGGCCCTTCGTCGGAGGTCGGCGCCGGTGCAGGGCATCGACGGGTCGGTCAAGGCACTCATTGCGGAGATGTTCGAGATCATGCGCGACGAGGGAGGCATCGGGCTGGCCGCGCCGCAGGCGGGCCGAAACCTGCGCATTTTCGTGACCGAGGTGCACGACGACCATCCCGCCCGCGCCTATCTCAATCCCGAGTTCGTCTCACTCGTGGGGGGCGTCGTTCCCGAGGAGGAGGGGTGCCTCAGCCTTCCCGGCGTGCGTGTCAAGATTCGACGCCCGCCCTTTGCCACAGTTCGCGCGATGGACGAGAATGGCGCCATGTTCGAAGCCTCCGACGCCGGGATGCTGGCCCGATGCTGGCAGCACGAGACGGATCACCTGGACGGCGTGCTGATCATCGACCGGATGGGACCGATGGACCGGCTGGCCACTCGAAAGGCGCTCCGTGCGCTGGAGCGAGGCGAGGTCCCTCAGTGACTGGCGCGGAACCGTTGCGCGTGGCCTTCCTGGGTGCGGGGGCGTTCGGGGTACCCAGCCTCAAGGCGATCGCGCGAGAGTATGCGGTGGAGCTGGTCGTGTCGCAACCAGATCGACCTGCGGGGAGGGGCAAGGTTCCCACACCGACGCCGGTGTCGGCGTGGGCACAGGAGCACGGTGTGCCGCTCCTGAAGACCGACGACGTGAACGGGGCGGACGCATTGGCAGCGCTGGATGAAGCGAGGATCGACACGATCGTCGTGATCGCGTTTGGGCAGAAGATTGGCCTCGAAGTTCTTGCGGGTCGATTCGCGGTGAACCTCCACGGCTCGCTCCTTCCCAGGTGGCGCGGCGCAGCACCCATCCAGCGCGCGGTGATGGCGGGGGACGCGGTGGTGGGCGTGAGCGTGATCTCGATCGCGCCGCGAATGGACGCGGGCGTCGTGTTTGATGCCGCCTCCACCGCGCTTGGAGAGAATGAGACCGCCGGCGAATTGCACGATCGCCTGTCGCTGCTTGGCGTGGAGCCGCTCATGCGGGTGCTGCGCGCGAGAGCATCGGGTGTGGTGCCCCAGGGTGAGGCGCAGGTCGAGGAGCAGGCGACGCGGGCTCGCAAATTGTCTCGAACGGACGCGTGGGTGGATGTCGGGGGGTGCGCACGCGTGGCGGCGGCGAGGATCAACGGGTTGAGCCCATGGCCCGGAGTGGACGCGATTGTTGCGGGGAAGTCAGTCAAATTGCTGCGGGCGCGGAGTGAGGCCATCGGCGGAGAGCTGGAGGTCTTGGAAGTGCAACCCGCGGGAGGTCGCGTCATGGCGTGGAGCGATTTTCTGCGCGGGCTCAGATGGGACTCCGCGCTGAGTGGCGGCGACCCACCGATTGACTGTCGTTCCATGCCCGCGGCGGGAGTGGCGGGCGATGTGGGAGCGGCTGGCGATGTCTGAATGGGCCGGCGCGATGAGGATCGACCCCATCGAGGTGCCGGTAGCCCCGATGGCGCGGGCTGAGCTGGACTACCGCCTAGAGGAGGGTCGCATTGCCACGCGCCCCGCCGAGCCGAGGGACTCTGCGCGCCTCATGGTGGTGCACTTGGGGGGCGCTCGTGGAGGCGCGGGACCGAGGGTCGAACATTGCCTGGTGCGGGACTTGCCGAAGTATGTGCGTCCCACAGACACGGTGGTGGTCAATCGAACCCGGGTTGCACCAGCCAGGTTTGTCGGGCGGCGTGTGGGTGACGGTCGGGAGACAGAGGGGCTCTGCCTGCAGCCGACGGGGGCAAGGACTTGGTCGGCCATGCTCCGCGGCGCCAAGCGGTTCCGGGCGGGAGACTGGATTGAGCTCCTGGCCCCGGCTAGGGCGCCGGTCCCGGGGGGTCTCAGCAAGACGGTGCTTCCGAAGCACCACTGTGCTGAAACCACCGGGGACACCAACACCTCGCGAGACCGAGTGAAGCTCCTAGAGCGGACACCCGACGGCGTGATCCTGGAGTTTGAGGATCCCGAGCCGGCTCGGGTCCTGGAGAGATCCGGCTGGACGCCGCTTCCCCCGTACATCGTCGCGGCGCGCGCGGAGTCGATGAACGACGAAGACGACCGGGCCTGGTACCAGACCGTTTACGCGGCGGCGCAAACCAGGCCAAGCGTGGCCGCGCCCACCGCCGGGCTCCACTTCACGCCGGAACTTCTTGGACGGGTGAAGGATGCGACGGCGCAGGTGCTGGAGGTGGAACTGCAGGTAGGTCCCGGTACGTTCAAGCCCGTGACCGCGGAGCGCCTCTGTGACCACCCGATGCATGCCGAGTGGTGCCTGGTGCCCTCCGAGACGACGGCGGCGCTGCGAGCCCTGCCCGGTCGAGTCCTGGCGGTGGGGACGACTTCGGTGAGGGTCCTGGAGTCGCTCCCTCGGCCGCTGCCGGATGCGGCGAGGGCGATCGCCTTGGAGACCTCGTTGCTCCTGGCGCCGGGAGCGCAGTTCCGCTGGGTCGATGTGCTGTTGACCAATTTTCACCTGCCGGGGTCCACGCTGCTTGCGCTGGTGGGGGCGTTTGCGGGGCTTGATCTTGTCAAGGATCTGTATGCCCAGGCGCAACGCGATGGGTACCGTTTCTACTCGTACGGAGACGCCATGTTGCTCATCCGAGGGAGCTCATGACGCAGGGTCAAGACCGCCTGCAAAATCGCTCCGCGCGTGTTGCTCCGCACGGTGCGTCTGCGCCGATAGAAAGACTCGATGTCATCGTTGATGGAAGCCCAAGGCGCGAGGCGAACGGATGCCACCATGCGGCTTGATCACCTCGCGTCCGCAGCCTCGCTTCGTCTCGATCGCACCAGCTGTGGACATGATGTGGAGATCTCCGGCGTTGCCGACGATTCGCGCCAGGTCGTGCCAGGGACGCTCTTCGTCGTGAGGCCCGGGAGTGGCTCCGCCGACCCCATGTCCTTTGTTGCCGACGCGATTTCCCGCGGAGCCGTCGCCGTGGCGGTGCCCTCGGTCTGGGAGTCCTGCGAGGCTGTGCAGGGTTGTGCCGTCCCGGTGATGAGTTACCAACTGGTGCAAGGAAGCGCCGCCATCCCGACCGCGGCGATCGCCGACGCCTTCTGGACCAGCCCCGCATCCCAGCTTCGCACCGTCGGCATCACCGGGACCAACGGCAAGACGACGATTGCGTTTCTCTACCAGCAGCTCTCGCGTGCGGCGGGCCGTCGCTGCGGCTTGATGGGGACCGTGCGAACAGACGACGGTGTCCAGGTGCAGGAGTCGGCGCTCACCACTCCCGGCCGGATCGAGCTGACCCGGACGCTGGCTCGCATGGTGAGCAATCGCTGCGACGACCTGGCCATGGAAGTCTCCAGCCACGCGCTGGCGCAAGGTCGCGTGGAGGGAATCAACTTCGGATGCGCGATATTCACCAACCTCACTGGAGACCACCTGGATTTCCACGGCACGATGGACCAGTACGCCGATGCCAAGGCGAAGCTGTTTGAGGGACTCTCGCCAAGCTCTACCGCGATCGTTAACGCGGACGATCCGGCGTGCGACCGCATGCTGAGCGACTGCCGCGCGAGAGTCTTGCGGTGCAGTCTTGTGAGGCACGACACTGAGTCCTTTGCCCAGGTGCGAGCCACCGGCGTGCATGGGATGGACCTGGTGATGCATGGCCCGTGGGGAGCGCTGGATGTGTCGATCCCGCTGCTGGGAACCCACAACGCGATGAATGCCCTGCAGGCGATGGCCGCAGCGTGGTCTCAGGGCGTCCCAGCGAAGAGCCTGGATTCTGCGATTCGCTGCTGCACCGCTCCTCCGGGCCGGCTGGAGCCTGCAAGTGGTCCCGATGACGACATCGGCGTGTATGTGGACTACGCGCACACGGATGATGCGATGCGCAACGTGTTGCAGGCGTGCCGGCCGTGCGTTGGCTCAGGCTCGCGACTGGTCGTGGTGTTTGGGTGCGGCGGCGACCGCGATCGCACCAAGCGCCCCCGCATGGCTCAGGCGGCGTGCGAATTGGCGGACCGAGTGTGGGTGACCAGCGACAACCCGCGCACGGAGGTTCCCGAGTCGGTCGTCGCGGAGGTGCTCGTGGGCGTGCCCGTGGCTGCCGCGTCCAACGTGTCCAGCGAAGTGGATCGATCCAAGGCGATCGCCGCGGCGGTGGCGGATGCCCGAGCGGGAGACCTCATCGTCATCGCGGGCAAGGGCCACGAGAACTATCAAATCGTCGGGACGACCAAGCGGCCGTTCGATGATCGCGTCGAGGCCATCGCGGCGCTCCGTGCGCGGCGGGCGTGTCGTTCGGTCGCGGCAGGGAGGGAATCGTGACCGTGGCGGAGTTCAAGGCACCACCACGCACGGGGTTCTTGTCGCTTGCAGAGATCGGCATGGCGGTCGGTGGTGCGTGGAGCCGCTCGCTTGACGCCGCCCTGGCGCGGCAGGCGACCAGTGGCGTGTCCACGGACTCTCGCGTGGCTCAGGAGTGCGGGCCCGGCGCCCTCTTCATCGCACTCAAGGGTGATCGATTCGATGGGCACGATGCGCTGGGCGAGGCCGCATCGCGGGGGTGCATCGCCGCGATGGTGTCCCGAGTGGTGGAGGGTGCGCCGACCCCGCAGCTGGTCGTCCCCGACACGCTGGCCGCGTTCCAGCGGCTGGCGTCGGCGTGGCGTGCGCAGCTCACCGCGACCGTCGTGGCGGTGACCGGCAGCGCCGGCAAGACCACGACGCACCGACTTCTTGCCGCCGCGATGTCGCACGCGGGAAACACCTGTGCTAGCCCCAAGAGCTTCAACAATCAGATCGGCGTTCCCATCTCGGTCTGCCGGTGCCCTCGGGACGCCGCATACCTGGTGGCGGAGATCGGCACCAACCATCCCGGCGAGGTCGCCGCGCTCGGTGCAATTGTGCGGCCGCACGTGGCCGTGATCACCAACGCGGGACAAGTGCACCTGGAGGGTCTTGGAGACCTGGACGGCGTGATTCGGGAGAAGTCTTCGCTCGCCGGATGCGTGGAGCCTGGCGGGATCGTGGTGGCACCCATCGACCAGCCTGCGCTCTACGACGCTGTCGTGTCGCACCACCACAGGGTCATCCCGTTCGGGAGCGAGGCCGCCGGGGCGGCAGGGGTCGGAGTCGTTGGTCGCCGACCGACCGAATCCGGCCAGATGGTTGATGCGCTTGCCTTTGGTGCGCGAGTGACGATGGAACTGCAACTGCACGGAGCGCACAACGCCCGCAACGCCTGCGCTGCCTTGGCCGCGGCGGTTGCCGTGGGCGTGCCGGTGGCCGATGCCGCGCGCGGCATGTCAAGCGTCGTGCCCGCGGACATGCGAATGGTGCGCGAAGACCTGGGCTGGTGCACACTCTTCAACGATGCCTACAACGCCAACCCCGAGGCGATGCAGGCCAGCCTGTCCACCTTCGCCGAGTTGGCCCCGGCTTCGCGTCGCGTGGCGGTGCTTGGCGAAATGCGTGAATTGGGGCCAGGCTCCGCCGCCTTCCACGCCGAAGTGGGGGCCATCGCAGCCGCCCACGCCTCCGTCTGCATCTTCGTGGGTGGCGACACCCGCCATGGCGCTGCTGCGGCGGCGCGAGCGGGTGCGAGGAGCCACTCCTTTAAATCGCTCAACGACCAGACCGTCGCCCACATCCGCGCACTCTTGAAGGATGGTGACGCCGTGCTGGTGAAGGGCTCGCGTGGTGCCGCGATGGAACGATTCATCGAGGGGCTGCGACGGAGTGGTGGGTCGGGCGCTCGCGCCGGCGCGACCCCGGGTGGCGGCACGGGCAAGACTGACTGAGGGAACCCACACCATGCTTTTCTTTCTCATCGAGCAATTGCAGAACTGGCTGGACCAAGCTGGGCTTGGCGGCTTGGTCAGCATCATGTACCAACTGGAGTTCCGGGCGCTGTTTGCGGTACTGCTCGCCTTTGGCACCACTTTATGGATCGCACCGCGAACGATTCGTTGGTTGGCCGAGAAGAAGATCGGCGACCACCCCGAGTTCTACAACCAGTCGATCAACGACCTCATGGTGTCGCGCCGCGGGACACCCACGATGGGTGGCCTCTTCGTGATGTCCACGCTGGTGGGGACCGCGCTGCTGCTGGCTGATGTGGTGCATTCGCGCTATGTCCAGCTGGCGATCATCGCGGCGGTCTGGCTGGCGCTCGTGGGAGCGATGGATGACTGGCTCAAGCTGACGCAGGCCAGGCGCGCGCCGGGCTCTCGCGAGGGACTGTTCTCGCACGAGAAGCTCTTCTTCCAAATCGCGATTGCACTCATCGTGTGCGCCTTCGCATACTCCGCGTCGAGCGCCGCAGACGCCCATGTCCTCAACCTGCCGTTCCAGCGGACCTATCCGCCCACGCCGGCGATCGATTCCATGATCCAGCCGCCGTCGGTGTCGCCGGGCGTGTGGGTCCTCGGCGGACTGGCCTTCACGCTGATTGGCGCCTTCATGATGGTGGCGATGTCCAATGGCGCCAACATCACCGACGGGCTGGACGGGCTTGCGGGCAGCAACTTGCTGGTGGCCAGCGTCGTGATGATGGTGTTGGCCTGGGTCGCGGGCAGTCCGCGCGCGGCATACTTCCTCATGGTCCCGCATGTGGCGGGGAGTGGCGAGCTCATGGTGGTGGCCGGTGCGATGGTGGGGTCGCTCCTGGGATTCCTCTGGTTCAACGCGCACCCGGCGCGAGTGTTCATGGGCGACACCGGCAGCCTTCCGCTGGGAGGATTGCTGGCATTCATCGCCGTCGTCATTCGCCAGGAAATCCTGCTCATCCCGATCTGCGGCATCCTCATCCTGGAACTGGGGAGCGTGGCGCTCCAGGTGGGATGGTTCAAGTACACACGCAAGAAGTACGGCGAGGGCCGGCGCATCCTGCGTTGCTCCCCGATCCACCATCACTTCCAGGCGCTGGGCTGGAAGGAACAGCATGTGGTGACACGCAGCATGATCGTCAGCATCGTGCTGGCGATCCTGGCGCTGGCCAGCCTCAAGATCCGGTAGGGCCGATCAACCGGGCCCGGACGCCGCCTCGCGCAGCTTGCGAAGCATGTCGAAGGCCTCGAGCGGCGTGAGGCGGTCGAGATCGATGGCCTTGATCATGTCGACGACCGGGTGCGTGGGTGCCGGTGGATCAAAGAGCGACGGTCCGTCGTGCGCGCGGGTGCGATGGCTGCCTCGGCGGCTGCGCGGGGCGGCGGCGAGCGGTTGGTCGACATCGTCGGCACCACGAAGCGCGCGCCGGACTCCCGCATCATCCGCGTGAAGGGCCAGGGTCTCCAAGAGGCGCCGCGCGCGTTCGACGGTGGGGGCAGGAATGCCCGCCAACTGTGCGACATGGATGCCGTACGACTGGTCGGTGCTTCCCGCGCGGATCTGGTGGAGGAAGATGATCTTGCCGTTCCACTCGCGCACTGCGACGTGGAGGTTTTGGATGCCAGAAGTGCGCTCCACGACTTCGGTGAGCTCGTGATAGTGGGTGGCGAAGAGCGTGCGGCAGCCGATCGCCGCCAGGCGCTCCGTGATCGCCCACGCCAAGCTGAGCCCGTCCAGCGTGCTGGTGCCGCGGCCGACTTCGTCCATCACCACGATGGTGCGCTGCGTGGCGGTATTGAGGATGCTGGCGGTCTCGGTCATCTCCACCATGAAGGTGGACTGGCCGCCATGGAGTTCGTCGCTGGCACCAATGCGCGTGGCGATGCGGTCGGTGAGGCCAATGCGCGCGCGGGTGGCAGGGACGAAGGATCCGGCGTGCGCCAAGAGCACGATGAGTGCCACTTGGCGGATGTAGGTGCTCTTGCCGGCCATGTTGGGGCCGGTGATGAGCGCGAGCGGCGCTGCAGAGCCGCCGAGCGTGGTGTCGTTGGGGACGAATCGCTCGCCGAGCAGGGTGTCCACCACCGGGTGGCGCCCTTCGATGATCTCCAGGGTTGCCTCCGCCGACATCGTGGGCTTGACCCATCGATGTCGCAAGGCGTGGGCGGCAAAGGTGGCCAGGCAGTCGATGGTGGCCAAGGAGTCAGCCAGTTGCGTCATCGCGGGGCGATGCTCGTCCATCGTGCGCAAGAGGGCGTCAAAGAGCGCGCGTTCTCGGGCGAGGGAAGCCGCCTCTGCGCCCAGCACTTTTTCCTCGAAGGTCTTCAGTTCCTCGTTGGTGAACCGCTCGGCGTTGCGAAGCGACTGCCGGCGCGCGTAGGCCGGCGGCATCTTGTCCGCATGCGTGCGTGAGACCTCGATGTAGTAGCCGAAGACGCGGTTGAAGCCCACCTTGAGCGACTCGATGCCGGTCTCGTCAATCACGCTCTTCTGGAATCGAGCCAGCCACGAGGCGGAATCTGTTTGCAGCGTGCGGGCTTCGTCCAGCGCGGCGTCGATGTGATCGCGGAAGAGGCCGCCCTCGCGCAGGTGAGGCGGCGGTTCCTCCACACACTGCGCGCGGATGGCGGCGGCGAGCGGTGCCAGCGCGTTGGCCTCGCTGGTGAGAGAGGGCGCGGCGTCGGAGGCGGGGCTTTGGGCAAGCAGCCGAGCGAGCGCGTCCGCGGATTCGATCGATCGCGCCGCGGCCACCACATCGCGAGGCGTGGCTCGGTGCATCGCCACGCGCCCCGCAATGCGAGCAAGGTCCTGCACGCCAGAGAGCGCCTCGCGGACGCGGCGGAGGAGGTCTTGCGACTGGCTGTCCTCCGCGAGCGCGCCGACCGCGGCATGGCGTCGACGAATCGCTGCGAGGTCTGCGAGAGGCGCGCACAGCCATTCGCGCAGGAGCCGTCGACCCATCGGGGTGCGAGGCTGGCTCTGGCCTGAGAAAGATCCGAGCAGCGATCCCTCGGCAGTGCCACCTCGAATGGTGCGTTCGATCTCCAGGCTTTGCAGGCTGGCTGCGTCGAGGATGAGCCGGTCGCCTTGCGTGAGGACTCGCGGGATGGAAAGGTGCGCCAGCGATTCGCCCTGGGTTTCGCGAAGGTAGCGGAGGAGTGCGCCACATGCGGCGACGACTGGCCCTGACTCGGGGAGCCCAAGGCCAGCCAGCGTGGCCACGGAAAAGTTCGTGCAGAGGGTCTCGCGCGCCTCCGCTTCGCGCCAATACCAGCCGTCGCGGGTGGTGCGAGATGCACCGGCGGAGCGGCACAGAGCGGCGGCGTCGCGGTCGGCTCGCTCGTCGCGCTCGGCGGGGAGGAGCACTTCCGCCGCTCCAGAGAGCGTGAGCGTGTCCGCGGCGGCGGCGGACGGAGCCGTGGTGACGGTGAATGCGCCGGTGGAGAGTTCAATCGTCGCGACGGCGCAGACGGCGGTGTCGCCCGCGGCGGCGGACGAGGAGTCGCCACCAACATTCATCGCCACGCACGCGACGCGATTGCCGGCGCCAGAGTCCAGCAACGAGTCATCCACCCGAGTGCCCGGCGTGATCACGCGCGTGACCGCTCGCTCAACGACTCCCTTCGCATCCTTGGGATCCTGCACTTGGTCTGCAATCGCCACACGGAATCCCTGGTCCACCAGCCTCTTGATGTACGCCTCCGCGGAGTGCCACGGGATCCCGGCCATCGGGATGCCGGAGGTGCGCTGCGTCAGCGTGATGCCAAGCGCCTTGTGCGCCGTGACGGCATCGTCGTCGAACAATTCGAAGAAATCGCCCAGCCGGAAGAGCAAGATGCAGTCGGGGTGCGCCGCCTTGAACTGCGCGTGTTGCCGCATCGCGGGCGTGTCGCGATTGGGCGGCTTGGGCAGGCCGGTGGGAGTGGCAGATACGCCAGTGGGCGCGGTAGACGCGCCGGCGAGATCGACGCCTTCCGATTGGGTCGAGTCTTGCTCGGTCATGGTGGGCGGGTGAGACTACAGGGCAGCCTGCCGAATGGTCTACGCAGCGTGACCATCCGGGGCATGCTTGCTACACTTCCCGTCCCAATGGGGTGGTAGCTCAATTGGCAGAGCGCTTGAATCGCATTCAAGAGGTTGTGAGTTCGATTCTCATCCACTCCACTCGGTGACGCAACGGGTATCGCAGGTGCGGCACCCGTTCGTCGTTCATGGGGGCAATTGACTTTGGCACTGTAGCAAAGGGGTACGATTTTCCCCCGATGTGGACGGTGCCGCCCGGCTTGCTTCGCAGGGATCACGGTTCCGGTGACGACTCGCCGTCAGTGTGACCAAGTCCGACTCGCTGAGCGGCCGATGATCACCATCCGGAAGCCCTCACGCCCCTTGTTGTCCTCCCAGAATCGCTGGAGGTGAGGGAGTTCGGTCCCATCGTGTCGATACTATGCGCCGCTCCAGAGGGCATCCGTCCTCAACGCTGAGATGGACTCACTTTCGCCACACGCTTCAGACCTTGGGATCGAACTGGTGCTCCTCGCCGTTGCGGCGGTGCTGGGCGCAGTCGCTCCGCGGCTCTTTCGCCTCAAGCACCGTGGCATGCAATTCGCCTTGAGTGGCGTGAGCGGCGTGATGATCGGCCTGGCGTGCTTTCACCTGCTGCCGCACGCGATCGAGGAATTGGGAGGCAAGGGGCCCAGCTGGATGGCGGGTGTCGAGTCGGCAATGATCGCTGCTGTCGTGGGCTTCTGCGCGATGTTCCTGCTGGAGCGATTCTTCTGCTTCCACCATCACGAGGAGCCGGAATCGGGCGAGGCGGCGCATGATTGCGGGCATGAGCATGGGCATGAGCATGGGCATGGGTGCGACCACTCGCACTCCCAATCCCCATCGCACGCGCACTCCATGGCGGCGGTGGGGGCGTTTGGCGGTCTGGCGATCCACGGCCTCTTGGAGGGTGTCGCGCTCGGAGCGGCGGTGGCAGCTGAGGCGCCGGGCGTGCGGCTCGCGGGAGTGGGAACCTTTCTGGCCATCGTGCTCCACAAGCCCTTTGACTCGCTCACCATCGCGGCGCTCATGGCGAGGGTGGGGGCGTCGCAGGCCAAGATCGTTGGCGTAGCGCTGCTGCTGTTCCTGACCATTCCGGTCGGCGTGGCGGTCTTCGCGTTTGGATTGTCGGGACTGGGTGACATGACGGGCCTGGTGCTGGCGTTTGCTGCGGGCATGTTCCTGTGCATCGCGACCAGCGACCTCTTGCCGGAGCTGCAGTTTCACTCGCACGATCGAGTCGGCCTGAGCGTGGCGCTGCTTGCGGGAATCGCCATCGCGTTTGGCATCGCACGGCTGGAGCATGCCACCCATGAGCATGGTTCGGCGGTTGAGCCGGCGGAACACGGCCATTGGCATCCGCACGCGCACTGAATCGACCCAACCCACACCACAAGGTGTCGCTCAAGGGCATGTTGTGGTGTAGGGACGCTCGATTTCGCACACGCCCGCCGAAGTACCCTCCCCGCATGAAGGCCGAACGCATTCTCGCTGAACTGAATCGACTCCGCCAGGACCTGGACAAGGACCCCACGGACATGGAGTGGTTCACGCTGCACCATGTGTTTTGCTTCGTGTCGTACAACATGGCAGACTTCCAGAGGTACCTGGATGAGGCGATGAAGGCGGCGAAGCCGGGGCAGGAGCCGGAGCTGGACGAGGAGTCGTAGCCGCAGTTTTCCGGGCTCCGCGCGTACACTCCGCCCCTTCATGACCGAGACTGCGCGCGATTATCGGAGCACTCTGAACCTGCCCAAGACGGCCTTCCCGATGAAGGCCAACCTGGGGCAGGCCGAGCCCGCCACGCTGAAGCGATGGGCGGAGTCGTCGATCGCTGCGCGCGTCCTGGAGGCCCGGGCCGACGCGCCCAACTTTGTCTTCCACGATGGCCCCCCGTACGCCAACGGGAACATCCACATTGGCCACCTCCTCAACAAGGTGCTGAAGGATTTCGTGGTGCGCACGCGGCTCATGGAGGGCCATCGCGTCCACTATGTGCCGGGCTGGGATTGCCACGGCTTGCCCATCGAGCACAAGGTCATGACCGAGCTGGTGGAGAAGGGGAAGATGGCCAAGCTGGACACGCTTGAGCCCGACCTTCGTCGCATGGCGATTCGTCGCGAGTGCTCGGCCTACGCCGACAAGTTCATCAAGTTGCAGTGCGGCCAGATGGAGCGATTGCTCACGCTGGCCGACTACGCGCACCCCTACGCCACCAAGCAGCCGGAGTACGAGGCGGCGACCTTGGAAGTCTTCGCGTCGATGGTGGAGCAGGGCGTGGTCTATCGAGACCTCAAGCCAGTCCACTGGTCGATCGCCAACCAGACGGCGCTGGCGGAGGCTGAACTGGAGTATGAGGATCGAGACGACCCGTCGGTCTATGTGGACTTTGAGTCGAGCGACGCGGAAGCCGTGGGCAAGGCGTTTGGCGTGGAGCCCGACTGCCGCCCCAGCTTCATGATCTGGACCACGACACCGTGGACGCTTCCCGCGAACCTGGCGATTGCGGTGCATCCGCAACATCGCTATTCGCTCATCGAGCACGATGGTGCGCTGAGCGTGGTGGCCAGCGACCTGTGGCCCAAGGTGGCGGCGGTCGTGGGCGCAGAGAAGCACAGCGTCATCGCGGAGTGCGACGGTGCCGCGCTTGTTGGCCTCCGGTACAGCCATCCCTTCTGCGACCGCGAAAGCCCAATCGTCTCGGCGGAGTATGTGACGCTGGAAGACGGCACTGGCTTGGTCCACACCGCGCCCGGCCACGGAGCGGACGACTATCGCACGGGATTGCGTGAAGGACTTGCGATCTATTGCCCCGTGCGCGGCGATGGCACCTACGACGACACCGTGCCGCAGTGGCTGCAGGGTGTCAGCGTGTGGGACGCCAACACCAAGGTGGTGGAGCACCTCACGCAGAGCGGGCACATGGTGCATCACCAGATGTTCCGGCACTCGTACCCACATGATTGGCGGAGCAAGACTCCGGTCATCTTCCGGGCCACGGAGCAGTGGTTCGTGGGCGTGGATCGACCAGTCAAGTCGTCCGGCAAGACGCTGCGCGGGATGGCGCTTGCGGCGGTGGATGGCGCGGCGGCCACCGTCAAGTTCGTGCCCGAGTGGGGCCGCAACCGCATGCGAGGGATGCTGGAGAATCGACCCGACTGGTGCCTCTCCAGGCAGCGATCGTGGGGACTGCCGATTCCTGCGTTCATGCAAGCCGACGGCACGGTGTTCATGACGCCGGCCAGCGTGCGAGCCGTGGCCAAGCGCGTTGCTGAGAGGGGGAGTGATTGCTGGTTCCAGGAATCACCCACGCAACTGCTGGCGGCGTACGACGCAGCACAAGACGCCAACGCGCCGGCCGGATTGGACATCACCGCGCTCACCAAGGCGTACGACATCTTTGATGTGTGGTTTGAGGCGGGTTCCAGCTGGAACAGCGTGCTTCGCGCTCGCGACATCGGATTCCCCAGCGAGCTCTACCTGGAGGGAAGCGACCAGCATCGCGGCTGGTTCCAGCTCTCGCTCCTGCCCGCGCTGGCCGTGACGGGCGAGCCACCGTACCGCGCGCTCTTGACGCACGGATTCATCGTGGACAAGGACGGGAAGAAGATGTCCAAGAGTCTGGGCAACGCGATCGAGGTGGAGGAACTCCTCAAGCAGCACGGCGCCGAAGTGGCCAGGTGGTGGGTGTGCAGCGTGCCCTACGACGGCGACATTCGCGTGGACATGGAGTTCTTCAGGCTGGCCGGCGAGTCGTACCGCAAGGTGCGCAACACGCTCCGGTTCCTGCTTTCCAATCTCAATGACTTCAATCCGGAGGCGTTCGGAAAATCAGGCGCCACGATCGCCCCCGAGACCATCGACGGCTGGGCACTGGCCGAGCTGGACCAGATGCAGCGCACCGTGCGCGACGCGTACCAGCGGTACCAGTTCCGCGACGCGCATGTGGCGATCTTCGACTTCTGCAACGAGACACTGAGCGCGCGCTACTGCGCCGCCACGAAGGATCGACTCTATTGCGACGCGGCGAACAGCCCGCGAAGGCGCCGCACCCAGGCCACGATGTGGCGATGCGTGGAGACGCTGTGCAAGTTGCTGGCGCCCGTCCTTCCGCACACCGCCGAAGAGGCGTGGGGCGCGCTGTGGCAAAGCGTTGGCATTGATGCTGCGAAGAGCCGGCCGTTGGTGATGGAGAGTTACGGGGCCGCAGTCACGACAGCCGAGGCAGCGCGTACCACGCCAGCGGTTGAGGCAGCGCACGCCCCGCGACACCCCGCGTGGGACGCGGCGATGGTGACCAGGGACTCCGTCACCAAGGCGCTTGAGGTGGCCAAGGCCGAGGGGCTGGACAATCCACTTGACGCAGGAGTGTCGATCACGGATCACGCGGGCACGCTCAAGGCCATCGCCGCTGACTTGCCGGATTTCTTCGGTGTCTCAAGAGTTGAGTTGGTAGAGGCGGGGGCGGGTGGTGCTGCTGGTGGTGCCGGCGGCGCCGTTGGCGTCACCGTCCTCGACCTCCGCAATGAGCCACGATGTGAACGCTCCTGGCGCCGCGACGGCACGGTCAAAGAGCGCCGCGATGGAGGCTTGCTCAGCGATCGCGACGCGTCCGCGGTGGGGGTGTAGGACTTGCGGGGGCGGAGTGGGCAGAGTGCAGACGCGCACTGACGCCAGCGGTCCCCGGCGTTCAGGAATCAATGCATGCGTTCCAAACGCACATTGTGATCCTGGACCGGCTCTAACCCCTCGCACAATTCCCTCTTTGAGCCTCTGGAGCGTTTGATTCCGACACTTCTTGTGCTACCGTGTGGAGATGACGGGTGTGCTCATGAGCGCTGGTTGGCGAGTGTGCCGAGCGATGGCGATGCCATTTGTGGCGGCTTCTGCAGCGGCGATGATTGCTGCCGTGGCACTCATTCCCCTGCGAACCGCAGGTGCGGACACGATCACGGTGTGTCCCTCAGGGTGCAACTTCACGAACGTTCAGTCGGCGATCAACGCAAGCGTGAGCGGCGACCTCATCGAGATCGCCGCAGGAACCTACGCGCCATCGGCGACGCTGAACACCAATGGAAAGGCGATCACGATCCGTGGTGCTGTGAACGCAGACGGGACGCCGGCGACGACCATCGATGGGCAGGGGGCGAGGCAAGTCTTCAACATCAGTAACGGCGAGGGCTCCGGGACCATCCTGGAGAACCTGGTGATCACGGGCGGCTCCGCGACCTACGGCGGCGGCCTGATTCTCTCCGGCTCCAGCCCAACACTGACGAACTGCGTGGTGAGCGGGAACACGGCGACGGGCTCGAGCGGGAAAGGTGGCGGCCTGTACCTCGAGTACTCCGGCGCGATGCTGACGAACTGCCAGGTGAGCGGGAACACGGCACAGGACGGCGGCGGCCTCGATCTCTCCGCCTCCAACCCGACGCTGACGAACTGCGTGGTGAGCGGGAACACGGCGACTTCCTCCGGCGGCGGCCTGTCCCTCTGGTACTCCTCCAGCCCGACGCTGACGAACTGCGAGGTGAGCGGGAACACGGTGACGGGCTCGAGCGGGCAAGGCGG
>JAQCEQ010000034.1 GCA_027618565.1 Planctomycetota bacterium | reverse complement strand
GCCTTCGACGCCGGGGCGCTTCGGTGGCCTCGAGTTCCCGTGGTCATCGAGATAGGCGGCGAGCCGTGCGGCGGTTCCGAGCCATGGCTTGACCTGCCCATAGCCATGGGTCTGGCCAGTGCGGGACAGGGACGCGCGATTGGTCCGCCGGGAGCCTTCGCGGGAGAGGTCGGTGTGGATGGATCATTGCGATGCCGGCGCGGAGCGACCCAATTCGCCGATGCGTGGGCTGGGGCGGCGGGTGCACTTGGCGTGTCGGGCGGCGCCGGGATGCTGTGCGTTCCATCAGACGCCGCGTGCTGGCTGGGGCGTAGTCGCGACGGCGTCGTGTTTGCTCGCACACTCGCCGAGGCGGTCGCCGGTGGCGCATCGCTCGAGTGCGATTCTCCGTCGAGGCCGTGGTGCGACGTCGCTGCGATCCCCACGGTGGACCCATGGGAAGGAGTGGTGGGGCAGGACGCCACCAAGCGTGCGCTCACTGTGGCGCTTGCCGGTGGACACTCGGCACTCCTTTGGGGACCACCCGGATGTGGGAAGAGCCGACTGGTCCAGAACGCGGAGCGATTGCTCCCTGGTCTTCAGGGCGCGGCCGAACGCTTCGCGCTGTCAGCCCGCTCCTACCTGGGTCTGCCGCTGTCGGCCCAGTGCCCATCCATCCGCGTCGGTCCGGGTGCCAGGCCCGAGCTCATGTTGCCAGGAGGCCTACGGCGCGAATCGCTGGAGGAACACGCGTGGAGGCTGGCCGCCGGTGGAACACTGGTGGTCGACGAACTGGATCGAGCGCATCCACGCATCGCGGCATTGCTGATGGATCGCCTTGAGTTGCGGGACACGGACGCCATGGAAGCCACGGACTCGCTTCCCATCGTTCTGGCCACGACCAACCGCAACCCCCGCCAGGACCACAAGGGGATTCCCTGCGGACTTCTGGACCGGATGGACCTTGTCGTCTCGGTACCGGCCGTCGCCGTGGAGGCGGCGCTGACCATCCGTTGCTCCCAGACTGGGGAGGCGTGCATTTCGCTGATCTCTGCGGCACGAGAGCGTCAGCGCCATCGGCAGGGGTGCCTGAACGCACATCTCTCACGTGCATCGTTGGCGGCGGTCACGCCGCGCGGCGGCGAATCGTCACAGTTGCTCCGCCAGGTGGCGCACGAGCGATCGCTGGGAGTGCGGGCCATCGATTCGGTGCGTCGCGTCGCGCTCTCGATTGCGGACGTCCAAGGGGAATCTCCCGGGGATCCGCAGCACCTGCTTGAAGCCTTGACCTGGCGTTGGTCGGCACCAGGACCGATCACGGGCACGGTCGGTGGCTACTCCGGCAATCCGGGCGCGAAGCCGCGACGCATGGCGTTTTCGCAGCAGGCGCGCGGCTCGACGAATTGCAGCAGGTAGTCGCTGCCGCCGGCCTTGCTTCCGACGCCGCTCATCCCGAATCCGCCGAAGGGCTGGCGCCCGACCAGCGCGCCGGTGATGCCACGGTTGATGTAGAGGTTGCCGACGCGGAACTCGCGCTTGGCTCGCTCGATGTGGGAAGGCTTCCGGGAATAGAGGCCGCCGGTGAGCTTGTACCGCGAGCCGTTCGCGATCGCGAGGGCGTGGCCAAAGTCGCGCGCGCGCATGACGGCGACGACGGGTCCAAACACTTCCTCGTGGGCCAGCCGGTGGGATTCCGTGATACCGCTGAGGATCGCGGGACCGACATAGGGCAGCCCCACTCGGTCGGCCAGTCCGCTCGGGACGGGAAGCTGCAGTTCCAGCCGGCCTTCGGTGGCTCCCAGGTCGATGAGGGACTGGATCTTCCTCGCGGCATCCTGGTCAATCACTGGTCCCACGTCGGTTCCAGGCAGCGCCGGGTCGCCCACCACCAGCGCCCTCGTGCTCTCCACCAAGCGGTGAAGGAAGTGGTCGTGGCAACTGTCCACCACGATGGCGCGGCTGCACGCGCTGCACTTTTGCCCACTGAATCCAAACGCGCTCTGGCGGACGCCCAGCACGGCCTCGTCCAGGTCGGCGCTGGCGTCCACGATGATGGCATTCTTCCCGCCCATCTCGCAGACGACCCTCTTGACCTGTTCCTGGTCATCACCAGTCACGCCGGCCGCGCGCACGATGTCCAGTCCGACTGCCTTGCTGCCGGTGAACGCGATGAGCGCCACGCGCGGGTCGCGCACCAGCTGCGCGCCGACTGTCTCGCCCGTCCCGGGCACGAAGTGCAGGACTTCGCGTGGCACCCCGGCGCGCCACAGGATCTCGCACATCTCCTTCGCGATGGCCGGCGTCTGCTCCGCTGGCTTCACGACCACCGTGTTGCCGCACACGAGCGCGGCGCTGGTCATGCCGCAGCAGATCGCCAGCGGGAAGTTCCAGGGGCTGATGACCACCGCCACGCCGCGTGGCTGGTACCACTGCTCATTGACCTCGCCGACAAAGCGTCCCAGTCGCGTGGGTGCGAAGAGCGGGGCGGCCTGTCGGGCGTAGTACTCCAGGAAGTCGATCGCCTCACAGGTGTCGCCGTCGGCCTCACGCCACGGCTTGCCCGCCTCCTTCAGGATGATCGCGCTCAGCGCGTCCCGCCGGGAACGCATCTCGGCAGCGGCCCTGAGCAACATCGCCGACCGCTCCTGCCACGGGCGATCCCGCCACGCGGCGAAGGCCGAATGCGCCAGTGCCACGGCACGGCCCGCGTCCGTCGCCGTCGCGTCGATGGCCACTCGCGGCACCGAGGCCTTCGACACCTCGGCGGCGAAGCTCCTACGCGATTCCTCTCGAGAGAAGTCGCGCATCGGCTCCGTGAAGAACGGCGCGCCGTCGCCCACCCCAGCGTGCGATGTGCTGAGCGAGTGCCTCTGCGCAGCACTGTCCAGCTGTGCCTGCGCGTCGGTGATGGCGCCGCCAGCCGCCTTCGCTGGGTCTGCCAGCAGAGTCGCTGGGTCTGCGTTGTCCAGGAATCCTGCCTTGAGCCACGACTCGTTGCTGGTGTTTTCCAGCAGCCGGCGTACCAGGTACGCCATCCCGGGAATCATCTCGCCCACCGGCACATACTCGCGCAGTCGCAGGCCCGAGTCGCGCGTGGCGGCCTTCAGTTCGTCCGCCATGCCGTGGAGCATCTGCAGTTCCATGGCCTCGCGCGGGAGCCCGGCGGCATCCAGCCGCCCCAGTGCCGCCGCGATCGACCGCGCATTGTGGCTGCCCAGTGCCAGCTTCACGCCGCCCTCGCCGGCGACGCGAGGCATCTGGTCGATGAACCGGTTCGCCATGCGCTCGAAGCAGGCATCGGTCTCGTGCTTCCGTCCCCACACCGGGCAAGGCCATCCCATCTGCTCGGCGTTGATCGTCTCGTAGTCCCAGTAGGCGCCCTTGACCAGTCTCACCGTGACCACGCGCCCCGTGCGCTTGGCCCAGTCGATGATGCGCTGTGCATCGGACTCGCCTGACCGCAAGTAGGCCTGCATCGCCAGTCCAGCGGTGAATGGCACGGCTTCGCAGGCACGCATGAAGAGTTCCAGCGTCAGGTCCTTGAGCGAATGTTGCTCGATGTCAAAGTTGACCAGCACATCGCGCTCGGCGGCCGCGACGAGGATGGGCCTGATCGACTCCAGCAGCCCCCGAATCGAGCCCTCCGTGTCGATCGGGTCGGTCCGCGCGTAGAGCGACGAGATCTTGATCGAGACATTTGTGCGCGGGATCGCCCCGAGGTGGTCCTTCTCGAGCAGTGGATGCGCCGGCCAGGTGGACACCGCGCCGGGAAGCGTGGTCACCAGGTCGAGGTACTTGGCGCGATAGGAAGCGGCCTCCTCGTCGCTCACGCAGACCTCTCCCAGCAGGTCCACGCTGAAGGCCATGCCCTGCTTCCAGAGCGCCGCGAGCTGCGGAAGCGCGCTGGCCGCGTCCGTCCCGGCGATGAATTTCTGGGCCATCCCCGTGATCTGGCCCTCCATGCCCCAGTTCATGAGCCCCTTGAAGAGCCCGCCCGCGCGCATCCCCAGGTCCAGTCCGGGCGGGACCCTGACGCCGGGCTGCGAGAGGTAGTCGCTGAGGTGTTCGTGCACCGCCTCGGGGGTGCGGAGCATCGGATAGCAGTCCACGAAGCGGAAGAGCTGGACCTTGAAGGCCTCGTCCTTCATCGACCAGTCCATCAGCTTGTTGGACCAGAACGCCGCGTTCAGGATTCCCTTCTGTGCGCTTCGTGCGCGCGCCAGCAGGTCACGCCCAATCGCATCGATCGCAGCATCGCCCGCACCGTTGGCGGCGCCGGCGGGGGGAGGTGTCTTGGGGGGCTTGGGGAGTGTGGAACTGCGGCGAAAGAGAGCCATGCGTAGTCCGTTGAAGGGGGCGGAGTATAGGTGGGGAGCCGTCGATTCCCCGTCATGGCCGCCGCATGGCGCACGGCCTTGGGTCAGGCTCTCGACATTCGCGGGGCGACGCATTGGGGCCGTGCCGATGGCGCAGGCGGGCCCATGACCGCAGCCGCCTGCTGGTAGGTGCGAAGGCACCGCTCGGCGGCGCCATCCCAGGTGATCCCGCGAACCTCGAAGAATCCCTGCTGGCTCAGGTGCTTTCGAAGGGGAGGGTGCCTCAGGACGGCGACCATCTTGTTGGCAATGTCGTCCACGTCCCAGAAGTCCACCTTGAGCGCGTTCGAAAGCACTTCGCTCACGCCGCTGGACCTGCTGATGATCGCCGGGACATGGTGGACCATGGCCTCCAGCGGTGCGATCCCGAATGGCTCGCTGACGCTTGGCATCACATAGAGGTCGGCCATGCGGAAGACTCGCTGGATGTCGCGCCCACGCAGGAATCCCGTGAAGGTCATCCGTCCGCCGATGCCAAGCGCGGCGGCCATCTCGATCATGCGCTGCGCCTGGTCGCCGCTCCCGGCGACGATGAACCGGATGTTGGGCATCACTTCCAGTGCGCGCTTGGCGGCGCGCACGAAGTACTCCGGGCCCTTCTGCATCGTGATGCGGCCGAAGTAGAGGACGATCTTCTCGTGGCGCTCGATGCGGGTCTGGCCAGCCTCTGCCGGGTCAAAGTGAACGCCGTTGTAGACGACATCGATCATCGCGGGCGACACCCCGTAGCGATTGGAGAGGAGGTTGGCGGTCAATTGGCTGACGGCGATGACGCGCACCGCGGCGTGCATGCCCCGCCGCTCCACGGCGTAGACACGCTGGTCGATCGCTTCGCCGCTCCGGTCAAACTCGGTGGCGTGGACATGCACTACCAGCGGCTTGCCGGTGATGCTGGCCAGCGCAATGCCGGCGGGATAGGTCAGCCAGTCGTGGGCGTGGATGACATCGAAGTCGCGCCACGCGCACGCCGCCACGACGAAGCGCGCAAAGCGTGCCGCGGACTCGAAGAGGTTGCCGTCGTACTCGGAGCGTCCGGTCAGGATCGGACCCAAGGCCACCGGGAACGACGGTGACTCGCCCGAGTCCCCGTCGGCGGGAAACGCCGACGGTCCTGGATCCAGCCCAGACAGCGAGAGCCACTCGTCGACGCTGGTCGGCGGGAGGCCAAGCCTGTGCGAGGCGAGTGAGCCAGATCCCCACCCGCCGTCGACGCTGGCGGAGTCGTAGCACCCGGGAACCGGTTGCGCGGAAAACCACTGCCACCACTCGGCGCGGCGTTCGTTGGTGAGCTCGGTCACCCACCGGGCGAGGCGGACTCGGGCCGACTCACCAGACTGTGCACCCGCGCTGCCGGTGAGCGCCAGGGCGGTCTCGGACTCACCCAGGAATGCCGCTGGCGCAAACGCCTCCGGCGTCGGCGAGATCACCTCAACGTGGCTTGAGTGAGAGGCGTCAATGGTGCGGGGAAGGACGAACGAGACCTTCGCGCCCCTTGCCACCAGCGCCTTGGTCAGGCCAAAGCATGCCGTCCCCAGCCCCCCCGAGATGAACGGCGGGAACTCCCATCCCAGCATCATCACGCGCGGAGGTCGTGGCATCGCTCCCTCAGTCGCCGCCTTCGCCCGACATGTTTCCAAGCTGGCGGAAGGTGGACTCAAAGGCGAGGAGGAACTGGAGGGCCAGCGTCGTGTCGTCGTCGTTGGCAGTCTTCGGAGCGGGGATGCCCGCCTCGAACACATACTGGCGCTGGTCGTCGCGGAAATGACGGATCGTCCCGATGCTGGATTCGCAACCAAGATCCACCAGCTCGTCACCCACCAGCGCCTCCAGCGAATCCCGTCCGTGGACCAGGTCGCTCTCGATGCTCTCGCTGAGCCAGCGGTCAGGGATGACCAGTCGCACCACCCAGCCCCGATCCGAAGGCATCACCTCGTACCACGCGTCGATGCCCTGCGCATGGCATCGGAGCCCTTGGTTGGAAGCGTCCAGCTCCCGGAAGAGTCGCGACCGTTCGACATCGTCCTTGAGCCGGAGGAGGTCCAGGGGTGCTGCGGGGGAGCCATTCATTGGAGGGACGATGCTACGGGACGGTTACGATTCCCGCATGGAGTTGACGCCATGGTCGGTGCGCCGCATGCGGCAGTGGCTGCGGCACGACCTGGAGTCCCACGGTGTCCCGCATGCGCCGCTGTCGGCGGACCTGCTGCTCGGGAACGCGCTGGGCGTGACGCGCACGCAGCTTTACATGCGTGCGCCAGACGAGGTTTTGGATGAAGGCGCGCTCCGTGCCATTCGTGAGCGACTCGTGAGGATTCGCCGGCGCGAACCGATCCAGCTCGTCCTGGGAGAGTGGAGCTTCCGGGGCATCCCGCTGGAGGTCTCTGGGTGCACCCTCATTCCGCGCGGGGCGACGGAGGCGCTGGTGGAAGCTGCGAAGTCCGCGCTGAGCGGCTGGCTGTCCCAGGCACCCCCAGCGACCGCGTGCACCATTCGCGTCCTCGACATCGGCACCGGGACCGGCTGCATCCCCATCGCGCTGCTCCGAGAGTTGCGCGGAGGAACCGCGCGAACGGAGTCAACGCTGCCGTGGTCGATGGAAGCAGCTACGGCCGAGACCCCTCCGCCGCTGGCGACGATCGACCTGGAGGGTGAAGTGGTCGATTCTGTGCCGCAACTCGACCGCGCCGAGCTCCGTGCCGTCGCGACGGACATCGTCCCGGAGGCGCTGGAGCTGGCGTCAAGGAACGCGCAGCGGTCCGGCGTTTCGCGACACATGGAATTCCGGCTCGGTTCCGTGTGGGAGCCGATTCCGCAGGGCGAGCGATTCCACGTGATCGTCTCCAACCCGCCGTACATCGCGGATGGAGAGTGGGACGCGCTCGCCCCAGAGGTTCGGGAGCACGAGCCGGCCACGGCGCTGCGCGGTGGGCCGACGGGACTTCGATTCCTCCGCCCGATCATTCTCGGTGCCCCGAAGCGGCTGGTCGGTGGAGGCGCGCTCATCGTCGAGTGCGGGACGGGGCAATCGGAGCCCGTCAAGGCGCTGGCCGCCGAGGCGGGTTTCGGCACCGCGGCGATCCTGGATGATGAAGACGGCCTTCCTCGCGTGCTGGTCGCGCACCTAGGGGGCGGCCCGCCGGTTGCTGAGCGCCTTGGAGACATCCGACAAGAGGTCTGACGCCTGGAACGGCTTGAAAATGACGCTGGAGAGTCCCTCTTGCGATGACCGGAGGATCGAATGGTGGGGGTCGTACCCGAACCCGGTCATCAGGATTACGGGAGTGCCCGGAGAGCATTCGACGGTGCCGCGGAAGACGTCGTACCCGGTGCGGTCGGGCATGCGGATGTCGCTCACGACCAGGTCGTAGGGCGATTGCGTCGACGCCGCGCTTCGCACGGCATCCAGCGCACCGGCACCGTTGTCGCGAACCTCCACCGTGGCGCCGGCCCGCTGCAGGATCGCCTTGATGGACTCGCGCACCATCGACTCATCGTCGGCAACCAGGATCTTGAACCCGGCGAGCGGTGCATCGACAGATGACGGCAGCCGATCGATGCCCAGCACCGTCTGAGCGCCGCTCGTCGCGTTGCGAAGCCGCGCGTCCAGCGCCTCCAGCGCCTGCTCCATCGCCTCATGTCCTTCCAGCCGGCCGGCGGCGATCGCCAAGGCGGCGCTGCGCAGTCGCGCCAGCGGCACCTCCGCCTCGTCCATCACCGTCTGCCGCAGCCGTTCGTGGGCCATGCAGCGCTCCACCAGGAGCATGTCCAGGATGTTGAGCGCCATGGCCAGGTACCGGCCGAAGATCTCCAGCACCAGGCGGTCCTCGTCGCTGAAGGCAGCGACGGCGGGATCCTCGATGTTCACGACACCCACCACGCGCTCGCGCAGCAACAGCGGCACGGTGAGGCAGCTGCGTGCGCCCTTGAGCCCCGGTCGGTAGCGGAGGTCGATCGTCACGTCGTCCACGCGCGCGCTGCGCCCGGTCGACGCCACCCAGCCGCAGACACCGTTGCCGCTCTCGATGGCGAAGATGTATTCGCCCACCTTTTGGGCCTCGATGTTCTTGCTGAGGACGATCTCCAGGCGCTCGGTGCGTCGGTCGCGGAGCCGGACCTCGTAGGCGTCCCAGTGGAAGATCTGGCGCATGACCTCGGCCACTCGTTGCTCGATGAGCCGCAGCCGCTCGGAGACATTGAGCGGGTTCACGATGATCGCGTCCAGGTCCAGGAGCGCCACGCCGGCATCCTCCACGCGGGCAATCCGGGTGCGCAGCTGGTCGCGGGAGGTGCCGTCGGCGATGGCGGCGATGCCGACCAGAGCTCCATCGCCCCATCCCTCGCGGGTGACCACCACCTCCAGCGTGCCCTCCGTGCTGGTGAGCCTGCGCAGGAGCGAGCGACGATCGCCTTCGATGCCGTCACGAGCCACCTGCGCCGCCAGACGCTTGAGTTTCTCCAGCAGCGAAGCCGGGACCTCGCCGCACCGAGCGCTCTGGAAGATCACAGCCCCCTCGGAGTCCACCACCATCACGCCATCGCCGATCTGTTCGATCAGTCTCTCCGCCACAGTCCCGCTTGATGGCTCTGCGTGCACGGCTGAACAACCCATGTTACCGATGCATGGGCTGCGCTGGCGTAGACTGGTCCACCAGTGCTCGAGTGCAGGAAGGTCAAGCGCCGATTCGGACCCGTCGAGGCTCTCCGCGGCATCGATGCCTCGATTCCAGACCGATCGTGCTTCGCGCTGGTCGGACCCAACGGGGCGGGCAAGACCACGCTCCTGCGGATGATGGCGGGAGTCTTGCCGCTGGGGACATCGGAGGGCTCCATCGAGTTGGACAGCGTCCCCAGGCACCAGTGGCGCCCGGGAGCCTGCGCCTTCGTTCCCGAGTCTGCTCCCGCGCCCGCCGACATGGTGGTGGACGACTACCTCGCGAGCAGCGCCATGCTGGCCGGTCGGGACGATGCCGACCTTGACACCGCGGTCAACCACGCCATCGAGGCGTGCCAGCTGCGCGATGTCCGCCACCGGGTGATCTCGCTCCTGAGCCGCGGGTACCGGCAGCGCGTCGCGCTGGCGGCGGCCATGGCATCGGCACCCCAGGTCATCGTGCTTGACGAGCCGACAAGCGGGCTGGATCCGGGGCAGCTGGTCGTCTTCCGGTCGTTGGTGGGAGTGCTGCGGTCGACCAGCACGGTGATCCTCTCTAGCCATCACCTTGGCGAGGTCGGATCGTGTGCCACGCATGTGCTGGTCCTGGTCGAGGGGCGCTCCGCATGGCAGGGGACGATCGAGGAACTCACGGAGCTTGGGAGCGGCTCGCTTGAATCCGCGTATAAGCAGTTGGTCCGGCCTGAGGGCGTGCCGGCGTGATCGACGGCCGTCGCATCCGCGCCTTGTGGCACCGAGAGCGCGCGGCGCTCTTTGGGACTCCACTGGCGTGGACCGTGGCCGCGATCTTCGCGCTGGCGGCCGGGGTCGTCGAGCTCCTCGTGGGGTTGCGCGCGGGAGTGCCGGCCAGCATCGCTCCTGCGGGAGGCGCGGCCGCCTGGTGCATGCTCTTCCTGGCACCGGCGCTGGCGGTCCGGAGTGCCACGGAAGACCGGCGGACCGGATTCGCCGAGGTCCTCGCCGCAGGTCCCGCGAGCAGCGAGGAAATTGCGCTGTCGCGGTTCCTCGGCGCGATGGCGGCGATCGCGCTGGCCGTCACCGCGGCCTTGATCCCCTCGGCGCTGGCGGTGGGGCACTTCGCGCGACTGGACTGGGGCGAGCTGGCCACCATCACCGCCGGGCTGATGGCTGTGGGTGCCGCTTTGGCGGCGACTGGCCTGTTGGTGGGCACACTCTCTCGAAGCGCGCCCGTGGCGGCGTTCGTATCAAGCGTCGTGTGGCTGGCGTTGGTGGTGTGCGGCCAGGTGCTGCCTCCCATCGTGGGACCCGACTATGCCGAGGCGGCATTTGCCCTGGATCCCATGCGGCGGATCTCGCGTGCGTTGGCAGGCGTGCTTGACACCGGTGACCTCATCGCGTTTGCCGGCGTCTCCATGGGCTTGCTGATCGCGACGGCCGTCGTCTTGCACGCCCAGCGCACCGGCGCGGCGGCTGCGCACGGCGGGCGATTGCGGACTGCCCTGGGACTGCTGGCGTCCCTCGTGGCGGCGGTGGCGTTGGCGGATCTTGCGGCGGATGTGCGGGTGGGTCCCAGCATCGCGCTTGCCCGCGGGCCCTCGGCCCCGCTCGCCAACGACACGGTCGCCGCGCTGCGAGAGGCGTCCGACACGATCGTGACGCTCATTCGACCGGCGTCCAATCAACTGCCCGCGGCGGATGACCTCCTCTTGCGAGTGGAGGAGGCTGGACTCCTCGTCCAACGCTTTGACCCCGATGACATCGACGACCCGGCGTATGCCCAGTGGCTGGAGACGCTCTCCACGCGTGAACAGGCGGCGGGCGAGTCCTACGACCAGGCCATTGATCGGGGACTGGACGCATGCGCATCGCTCGCGGCATCGGCTGACGAGGTCGCCCCGGAACTCGACGCTGTTCCCGGCGACGCTGGGGCCCGCGCCCGGGCTCTTGCCGCCGCCTGGCGCGAATTCGCCGCGCAGTGGGGAGAACTCCGGCGCGCCATCGCCGCCATGCGAGTGACCACTCCCGCGCAGCCCTTCGGTGACCGGATGGCGGCGGCGGCACTCCTTCGAGATGCGCTCGCGGCGTGGTCACAGCGAACGGCGGAGTCGGCCATCGCCCTCAACCAGGCGGGAGGAGTTCGATCTTCGGCCGCGGGCCGCGTGGCCGAGGCACAGTCCAGGATTCTCGGTGCCGCCTCCGCGCAGCTGAGATCGCTCCCAGCACTGCGACACGCCATGCTGACGCGAGCGATGGCGGACGGAAGCGCCCTCGTGATCGAGCGAGGCGAGTCCCTCCTGGCGCGGCCGGGCTGGATGGTGGCAGGGGGCGGCCTGGACGCTCGAGCCCGCGCCGAATCGGTGCTGCTCGACGCGCTGCGGCTTCCGCCCGATGCACCCGTCCCCATCGTGATCATCATGCATGCCGAGCCACGGAGCATGCTCCGCGCCACGGCGAGTGGCGCCGATGCCTCCGCCATGCGCGACGCGCTGGCCGCGGCGGGGTTCGAGGTGTTGGAGTGGTCCGTCCCCAACGGCGACGAGCCTCGCTTCCCGACCTCTCGCCCGCATGCGTGGTGGATCGTGCCACCCATCATCCGGGAAGGGGTCGAGCCCTCCAAGGCGGAGCGTGCGCTCGTTGCAGCGGTGGGTCGACTCATCGATCGAGGCGAACCGGTCGTCCTCTCGGTGTCGCCCAGCCTCCTCGCGGTGGCTGGGCAGCGAGACCCGTGGGCGGACCTCGCCTCCCGCCTTGGCGTGGAGGCACGGACGGATCGCATGTGGCTGGAAGCCATCCCCGTCGACGAAGGGCGCGTGGAGTTCCGCAGCGACCTCTTTGTGCAGGTCGCGACCTTGGCCCATGCGGTGGGACCTGCCGTGGATGGACTTCCCATTCACTTCCCCAGTGCCTCGCCGCTGCGGGCGCGACTGGAGGCGGTGGGTGCCGTCGCGATCATCGCCATGCCCACCGATGAAGCCACATCGCTCTCCCGGGACTGGCGAGGCGCACGGCATCGGCGCGGGCGCGATGACGAACGACCTTCGCCGGAGGATGCGTGCGTCATGGCCGTCGAGCCCGCGGCGGGATCACGGGCGTTGGTCATCGGCTCCCCGGACTGGATGCTCTCCGCCGTCGCTCGACGCACGGTCGCCTCCGACGCGGGCCGCGCGATGCTGGCTTCGCCGGGGAACCTGGCTCTGGCGGTGGCCGGGTCCGTATGGGTCTCCGGGAGCACTCCTGTCGGGATGGGTTCGGCGGCCGACGCGGAGCGGGCCGCCCGTGTTCCGGTCCTCAGCCGCGGCCAGCACGCCGGCGCGATGGTCGGGCTCACGGTGCTCGCTCCGGCCCTGCTGTGGTGCAGCGGCTGGTGGATCGATCGCCGGAGGAGGCACGCATGAGTTGGCGCGCCACCGCTGTACTGTGGGTGATCGCGATGGCGTTGGTCGTGGCAGCACTCTGGGCACGGAACACTCGCGACGGCGTCGCGCAGACTGGCGAGCCGATCGCGTCAACCAGCCTCATCGCGGGTGCCTCGCTGGTGGAGTTCCACGACGGGCTGGGCACCATCGTGCTCCGCCACGACGGGAGCGTCTGGTCCCAAGTCCAGCCATTCGCGTGGCCTGTGGATTCGCTCGCGGTGCACGACCTCCTCGGGGTGGTTGAGCGACTGGCGATCGTCCGCAGCGTCGAGGGGGCGTCTGCCGACTCGCCGGCCGATGCGCCACGAGTGCAGATCCTCACCGATTCCGGGGACGGCGTGGAGCTGGCGTTGGGGGAACGTGCGCCCGGAGGGCGCGCGTGGCTGTTCCGGCGAGACTGGTCCCATGACGGACCCGGACCATGGTCCCGGGTCACGGTGCGTGACCGGCTTCACGATCTGCTCCTGTCCAGCCCACCGCGGCAGTGGCGCGATCCCACGCTGCTTCCCGGGCTGGGCGCGGATTGCACCACCATCGAGTTGGCTTCCCCAGGACTTGCAGCCCCGCTGCGCGCCACGCGCGAAGGCGCATCATGGCGGCTGGAGAGCCCGGTGGCCACGCGCGCCGACACGGGATCCATCGAGGCGTGGATGGACGCGCTCGCGCGCCTGCGCGCCAGCCAGTTCGTGGTCGATGCGGCGGAGGGCGATGCCTACGGCCTGAGAGACCCGGTCGCTCGGTTGCGGATCACCTCGATCGGCCGACCGGCAACGGAGCTGGTGGTCGGCGGCTTGGTGGCCACAGGCGTGGCGGATCGCTACGCGACCATCGAAGGCACTCCGACGATCGTGAGGCTGGATGAGGTCGCGTTGCGTCGAGTGCAACCCAACATCGTCGCACTCGTGGACGCGCGTGCGACGGCATTCCGGCCCTTTGACATCTTTGGAGTCCGGTGGATCCCATCAGGGCGCACCCGGCGTGCTGCCGACGCTGGGCCCGAGCCTGGGTGGGAGATCCACCGCGAGGGATCTGGATGGTCGCCCGCGGACCACGGCGACCTCGCGTCGGCGGTGCTCTCGGCACTGTGCGACGCCCGCGCGACCGACATCTCCTTCCAGTCGTTGCCGGAGGGGACGAGACGCGGGACGATGGAGCTGTTCGATGTCGACGGTGCGCTGCTGGCATCCATCCCGGTTGGCAGGGAACTCCTGGCCGGATTGGCCCCCGGTGCCGAGGCACGCTGGGCCCTGGAGTCCGAGCCGGGCGTGCTGCGGATCTTTCATCCGGCCTGGGCCGAGGCGCTTCGGCTGGAAGAGCCTGCTTCCGCCGCGGAATCGCCGGAATCAGTCACGCCCTGACCCGTCACGCGCCCGCGACACGCCAGCGGCTGACGGTGTCATCGCCGATGTGGCTGGACTCGACGCAGTGAAGGCGCAGGAGCGTGGCGCCTCCGGTCGTGAGGCCGCGGACGGGACCGATCCCTCGCCCGTCGCCCACCACCATCCCGGCCGTGAACGCCCATACTTCATTGACGAGCGACTCGTTGAAGAGTTCTCCGTTGAGTCCGCCGCCCGCCTCCACCATCACGGTCGACACTCCCTCGACAGCCAGCCGCTCCAGGATCGGTCGCAGGAGCAGTGCGCCGTGCGAGTCCTGCGGGGCAATCTCCAGCCGTGCACCCTTCGCCCGCAATGCATCGGCGTGCGCGGCGCGCGTATCGATGGAGGACTGAAAGGCGATGACCTCCAGCGGCGCCTTGCGGATCGTCCGGACCAGGGTGCTCTCCAGCGGAATCTCCAAGTGCGTGTCGATCACGATCCGACGAGGGATTCGCTTTGCCCGCACGCCGCGAGGCCGCAAGTCCGGATCGTCTGCGAGGACGGTCCCGATCCCCGTCAGCATGGCGTCCACGCAACCGCGCTCGCGGTGCACCAGCTTTCGGGAGGCCTCCCCGGTGATCCAGCGCGGCCCGCCATCGCCGGTGGTGATCCGCCCGTCCAGCGTCATGGCCCACTTGGTGCAGACCCAGGGCAAGCCAGTGCGCACGCGATGAAGGAAGGGCTCGTTGAGGACCCGGGCTTCTTCGATCTCCAGGCGCTGCACCACGATCCCCGCCGCGGCAAGGCGGTCAGCGCCGCCGGTGGCGACCGCAGTTGGGTCCTTCGTGGCGTACACGACTCGTGCGATGCCCGCAGCGATGAGGGCGTCCGTACACGGCGGTGTCCTTCCGTGGTGTGCGCAGGGCTCCAGGGTGATGTACGCCGTTGCCCCGCGCGCGCGGTCACCTGCAGCCGCCAGAGCGTTGACTTCCGCGTGTCCTTCGCCGCATCGTTCGTGGAATCCACGGCCGACCACGATCCCGTTCCGATCCACCACGACACATCCCACCATCGGATTTTGCTCGGCGCCGCCGTGGCCGCGCAGGGCGAGGCGACAGGCGGCGCGCATGTGGCGGATGTCGGCGTTCACTGCTTCGCGAGGACGGTGTCCTTGAGGCGATCCGGCATCAGGCGGTAGTCGAGCGGCTCCATGCTGCTTGTCGCACGGCCCTGTGTCATCGACCGGAGCGAGGTTGTGTAGCCGAAGAGCTCCGAGAGCGGCACTTCGCAGTGCAGCATGCGGGTCACGCCGCGCATCTCGCTGTCGACGATCGAGCCGCGTCGCGAAGCAATGTCGCCGGAGACATTCCCGAAGTATTCGTCGGGTGTCGTGACGACCAGCTTCATGATGGGTTCCAGGAGCGCGGGCTTCGCTCGCGTGCATGCCTCGCGGAAGGCGAGGGCGCCGGCCTGCTCGAACGCAATCTGGCTGGAGTCGACGTCGTGGTACGACCCATAGACCAGGTCCACCTTGACATTGATGACGGGGTAGCCGCCGATGATGCCGCTGGCAGCGGCCTGGCGGATGCCGTACTCGACGCTGGAGATGAACTCGCGCGGAATGACGCCGCCGGCGATCTTGTCCTCGAAGACGACGCCGTTCTTCATCACCAATTCCTGCGCCTTGGCCTGCTCCGGGGTGATCGGGGAAACGCTGACGACGGCATCGCCAAACTGCCCGCGGCCGCCCGTCTGCTTCTTGAAGAGGCCGCGGACATCCTTCGCGGTGCCGATGATCGTCTCGCGATACGAGACGCGCGGCTTGCCGACGGTGACATTGACCTTCATGTCGCGGACAAGCTTGTTCTTGATGATCTCCAGGTGGAGCTCGCCCATGCCCGAGATGATGGTCTCGCCGGTCTCGTCGTTGTACTCCGAGCGGAAGGACGGATCTTCCCGGCGGATGATGGTGAGCGCTTCGCCCAGCTTCTTCTTGTCGTCGGCCGTGTTGGGCTCGATGGACATGCTGATGACGGGCTCGGGGAACGACATCCGCTCCAGGACGATCGGGTGGTCCTGGTCGCAGAGCGTGTCGCCGGTCCAGGAGTCCTTGACGCCGATGACAGCCACGATCTTTCCGGCGCCAGCGCTGTCCAGCGCGGTGCGGTCCTTGGCGTGCATCTCGTAGAGTCGGGAGACATTCTCGCGCTTGCCATTGACGGGGTTGAGGACGCGGTCGCCCTTCTTCAGGGTGCCCGAGTAGATGCGCAGGTAGGTGAGGTTGCCGGCGATGTCGTTGACCACCTTAAACACCAGCGCGCTGAACGGCGCATCGTCGCGGTGGGGGCGCGAGAGCTTCTCGTTCTCGTCGCGGGGGTCGGTGCCTTCCACGTCCGGGCACTCGGTCGGGCAGGGGAGGAGCCGAATGACCGTGTCCAGGACCTTCTGCACGCCGACATACTTGAGCGCAGAGCCGCAGAGCACGGGGAAGATGACCTGCTTCACCACGGCCTTGCGAAGGGCCGCGACGAGCTCGCCCATGGTGATGGAGTTCTCGTCGGTGAGGTACTTCTCGGTCAAGTTGTCGCAGGTCTCGACGATCTTTTCGATCATCGTGTGACGCCACTTCTTGGCGGTCTCCAGGAGCTCCTCCGGAATCTCCGTCTCATGAAACTCCGCGCCCTGCGTGTCCAGGTCCCAGATGCGGGCCTTCATCTCCAGCAAATCGATCATGCCGCGGAAGGTGGCCCCCTGGCCAATCGGGTACTGGATCGCGACGGCGTTCGCACCGAGTCGAGTCAGGATCGAGTTGAAGGAGTACTCAAAGTCCGCGCCGGTCTTGTCCATCTTGTTGATGAGGCACAGCCGCGGCACCGAGTACCGGTCGGCCTGGCGCCAGACGGTTTCGCTCTGCGCCTCAACACCTTCCTTGCCGTCAAAGACCGCGACGGCAGCGTCCAGCACGCGCAGCGATCGCTCCACCTCGATGGTGAAGTCCACGTGGCCGGGGGTGTCGATCAGGTTGATGGTGTATTCAACGCCGTCCAGTGTCCACGGGCAGGTCGTCGCCGCGGCCTGGATGGTGATGCCGCGCTCTTGCTCTTCCTGCAGGCTGTCCATGGTCGCGGTGCCCTCGTGCACCTCGCCCATCTTGTGGATCTTGCCGGTATAGAAAAGAAAGCGTTCAGTGACGGTGGTCTTACCGGCATCGATATGCGCACAAATGCCGATGTTGCGAACCTTCGTCAGATCGGTGGCCATGGTGTTTCCCTGCGTTCTGGAGAGTCCATGAGGCTACCACGACACCCCAACTGGGTCAATGGGTGTATGGGATCGTCCGAGCCTGCAGGGGACTGGGCTGCGCGCTACCGGGCCCTACTTGGAACGGACCAGGCGCGCCGATTCGATGCCGGCCGCCGCCATCACCGGCGCCGCCTGTTCCAGGAACCGCCGCCCGTCTTCCACATAGCCCGCCGTGGGCGCCAGGTCGGGAGCCAGCCGCTTGAAGAAGCGGTTGAATCGCTCCATCCGAAGTTCGCGAAGGTACTTGGCGGCCATCGAAGCCAGTGCGATCGGGAGGTGCGCTGACTCGGCCCCAACGGTAAAGGAAACGGCGAACGACCCGTGTTCCGTCACCAAGCGGTAGAGGCTCTCGCGTTCAGTCTCCGAGAGAATGGCGATGCGACCGTCGGGCCACGCGTGCTGGAGGTCGTTGCGGTATCGCACGCGCCCGCTCTGGCGATCGAAGGCAAGCCAGCCGCTGCGCTCGCCCGAGTCCTGGGTGAGCGACCTCGCGCGTTCCAGGGCGACGGAGAACGGGATCGATGGCTTGGCGACGCCCCTGGCGAATTCACGATTCAGATCGTCCACTTCAATCGCGTGCGCACCGATGGCAACCAACCTTCCGCCGTGCGCCTGGAGCGCCTTCGAGAGCGACCGAGCCGCGAGGTGTGCGTCAGTCCGATCGCAACCGATTGGCGCATCCAGTGCATCACCCGTCCACGGCGCGTGTTCCGGCAATGGGCCTGCCTCCAGTGCCTGCAGCACGCATCGGTCGGTGAGCGCGCCAGTGAGGTCGATTCGTTCCGAGCACTCCAGCGCCGCCAGCACGCCGCGCTCCAACATCGCCGCGTCATGGAGGTCGGCGCCGCCGCGACCCTTGAGCTGCTTGCTGTCCGCGATCGCCAAGCGACCGCGCCGGTCCCCGGGCTTCTTGCAGACGGCGCCGGAGAGTGCGCGCCAGAGGTTGGGTGCGGCAGCGGTCCCCTGAGCCCCTTCAGTCCCCCCAGCCACCTCAGCGTCGGGGACGATCCACGCCGAGAATCCGACCGTCATCGGACCCAAGAGGGATCCGTAGCCAGCCTCGTCAAAGCCTGCGTAAAGAGCCATGGTTGCCATTGAACCATGCGCCAGCCGGCCGCGGAGCCGCGCGAAACTACGATGATGGGCCAATGCTCGCCGCGAATTCACAAGGCAAGGTCTTGGTAGCCATGAGCGGGGGGGTGGACTCGTCCGTCGCCGCGGCGCTCCTCAAGCGGGAAGGCTGGGAGGTGGTGGGCGCCTTCATGCGGCTGGGGTCCGTTGGCGAGGACCTGGAGGCGCCGGCAGCACGATCGTCCGACGGATTGGTGCGCCTGAAGATTGCCCACCGAGGCTGCTGCAGCATCGAAGACGCGCACGATGCGCGGGCGGTCGCTGCTCGACTCGACATTCCCTTCTATGTCCTCAACTTCAAGAGTGACTTTGCGCGTGTCATCGACCAGTTCGTGGGCGAGTACGCCGCCGGGAGGACCCCGAACCCGTGCGTTCGATGCAACAACTGGCTCAAGTTCGGCCGGCTGCGCGAGCATGCGCACCTCATCGGCGCCACCCATGTGGCCAGCGGGCACTACGCGCGCGCGGAGCAGGTGCATGGCCGCCCGGCACTCCTTCGTGGGGTCGACCGTGGCAAGGACCAGTCGTATGTGCTCTTTGGGACGCCGATGGAGGACTTGGCCAAGACGCTCTATCCCATTGGCGGCCTTCCCAAGGCGCGCGTACGCGAACTGGCGCGCGAGTTCAGCCTTCCGGTGAGCGAGAAGCCCGACTCGCAGGAAATCTGCTTCGTTCCCGACGACGACTATGCCGGCCTCGTGGAACGGATGCGGCCGGAGGTGTCAGCGCCGGGAGAGCTCCGGCATGTGGACGGTCGCGTGCTGGGCGAGCACCAGGGCCAGCATCGGTTCACGGTTGGCCAGCGCAAGGGGATTCGCATCGCGGACTCGGATCCGCTCTATGTGGTGGCGCGGGATGCGGCGAGCAACACGGTGACGGTCGGGCCACGCACGGCGCTGGCGACATCGGGGTGCCTCGCGCGCGAGGCCAACTGGCTGTGCGAGCCACCGGTCGAGTGGCGCGCCGTGCACGCGTGCGTTCGATACCACGCCACTCCCCTCGCCGCGCGCGTGCGCATGCAGCCTGAGGATCCATCGGCCTTCGAGGTCAAGTTCGATTGTCCGCAGGGCGCCGTCTCTCCCGGCCAGGCGTGCGTGCTCTACGACGGCGACCAGGTGCTCGGCGGCGGGTGGATTCACGCCGCAGTCTGATGCCAAGAGTGGTCGGGCCCCCTGGGTCTTTCCGCGCCGACTCGCCTCCCGATGGGGTGACTGACGCACCTCTATAGCATTCGCATCGGCGCTCCCATCCGAGCCAACACGGAACCTTCACCATGACAGACATCGCATCACTCCTTGGCGCCGACGCCGCTTCGCTTCTCTCGCACAAGGCCAAGGTCTCCAAGGATCTCCTGCACCTCCCGGGGCCGGACTTCATGGAGCGCGTGTGGATCCCCACCGACCGCAACGCGCAGGTGCTGGTCAACCTCCAACGCATCTACGGACACGGTCGCCTGGCCAACACGGGCTATGTGTCGATCCTCCCTGTGGACCAGGGGATTGAGCACTCCGCCGGCGCGTCGTTTGCCAAGAACCCGATCTACTTTGATGGCGGCAATATCGTGAAGTTGGCCATCGAGGGCGGGTGCAACGCCGTCGCGACGACCTTGGGCGTCCTCGGCAGCGTGTCGCGCCAGTACGCGCACCGCATCCCGTTCATCGCCAAGATCAACCACAACGAACTCCTGACCTATCCCAATCAGTTTGACCAGGTCCTCTTTGGGAATATCGAGGAAGCCTGGGATCTGGGCGCCGCCGCGGTGGGTGCCACGATCTACTTCGGCTCTGAGGAGAGCACGAGGCAGATCACGGAGATCGCCGAGGCGTTCTCGCATGCGCATGAACTTGGCATGGCCACGGTCCTGTGGTGCTACCTCCGCAACCCAGCCTTCAAGAAGGACGGCAAGGACTTCCATCTCTCCGCGGACCTGACTGGCCAAGCCAACCACCTCGGGTGCACCATCCAGGCCGACATCATCAAGCAGAAACTCCCGGAAAACAACGGCGGGTACGAAGCCCTGAACATGGGCGGGTCGTCCTACGGCAAGCTTGACAAGCGCATGTACACCGACCTCTGCACGGACCACCCGATCGACCTGTGCCGATACCAGGTCCTCAACTGCTACTGCGGCCGGGCGGGCCTCATCAACTCCGGCGGCGCGAGCGGCGCCAACGACCTCGCCGACGCCGTGCGCACGGCCGTCATCAACAAGCGGGCGGGCGGGACGGGGCTCATCTCCGGCCGCAAGGCGTTCCAGCGCCCGATGAAGGACGGCATCCAGATCCTGAACGCCATCCAGGATGTGTATCTCGACTCGAAGGTCACGGTCGCCTGATCACGCCGCCGAAGTCGGCTGCAGCGCCGCTCGCTGCGGCTTGGCCACGCGGCTCGCCTCCAGGTTTCGCCTGATCTCCTCGGCACCGGCATAGTCCTCGCCGAAGCGGACCAGCCGGAGGCTGTTGGCGATCACGAAGACATAGGCGGCGGCCTGATAGAAGGGGGTCACCCAGATTTCGATGCGACCGGTCGCGGCCAGTGCGAGGCCGACCAGCGCCAGCACGATCGCCGCAGCGATGTTCACCATGATGACGCTGCGGCTCTTGCGCGCCAGTTCCAGGAGGAACGGGATGTTGCGCAGGTCGTCGTTCATGAGCGCCACGCCGGCAGAGTTGGTGGCGATGTCGCTGCCGGAGAGTCCCATCGCCACCCCCACATCGGCGCTGGCCAGGATCGGGCCGTCGTTGATGCCGTCGCCCACCACCATGGTGCGGTGGCCGCGCGAGATCAGGTACTTCAGTTCTTCGTGCTTTTCTTCGGGGAGGCACTCGGCCTCCACGGTGTCGGCACCCACGAGTTGCGCCACGCGCGTGGCGACGCCAAGCCGGTCGCCCGTGAAGATGCAGACGCGCCGTGTCCCCAGTTCCCGCAGCCGTTGCACGGTCTCCGCCGCGCTGGGACGCAACTTGTCTTCCAGTCCCACGGCCCCCAGGTAGTCGGACCCAACGCAGACATGCACGCCCGACATGCCCTCGATGCGCTGCTCGACGGCCTCGATGGCCGCGACGGCGCCCGGGCAGAGTTCCTTGATCCACATTGCGCGACCGGCGGCGATCACACGGCCAGCGCGCAGGACCTTCGCGCCGCGCCCGTGGATTTCTTCGGCGCCGGTCACGGCCGCCGGCGCGATGCGAGCGCGCTGTGCAGTGTCCATGATCGATCGCGCCAGCGGGTGGTTGGATGATTGCTCGGCGTCGGCAGCCGCCTGAAGGAGGAGCGCGGCGTCCACGCCGTCAGCGGGCGCCAGTCGGCTCACGGAGAATCGTCCCGTCGTGAGCGTCCCGGTCTTGTCCAAGACGACCGTGTCCACCGATGCCGCCGCTTCCAGGACGCCCGTCTGCTTGATCATGATGCCTAGCCGCGCGGCAGCCGCGAAGGCAGCCACCATCGCCGTGGGGTAGGCGATCAAGAGCGCGCCGGGGCAGGTCACCACCAGGACGGTAATCGCTCGCACCTCCGCACTGGCTCGGACGACAGGATCGGTGCTGCGTGCGGTGAAGAACCAGACCACGCCCGCCACCATGAGGACGACCGGCACGTAATACCGCGCTAGCCGCTCGAT
>JAQCEQ010000033.1 GCA_027618565.1 Planctomycetota bacterium | reverse complement strand
CGAATAACTGTGACGCATGGGCAGGATATCTGTTCCGCAGAACCCACCCAATTCCCCCCGCTCTCGCGCCGTCGGACTTCCACCTGAACCTCTCCTCCGCGGTTGACCCCGTGGTTGCCCCCCGCAATTCGCCCTGAACTCCGTCGCGCCTTTCCGCCCCATCTGGCGGTGACCACTCATTTGCGGACTACCGTCGCGGGACCATGACCCTGCACGAAGACTTCATCGCCGTCATCCGGCGCAAGCACTATTCGCGTCGAACAGAGCGCACGTACTGGTCCTGGATCATGGCCTTCTTGCGCTTTCACCGCGGCGCCGACGGGTGGCGCCATCCGCGCGACCTGGGCGCCGCAGAGGTGGAGTCATTTCTCACGCATCTCGCCGTGCAGCGGCGCGTAGCCGCGGCGACGCAGAACCAGGCGTTGAATGCCGTCGTGTTTCTGTACAAGCAGGTGCTTGAACTCGACCCCGGCTCGTTTCACGCCGTGCGTGCGAAGCCGTCCCGGCGCGTACCCACTGTCCTCAGCCGCCGTGAAGTGTGCGCGCTGCTGGCGGAAATTGCGCCGCCGATCCGCATGATTGCGGAACTGATGTACGGGGGCGGCTTGCGCGTAGGCGAAGCGTGCGCGGTTCGCGTGATGGATGTAGACCTTGATCGGTTGCAACTGGTCGTTCGCCGCGGCAAAGGCGACAAGGATCGGATCACTCCCCTGTCGGAGCGCCTGGTTGCACCGCTGCGCGCACTGATCGTTGCCCGCCGTGCGCTGCACGCCAGTGACATCTTGGCAGGCGAGGGATGGGTGGAACTTCCCTTCGCCTTCGAACGCAAATCGCCAAAGGCTGCGTGGAGCCTTGAGTGGCAGTACCTCTTCGCCGCCTCTGATCTGAGCCGTGACCCTATCTCGGGTCGCCACGGTCGCTGGCATATCCACGAATCGACTGTGCAGAAAGCCGTGTCCGCCGCCGCACGCGCGGCTGGCATCACTCGCCGCGTCACCAGCCATGTTCTGCGCCATAGTTTCGCAACGCATCTTCTTGAAGATGGCTACGACATCCGCACTATTCAGACCCTGCTCGGGCACGCACATGTGGAGACGACCATGATCTACACACACGTCGTCGCGCAGTCATCTCGCGGCGTATTGCGAGTGCGCAGTCCACTTGACTCGCTGGTAGCCGTCGCGTGACGAATGACACGCTCCTCTGAGCCAATGTGGTGAATCGACTCTTCCCCGGAGGTGTGGATCGCCATCACGAACCCTCCAACGCCATCTGCGCCGCCACGATTGGCTCCGCAAGCATCGAACACACTCTCTCGCACCTTCTTCGGATGCTATGACTGGCAGGACCAACCATCCCTTGCAGGAGGCTGACAGGCCGGCTCCTCACCCACCCCCCAAACACAACCGCCGCCAGCAATGCCGGCGGCGGTGTGAAGGTGGACCTGATCGGGGTTGAACCGACGACCTCTTCCATGCCATGGAAGCGCTCTACCAATTGAGCTACAGGCCCGAGGAAACCGAATTGTCGGGGTGGATGGTTGAGCGAGAGCACACGCAAGCGGCGCAGGCGACGCGATCAACCAGCCACCGAACGGGGCAGCATACTGAGAATCTTCCGGATTCTGCCGATGCCGATGTCGACGCGGATGGAGGCAATGAAGGAACTTCCGAAGCCGCCGATGCCGCCTCCAACGCTGACGGTGCAGCCGAAGTTCAACGCGCGGCACTCGTCCACCCCATGAAGAGTGCCTGCCACATTGGTCGCATCATCGCGGGGGCAACCACGCGCGTCGCGCGTTGCGCAGGGACTGGTTTGCATGCCGTACCCGAAGCGCTGCATGGAGCCTGCTATCCGCCGTCGAGAGACCTCCCCGCGTCAGTTGGGAAGCCCCGGTCGTGGTCAATAACTGGTTCCGGGATCTTGTTTCTAGCACAAATCAACGGCAGGAGTCCGGTACTCAAAGATTCCGTGCGGCAAGTTGTCCCGTCTGGAATCCGCGCTATCTTTAAGTTAAGAGGTGTTCGGAATTGGGATCGTATGTGGGCCGATTGCCGCCCACTGGCTTGTCCCAGTCCCCTATGGAGTACCTCGTAATGTATTCAAACGTTTCTCTGCTTGGTGCCCTTGCACTCGCCTGTTCGGCAAGTGCCGGCATTACGACTTCGTTCCAAGAGATTGGTGACCCTTGGCAGCAAGGTGGCTTGGCTGAGAGCGTTGTGTACAGCTCAATCCCAGGGCCGTACGCCGCCTTCGCGGCAGATCCATACCTTGGCGCAGCCAACTACTCGTCGACCATGGCCTACAACGCTGAGCAACTGCTCTCGTTCCGGTTCGTTGGCGGCGTGGACACAGCCGACTCCTCACTGCGGTTCACCTTCTGGAACGCGGCTGGAGACACCCAGGTGTCCACTTTCGATGTCACCTTGTCCCAAGCCGGCAACTACATCTGGACCATCACTCTGGATGCTGCCGACAACATTCTGGCCCCGCAGAACGGTTGGATGGAAGTCACGGGTGTTGACGGCGCCACCGGCAAGTGGTTCCTGACCACGACGGCTGCGTCGGTCGGATCACAGGTGCCTGTCTCTGGCGACTACATTCACGCCTTCGAGATGACCACCTCCGGCGTCCCGGCTCCTGGCGCGCTGGCGCTGCTGGGACTCGCTGGTCTGGTCAGCCGACGGCGTCGCTAATCCCGACCCGAAGCTGAATCTCTCCTTGACTGCATCAAGGGGACGCCTCCGGGCGTCCCCTTTTTTCGTCGCTCCACACCAAGTGCGCCGGACCGATCTGGTCGCGTGCGCCAACGATCGGGCACCCCTTGCATTGGCGGTTCGTTCAAGGAAAACCCGAATGGATCGCCAATTCGGGGGGAATCGTGAGGGGCGCGCCGAGGGCACACCCCCACTTCACGCCAGCGCGCTGACCAGCTGGTCCTTCTGGACCCCGCCGCCGACGAACTTCTGGGTCACCTGCCCGCCCTTGAACACCAGGATCGTGGGGATCGACATGATGCCGTACTTGACCGCGACATTGCGTGCGTGGTCCACGTTCACCTTGCCCACCTTGGCCTTGCCGGCGGTGGCGTCGGCCACCTGGTCGATGGTCGGGCCGATCGCGCGGCATGGTGCGCACCATTCCGCCCAGAAGTCCACGAGAACCGGGACGCTGCTCTGCAGCACATCGGCTTCGAAGTTGTCGTCGGTGAATTCGAGTGTGTTGGCGCCGGCCATGGGGTCGATTCTCTAGGGTCAGTGGTGCGGGGTGGGAGATACGGGAGCGAGACTCAGTCCGTGAACTGCAGGGTGCAGGACAACGGGTGTTCGGGAACCACCCACAACTCTAGCTGCTGGGCGGGGCGGGGATTCTAGCGGGGACGATCGACCGGTCACGGCCCTTCGGCCCCCAGGTCCGCGGCATCGCGGCATCGCGTCGCACTCCCGTTGGGGGGTGTCACTCCACCGTGACGCTCTTGGCCAAGTTACGGGGCTTATCCACGTCCTTGCCACGCAGCACCGCCGCGTGATACGCCAGCAGTTGCAACGGCACCACCGTCACCAGCGGCTGCAGCGCCTCCGGGACATCGGGCACAAAGATCGTCTCCTGCGCAACACCGGCGACATGGTCGTCGCCTTCGGTGGCCACCGCAATGACATGGCCGCCACGGCTGCGAACCTCCTGGATGTTGGAGAGCACCTTCTCGTACTGGCTGTTCTTGGTGGCGATGAAGACCACCGGCATGCCCTCGTCGATCAACGCGATCGGCCCGTGCTTCATTTCGGCGGCCGGCATTCCCTCCGCGTGGATGTAGGAAATCTCCTTGAGCTTGAGCGCACCCTCCAGTGCCACTGGGTAGTTCACGCCGCGCCCCAGGAACAGCCAGTTCTCCCGGTCGACATAGCGGCCAGCAATCGCCTTGACTTGATCGCTGGCCAGCAGCGTGTGCTCGATCGCCGCAGGAATCGCGTGCATCGCCTCAAGGTAGGTCTTGACCACTTCCTGCGAAAGGAATCGCCGCCGACCCATCCAGAGGGCGACCATCGCGGCCACCATCACTTGGCCCGTGAAGGCCTTCGTGCTGGCCACGCCAATCTCCGGGCCCACGCGCAGGTAGACGCCGGCGTCCGTCTCGCGCGCAATCGTGCTGCCGACGACATTGACGATGCCCAGCGTGGTGGCACCGCGACGCTTGGCTTCGTGAAGCGCGGCGAGCGAGTCGGCCGTCTCGCCACTCTGGCTGATGAAGATGGCGATCGTCCCCTCATCCACGATTGGATTTCTGTAGCGAAACTCGCTGGCAAAGTCATGCTCGGCGTGGATCTTGGCCAGGTCCTCCAGCATGAATCGAGCCACCATGCCGGCGTGGAGCGCCGTGCCCTGCCCCATCACGATCACGCGACGCGCGCGGTTGAGTTCGCGCTCGAAACCGGTCAGTCCCCCCAGAACGATGTCCCCGCTGGCCAGGTCCACCCGGCCGCGTAACGTCGTCCGAAGCGACGCCGGCTGCTCGTGGATCTCCTTCGCCATGTAATAGTCAAAGCCGCCCAGCTCGATCTGGGCCAGGTCGATGTCCAGTTCCCGAATCTCCGGCGTCCACGGAGTGTCGTCCAGCGTCGCGGTCTTGAAGGCATTACGAGTGAGCTTGGCCACGCAGCCATCGGCCAGCGTGAAGGCCTGCTTGGTGTGCGCCACGATCGCGCTGCCGTCGCTGGCCACGACATATTCGTCGTCGCCGACGCCCACAATCAAGGGTGACCCCTTGCGGGCCACCACCAGCGTGTCCTTCTCCTTCTCGCAGATGACCGCGATCGCGTACGCACCCGTCACTTGCTTGAGTGCACCCTGCACCGCGGCCATGAGGTCGCCCTTGTAGAGGCGGCCGATCAGGTGCGCCAGCACCTCGGTGTCGGTCTCGGTCGTGAAGGTGTGTCCATGCCCGGCAAGCCAGGTCCGGAGTGACGAGTAGTTCTCGATGATGCCGTTGTGGACGATGGTGATGCCGTGGCCCAGTGCCTCGTCGTCGCGGTGCGGATGGGCGTTGTTGTCGGTGACGGTGCCGTGGGTGGCCCAACGGGTGTGGGCGATGCCCAGCGTCCCCGCGCACCCACCCATGCCCTCGATCTTCTGTTCCAGGGCAGCGACTCGGCCCACGCATCGCACCCGCTTGAGGCCTCCATCAATCGCCGCAATCCCGGCACTGTCGTAGCCTCGGTACTCGAGCCGCTTCAATCCCTCAATGAGGATGGGAGCGCACTCGCGCTTGCCGATATAGGCCACAATGCCGCACATGTCTTGGTTGACTCCTAGTCCACGACCGCACACGCGTGCGGATTCTGATCGGTACTTCTACCGCACGGTGCCGGTTCACGCGAAGCGGCCGGGAGCGCGCCGATAATGCGTGGGTCCGCGTGCCACCCATGCCACGACAAAGGCACGATTCGCCGCCTCGTGCGGGATCGCCTTCGGTTTCTCACGCGACAGGAGGTCGCGGCTGCGGGTCGATCCATCGCGGCAAGGATCGAGGCCATGGGCGTGCTCCAAGCAGGAGGGGTCTCGAGCCCCACCGTGCTCTGCTTTGCCAACCTCTGGGATGAGCCCGAGACCAATGCACTGATGGAGCTTGCGATCCGCGCGGGGGCCACGATCGTGCTTCCCTCGATGGTGGATGGATCGGCCGTGCCGGAGCTGCGGCGGGTTCTCGCCGAGGGTCCATCGGCTGGGTCACCATCGGCTGGGCCCGCAATCAACTGCGGCATCGACCCAGCGACATGGGCCCGAGATGCGATGGGCGTTCCCGCACCCGCTGGACCAACCGTGGCTCCCTCGGATGTTGGCATCGCCTTCGTTCCAGGGCGGGCGTTTGACCGGCACGGGACTAGGCTGGGACGAGGTGGCGGGCACCTTGACCGGCTGCTTGCGGGGCTGCCACCTTCCTGCCTCCGCGTCGGCGTGGGGTTTGACACCCAACTCGTTGCGTCGATTCCCCGCGAAGAGCACGATTTCACGGTCCACGCCGTAATCACGCCCACCCGCTGGATTGACACTGGCGTGGCGCGCCTTGCGTAGACGTGGCGTAATCTGCGGGCAGCATGTCGCTTCCTAGCCAGACGCTCCGATCCGGACGCAACAGACGCATGATGACCAACCTTGGCCCTCACCGCGCAGGGGGCATGCCCTGGGGATGGATCGCAATCATCGTCGTGGTGGTCGGGCTCGCGGTCGCGTTTGCGTACTGGCGCGGATTCATCGGTGGCGGGCTGGTGGAACAGACCAGCACGCCAGCGGGCCGATCTGCGGTGGCACCTGCGCCGGCGGTGAACATCGCCAAGGTTGCGACGCCACCGGCGACAGTGCCGACTCCTGCACCATCGTCGTCTCCAGCCCCGCGCCTCACGACGCCCCAGTCCACGACCCCCGCGGAGGTGGCATCGCAGGTGAGCGCCGCCGTCGCACTCATCCCGCGCGACCCCGTTGCCGCACGCCGAGCGCTCACCAAAGCGATCGACACCAACGCGCTCGCTGGCGCGACGCTCGCCTCCGCGCTGGAAGGCATCGAACTGGCCAACAGTCAACTGCTCTTTGCTCCGGTTGCCGTCAGCAACGATCCACTGCAGACCACCTACACGATCAAGCCCGGCGACAGTCTGGCCAAGATCGCCAAGGCCGCCGGGATGAAGGCCGACTGGCGACTCTTGCAGCGACTCAACAACATCAAGGACCCGGGCAAGATCTCCGTCGGGCAGAAACTCAAGGTCCCGCTGGGCACCTTTCACGCGGTTGTTCACCGCGATGCGTTCCGGATGGATGTGTATCAAGACAACGGCACGGATCGCGTGATCGTCGGGTCGTTCCCCGTTGGCCTGGGCGAGCGCAATGGCACGCCATTGGGCGTCTTCAAGGTGCGCGCCGGGAGCACACTCATCAATCCCGAATGGCGCAACCCGCGCACGGGCGAGTACTTCTCCGCAGGCGACCCCAAGAATCCGATCGGCGAATACTGGATTGGGCTGGCTGGCGCGGATGAATCGACCAAGAACTTCCTCGGCTATGGGATCCACGGCACCGTGGAGCCCGGCAGCATCGGGCAGAATGCGTCGATGGGCTGCGTTCGGATGCACTCGGACGATGTGGCTCTGGTCTATGAACTCCTGACCGAGGACGGGAGCCGGATCGACATCCGGCCGCAGTGACCGCGAGCGCCAGACGCTGAGACGCCATGACTCTCGTCGATGCCAGACCAACCATCGCCCTCACCATGGGCGATCCTCTTGGCATCGGGCCTGAGGTGGTAGCCAAGGCGCTCACCGACGCTCGCGTTCGCGCCGCGGCAAGACTGGTGGTGTACGGGCAGAACCATGTACTCCAGTTGGCGGCGGGCATCTGCGGCATCGAGCCGTTGTGGTTCCGCGTGGCGGCCAGCAGCGACCGCGCCCGCGGCCCCCTCGCCCAGGATCCGGTGCTGCTTGACTTTGATTGCCCCGACGCGCTCCTGGATGGTCGACCCCAGCCGACCAAGTCTGGCGGCTTGGCCAGCAAGACCTTCGTCGAGGAGGCGATCACCGACGCGATGCGCGCCGTTGGCGACCCGCGCCGCGTGGATGCCGTCGTGACGGCGCCGATTTGCAAAGAGTCCTGGGCGCTGGCGGGCTACCGGTGGCCCGGGCACACAGAGCTCTTTGCCTTCCGAAGCCACGCGCGCCATCACGCGATGGCGTTCGTCTCCCCCAAACTCCGGGTCGCGCTGGCCACCACGCACATTCCACTCATGGCTGTGCGCGATGTCCTCACCATCGGCGCGGTCTACACGCCCATCGACCTTGGCGCGCAGCTGTGTCGGTCGCTTGGGATCCACCACCCGCGGATCGCCGTGTGCGGGTTGAACCCACACGCCGGCGAGCAAGGGCTCTTTGGCGACGAAGAGCAGCGCGTCATCCTCCCCGCCGTCAACATGGCTCGAGGCCAAGGCATCGACGCCAACGGTCCCTTCAGTGCCGACACGCTCTTTGGCGAGGCCGTGCAGGGTCGATGGGACCTGGTGGTGGCGATGTATCACGACCAGGGACTGATCCCGGTCAAGCTCTTGGACTGGGAACACGCGGTGAATATCACGCTTGGCCTGCCGTTCATGCGCACCAGTCCCGACCACGGCACGGCCTTTGGCATCGCTGGAACGGGAAAGGCGAGTGCCTCCAGCCTCATCGAGAGCATCGTTCTGGCCGCTCAGTTGGCGGTTAGCACCACGAGAGGCGCCTCCACGACGCCCCATTCTCGTGTGATCGCGCCGGATCCCTTGACCCGGTTGCCGCCGGGGACAGACTTAGGATGACGACGCATCCCGAGGCCGACATGAACATTCTCGTCCTCAGCTCCAGCCTCCACCCAAACAGTCGCAGCCGGGCGATGGCCCAGCACGCGTTCCTGCATCTCACCGCGCAGCGACCGCACGGGTCCCAAGCGCGTTGGATGGACGCGCGCGACCTGGACCTCCCCCATTGCGACGGCCACCAAGCGTGGTCGCACGATGGCTCTCGTCGACTGCGAGAGGCGCTGGAGTCGGCGGACGGGATCGTGCTGTCGTATGGCGTCTACAACTATGCCGCCAGCGCCAGCGCGAAGAGCCTGCTGGAGCACGGGGGCTCATCGTGGAACGACAAGCCGGTCGGGATTGTCGCCAGCGCTGGTGGCGAAGGCAGCCGCATGGCCGCGATGGCGCTGGTGCACCCGCTCATGCTGGATTTCCGTTGCCCCATCGTGCCGCAGCTGGTCTACGCCAGCGAGTCGGCGTTTGAGGGCACGCGCATCGTGAATGACGACGTCGCGCGGCGGATCAACGAACTGGCCGAGGAAGTCGCGCGATTCACGCGCGCGCTCATGCCTTCGCGCGTCGGCGAGATGATGCGGGAGGCTTCGGAGATTTCGGAGGCTCCGAAGGCTTCAGGAGCTTCGGTGACGGCGGCGAGTTCGCCGGCTGATTCGCCCGCTGCGACCGACGCGCCACCTGCTCCCTAGGGTGGAACTCCGCCAACACCTGGTGGAGCCGGGATCGATCCACATGCGTGTAGACCTGCGTGGTGGTGATGTTGGCGTGGCCCAGCATTTCCTGCACGACCCGAAGGTCCGCACCGCCGATCACGAGGTGTGTGGCAAAGGTGTGACGAAGCTTGTGCGGGTGGATTCGACCCAGCCCCGCGCGCGCCGCACAACGCTGCACGATGTGCCACAGCGCAACTCGTTCCAGCGGCTTCCCCGTGTGCGAGAGGAACATCCGGAACCCGTCGCGGCCCTCGCGACCCTTGGTGAGCGCGGGCCGACCGGCCGGCTCGTGGAGCCAGCGATCGATCCACGCCATGCTCGGCACGCCGATCGGTACGAGGCGCTGCTTGTTGCCCTTTCCGATGACCGACACGCAGCCAAGTGTCTTGGTGTAGTCGTTGACCTTGAGCGTGCAGACCTCGGAGGCGCGAAGGCCGCCGGCGTACATGAGCTCCAGGATCGCGCGGTCGCGAAGCCAGAGGTCGCCGTGGTCGGGCGACGGGCTCTCGACCAGTGTGCGAACTTGCGTCGGCGACAGTGCGTCTGGGACGCGACGCCACCGGGTGGGACGCTGGACCAGCCGCGCGGGGTCGTTGGGGAGTCGGCCCGTCGCATGCGCCCACCGGAAGAACACTCGAATGGCCGCAAGGTGCTGCGCGATGGTCGTCGGCTCGTACTCCTTCTCGCGCGAGAGCCACTGCACATGCTCGGCGATGTCGGCCAGTCGAAGCTCGGATGGAGTGGGTGCACCCCCCGCCGCAGCGCGCGCCTCCATCTGCGATGCGAAGAGCCGCAGGTCGCGCGCGTACGCCTCCATCGAGGAGGGCGCCAGCCCAACCTCCACGGCGCAGTAGCCGAAAAACTCGTCAAACAGCGTGTCGAACACGAGACGGCGCCTGAACACCTGGGTTGGCGGCGGCCGCCTGGTGCAATGTGCTGTACCACAGCGCCGCGCTCGGATCACCCGCCTCGACCCTGACCTGAAACGACTCCTCCAGGTTGATCCGGTGGTAGTGCGGGCAAGCGTTCCAGCCCGAGACGCATACCTCAAAGGCCATCTCCAGCCCGCCAATCGTCAGGCGATCGGCGCAGCGCCGGTCACCCTTGTCGATGTGCGGACAGGTGCAGTCTTGCGAGGAAGGCATCGGTTCTCTGGGGGCTCGGGCTGGGGGCTCGTCTCTCGTATCGGCCCAAATGGTACGAGGGGGTGAATGCGGGGACTTGCGCAGAATCGCGCAACGCGCGACTTGCCCCTACCCCAGCTGCAGCTGGCGTGGCCAGAACTTGAGGCCCGCCGCCGCCTTGGCCATCAGGAGCGTCTCCTCGCAGAGTCGATTGGCGCGGCGCGTGCCGTCCATAATGATGTCGATGATGCGCTGGTCGCTGCCGGGGCCCTCGAATTGCGCCCGCCGCTCGCGCATCGGCGCCAGCAGCGCGTTGATTGCCTCGGCCACCTCGGCCTTGATGTGGCCGTCGCCGATGTTGTCGCCGCGCGCGTACCTGTCCTTGAGTTCCGCCACGCGCGCCGCATCCGGGATGAAGCACTCCACAAACTGGAAGAGCGCGTTGCTTGTGTCGCCGGGCTCCGTGGGGCTCTGCCGTCCGGTGAAGATCTTGTTGACCTTCTTCTGGACATCCTTCGCCGAGTCCGCGATGGCGATCGCGTTGTTGAGGCTCTTGGACATCTTGTTCTTGCCATCGGTCCCCATCAGCCGGCCCACCCTGCCCACATCCGCCACGGGCACCGGGAACACGCCGCCGTGCTGCTCGTGCTCGTGATCCTCGATGTCGGTGGGCACGCCGCAGAACACCTGGTTGAATCGACGTGCCACCTCGCGAGTGAGCTCCAGGTGTGGGACCTGGTCCTCGCCCACAGGAACGCTCACCGCGCGAAACGCCAGAATGTCGGCCGTCTGGCCCACGGCGTAGAGCGGGAAGCCGAAGGCAAACTTGTCGCCCATGCCCTTGAGCTCGATTTCGGTCTTGAGCGTGGGGTTCCGCATCACCCGGTTGAACGGCAACAGCATCGCGAAGAGGAAGGTGAGCTCGGCGATCGCCGGGACCTCGCTCTGCAGCACGATCGCGGACTGCTGCGGGTCGATCCCCATCGCGAGGTAGTCGCGCACGATTTCGATCGTGTCCGCGCGGATCGACGCCGAGTCCTCCGTGCGCGTGGTGAACGCGTGCATGTTCGCCAGCAGGAAGTAGCACTCGTGCGAAGGCTGGATCTCGACACGGCGACGCACGCTGCCCACCCAGTGGCCCAGGTGCAGGCTGCCGGTGGGCGTGTCGCCGGTAAGGATGCGGGGCTTGCCGCTTGAGGTGCCGATGGGTGTGCCGCTCGCGCTCATGGCCGCCGGAGTCTAACGCTCGGCTCTGGGGCTCACGACGCAGGCATCGCCAGCTGCGCCTGTACATACGCCAGCGCCAGGTTCGCCGCATTGAACAGCGCATGTGCCACGAATGGCGCGAGGATTCCACCGCTTCTCTCCGCCAGAACGCCAAGCGCCACGCCAAGCGCCAGCAGACCGACCAGCCCGCTGGCCTCCGCTCCCGACGCCAGCACGGGAAGGTGCGTCAACGAGAAGAACGCCGCAGTGATGCACAGCGCACCGCTCGCCGGAACACCCAGCTTGCGGATCGCCTGCTGGCAGGCGCCGCGCCACGCGCACTCCTCCGCAAGCGGCGCGAGGACGATGGCCAGAAACCCAGAGAGCACAAGCCACCCGTCGAACGGCGCCGAAATCATCTGCTCGAGCGTGTCGTGACCGATAGCCGGTGGCATCGACTCGGTCAGCAATTGTTGGACCGCCGCCGCAACCGCTCCGAGCACCTGGACCAGCGGCCACGCAAGCACGAGCCCGACGACGCCCATGATGACGGCGGGGAGTGTTGCCAAGCGCTGCGAAGTCGCCCCCGCGCCGCCAGCAGCAGCTCCCCTGCGCCTGGCCCGCCAGGCCCACACAATGCCCACCGCGAGCAACTGAACCGCGAAGGCGCCGACGATCCGGAGCTCATCGGCGTGCGGGTGCGTCGGCGCTGCAGCGGCATCGGTCGCGCGCGGCAGCGCCGCGTCGACCAGTCCCATCCCGATCGCCGGAGCAATCATCAGTCCCAAGACCATCACCACCGACTCAGCCGCGTCGAACGGCCACGCGACGCCCCTCCAGCCCTTCGGATCCCACAGGCGCCGTCGAAGGACAATCGCCACGGAGGCGACCGCCAGCACGACATGAACGACCAACCACGGTTCGAGGAATGGCACGGCGCGGACTCTAACACCGCGCGATCGCCCGGGACCACCGCAGTAGTCTCCGCCCGCTCATGCCCGACCTGCTGCGCGAGATCATTCGACACAAGCGGACCGAGGTCGCCGCGGCGCAGCGCAACACCCCGATGGAGGTGCTCCGGGAGCGGATCTCGGAGCTGGGGCGCCCGCGCAACTTCTTCCAGGCGGTGGTCGATCACGGCAACAAGAAGACCACCCGAATCATCGCGGAGGTCAAGCGAAAGAGCCCATCTGCAGGAATCATCCGGCGCAACTTTGACGCCGTCGCCATCGCGCGCGCCTACCACGCCAACGGCGCAGCGGCGATTTCGTGCCTGACGGACGAGAAGTACTTCGGCGGGAAGTTGGAATCCATCCACGCGATTCGCGACGCGATTCCGCTGCCAGTCCTGCGCAAGGATTTCACCATCGACCCGTACCAGGTCTGGGAGTCGCGTGCCGCCGGGGCCGATGCGATTCTGCTCATCGCGGAGTGCCTGACCGAGGCCGAGATCGTCGATCTTCAGATCCTGGCGGTGGAGCTGGGCATGACGGTACTGCTGGAAGTGCACGACATCGAGAGCCTCTACCGCGTACAGCCGCACATCGGATTTCCCCACGCGGGCTACTCGCTGCTGGGCATCAACAATCGCAACCTGAGGACGATGACTTCCGACATCAGGCACTGCATGCGGATCGCCGAGACGCTGGAGGACACCTCCATCGTGGTTGCGGAGAGTGGCATCTCCACCCCAGACGACCTCCAGCGCCTCCGCTCGCACGGCATCCACATTGCGCTCGTCGGCGAGTCGCTGTGCAAGCAGCCTGACCCCGGTGCGGCGCTTCGTGAATTGCTGCGCGCGCCTGGCGCGATCTAGCACGAGCGCGGTGTGCTACCTCCGGATCGACGGAAGCAAGCACTCCGCGATCTGCACCGCATTGAGCGCCGCGCCCTTGCGCAGCTGGTCGCCCGCAAGGAAGAGGCTCACGCCGTGCCCCTCGGGCTGGCTTGCATCCATGCGCAATCTCCCCACGAGCGTCTCGTCGCGACCGCTTGCCAGCCGTGGCTCGGGAAACTGGTTCTTCGCCGGATCATCCAACACGCACACGCCCGGCGCGGCGACCAGCGCCGCGCGCACCTCTTCCAGCGTGACCGCTCGCTCCAGCGTCAGGTTGATCGCCTCACTGTGGGCGCGAAGCACGGGAACTCGAACGCACGTCGCCGACACGCCGACGGTGTCATCGCGCCAGATGCGGCGAGTTTCCAGCACCAACTTGCGCTCCTCCTCGTTCATGCCATCGGCGCCCATCGCGCTGTCGTGGCTGAAGACATTGAAGAGATAGGGTCGACCGAAATAGCGGGTGTCCCACGCCTCGTGCCCGTCGCCCTTGGCAAACGACCGTGCTTGCGACTCCAACTCTCGCATCGCTTCCAGCCCCGCACCGCTGGCGGCTTGGTAGGTGGCCACCACCATGCGTTTCACGCGTGCGAGCCGATGGATCGGGGTCACCGCCACCAGCGCCAGGATGGTTGAGCAATTGGGGTTGGCGACGATGCAGCCCTCGCCTCTCGCCAACGCTGCTCGACACGGCGCAAGTGCATCCTCGTTCACTTCTGGAATCACGAGCGGCGTGGCGGGATCCATGCGGAAGGCGCTGGAGTTGTCCACGACGATCGCACCAGCCGCGGCAGCGGCGGGCGCCACTCGCAGGGCCAGCTCCTTGCTCACCGCGAGGAGGACGACATCGCAGCCGGCAAACGCTGCCGCGAGCTTCGCTCCGCTGCCCTCGTCGTTCTTCGACGCCGCATCCGGCAGTGCCTCGATCGTCCACTCCTTGCCCCGGTGCACCACTCGCTGCCCCGCGCTGCGACCGCTCGCCATCGGGCGAAGCGTGCCCACCGGGAAGGATCGATCCGACAACACCGAGAGCGTCTCTTGCCCCACCACGCCGGTCGCGCCGATGACGGCCACGGTCAGCGGGCGACGTTCAGTTGCAAGCGTGGCTTCGCGTGGCATGGCAGACGCGGAATCTACTGGCAACTCTTCGCCAGGTAGAAGCGCTGCACCCGCGCACGCACGGGTTCCCCTCCCGATCGCTCGACGGTGAAGTGTCCCTCCATCGTGCCCCAGCTGGTGGGAAGCGGGCAGTAGCTGGAGTACTCAAAGTGACCGCCAGGCTCGATGAACGGCGTCTGCCCCACCACGCCGGGCTGGTCCACGATGTGCTCTTCGCCGTCCGCATCGACGATGCGCCAGTACCGGCGCGTCACTCGCACGCGCGCGCCGCTCTCATTGGTGATGCGCACGCTGTAGCCAAAGACGAATCGGCCCGCCTCGGGGTCCGAAAAGGTTGGCAGGTACTTCGGCTCGACGCTCACGCGAATGCCGTCGGTCACCAGTTCACTGCCCAAGCGATCGCTGGCGCCCGCTGGGGAGGCATCCGCAGCCGACCCCGAACCACGCGGCTCCGGCTTCATCCACCACCCCCGCCGCCGCGAGCACCACCGCCACTGCCTGTGACACGGCTCACTCCGCCAATGAGCCTTCCCAGCCCTGCCTTGCCTCGCGGGAGCCACACTTCAATCGTGTCGCCGTCGTCGTAGGTGGACGCCGTCGGACTCAGCCGTGCGCCGCCGAATCCCTTGCATTCCACGGTGATGGAGAGCGGCGCCGGGCCGGGAAGCAGGACTTCCTGGGTGTAGCCCTGCGCGTCGGTGGTGAGTTCAAAACCGTTTGGGTCCGCCGGAAGTCCGTCACGCGATTCACCTGCCTTGAGCGTGGCGCCTTCGACGGGCTTCGCATCCGCCCTGGACCGGGTGCCCTTTGGGAACAGCTCTACGACGCGGAATCGAACCCGTCTCGTGACCAATGGATCCAAGTGCACTTCGGTCACCGTCGGCGCACCTTCCCTCGTGGGATCTCCGACGCGAAGGCGCCGGCCTTGCTTGCCAGGTACCCGGACACACACACGATTCTCGAAGCCACTCGTCCAGTGCACTTGCGCGTGGCCGGATGCGTCGGTCGTCGTGACTTCCAGAGGCAGTCGTCCAAACTCCGGCTCCAGTCCCAGCGCCGGCAAGTAGAGGAAACTGCTTCCGAGGACTTCGGCGCCGGTGATTGGCGCACCCGATTCATTCACCACCAGTACATCGATCGGTTCACGCCGACAGAGCGTCATTGGGATCAGGAGCTGCGCCTTCGTCGAGAGCGCGTCGAAATCGATCACCTCGCTGTTCACTTCGGCGCGCGAGACTGGCGTGCCGCCCTCCACTTCCAGCGCGGGCAGTTCCCGTGGCAGCGAGCCTCCTGGCACCACCGCGAAGGTCATGGGTTCGTAGCCGTTGCGGATGACCGCGACCAGCGTGCGCTTGCTGGTGAGCGCAAGTTGGGCGCTACCTGCGGCATCGGTGAGTTCCGGCTCCCACGGGTCTGGCAAGAGCGAGAACCAGTGCACCGCGTCCGAGCCAATGCGTGCATCCGCGATCGGCGCACCGGTCGAATCGTCGATCACCACCACGGGCACTGGCTTGTAGACGCAACCGGTCGCGTACGCGATCCACGAAGCCATCGCGATGGAGGCGATGGTCCGCGGGATCCGAAGCATGGAGAGAGGGCTTGGCACGGCGGTCGACTCCGACTACAATAGTCAGCCCAATGGGGATTGGTGTAACGGTAGCACAACTGACTCTGACTCAGTTTGTCCTAGTTCAAATCTAGGATCCCCAGTTTCTTTCTTATGCGTCAGCGGGGAGATCTCTCGGTGCCAACGACCGATGTTGCACCGCCTGCGCCGCATTCGGAACACTGGTCCGACCCCGACTTTCTCGGATACCCACAATCTGGACACGCACCGCGACGGACGCGACGGACCCGACGAATGTGCGTGATGGAGGCGGGCGTGGCCATGAGAACCAGATATGCACTCGCCCAAAAAGCAGAGTCCACAGGGAATCCAATGAGTGATGGGGGCGTCCGCATGATCCGCAGCGCGTAACGCCATAGGTTGACTTCGCCGAGAGTCTTCCGAAAATGGTAATCCCAGAGCATCTCGCGCCCCACCAATGCGCCAACAGGGAAACCGAGCGTCACGATTGCGCCGCTCGTCAGCACGACCCCCGGCTGGTCGGTGGCCGGTTTGTCGTAAAACACCCAGACAACCTGCTTGGTGAGTAGAGACTGATCCACCTGGCCCGAAAACTTGTATGTCTCCGGCCAGCCGTCCCCCTTGTAGAGAGGTAGGGAGGGCGAAACACCGGTTACCTCGGTGAAGTCCGAGGGATACAGGAACACGTACCCCCGGAAGGGTGGCGCAATGAGTGGTGGAAGCGAGACCAATGCCAGCGTCAGCCAACTAGTTGGGTGCCTTTGGCAGTGGAGGAGTAAAGGGGGCACAATGAATGCTGGGAGCCAGGCCAATGCCAGCGTCAGCACCATCCCCAGAGTTGTGGCGCGAATCACCCTGCGTGCGCGCCGACCAACTCCCGCTCGGTGCGAACCGAAGAGCGCTAGCAAGACAACCCCCCACACCACGATGGTGACGGACAGTTCGGTCCATAGGATTGTCACGCCCCAGTCTCGATCCCATGTGATCTGGAGCCAACGGAACGGCGCTCCCATCGTCGTGACCGTCAACAACGTTGGGGATGATCCTGTGGGGTTGGGTGCTTCGCCTCTCACCACATAGTGGGTGATAACGAGGGAGTCAGCCTCAACCACTTCCGCAGCACCGGGCGGCAACAGCCCAACGAGCACGGCCGGTGCGATGGAGGGTGATATTGACCAATCGAGAGCACGCCATACGGTGACCTCATCGCCGCGCGGAAGCACTGCCGCCAAGAGCGCGTTGCCGGCGAGAACCACGAGAAGACCACAAGACACGCGGCGCGCAACGCTGCGCCAACTGGTCGAGGCTGGACCATTCGGCGTGGGCAAGACAGTGGAGAGTTGCGTCACTCTGAAAGAATATTCGCGCAGTGCACCACTATGGCTCCTTCGCAATCACGGGAATCGGAAACTTGGCGTCGAAGACAGGCGGATTGTGAATCCAACTGGGCAAGAGCCGCTTGAAGGGTGTGAATGTGCGTTGAATGGCTGTGTGCGTCATCGGCTTGGCATCCGCTGCATGCTCCCCACGCGCTCAAGAGTGCGGCGAGGTCGAGCCCGTTGACGAGTCCATCGTGATTGATGTCCGCAGGATTCGGTAGACCAGGCGTTCCTTCTATGGTGAGTGTGAGCCCGGCACCAGAGCCGCCAGCTTGCCAAGTCACGCCGTCCTGCAGTGTCATCGCGGAGAAACCCGTCCCGGAGGAGGCGAAGTTCCAGACGGGATCGGCGCCGCCGGGAGCCGGCGTGAATCTCGCGCCCACAGACTGCTGCGACGAGACATCGGGTCCCCAGAGACCGAAGAATCCGCCGAAAGGGCCGTTGCTCGTGTAGACGATGGCTGCTGTCGCCGCGCCTGCAACGACTGTCGCCGCAACGATGCCCAGGAGATGGCCACGCCTGACTCTCATGGGAAATAGTGTGACACGGAATCTGGGCATGTCAACGGAGTATGGTGGGGCGGTGCGAGTAGTCAGTCTCCTCCCTTCCGCAACTGAGACGATGGCCGCCATCGGGGCGAGTGATCTGTTGGTCGCGCGCAGTTGCGACTGCGATTGGCCGGCGGACCTAGCCGCCCGCGTTCCCTCGCTCACCAGGCCGCGAACTGAACTCTCGGGCGCGTCCGATGACATCGACGCGCACGTGAGAGAGCACGGCCGCGACCTCTACGAGCTGGACGCGGATGCGCTTATCGCACTTCGCCCCGATGTGATTCTCACACAGGACCTGTGCGATGTCTGCAGCGTGCACCTGGAGACCGTGGAGCGCGTGGCGAGGAAGTGCGCGACGCCGCCAAGGATTGTGAGCCTCAACCCCAACTCGATCTGGGATGTGCTGGACGATTGCTTGCGAGTCGGCGAGTCGGTCGGGCGCGAGGCTGACGCGCGCGACGCGACGGCACGCTTGCGGGACCGCTTGTGGACGGCGTTCGACGCGGTGACGCCCTTCGTCGACGGTCCCCGGGTCTTGGTGCTGGAGTGGCTCGATCCGCTCTTCGTCGCGGCGCACTGGACGCCGGAACTCATCGAGCGATGCGGCGGGCGGGCGGTCTTGGGGGAGGCTGGGAAACCGAGCCGGGCATTCACTCCCGAGGAGATCGCCGCGGCAAGCCCCGACGCCGTGCTGATCGCGCCCTGCGGGATGACGGTGGAGCGGGCGAAACCTGAAGTGGAGCGGCTGATGCAGAGTGCGTGGTGGCGCGCGCTCCCGTTCGGCGGCGCGCTTCCGATCACCCACCGCGCGGCCACCCACTGGACATCGAACCACGTGGTCCTCTTGGATGGCACGGCGTCGTTCAGCCGCCCCGGGCCACGTCTGGTGGATCTGGCGGAGTGGATGGCGGGGTGGATGAGGGGGTAGACCCTGGCTCCCGCCCTTCAACGCCCCTTCTGATTCCTGGTGGTGGGATTCGCGAGGATTCCTGCGTATTCCCACCGCCAGAATCGTGCACACTCAGCCGCAAGCCGTCGAGCCACTCGCCCCGGTCTCCAACTGGCACGCCGTTTGCACCATCCGACTTCCGGAGGTATCCCGCACCCATGAGATTCGACAAGTTCACGACGGTTGCGCAGCAGGCCATCACGGACGCGCAGGCCGCGGCCGCGCGCGATCGCCATTCGGAGATCACGCCGCTGCACCTGCTCTGCGCGCTGCTCTCGGAAGCCAACTCCCCCGCCGCGGCGACGCTCTCCAAGATCGGCGTCGATCCCATGCGCGCGCTTTCGATGGCCCAAGCCGAATCCAAGCGCCAGCCGACGGTGAACACCGGCGCACCCAATCCTTCCCGCGAACTCGTCGAGGTGTTCGGGCAGGCCGAGCGCGACGCCACAGCGATGAAGGACTCCTATGTCTCCAGCGAGCACCTGCTCATGGCCCTCGCGGAGGTCCGATCGCAGGCCAAGGAGGTGCTCTCCACCCTCGGCATCGATGCCGCAAAGATCAAGCACGCCGTCCAGGAGATCCGCAAGGCGTCCGGCGTCTCCAGCGTGCAAGACCCCAACGCCGAGAGTTCGTTCGAGGCGCTCAAGAAGTACGCCATCGACCTCACCGAACGAGCGTCCAGCGGCAAGCTTGATCCAGTCGTGGGTCGCGACGAGGAGATTCGACGCTGCATGCAGGTCCTCTCGCGACGCACCAAGAACAACCCGGTGCTCATCGGCGAGCCGGGCGTTGGCAAGACCGCGATCGCCGAGGGACTGGCGCAGCGCATCGTCAATGGCGATTGCCCGGAGTCCATGCGCGGCTCGCGCGTCATGGGCCTGGATGTGGGCGCGCTGCTGGCCGGCGCCAAGTTCCGCGGTGAATTCGAGGAGCGACTCAAGGCCGTGTTGCGCGAAGTCGCCGCAAGCGAAGGCCGAGTGATCCTCTTCATCGACGAACTCCACACCATTGTGAACGCAGGCCAGACCGAGGGTTCCACCGGCGCGGGCAACCTCTTGAAACCCATGCTCGCGCGCGGCGAAGTCCACTGCATCGGCGCCACCACGCTGAACGAGTACCGCAAGCACATCGAGAAGGACGCCGCATTTGAGCGTCGATTCCAGCCGGTGTATGTCGGTGAGCCCAGCCTGGAGGGCACCATCGCCATCCTTCGCGGGCTCAAGCAGCGCTACGAGGCGCACCACGGCGTGCGCATCCAGGACGCGGCGCTCATCGCCGCGGTCACGCTCAGCCACCGCTATGTGGCGGATCGATTCCTCCCCGACAAGGCGATTGACCTGTTGGACGAGGCCGCCAGCAAGCTTCGCATCGAGAATGATTCGATGCCCGTCGAGCTGGACACGATCCGGCGATCGATCATGCAACTGGAGATCGAGCGCACGGCGCTCTCCATCGAGAAGGACGACGCCAGCAAGAAGCGCCTCGCCGAGATCGAGAAGGAACTGGCGCAGGAACAGGAGCGCAACCGAAGCCTCACCGCGCAGTGGGAGCTGGAAAAGAAGGATCTGGACGCGATCAAGTCCACCAAGCAGGCCATCGACGCCAAGCACACGGAACTGGAGCAGGCGCAGCGTCGAGGCGACCTGGAGCGCGCCGCCCGCATCCAATACGGCGAAATGCGTGAGCTCAACACGCAACTCGCCGCAGCCGAAGCCGCGCTGGCCCAACGACTGGCCACCGGTGACGCGCTGGTCAAGGAAGAAGTGGACCCCGAGGCCATCGCCGAAGTAGTGGCCAAGTGGACGGGCATTCCCGTGTCCCGCCTCGTCGAAAGTGAGCGCGAGAAACTCCTCTCGCTGGAGAAGCAATTGCACCACCGGGTGATCGGCCAGGATGAGGCCGTGGAAGCCGTCTCGGAGGCCGTGCGCCGCAACCGCGCGGGGCTGGGCGAGGCACATCGACCCATCGGCTCATTCCTCTTCCTCGGTCCCACCGGCGTTGGCAAGACGGAACTGTGCAAGGCGCTGGCCGAGCTCCTCTTTGACACCGAAGACGCGATGGTCCGCATCGACATGAGCGAGTTCATGGAGCAGCACGCAGTGGCCCGGCTCATCGGTGCGCCTCCCGGCTATGTCGGCTACGAGGAGGGTGGTCGACTCACCGAGGCCGTTCGCCGACGCCCCTACTGTGTTGTCCTCTTTGACGAGTTCGAGAAGGCGCACCCCGACGTGAGCAACGTGCTCCTCCAGATGCTGGACGATGGTCGACTCACCGACGGTCAGGGCCGCACGGTGGATTTCTCCAACACGCTCATCGTCCTCACCAGCAACATCGGATCCAATGTCATCCTGGAGATGACCGAGGCGCGCGAGTCCGACGACATCGTGGCCGCCAAGGTCCGCACGCTCCTCAAGAAGCACATGCGCCCCGAGCTCCTCAACCGCATTGACGAGACCGTGGTGTTCCACGCGCTCTCCAAGGAGCACTTGGGAGAAATCGTCACGCTCCAGCTGGCGTCGCTTCGCAAGCGCCTGGGCGCGCGCGGCCTTGGGCTGCATGTGAGCGACGACGCCGTCGCGGCGTTGGTCCACGAGGGCTACGACCCGCGGTTCGGGGCTCGACCCCTCAAGCGCGTGATCCAGCAGCGCGTGGAGAATCTCATCGCCTCCAGAATCCTGTCGGGCCAGTTCACCGATGGCGACACGGTCGATGTGGACCACCAAGGCAAGAGCTTCTTAGTCGGGAAGCGTGATGGCGCGACCGTGGTGCGGTGAGTCTGCGCGGGCATCGTGCGGTGGCTCGCCCGTGAGCCGCCGACTCACTCCCTCGATGCGCTCGACTGCCTCGATTGATCCGCCCACTCCAGGAGGACCAGCGTTCGGGTCCTCCACATCACCCAGCCAAGCGGTGCCAGGATGGCTCCCAGCACCACAAACAGTGACTGCATTCCCAGCGTGGATGCCGCCTTGATCGCGACCTGGTACGAGCCCCAGACCATGGTGGCGAACATCCCCACGAGACATGCCGCAACCCAGAACATCAGTAATCCACAAGGTGCCAACACTCGCTGCCGCCGCGCCGGTTCCAACTGCTGGAACAATTTTGCCTGGGGGATATTCACCAGTCCCGGGTACTTCCGGGCAAACCACCCCAGGGAGAGAGCGATCAACGAGAACATCAGGGCCATTCCCGTCGCGATGATCGGGAGCAGGAACCACTCGCCAGGGGTGGAATAAGCCCATCGGTCTGGTTTTCCAGCTCCATCGAAGTGGACCGGGAACTCGGCCGGAAGGTGCGGATAACACCACGACGCGATGCCCCAGAGGGCCCCCAATGCCAGAAGGAGGAGCAGAATCGAACCCCAACGAGCCATGGAACGATGGTAGGACCTGGCTGGGGACTTGAACTGCCGGGCCTCATTTGACGGCAATTCACCGCTGTCGCCCTTGACAGGGCCATGGGTTCGGTAGAATCCCATCTTGGACTGTTACTGGTTCGTGGCGCACTTTTGCGCGTTCGGCATGTGCCGACCGGAGCCCCGACCCCGAATGGTTCTGGAGACTGGTACGTGCGAATCTATGTAGGCAACCTGAGTTTCAAGAGCACCAACGATTCCCTGAAGGCTTTTTTCGAGGGGTTTGGTGCGGTTTCTGATGCACACATCGCGCTGGATCGTGAGACCCAGCGTTCCCGGGGCTTCGGCTTCGTGACGATGGACAATGACGATGAGGCCCGCGCTGCAATCGAGGGCACCAACGGCAAGGACTTCGATGGCCGGACGATCAACG
>JAQCEQ010000032.1 GCA_027618565.1 Planctomycetota bacterium | reverse complement strand
GTCGTCACGATGGCCTGAGCGCATCCGGGACTTGGGACGCGTCGATCTTCTGCTGGACTCGCTCGCGCAGGCGGCGCGGCAACTGCCGGACCGGGTCCAGTGATTGCAGGTCATCGCGCCGCAGCGCCTCTCGCCAGGCTTCCACCGCGCCTCCAGACGAGCCGGCTCGCCATCGCGCCTCGCCCAGCCGAATCCACGCGCGGGCGTCGCGAGGTGACATGGCCACCACGTCCTCCCACGCTGCGACCAAGCCCATTGGATCCGCGCCGGCACGCGCCACCATGGCCTGGCTGGTCTCAGCGAGAAGCCTCGCCTCCGCGACCGTCCGATGCGGGTCGGCGCGAGTGTTGGAGGCCACTTGGTGGATTCGCATCATCACCTCGTCGGCCACATGCGGGAATCGAATGTCGACCATCCCCATGAGCCCCTGCTCAATCGAGAGTTCGCGAATCCGGCGCCGCGTGGGGAGCGCATCGAAGGCCTCGCCGAGGTAGGTGCTGGCACGAATGCGCGCCGTGGCGAGGGACTCCATCTCGCCGCTCGGAGTGTGCGGGTCGGCCGCCCTCGCGACGTCCTCGGCCGTGGACTGGAGCACTCGCTCCTGCTGGAAGACGGCGGGAACCACGACGAGGCAACTCAACGCCAGCGCGCCTGCGCACAGGGCTGATCCCCGCATGGCCGTTCGGCTGGCGGCCGTGGGCGCCCCTTCCGGAATGGATGCCTCCGCCGCCAGTGCCCCTGCCAAGATCCAGCACCATGACGCCGCTCCCGAGTGCCAGTGGAACATGTCCAGGCTGGTGACCAGCGCCAGCGTCGCGACGGCGCCGATGCGCCAGGAACCCGTGGCGCACATCGTCGTGCACAGCCACGGTGCGAGCATCCTGGCGAGCAGCGCACATGCCGCGATCGACACGACCGCCACTGTCAGGCCCTCCGGATCCGCGGAGTCGGCAATGGCCACGAGCGCGATCACACCGGCGGCGATGGCGGCGACGAACGCAGGCTCGGAGACAGGCTCGACCGGGCGATCCGCACTCGCCGCGCCACCCGCAGGAGCGGTTCCCTTCCAGAGGAAGCATGCGGCGACCAGCACCAGCCCCAGACCAGCCCACCCCGCCGACACCAGCCAGTCGCCCCACGCATGGTGCACGCTGGCTGCGTCCTCGGGGCAAGTCTCCGCCGCCACCTGGAGAAACGCCTGCTGGAATCCCGATGCACCAACACCCAGCGGATGGTTCATCAGCACCTGCCATGCGCCGTCTTGATAGAAGCCACGCATGAGGAGGCTGCGCTCGGCACCAAGCGCCTCTGGGCCCGCCATGAACCGGGCAGCGACGACGACGCCCACGAGGAGCGGAATCGCGACGATGCACGCTCGGACGGCACCCCAGGCGCGGACACCCCGTGCGGGCCTGGAGGAAGAGCCCGCGGCCATCGCCAGGCCGATCAGAGTCGCCGCGATCGCTGCCTTCCCGCCGTTGAAGGCCACGAGCGCAATCGCAAGACCGATCAGGGTGAGCGCCACGGCTCGGACGCGGGTGTCCGCGTGCCGCCACCCGGCGCACAGGAGCCCCGCCATCGCCACCGCGATGGTGCCGATGACCCCGCCGTAGAGATTGGCCAGGCCGTACCAACCGCCCGCCTCGTTTGCGACGAGCCGCCGTTCGAAGGCGTGGGCCTGCGGGCTGTCCGGTTCCCATCCGCGCGCCGTGAAGAACTCTTCGGCGTACTCGCCGAAGTACTCGATCGTTGCTGCGTGCTCCGCCGTCACTTGCCACATGCCACGCACCAGGAGCGCCGCACCGATGGAGAGGAGCGTGGCCACTACGACGGTTCGAATTCGCTGTGCGATCTCGGTGGACCCCGCTGCTCCCAAGAAGAGCGCCAACGCCCCCCACACCGCAGAGAGCCACGCCGCGCCACGCCACAGGCTCTCAAAGTCGTGCGTGCCGTGCCAGGCGAGGACAGCGGAGGCGGGGAGCGCGGCCACCGGGAGCCACGCGCGCCAACCCAGCGCATGCGTGGAGGAAATCCAGATCGACACGGACGCTGCGAGGAACGTCAGGACATCCAGCCCCAGGCTCCCCAGCGGACCGATGCCCTGGAGCGGCGTGGCATCAAAGGCCGCATCGCCGTCCCACACCACCATTGGTGCAGTCGCCATCAGCGAACGCGCCGCCGCGACGGAACCGATCGCCACGAGGAGCACGAACTGGGTCTGGTCTCGTCTGGACACGCCGCTATCGTAAGTGGATGGGACGGAGCACCGGTTCGATCAAGCGCGTGACCGTGTACTGCGGCAGCGCCACCGGCACGGACCCAGCGTTTCTGGAGCTGGCGCGGTTGACGGGCGAGGCCATCGCCGGGGACGGGCTTGAACTGGTGTATGGCGGCGGCGGCATCGGGCTGATGGGTGAGTTGGCGCGAGCCGCCAAGGGCGCCGGCGGGCGCGTGACCGGGATCATCACGGAACAGTTCCTGAAGCTGGAGCAAGGGTGGACGGGGTGCGACGAACTGGTCGTCCTCCAGACCATGGCCCAGCGCAAGCACGAGCTCATCAAGAGGGCTGACGCCTTCCTCGTGCTGCCGGGCGGCCTGGGCACCTACGAGGAGTTCTTTGAGACGCTCGTGGGACGCGTCATCGGTCGCCACCCGGCTCCCATCGGCCTGATCGACACGGGCTCGTTCTTCGAGCCGCTTGAGGCGCTCCTGGATCACGCCGTGTCGCACGGTTTCGCACGGGCGGCGGCGCGCGCGTGCGTGGTGCGGGGCACCTGTCCCCGCTCGGTCTTGCGTCAGTGCGAGTCGATGCTTGGCATGGACCACGATGTCACCGCCCTGCTCCCGATGCACGGTCGAGGCGCCGGGACCTGATGAATTGTGGTGCGCAGGCGCACGCCTCTGGGCGACACCCCGAATACCATTCCTGCGTGCGGGCGATCGGACTCATTGCTGGACAAGGCGAACTGCCACTCCTCGTCGCTCGAGGCATGCGAGCGGCGGGGCATCGCGTGGTCTGCGTCGGGCTCTCCGGCCAATACGAGCCAGAGCTGCCGTCACTGTGCGACGAGTTCTCCGTCGCGGGAGTCATTCAACTCGGCAGGTGGGTGAAGCGACTCCGCCGCGGTGGTGTCACCGAGGTGGTGATGGTGGGTCGAGTGGCCAAGGCGCGCATGCATGACCCGTGGCGACTCTTTCGCCAGATCCCTGACTGGCGCGCCATCCAGCTCTGGTATCGTCGGTTGCGACACGATCGCCGGACACATGTGGTGCTGGCGGCACTCGCCGAAGAGCTTGAACGATCGGGAGTCCCCTTGATCGACAGCACCACCTTCATCCCCGACCACATGGCGACTGAGGGCGTGATGGGGAGGGTTTCTCCGGATGCACTCTGTGCCCGCGACCTCAAGTTCGGGTGGCCGATCATTTCCCGCGTGGTGGAATTGGACATCGGGCAGGGACTCATCGTGCGTGAAGGAGACATCGTCGCGGTGGAGGCGCTGGAGGGGACCGATGCGATGATCGAGCGCGCTGGCGAGCTCTGCGGCAAGGCCACGGGCTGGACACTCCTCAAGACCGCCAAGAATGCCCACGACATGCGCGCCGATGTCCCGACCATCGGTGTCCCCACCGTCGAACGCGTCGCTCGTTGCGGCGGCAAGGCGATCGGCATCGGTGCCGGTCGCGTCATCCTGATCGATCGGCCCGCCGTCCTGGCCGCCGCCGACCGTCTCGGCGTGGCCATCGTTGGCTGCCAGCCGCTTCATTGACAAACACTACCCTCCACCGGAGTTCAGTCATGCGCACCATTCCATCCATCTCAGTCATCGCCGCGTCACTAGCCAGCCTCGCACTCGCCGCCTGCGGGGGCGACACGCCCCTTGCGCCAGCCGGCGTCCTCATGCAGTCGTGGCCGGACCAGATCGTGGGAAGCGTGGAGACCACGAACAAGTGGATCGATCAATCCGCCAACTGGGCGTCGTATACCTCGTTCCAGCTCGGCGAGATCCAGGTGTGCGGCGAGGCCGCCGAATCACTCAGCACCGACGACGCCCAGACGCTGGTCGACAGCCTTGGCGCACAGCTCCGGAAGGCGTTCAGCGTGACGCGCCAGGACAGCAGCGCCGCCGGGGCGGGCACGCTGGTCGTGAAGGCTGACATCGTGCAGGCTGTCGCGAACCAGCCGGTGCGCAACATCAGTCCGCTGAGCCAGATTCGGGGTGCTGGCTACGGCACGGTCACCATCGAGATTCAAGTCACCGACGGCGGGACCGGAGAATTGCTGTTGGCCTTCCGGCAGACCGGCAAGACAAAACGATTCTCCGCGGAGAAACTCACCTGGTGGGGCTCCGCCGAGAAGTACTTCGGCGAGTGGGCAAAGGACATCGCTTCGGCGTGCGGGGGATGATGGCGATGGCCCAGGACATCGAGAAGCGATTCGTCAGTCGCGCCGGCCTCAAGCTGGACCACGCCATGTCGCGAATGGGCCTCGATGTGACCGGTCTTCGCTGCGCCGACTTTGGCTGCAATGTCGGAGGCTTCACGGACTGCCTCCTGCAGCATGGTGCCGCGCATGTCATCGCCGTCGACACCAGCTACGGCACGCTGGATTGGTCGCTGCGGAGCGATCCTCGCGTCACGACGAAGGAACGATCCAACGCGATGCATGTCGCGTGCCCGGAGGATCCGGTCGACTTGGTGACCATCGATGTGGGCTGGACGCCGCTGCGGCAGGTGATTCCCAATGCCCTGCTGTGGCTCAAGCCCAGTGGCTCGATCCTTGCCTTGGTGAAGCCCCACTACGAGGCCAATGAGGCGGAACGGGGAGCGCTGTCGGATGGCGTGCTTCCCGTCGCGGAGGCGGAGTTGGTGGCGAGGCGGACGCTTCGCGACCTCTCCACGCTGGGCGTGCGTGTCGCCGCCTGGACCAAGTCGCCCATTGAAGGGGGCGGCGGAAACACGGAATTCATCGCGCAGTTGGTGAGGCGCGAGGCGAGCCCGGGCAGCGCCTGAACGCACCCGGATTCGTGCCTGTGTTCGGGGGCTGCCAAAGGGCTTCGCACCGATCGGAATCGAACTGATTTTGGTAGAATTCTGGGGCTCCTCACCTCACAGGAGCGTGTTCCGCCCTCCCGGAAGCGCCTGACCCCACATGTCCACGACTACTGACTCGGCCCCGGCCAGCACGCCAGAACCACACGACCGCATCATCGAGCGGTCGATCGACCGGGAGCTCCACGAGTCGTACCTCGTCTACGCGATGAGCACGATCACGGACCGGGCGCTGCCTGATGTCCGTGACGGCCTCAAGCCGTCGCAGCGCCGCATCCTGGTGGCGATGCATGACCTCAACCTGACGCCGGGGCGCAAGCACATCAAGTGCGCCAAGATCTGCGGCGACACGAGCGGCAACTACCACCCGCACGGCGAGTCGGTCATCTATCCCACGCTGGTCAACCTGGGGCAGTCGTGGAAGACGCGCGCGCTCCTGATCGACAAGCAGGGCAATTTCGGCTCCATCGAAGGCGACCCCCCCGCCGCGATGCGATACACGGAGGCACGCATGACGGCCGCCGCCGTGGCGCTCATGGAGGATCTCGACAAGGAGACCGTCGACTTCCGACCCAACTACGACGACCGGCTCATGGAGCCGACCGTGCTCCCGGCGCGATTCCCGAATCTTCTGGTCAATGGCAGCTCGGGCATCGCCGTGGGCATGTCCAGCAGCATGCCGCCGCACAATGTGGGGGAGATCTGCGACGCGATCATCGCGGTGATCGACCGCCCGGAGCTCGGGCTGGACGAATTGCTGGAGATCGTCCCGGGCCCCGACTTCCCCACCGGCGGAGCGATCATGGGCCGCCGCGGGATCGTGGAGGCGTACGCCACGGGCCGTGGCCGCGTTCAGGTGCGGGGCAAGGTCCGCCACGAGAAGGTGGGCGAGCGCGACGCCATCGTCATCGAGCAGATCCCCTACCAGGTGGTGCAGTCCAACCTGATCGAGAAGATCGTGGACGCGACCCGCAAGGACGACAAGGGGCAGGCCCGCATCGCCGAAATCGCCGATGTCCGCAACCACTCTGGCCGCGATGCGCAGACGCGCATCCTGGTCGTCCTCAAGAAGGGTGCGGATCCGGAGGTGGTGGAACGACAACTCTACGAGTACACGCCGCTCCAGAGCACCTTCAGCATCATCAACATCGCGCTGGTCAATGGCCAGCCCCGGACGCTCCCGTTCAAGGACCTGGTCCAGTGCTACATCGGCCATCGGCGCGACGTCGTTCGACGGCGCATGGAGTTCCTCCTCCGCCACGCGCGCCAGGCCGCCCACAAGCTGGAAGGCCTGATCTACGCGGTGTGCGACATCGAGGAGGTGATCCGCGTGATTCGTGGCAGCGCGACGCGCGAGGAAGCGATCCAGGGGCTCATGGACCACGCGTTCCAGATCGCGCCCTCGCACCCCCTGGCCCCCAAGGTGCCGCAGCGGGTGATCGAGGCAACGCAGCGCGACGGAGGCGCCCGGCTCACGCACGTGCAAGCGGAGGCCATCGGCGCCCTGCGCTTGATCCAGCTCACGGGACTGGAGATCGACAAGCTCGCGAAAGAGTTCTCCGAGCTCCTCGGCAAGATCGGCGAGTACGAGTCGATCCTGGGCGACGCCTCGCGGATCCTGGCCATCGTGCGCGAAGAAGTCCTGGACCTCAAGGCCAAGTTCCCCTCTCCCCGGCGCACCACGCTGGAAGCCGCGGAGGCCGACGAGTTTGACATTGCCGAACTGGTGAGGGAGCACGAAGTCGCGGTCTCCATCAGCCACCACGGGTTGGTCAAGCGGCTCCCCTTGCAGACCTACCGAGCGCAGGGTCGCGGCGGCGTCGGCATCCGGGGCAGCGACTCCAACGACGGCGACTTCATCGAGCACCTCCTCGTGTGCAGCTCGCACGACGACTTGCTCTGCTTCACCAACACCGGCCGCGTCTTCCTGACCAAGATCTTCCGCCTGCCGGAATTCTCCCGCACGAGCAAGGGGCGATCGTTCGCGAACATCCTTGAACTCCGCGACGGAGAGCGCCTCTGCTCGTTCCTCCCGGTGAAGGAATTCGAGCGGGGAGAAAACTTCCTCTTCTTCGTCGCCGCGTCCGGCCGCGTGAAGCGATCCGCGCTCAAGGAATACCGGAATGTGAATCGCTCGGGCATCATCGCCGTCAAGCTCAATGACGGCGACCGCCTCATCGAGGTGCTCCAGACCAGCGGTGAGGATCATGTGCTGCTGGCGACCGCTGGAGGCATGAGCATTCGGTTCGACGAGGGCGATGTCCGCGTGATGGGCCGCGACACGGCTGGCGTGACCGGGATCGAACTGGGCGAGTCCGATGAAGTGGTGGGTGCGGTGGTGTGCAGCGAGGACGCCGACCTGCTCACGGTCACCGAGAACGGCTACGGCAAGCGGACGGCGCTCGGGGAGTACCTCGTGCACAGCGAGGACGGCACCACGCGTGCGCAGGGTCGCGGCGGCAAGGGCCGACGGGACATCCAGGCCAGTGCCCGCAACGGCCGTGTCGTGGCCGTCCGCCGCGTCACCGACGAGATAAACATCCTCTTCATGACGGTGGAGGGGATGGCGATCCGGATCCGCGCCAGCGAGGTGAGCCGCATCGGCCGGGCCACGCAGGGCGTGCGCGTGGCGCGCATGCGCGAGGGCGATCGGCTGGTGGCCGCCGCGCTGGCACCAGAGGATGAGGCCCCCGATGTGGCAGCGGGCGACCCCGGCACAGCGGGGATGTCCCCGCCATCCGTGGCGGGGCAGGAGCCCACGTCCGATCCTGTATCGTGATCCCATGTCGCTTGAGAACTGGTCAGAAGACATCGTCATCGCTCACCTGAGCGATGAGCCTTCGCTCAGCGAGGACCTCAACGCCCTCGTGAGCCGGTTCGATGACGAGGACGAGCGGGATGTGGTGCTGGACCTTGAGGATGTCCATTACCTCAACTCCACGAACATCTCGCAGCTGCTCAAGCTGCGCAAGCGGTGCTCCACCACGGGCCGCCGCATGAAGCTCTGCAAGGTGAATGACAGCGTGTGGGGCGTCATCCTCGTGACGGGCCTGGACAGGCACTTCGACTTCGCCGAGGATGTGAGCCTCGCGCTGGCGTCATTGCAGATGGGAATCTGACATGCTCCGCGTGCGGAGGGCATCGTGGGAACCTCGGGTGGAGATGGCCCCGCTGCTGGACATCGTCTTCCTGCTGCTCACCTTCTTCATCTACGCGTTCCTGCTGATGGTCCGGGTGGATTTCGTCCCGATGCAGCTGAAGGCCTTTGAGTCGGGCGTGGCCGCGACACCCGCACCAGCGGCGACGATCTCCATCGACCTGGACGGGACCCTCTTCCTGGACCGAGTGCGCGTCGAGACCACCGACCTGGTCCCCGCGATCCAGGGGCGACTGGCGGAAGAGCCCCGCACCGTCCTCTACTTGGCGATTGCCGACGGTGAGGGCTCCGTTGACCGCACACCGCGACTCCTCACCGTCTGGGACGAGCTCCAGCGCGCAGGAATCAATGTCAACCTGGTCGGCACCCCTCCGGATCGATGACCGATGACCCCATCCGCTCTCGAGTCTCGGTACGCGATCACCCAGTGGACAGCCCAACCTCGCTTCACCGGCACGCCAGAACTGGCCGCGGCGATCGTGGTGAGCATCCTCCTCCACATCGTGGTGGGCATCCCGATGGCGATCTCCTTTCTGCGCAATCAGGCGGCGCGGGCAGCCGCCAGCGGGCTCCAGTCGCGGGAGGTGCTGGCTCCGCTGACGGATGAGCTCGCCTCTCCACTTCCGCAAGACCCTCTGGAACTCACCGCCGGTCTGGACCAGGGTGATCCTGCCACCATGACCTGGATCGGGTACACGGAGTACCAAGAGCACCTCGCGCAACTCTCCACCATCGAGCAGGCAGCGTTCACGGAGCAGGTCCCGGGAGTTAGCGAAGCGGAGAATGGCTCCGCGGGAACCGGTGCGCCAGCTCCAGCCGCTGGAGTGAAGGCACCACCGACGCCCCCGGTTGACCCGACGGAGTTGGCCGCCGCCGACGCTCCCGCGGAGGCTCGTGAGGGCGACGACACTCCAAGCGAGCAGGACGGAGAGGCCGGCCGCACGCAGCCCATCGATATCCCGCCAAGCGACGATGGGGAGCTGGAGTCCCCCACAGCGCAAGATGCCCCCAGGGAACCGGATGCCGAGGTGGGGCCCGCCGGCGAAGCGGCGGCAGGTGAGACTCCAGGCGAGCAGCCGGAGGGTGCTGATGAGCCCCACGAGGAATCGGCCAAGCCGGCCGAAGTGGTGGAACCGACACCGCCCGCACAGCCCACGCCCGGGGAGCCGTCGGTGCCGGGAGGATCCAGTGGCGGGACGCCAGCCGAGAGGTCCGATCGCGAGTCCGATGCGCGGAGCATCGTTGATGTCCCGACCAACATCTGGAAGAACGGCAAGCCACTGGCGGCGAAGGGTCTAGAGGTCCGGACACGCAAGGCCGTCTTTCCCCTCCTCACCCGCATCACCACTTCTCCGGGCAACCCAGTCTGCATGATCGAGTTCGACCGCAACGGTCGACCCGTTCGATGCCGCGTGCTGCAGTCGAGTGGCTACCGGGAGGAAATCGACGAGCCGGTCCTGGACGCGCTCTATCGATGGCGCGCGGCCGGGCAGCAACTCAGCCAGCTTGGCGACGGCGAGACCGTGCACTTCACGGTGCGAGTCCTCCTGCGCTGAGTCGCGGCGTGCGCAGCGGGTTCCCGGGCCGCTCAGGGAAAGCGTGTCTGCCAAGCCGACAGTGTCGCTTCGTCGGTGAGGTCGTAGCGGAGCGGCGTGATCGTGATGCAACGCTCGTCCAACGCCTCGACATCGCTTCCGCCAGCGATGTGCGCGAAGGCCATGCCACTGCCGGCGGGCCAGTAGTAGTGACGACCCTCGGGACTCACGCGACGCTCGTAGCCATCGGCGCCGGCCGCGGTGTTCATGCGCACCACACGGATGGGTGGCATCGGCGCGTCCGCGGTCTCGATGATCGGCAGGTTGACATTGACCACGCGATGCGCGTCCAAGGGATGGCGAAGCACCGCCTCCAGAGCCACCCGGGCAATCTCCCCCGCTCGCTCCCAGCACGGCGCACGGCCGCCCAGGTAGAGGCTCACCGCAATCGCGGGTACACCCAGGAACGCGGCCTCCACGGCGGCAGCCACCGTCCCGGAGTAGATGACATTCACGCCGGCGTTGGCCCCAGCGTTCATGCCGCTGATCACGACGTCGGGGCTGGAGCCGGCTCCGTGGCGTTCCGGCCAGATCGACCGGAGCGCCACCTTCACGCAGTCGGCGGGTCGACCGTCGATCGCCACGCCCTCAAAGTCTCCCGTCACCGTGGGATACGCCATGAGGGGACGGTGGAACGTGATGCCGTGGCCGGTCGCCGACTGGACATCCTTGGGAGCGACAACATCAATCGAACCCAGCCCGCGAATCGCCCGATGGAGCGTGGCGATGCCGGGAGCGTGAATGCCGTCGTCGTTGGTGAGGAGGATGCGCATCGCAGGTGTCTTCAACTCCGTCCCGCTCGATTCAATTCCGCGGTTCCAAGATGTACTCGCGCCCGCCCCAGCGGATGGGTCGACGATGGGTCAGGTCCGACGCCGCCTGGCGGAGGATGCCGCTCACGGCTATCGCCCCCAGCGGCCACGCAAACACGCTGGACCGTCGTCCGCGCGCGCGGACCAGAAAGGCCATGCCGGCGGCGGTGTGGGCGACCAGGCCCAGCGCCCCGGCAACCGTCGCCACGGCCAGGGCCACGCGCCCGCCCCCATCGAGCCGGTCCCAGGCCGGCACGGCCAGCGCCAGCGTCGCCAACGCGGCGAGTGGTCCAAGCGTTCCCACCGCCAGGCACTCGTGCGCCAGACGGCGAAGGAACTTCGGGCGCCGGTCTGCGCTCTCGATGAAGATGCGCCGCCATCCAGCGCGAAAAGCATCGGCGGAGTCGTACATCGCCGTACGGACGAATCCATCGGCGGCGAAGAGTTGCACCCGGCGCCCGGACCTCTTGACCTGCTTGGCAAAGGCGATGTCCTCTAGGAGGTCCAACCGGACGGCGGCATGCCCGCCGATCGCCTCGTAGCACTCACGCGTAAAGAGGAGGAACTGCCCATTCGCGAAGACGCGCGGCTTGTGCGTCCGGTTGGCGCGTTCCGCGGGGAAGAGCCGCATCAGCATGAAGCTGGCGACGGGCTGCCACCGCCGCTCGAACCCATACCGCACTTCCAGCGCGGGAAGCACGCTGGAGAGGGCGGCCTCTCTCGTTCGTGCCAGCGAGACGGCACGCGCGATGGCCGTGGACTCGAAGCGGACATCGGCATCGGTGAAGAGCAAGAGCTCCCCTCGAGCCCGCTTCGCCCCATGCGATGCCGCATGGCACTTCCCGGCCCAGTCCGCGGGGCATCGATCCAGCTCCACGAGGCTCAGCCGAGGATCTCCGTTGGCGGCGGCGAGCGCGTTGTGTTTCGTGTCGTCCGTGCAGCGGTCCAGGACGATGATGAGTTCGACGGACACCCCCACTTGCGCCAAGACCCCAGCCACGGCAGGCGCGATGCGTTCGGACTCGTTGTGCGCGGGGATCACCACGCTCACGAGCGGCGCAGGATCCAAGGATGCCGCACCATCACGAAGTCGGGGGACCAAGCGCCGGGAGCGCCACACATGCCAGAAGACGACGCCCCACCACACCGCGTAGACCACCAGGCCCACGGCCAGTGCGATTGCAAGGATGCCCAGCGCATGAACCATGGAATGCGGGAGGCTACCGAGAGAGGGAATCTCGCCGTGCCGACTTGCGCGAGTGCATCGCCGCGGGGAAACTGCGCGCACTCGTGGACAACCCCGAACCCACCGCTCGCACGCTCACACGAGCCCAGGCACGCGCCTACGACGAGTGGTGCATGCAGGTTGCTGGAGTCCCTGGCATCCAACTCATGGAGCACGCGGGCGCTGGCATCGCGCGGGTGGCGCTGGCGATGCTTGCCGCCAGGAGCTTGCCTCTCGCGCACCGACCGCAGGTGGAAGTGCTCTGTGGCCCCGGCAACAATGGTGGCGATGGAGCGGTGGTCGCGCGGCTCGTGCGGACACATGGCGTCGACGCACGCATGGTTCGATCCAGCCCGCCCCGGCCCGGATCCGATGCTGAGCGCATGGCCCAACTGGCGCAGGAATCCGGCGTTCCGGTTCTGTGCTCCGATGACGCGGCGTGGCACGACGCTCCGGGCCACTCGCGCCCTGCCCCGGACCTGGTGATCGACGGGATCCTTGGCACGGGGTTCGATGGCTCGCGCCGCATGGGGCATGGGGAACGGGTGCTGGTCTCGCGGGCCATCGCGGCTCGTGCCTGCGGCATCCCCGTGCTCGCCATCGACATTCCCAGTGGACTGGATGCCGACACCGGTCACCCCGCGGACCCAGCGTGCTGCGTGCGCGCCAGCACCACCGTCACGATGGTGGCTCCAAAGGCTGGCTTCTCCGCACCTGGTGCCGCTCGGTGGACTGGTGAGATCGTCCCCATTCCCATACTCCCCTGTGGAAGCCGGCAACCCACCAAGGACGAGTGGGCGCACATGCTGCAGGCGGCGAGGGACGCGTAGGATCAATTCCCTCGTGTTTCCGTTTCTCCTGGCCGGCCGCTACCTCCGATCGCGGCTGATCCCGCTCATCGCCGTCGGGGCCGTCGCGCTCTGCGTCGCGTTGGTGGTGATCGTCGTGAGCGTGATGACGGGTTTCCTGGACATGCTCCGCAACTCCGGGCGGTCGCTCCTTGGCGATGTCATCGTCAGCGCGCCCATCGGAGGGATACCCTACGCGAACGAGTTCATGGCGGAGCTCTCGACGCTCCCTGAAGTTGATGCCAGCACGCCACTGGTGGACACGCTGGGATTGCTGCGCATGCCCTACCCGCAAGGCTCGCGCAAGGAGACGGTCCCGGTGCAGGTGTGGGGGATCGACCCCACCAGTTTCGCGCGCGTGACTGACTACGCCGACGACCTGTACTGGAAGCCCGGGACCGAGGAGGAACGCGGACTCATGCAGGAGGACGATCCGCGCCTGCCGCTGGACGATTCGCTGCTTCGCCAAGGCGAGACGCTGCTGGATGGACAGGGCAAGCCCGCGATCGTGCTGGGAATGCATGTCTCGATCGTGAACTCTCGACAAGGGGACGGCAGTTACCGAAACCGCTACGGGTGGTTCCTGCCGGGGATGGAGGTCGTGTTGACGGTGGTGCCCATTGGCGAGAGCGGGCGCGTGGGAGCCCAGCGGGACCGCGTTTTCACCATTGCCAACGAGATCCAGACCGGCATCTACGAGGTAGACAAGAACCGGGTGTTCGTGCCCATCGGCGTGGCGCAGGAACTCCTCCAGATGGACGCTGCGCCGATCGTTGATGCCTCCGCGGAGCCCGATGCCAACGGCCAGTTCCCGGTCCGCGGAACCAGCCCGGCTCGCGTCAGCAAGATCCTCGTGCGCGCCAAGCCCGGGGTGACCGCCGCCGCGTTGCGGGACCTGGTCGAAGCCCGGCTCAATGCGTTCACGGAACGCATCTCGATGGACCCGGGACGCCAGGGCCGCATCCCGCTCAACATGAATGTGCTCACCTGGGAGCAGCAGTTGCGCGACCTCATCGCACCGGTCGAGAAGGAACGAGAGATGATGCGCATCCTCTTCTCGATCATTTATCTCGTGTGCGCTGGGCTCATTCTGAGCATCTTCTGGGCGATCGTCGCGGAAAAGACGCGCGACATCGGCATCCTCCGTGCGGTCGGCGCATCCCGGTGGGGAATCCTGTCCACCTTCCTGTCCTACGGCCTCGCCATCGGCGTGATCGGCAGCCTGCTTGGGGTGGCGCTGGCCAGCGTGGTCGTGACCCGCATCAACGACATCCACGACGCGATCGGGCACGATGCCCCGGCGTGGACCTGGATCTCGGCGTACGCGATCGCCGCTGCCGCCACCTGGGGCGTGGTGTGCTACGCGCGCCGCGCCATCCTGCTCCGCACGCTGCTCTTCGGCATCGTCGCGATGACGGCCGCGCTCCTGGGGATCGCGCTCCTCCTCCACGAGGGAACGCTCATCTGGGATCCATCGGTGTATTACTTCGTCGACATCCCAAGCACCGTCGACTGGACCACTGCCGTCTTCACCGCGCTGGGTGGAGTCGTGTTCAGCGTCATCGGCGCCGCGATCCCCGCTGCCAAGGCCGCGGACACCGACCCCGTGGAGGCGCTGCGGTATGGGTGAGCCACTCCTGGTGGCCGACGCCGTCCACAAGACCTACCGCGTCGGTCGAGTGGACGTGCCAGTCCTGTGTGGCACCAGCCTCTCCATCGCGCGGGGCGAGTGGGTGGCGATCCTGGGCTCGAGCGGTTCCGGCAAGAGCACGCTCATGCATGTGCTCGGGGGGATCGACCGACCCGACCGGGACAAGGGAGACATTCGATTCAAAGGCGAGTCACTGGCTTCCTGGGGCCATGGGCGCATCGACCGGTACCGAAGCCGCGATGTCGGCTTCGTCTTCCAGCACTACCACCTGCTTCCCGAATTGTCCGTCCTGGAGAATGCCGCGCTTCCCTGCACGGTGGGAGGCGCCGGCGGACTCTCGCTTTCGGGCTCACGGGAAGTGCGAGATCGGTGCACGCGGCTCCTGGAAGCGTGCGGCGTCGGGCACCGGATGTGCCATCGACCCGCCGAGCTCTCCGGCGGCGAGCGCCAGCGCGTGGCGCTGGTCCGCGCACTGGCCGCCGACCCCGCGGTGCTGCTTGCCGACGAGCCCACCGGAAACCTGGATGCCGCCAACAGCGCCGCGATCCTGGACCTGATCGCTGCGCGGCACTCGGAAGGCCTCACGATCGCCATGGTCACGCATGACCAGACCGTGGCCGCGCGCGCGGACCGGATGGTGCATCTCGTCGACGGCCGCGTGGAGTGCCGGCCGGTCAGTCGTTCGTCTGGTACCAGCGTGCCATCGCGTTCCCCAGCTGCGCCAGCGTGATGCCCGCACCCTGCTTGAGTGCATCGGCAGGAGGCGTGCCCTCCTTCACCAGCATGATGACCTTTGCCAGCGCTCCCGGCCGTTCCGTCTCGATCAACTCTGCCGCCAGCATGCCGGATCCTGCGGGCGGTTCGCTGCCAGACACGAAGCCTTGCAACGCGTGCCGCGGGTCAGCCCGAATCGCGCGCACCAACTCCGAACGCGCGGCATCCATGTGAGGTGTTGACACCTTCATGGCCCTCGCCACGCGGCTGGTCAGGCCCTCCGCCATCCAAGGCGGCACCACCGCGTCGGACTCCACCTGGTGCAGCGCGACGGCCACCACTTCCAGGAGCAGGTCCTCGGATGCTCGGCTGGCCTCGGCGCTTCCATCCAGAACGATGGTGGCGGCGCGTTCCTGTTCCTTGGTGTGGTGTGTTCCGACAGGATGCCCCAGCCCTGATCCGCCACTGCCGGGGAAGGCGCCCTCGCGCACGATTCTCGCCTGCGACTCCGACTCCGCCACGAAGAGCACGATCACCCCCTCGTCCATCGCGCGACGCTCCTCCCGACCCAGCGCACGGCTGATGGCCGCACGAGCCGCCGACACCTGCGAAACCCACCGCGACAGGGGGCGTGGCTCGAGGGCCGAGACGAACACAAGTCGCTCCGCCGCCACCGGGACCGAAGCGATGCCTGCCGTGGTGGCAAGATCCCCTGCCCTTGCCACCGCCACTTCCATGTCACGCGTCGTTTCTGCGGGCGTGGGCGAATTCCATGGCGTCGGCCCGGGGTTCGCAGCGGTGCCGACCACGTCGGCTTGGCCCGCCGCCGTCCCGGCAGCGAGCACCAACGCGGCAAACGACGCGAGCGGGGCCATGACGCTGCAGGTCATCCCCACAGCCTAGGCGAGTGGCATCGTCCCTCTCCTGCCAAGGTGGCAGGGGCACGGGCGTCGAATCGATCCAATTCGGAAAAAGTTCTTGGCTTCCCCTTGAGTCGGGCCCCAACGCATCCGACCATTCTCACGTACGCCCGTCCTGTCGGATCCGCCGCCGACTCGCCGTCCTTCATGTGCAGGACCGTCGGCCGCGGAATCGCCTAGGATTCCAGCGTGCTGCAAGGAGGACGAGACACATGTTCGAACGCCTGACCGACCGAGCCAAGAAGGTGATGGCCCTGGCCAACCAGGAAGCCCAGCGATTCAACCACGAGTACATCGGGACGGAGCACATCCTGCTCGGACTGGTGAAGGAAGGGTCGGGCGTGGGCGCCAATGTCCTCAAGAACCTGGGGATCGACTTGCGCAAGGTGCGCATGGAGGTCGAGAAGCTGGTCAAGAGCGGTCCCGAGATGGTGACGATGGGGAAGCTCCCGCAGACCCCTCGCGCCAAAAAGGTCTCCGAGTACGCGCTGGAGGAAGCCCGCGCCCTCAACCACAACTATGTCGGGACCGAGCACCTCTTGCTTGGGCTCCTGCGTGAGCAGGACGGCGTCGCCGCGCAGGTCCTCCAGAACCTTGGCCTGAAGCTGGAAGAAGTGCGCGAGGAAGTGCTCAACCTGCTCGGTGCCGGGTTGGAGTCCGAAGAGGTCGAGGGCGGCACTCCCAGCCGCCCGTCGCGCGAGGAGCCGGAGGCATCCGGCCCGACCGAGGGTGCGCCTCGCCGCGGCCGGAGCAAGACCCCTGCCCTGGACTCGTTCGGGCGGGACATGACGGAGCTGGCCAAGAACGGCGAGCTCGACCCCGTCATCGGGCGCGCCAATGAGATCGAGCGGATCATCCAGATCCTCTGCCGACGCACCAAGAACAACCCGGTGCTGCTGGGCGAGGCGGGCGTCGGCAAGACGGCGATCGTCGAGGGCCTGGCCCAGTCGATCGTGTCCGGTGAAGTGCCCGATCTTCTCGCCGACCGGCGCCTCATCATCCTGGATCTTCCAGGCATGGTCGCCGGCACCAAGTACCGCGGCCAGTTCGAGGAGCGAATCAAGGCGGTGATGAACGAGGTTCGCCGCGCCAAGAACATCATCCTCTTCATCGATGAGCTGCACACGCTGGTCGGTGCGGGCGGCGCGGAAGGCGCGATCGATGCGTCCAATGTGCTCAAGCCGGCGCTCTCGCGCGGCGAGATCCAGTGCATCGGCGCCACCACCTTCGACGAGTACCGCAAGTACATCGAGAAGGACCCGGCGCTGGAGCGGCGGTTCCAGAGCGTGCCGGTGGAGCCGCCCTCGGACGAGCAGACCATCGAGATCCTCAAGGGCCTCAGGGGTCGCTACGAGGAGCACCACAAGGTCCGGTACACCGATGACGCGCTCGCGGCATCGGTCAATCTCTCAAGCCGATACATCACTGGCCGCGTGCAGCCGGACAAGAGCATCGATGTCCTGGACGAGGCCGGGGCCCGCTTGCGGCTGAAGACCATGTCCAAGCCGCCCGACCTCACCGAACTTGAGGGGCGAATCGAGCGCCTCTCGATCGAGAAGGACGAGTCCGTGAAGGCCGCCGACTACGAGCGTGCCGCAGACCTGCGCGACCAGGCCGAGAAGCTCCGCAAGGAAAAGGAGCGCCTGCAGCAGAATTGGCGCGAGCGCATGAATGAGGCGCAAGCGGAGGTGTCAGAGGACCTGATCCGCGAGGTCGTCTCCAAGATGACGGGCGTCCCGCTCACCAAGCTGGCCAAGGAAGAGTCCGAGCGGCTCCTCGCGCTGGAGACGGAACTGCACAAGTCCGTCGTCAGCCAGAACGAGGCCGTCAAGAGCGTGGCGCGCGCCATTCGCAAGGCCCGCGCAGGCCTCAAGGACCCGAAGCGCCCGATGGGATCGTTCCTCTTCGTCGGACCCAGCGGCGTGGGCAAGACCCTGCTCGCGAAGAGCCTGGCGACCTTCATGTTCGGCGATCCCGAGGCGATGGTGTACCTCGACATGAGCGAGTACATGGAGAAGCATGCGGCGAGCCGACTCGTCGGCGCACCTCCGGGCTATGTGGGGTATGAGGAGGGTGGCCAGCTCACCGAGCGTGTCCGCCGCCGCCCCTACTCCGTCGTGCTCTTGGATGAGGTGGAGAAGGCCCATCCCGATATCTTCAACATGATGCTTCAGATCACGGAGGAAGGCCGGCTCACCGACAGCCTCGGGCGCTATATCTCCTTCAAGAACTGCATCGTCATCATGACCAGCAACATCGGCGCCGACCTCATCAAGGGCGGTTCCAGCTTCGGCTTCGGCAAGCGAAGCGAGGTGGTCGATTACGAGCGGGTCAAGAAGTTGCTGCTCTCCGAGGCCGAGAAGTTCTTCCGCCCCGAGTTCATCAACCGGCTCGACGAGATCATTGTCTTCCGTCCGCTGATCAAGGATGACCTCGTGCAGATCATCGAGATCGAGCTGGGCAAGCTGCGCGAACGACTGGCCCACCGGAAGATGAAGCTGGAACTGGACCAGCCTGCGAAGGACTTCCTCATCGACAAGGGATACAACCCTGACTTCGGTGCCCGGCCACTTCGCCGCGCCATCAGCCAGTTCGTCGAGGATCCTCTCGCGGAAGCCCTGCTAGCCGAGGACTTCCTTGCCGGGGACATCGTCCGCGCCACGCGGCGTGACGGCGAGGAACGGCTCCACTTCGACGCGGAGCGCCCCGCGCCCACCACACCGCAAGCAGCCGTCCCCTCCGGGACCGAGGGCTCGAGTCACGCGTGAACCTGCGCATCGGGCAAGGTGTCGGTGCCGTGCTCGTGATCGCTGGTGCGGTCGGGCTCTTGCTGATCGCCGCGCTTGGATGGCGTGCCAATGAAGTCTGGGAAGCTGAAGTCCAAGCCGGCAAGCTGAATGTCGCGGCCGCCGAGCTGGAGGCACTCGAGCGTGGGCTGGACACATGGAATGACCTGGCGCGGGCGGCGCTGCGCGAATCCGAGTTTGGCGTCGGCGCCGTGGCGCAGGAGCAGGGCTCGCGTGTCCAAGGGGCCATCCAGTTTCTCCTCCGGCCGCCACTCCCGGAGGCAATGCGCGAATTCGTGCCGGCGCTGGACGAGATCCAGAAGGCCGTGAGCGCCGGGGCGCACGCACTTCGGGAACTTCACGCCAACGAGGCCTCGGCTGCGGGGGCGCGGTTGCTGGCCGGTCGCCTGGCCCGCGAGAGCACGGATGTCTTGGCGGACACCGAACGGCTCCACGCCTCGCTGAAGACCTCGGCGAAGGAACTGAGGAGGCGGGCCGACGCAGAGTCGAATTCCATTCGCGGGATGGAGCGCACGCTTGAGGCCGCCACCGCGCTCTCGGGGCTGGGCTATCTCCTCCTCATCCTGGCACTGTGGCGCTCCAGCGTCAAGCGCATCGTCCGGCCGCTCGAAGCGCTGCACGAGGGGGCGGTGCGGTCCGCAAGCACTGGGCACGCCTTTGACCTCGTGGCAACGGGCCCCATCGAGGTGGCCCGGATCACGGACGCCGTCCGGACGCTCACCAGCCGGCTCTCGGAGCGATTGCGGGACCTGGACGATGCCAATCGCCGGCTTGACCGTGATCGGCAACGACTGATCCACAGCAATCGGTCGCTGGACATCGTCGCGGGCGCACGCCGCGAACAGTTGATGGCGTTTGAATCGATGACCGATGAACTACAGCGCCTGCAGGGTGTCGCCGATCTCACGGAGTCGTGCCTGGTGGGGCTTTGCCGAATGCTGGGTGCGTGTGGTGCCGCGGCGCAGCTGCGGGGAGGCGAGTCCGCCAACGCGGAGTTCGTGCACATCCCGGTTGCGCCCGGAATCCCGGTCTCGGAGCAGGCGCGCCTCCGGGACCGGTTGACGGTTGGACTGGCTTCATCGCCGACCGCACCGCGTGCCACGGGGGATTCCGGCTCGGACCTTCTTGATGTCCCAGTGCTGAGCAGTACCGGCAAGGAGCTGGCGCGGCTGAGGGCCGTGGAGCCGAGGGACCAGGAGACGGGGCTTGATCGCGAGTTCGATGGCAGCGACGAGGAAGCCTGCCGGGCGGTAGCCGCGATCTACGGCGCACACCTGGAACGCACGACGCTCACGGAGTCGATCATCACGCGCATGCTCCGGATGGTCCAGCTCAGGGATCCCGACGAGACGCACGAACATGCCCAGCGAGTCGGCGAGATCGCCGTGCGGATCCTGGATCGATGGGTCGCGTGGTCGGAGGTGCACGCGAGCTCCTCCGCCACCCGGCATGAATGGATCCACGCGTCTCCGATCGATCGACAGTCACTTCGTCACGCCGCGCAGCTCCATGATGTCGGCAAGGTGGGTGTCCCCGACCGCATCCTGACCAAGGCCGGTCCCCTCAGCGGTGATGAGTGGACGCTGATCTACGGGCACACGACCGCCGGGGCCATGCTCTTTCGCTCCGGCACCACGACCTTTGACCGGTTGGCCGAGGCCGTCACGCACCACCATCACCAACGCTGGGATGGCACCGGCTACCCGCCTGTCCCACGCGATGATGGCACCATTCGGCCCCTTCGTGAGGAAGAAACTCCGCTGGCGGCACGGATCGTGGGGATCGCGGATGTCTTGGACGCGCTTCTCTCCAAGCGTGTCTACAAGGATGCCTGGCCACTGGACGAGGCTCTGGAAGAGATCTCGAAAAGGGCGGGGACCCAGTTCGACCCGGAACTGGTGAATTGCTTGAGGGCAGCGGTCAGCGACCTACGATTCCGAGCGTCACTGTCGGCAGCCTGATCAGCCGTCCCGACGCGCGAACTCCATGACATCGTCCACCTCGCCGGAGGACCCGACCAGGAGCGGCACGCGCTGGTGCAACTTCTCGGGTTGCACATCCATCGTGCGGACCAGGCCGCTGAAACACCGGCCGCCAGCCTGCTCCACGATCATCGCGATTGGATTGGCCTCGTAGAGGAGGCGGAGCTTGCCGCTGGCGTGGTTGGCGGTCGGCGGATAGAGAAACACCCCGCCAGACATGAGGATGCGGTGCACATCGGCGACCAGCGCCCCGATGTAGCGCGACGAGTATCCGCTCGCATGCGCGTGCGCCAGGTACGCGCGGCACCAGCCCGGGAATGAATCCGCATACGCCTCATTGATGGAGTACACCTTGTGGCGCTCCGGGATTCGAAGCCCCCGCTTCACCAAGATGAACGAGCCGAGGTACGGGTCCAACTCAAAGAGGTCGGTCCCGTGTCCGGTGGTCATCACCAGCGCCGTGCTGGGCCCATAGAGGATGTAACCCGCAGCCACCTGCTGCGATCCGGGCTGGCAGATCGTGCGTTCCGCGTCGGGTTCTTCGGGACGATTGCGCAGGACCGAGAAGATCGTGCCCACCGGACCATTCACATCAAGATTGCTGGATCCGTCGAGCGGGTCAAAGAGGACGCAGTACTTGCCTCCCTCCGACCCTTTCCGGAGGATCGTGGGCTCCTCGTCCTCTTCGCTGGCGATGACGGCAATGTTGGCTCGACTGCCCAAGCACTGCATCAGCGTTTCATTGGCAATGACATCCAGCGACTGCTGCGTCTCGCCCTGCACATTCTCCTCGCCAACACTTCCCAGCGCGCCGGTGAGGCGCGCACGGCGCACGCGATTGGCGATCGCCTTGCCGGCCAGGCCGATGGCGGACACGATCCACGAGAAATCGCCCGCGGCGTGCGGATACTTGGCCTCCTCGGCGAGGATGTGGCTCTGAAGGCTGTTCAGGTTGTCGGTGACGACCTCGGGATGTCGCATGGAGGGTCCTCGGTGCAGTCGACGAGCGGACTCTGAAGGCTATCATCCGCCCCCCCATGAGCAGCCCGAGCATCTCGACGAACCATCCACTGATCCTCTCCGCGCGTCGCACTCCCATCGGCAAGTTTGGCGGCAGCCTTTCTCGCGTTCCGTCGCCGCAGTTGGGCGCCTTTGCGATCGCCGCGGCCGTGGATGATGTGAAGGGCGCACGAGAGCACGGTTTTGACGAATGCGTGATGGGTTGCGTGCTGCAGGCGGGACTGGGCCAGAATCCAGCGCGCCAGGCGGGACTCAAGGCTGGGCTGCCCGACACGCTGAGCGCGGTCACCGTCAACAAGGTCTGCGGCTCCGGCCTGCAGGCGGTGATGCAAGCGGCGACATCGATCCGCGCTGGGATGGCCAACCTGATCGTCGCCGGTGGCATGGAAAACATGGACCTGGCCCCCCACTTTGCCCATGTGCGCGCGGGCGTGAAGTTTGGCAAGACGGACTTCCAGGACCACATGGAGTTTGACGGGCTGCGATGTCCCTTCGAGACCTGGGGCATGGGGCTGGCCGCGGAGCACATCGCGTCGTCGCACGGCATCTCTCGCGCGGACCAGGATGCCTTCAGTGCGCAGAGCCACGCTCGTGCCGCCAAGGCCACTGCCGAGGGATGGTTCAAGAAGGAAATCGTGGCGCTCACGGCGGAACAGATCAAGCAGAAAGCCGGACTGGAGAACGATGAGGGGTTCCGCGCGGACACCACACCGGAGGTGCTGGCCAAGTTGCGACCATCGTTCAAGCCCGACGGCACCGTGACGGCCGGCAACGCCAGCCAGATCAGCGACGGTGCGGCAGCCCTGGTGGTGGCCAGCGAGGCGGCGGCGGCACAGTTGGGCGCCAGGGCGCTGGCGAAGATCGTGTGCTTCAACACGGTTGGCGTCGCGCCGAAGGAGATCTTCTTCGCGCCGAAGTTGGGCATGGAGAAGATCCTCAAGGACAACGGCCTCACGGTCGCTGACATCGACCTCTTTGAACTCAATGAGGCGTTTGCCGCGCAGGTCTTGTGCAACATCCACCCGCTGGGGATCCCGCAGGAGAAGCTCAACATCGGCGGTGGCGGCGTGGCGCTGGGCCACCCCATCGGCGCATCGGGTGCGCGCGTCCTGGTGACGCTGGTGCATGCCCTGCACCGCACGGGCGGCAAGCGCGGCATCTGCAGCCTCTGCCTGGGCGGCGGCAACGCCGTGACGATGCTGGTCGAGACCTGCTGAGTCCTTGGGCGCACGCGAGCCGCTCGCCATCGCGTGCGCGCCTACGATCCCGCCGTGCGTTGCGTCCTCACGACCTGGCTGCTTGCCCTCCTGATTGTCTGCGGGGTTGCCGTGGCGGCGATTGAGGATGACAGTCGATGGCCGAGGTTCATCCGTGATCCCAACGCGCAGGTGTGCCTGGGCGTGCCGCTCATCGATGACCTCAAGGATGGCACCGCGACGATTCGGTGCGTGTATCGCCTTGTTCTCACGCCGCAGGATGGTGCCGCATCGAAGCCGATCTGGGGCGTGGTGACGCTGACCGCGTCGGCGCGCAGGGACGCCGATCGACGATGCGTGCACTTCAATGATTTCAAGGTCGCGGCCCTGAGTGCGGCCACCATGGATGCTGCTGATGCGCCGATGGCCAGCCAATGGCTCACGACGGTGCTGTCGATGGCACCGCTCATGATTGATGAGCGGGAACTCCTTGCCTCTCTCCCCGACCACACGCTGCCGGCCGCGAAGGACGCGGGCGAGGGATCGCTTGAGGAGCGGGAAGCTGCCCTGTTGGCGTGCCTGCCGGTGCTGCCGGCGCTGCCCGCACTGCCGGTGCTGCCCGCGCCAGCGGCGGATGCGACCGCTGCCCCGGCGAGCCAGCGATGCACCGACGAATCCTTCGGCGACCCCTATGTCGGACGCGGCAACTGGATCCACCGGCTGCGCGAGGGTCGATGGGAACGATGGTCGCCCGAGCATGGCTGGGTTGATGCGCACATCGCGCTGGAGTTCCCCGCCGGCGCGCCGTGGTCCATGCAGAAAGACACCTTTGAGTTGCTGCGAGCGCGCGCCGCCGCCACGACTGCTGGCATGCGCCGCGACCCGCGCACGCTTGAGGATGCTCGCGCTCGGCGGTTCGAGGCGAGCCTGCGTACGGCGTCACAGACGGTCAGCACGACGCAGACTTTGTTCAGGGCACCGGTCTTTCCAGAGTGAAGGAAGCGGAGTTGCTGGCCACGTGGGGCGCGCAGGCGGCTGTTCCAGTCAACCCCGAATGAGGGACCCCGCAAGTCCGGGGGCGTTCGGGGAATGTGTTAGCCTCATGAATAGGAAGCGACAACCCATGAGACACACCGGCATCGAGTGGGACACACTCAACCAGGAAGTCATGGAGCTGTACCGCGCCGGCAAGTATGACCGCGCCGTTGTCCTCGCTCAGAAAGCGCTGCAAGTCGCCGAGCAGAA
>JAQCEQ010000031.1 GCA_027618565.1 Planctomycetota bacterium | reverse complement strand
TCTTCCAAGCTGAATGTCGCGGGTTCAAATCTCGTCGCCCGCTTTCGCAATGCAGCGCTGCCCCGGGTCCCGCACCACTACGCTTCCATTGCGCCATGGACAGCCCCTCGCTCTTCCTGCCAGCAGATGAACCCATGCCGTGGATCTACGGGTGGCACTGGATCGTGGTCGGATTGTTACTGACTACCGGAGCCTGGCTCGGGATCTCCCGACTGCGGTGGTTTCTCCTTGTCCGGTGGAATCGGCAAGGCAGGGCAGCAGGCGACCGCAAGAGCCGGACGACCCGCGCCTGCCCCCGGTGCCACTTCGACATGCGTGGCACGCCGTCCTTGCGGTGCAGCGAGTGTGGGTTCGTCGCCGCCAGCGAACTGGCGCTTACGGTCCACATCGGACTGCGCCGCACCGAATGGACCTGGCTGGTGGCGTGCGTCGGTTTCTTCGGGTGGGTCTCCTTCATCTACTCCCGCGACCGCGGCTGGTCGCCGCCTCTGCCGCAGTGGCGACTGGTCGAGACCGTCGCACTCCCCAATGGCTCCGTGGTGGAGCGGTACGAGGAGCGAGATCTACATGCCTACAACGGCCAACGCTGCATCGTGCGACCTGCGCTTGGAGAACCGATCACCCTGGAGGGGTGGCGGATCTCGTTAGGCAGTGAAGACTGGCACACCAAAGTCGTCTCTGGCGCGGGCGACACCGACATCACGGGGGACGGCGTGGCGGACATCATCATCGAGGACTATTCCGGCGGGGCGCACTGCTGCTACACCGTCTGGATCTTTGAGGCGATGCCCGATGGATCCATGCGCCAGTCCCTGGATATGGTGACCTTCATGGCACACGGCTTCGAAGATGTGAATGCCGACGGCATCCTTGAGCTGATCACCGCCGACTATGCCTACGCGTATGCGTTCACCGGTTACGCGTCATTGGACTACCCAACGCTCATCTACGCCTATCGCGGTGGCGAATATGTGTTGGCACCGGACCTGATGCAGCGGACACCGCTCAGCCGCGCCGCCCTTGACACCCTGTGCGCGGAGCACGCCTCTGCTGACTGGATAGGGGAGCCTCGGCAAGCCTTCGATGCCCTCCTCTCAAAGATGATGGAGTTGCTCTACTCGGATCGATCCGACCAGGCGTGGCGACTCTACGACGAGGCCTGCCGCGTGGAAGAGCCTGTCCGAACGGAGTGGACCAACAAGTTCCTCGAGATCCTTCGGCAGTCGCGGTACGTGGGACTCTTCGAAGACGCACCGCCTACGATCCCCGCGCCGTGACCAACGACTCGATCCCAGCGCCGCGCGCCTCAGACCGCTTCACCTTCGGCCTCTGGACCGTCGGCAACATCGGGCGTGACCCGTTCGGGGACCCCACACGCGCGCCAATCGATCCATGCCGCATCGTCGAGCGACTTGCCGCCATCGGTGCCTGGGGTGTCAATCTCCACGACAACGACCTCGTTCCCTTTGGCGCGAGCGCGTCCGAGCGCGACCGAATCGTCGCGGGGTTCAAGCGCGCTCTTGCCGATCACCGACTGTGCGTCCCGATGGCGACGACCAACCTCTTCTCGCACGCCATCTTCAAGGACGGGGCCTTCACTTCCAACGATCCTTCGGTGCGAGCATTCGCGCTTCGAAAGTCGATGGACGCGATTGACCTTGGCGCCGAATTGGGTGCCAGCACCTATGTGTTCTGGGGCGGCCGCGAGGGGACAGAGGCCGACGCGTGCCGCGACCCGCGAGAAGCGATCAAGCGCATGCGCGGCGCGCTGGACTACCTCTGCGGCTATGTGCAAGACCGCGGGTACGCACTCCGCTTCGCCCTGGAAGCCAAGCCCAACGAGCCTCGCGCTGACATCTACATGCCCACAACCGGCCACATGCTGGCGTTCATCCAGACGCTGGCACATCCAGAGATGGTGGGCGTCAATCCAGAAGTGGCGCACGAGACGATGGTCGGCCTGAACTTCGTCCACGGCGTGGCGCAGGCGATGGAGCAGAAGAAGCTCTTCCACATCGATCTCAATGGCCAGCGCATCGGCCGATACGACCAGGACCTTCGATTCGGGAGTGAAGACCTGCGTCAGGCATTCCTCCTGGTGCGACTCCTGGAGGGCACCGCCGGCGATCGACACGGCGCCGCCTATACCGGTCCGCTCCACTTTGACGCTCACGCCTATCGCTCGGAGGACGAGGAGGGCGTGTGGGACTTTGCGCGCGGCTGCATGCGGAACTACCTCTTGCTCAAACAGCGCGCACAGAACTTTGACGCCGATCCGGAGGTCCGCGAACTCCTGGCGGATGTGCCGGATCCGCTGGGTATGGCGGCTCAGATGAATCGATACTGCACTGCGTCGGCCAAGGCACTTCGCGCCGCTCCGATCGACCTCGATGCGATTGCGCGGCGCGGCCTTCGCTATGAGCGCCTGGACCAGCTCATGATTGAGCACATCCTCGGAGCACGCTGATGCCGGATGGGTGTGGTGCCACCGCCTGCTGCCTGGGCCTGGATGTTGGGACGCAGGGAGTCAAGGCGCTCCTGATTGACGCTGACTCTGGTGCGGTGATCGCGCGCGGCTCGGCTCCGCTCTCGCTCATGGAAGGCCTGCCGCCAGGCCACGCCGAGCAGCATCCCAGTGACTGGGCCGCGGCGATCCGTAGCGCCATCGCGGAGGTGTGGCGCGAGGTCCCCAAAGCCTGCGAATCACTCCTCAGCGTTGGCGTCTCCGGCCAGCAGCACGGCGCCGTCGTGCTGGATGAGCATTTGCAGGTCATTCGTCCCGCCAAGCTCTGGTGTGACACCTCCACGGCGCGTGAGGCCGCGGAGCTATCCGCCACCCTCCAACGCCCGATTCCTGCAGGATTCACGGCGCCGAAACTCCTCTGGCTCAAGCGACACGAGCCATCGAATTGGGCGCGAGTCCGGCACGTGCTCCTCCCGCACGACTGGGTCAACCTGCAGCTCACAGGCGCGATCGCGACGGAAGCGGGTGACGCATCAGGAACCGGCTACTTTGACCCAGTGAAGCGCGACTGGGACGGGGCGGCGCTCGCCGCGATCGATCCACGAGCACACGATCTCGTCCCGCCTCTCGCCGCTCCCGGCTCGATCATCGGACGCGTCAATGCTTTGGGGGCAGACCTCCTGGGGCTGCATCCCTCCGCGATCGGTCGCGTGGCCGTCTCCACCGGCGGCGGCGACAACATGATGAGCGCGATCGGCGCGGGTGCGACCACGCCGGGCCCGGTCGTCATCAGCTTGGGCACCTCCGCCACGGTGTTCACCGTGAGCGACCGACCGATCATCGATCCAAGCGGCGCGATCGCCCCATTCTGCGATTCCACGGGGAAGTGGTTGCCACTCATCTGCATGCTCAACTGCACAGGAGTCCTTGAAGAGGTTCGTCTGACGTTTGGCATGGACCACGCACAACTCACCCAGTTGGCTCGCGCCGTTCCGCAGGGCTGCAACGGCCTGGCGTTCACGCCCTACCTGCGCGGCGAGCGTGTTCCCAACCTGCCCAACGCCACCGGGACGCTCACGGGAATCCGCGACGGACTCCTGCGCCCCGGACACCTCTATCGCGCTGCGCTGGAGGGGGTGACGGCGTCGATTTCGTCCGCGGTGGGGCGGCTGATGGAGTTCGGCTTGACGGCGACGACGATTCGACTGGTCGGCGGCGGCTCCAAGAATGCGCTGTGGCAGGAGTTGATCTCTGCCGCGATCGGCGCGCCGGTGGAACCACTCGCGGAGCCAGAGACAGCGGCACTTGGTGCGGCGCTCCAGGCGCGACTCATCAGCCGATAGCAACTCCCTAGGCATCCGGGAACTACGATGCCTCCGATGACACACTCTGTCTCCGACATGCCACCAGGATGGATGGGCTTCGTCAGGCGCGAATGGCCGCTCGTGGCGCTGGTGCTCTTCCTGGGAGCCTCCTTCACGGCGGTGGGGCACTCGATCATTGAACCGGCGGGCGGTGTGGCATTGGCCGTGGCCTTCACGGTGCTCCTCGGCGCCATCCTCGCGGGCGTCTTTCGCGTGGTCCACCACGCCGAGGCCATCGCGCACCGCGTCGGCGAGCCACTGGGGACGTTGATTCTCACGCTTTCCGTCATCGGCATCGAGGTCGCGCTGGTGATGGCCATGATGCTGCAGGGCAATGCCGATGCCACTGCGGCCCGCGACACGATGTTCGCCGTCGTGATGCTGGCGATGAACCTGATCCTTGGCCTTGCGTTGGTCAGCAGCGGCTCGCGGTTCGGGCAGTCGGTGTACAACCTCAGTGGCTCCTCCACCTTGCTCGGCGTGCTTGTGGTCCTGGGCAGCCTGAGCTTGATCTTCCCGAGGCTGACCGTCTCGGCGCCCGGTGGCCAGCCGTCGTGCCTCCAATCGTGGTTCCTCATTGGTGCCTCGATCTTCTGCTACGGGATGTTCATCGTGATGCAGGTGGGCGATCGCAAGGACTGGTTCCAGGAGTTGGTGAACCGAGGGCCCGGCGAGGAGGCACCTCACGGGGCAGCATCGCGCACAACCCGACCACTCTGGCCGATGCTCACGCTGCTCCTGTGCTACCTCCTGGGCATCATCCTGCTCGCCGAGCACTTGGCGCACGGACTGGAAGGAGTGGTGGAGTCCACGGAGCTCCCGCATGCGATTGGCGGCGTCGTCATCGCGGCGATCATTTTGGCACCCGAAGGAATGGTTGCGATCCAGGCCGCCAAGCACAATCAGCCACAGCGAGTTATCAATCTCTCCGTAGGAAGCGCACTCTCCACCATCGGTCTCACGGTGCCGGCCGTGCTGGTCGTGTCGATGTTCACGCAGCACCCGGTTGAACTGGGGCTTGAACAGGTCGAGATCCTGCTGCTGGCGCTGACCTTCATCGTGTCAATCATCACGCTGTGCACCGGACGCACCACCTTCCTGCACGGCATTCTCCATCTGGCGATCTTGATGGCCTATCTGGTCCTTATTTTTGACACTTGACCTCGTCCGAGTTTGCATCAGAGCCGCGATGAAGTAGACATCTCATACTGTGAGTCTGGGTTCATCCTCCGCCGTTCTCTCCCTCATCAGCGCGTCAATCGCCGCCGCGACGGCAGTCAGCGCCTTGGGTGCGCCGTTCGACACGCTCTTCACGCTGCAGGGCGGGAGCTCGATGCAGATTCAGATGACGACCTCCACGCCACTCGCCGGGACCTTCATCGGCAACTACGACGCCGTGGCCAACCCAACCGGCACGAAGACGCTTCCCGGGTTGTTCGGTGGAAGCACGAACACGGCCATCACATATGCCGCCACCGTTGCTGCAGTCGTTGGAGTTGACACGCCGACGGTGGGGTCGTTTCACGTGACCGACAGTTTTGCTGGGCCGGTGGTGGACGGCCTCCTGATCTACAACGCGTCCGCCAGCCCGGGAGGCGCCGACCTCACGCTCACGATCAACTACGCATCGTTCCATACCGTGAACCCAACCGGGCTCTTCCCAGGCGGCTTCGACATCCCACTCCCGCTGGGCAGCGTCGATGTGCAGTCCATCTCGATGGTGCAAACGATGTCCGTGCCTGCGGTCATCGTGCCGGATGAGCGGGGTGGCCTGTCGTTCACGGCGACCGTGCCTGTTGAAGTCACGGTGGTGGCTTCGTCTGCCGGTGCTCCCGTTGACATCGCGCCGTTCCCGGCCGCGCTGGCGATCATCGGCTCTTGGACGGAAACCGCGACTGGTCCGGTGATCGAGGCTTCGGGCTCACAGACTGACTCCACGATCGTGCCCGCCAACGGTGCCACGATCACTGACCAGCCGATGGACATCCCCACGGTCATTCCCGCAGGAGGCCTCGCGCACCTGCTGATGTCAGGCGTGATTGCCGACACGACCGTGGGCTCAACGGTCGGCGCCACACTGATCGCCCACGGCGAGAGTGCTGATGTCCCCGGAGATACTGACGGCGACGGCGATGTCGACGGTGGCGACCTTGCGTACCTGCTGGGCGCGTGGGGGCTTAACGATCCCGCCGCGGACTTTGACGGCAGCGGGTTGGTCGATGCCGCCGACCTGGCCGCGCTTCTTGGAAACTGGGGTTGAGTCCCAGTCCGGGCGACGGTGCAGAGGCCTAGTAGACCGGGATGCTCTTGTCGATCGACGCGCTCCACGCGTGGATCCCGCCCGCGAGGCTCCAGCAATCGGTGTAACCGGCTGCGCGGAGGACCGCGACGGCGCGGATGCTGCGGACGCCGTGATGGCAGTAGACGATGATCGTCCCCGTCGCGCCGGAAGCAGCGTCCGAGAGTTCATCCAGCCGGGATTCCAACTCGCCCAGCGGGATGTGGATCGAGCCAGGAATGTCCGCCAAGGCCCGCTCCTCGCTCACGCGGCAGTCCAGGAGGAGTGGTGGGTCGTCCTGCAGCAGCGCGCGCTCGATGTCGCACGGGGAGCGTTCCCATTCCGGGCGCCACGGGTAGGTGGTCGGCAGCTCAGACGGGTGAGGGGCTGGTTGCTCTGCGTCCGTCACGCCACTTCCTCCGCGTAGGGCGATCGACCCGCTCCATCCAGGGCAGCCACCACATCTTCGGGGTCAAACCCCCGCGCGACCAACCTCCGGTAGAGGCGAGCGGCTGGCAGTCGCGGGGCCGCTCCAATCGCCTCGTCGATGGCCCGGCGATCGTCGGCATCGAGCTGTGCCAACACCCGGTCCATGTCCGCCGACGCGAAGCCCTCCTGTTCCAGAGCCGCGCGGACGCGGGTCGTCGACCAACCGCGCTCCTGCAGCGTGGTGCAGCGCGACCGGCAGGCTCGTGCGTCGTCCAGCCAGCCTTGCTCCTTCAGTTCGCACAGCAGTCGGCGAGCCTCGGCCGCGCTCGCACCCACTCGCACCAGTCGCTGGGTGAGTGCCGCCGACGAGTGATCCCGCTGTCCAAGGAACTTCAGCGCGGATCGCTGAAGGGCCGCAGCGCGCAGGTGGGACTCCACTCGTCGCGCCAGCGACTGCGTCCATGGATCTCCCTCGTACACCCCCAGTTCCACGGCCTCCAATCGCGTGAGCTTGTGCGTTCGCTCGCCAGCCACCACGACCCACACGCACTGCGGGTTGGCGCGCACCGGCACGAGAGTCACCGGAGTGGGCTTCGCCATCAGGCCACCGCTCCCCAGCTGTCGAGCAGCGTGCGAAGTTCGGCGGCAGCGTGCGTGTCGCCGCCCGCCATCGCCTCTCGGAGCCCCTCCCGAGCGCGAGCGGCGGCATCCTCATCGCGCGAGAGCGCCTCCAGGGATCGAGCCCAGTGATAGTGCGTGTACGCCGCGGACGGGTCGGCCACGGCACTTTTGGAGAACCACTCCAACGCTTCCCGGTGCCGTCCGGCCTTGGCGTGCTCCAAGGCAATCGCGTAGGTGCAGAACGCATCCGCTGGATCGCGCTCGTGCATGGATCGAAGGGATGCCAAGCGGTCTGGGGGCACGATGCCAGTCTAGTTGGGAGAGCCGCGCGCTAGGCTTCACGCATGTGCGTCAGAGATCGATGGAGAGCTTGGCGACGCGGCGTGGGGCGACTGGCTTCAACGGCCGCCTTGGTTGGCGGCGTCTCAGGGGTCGTCGGGTGCGAGTCGAAGCCCTACGTGAAGGCCGACCGCACCGACTATCGACCACGTCGGCCGGAGGTGTCGCACCACGTCAGCGGTGCCTTCCTCGCGTGCGCGCCGCTGGACGACAACCGGATCGCCGTGGCGCAAGGGGGATCGATCCAGATCCTCAACGCGATGACCGGGGAGGTGGTCTCGGAACTCGAGGTGGTTGCGCCAGGCGCGGGTCCGACCATCACGGACCTGGCGTCCAACGGCGACATGGTGTACGGGATCGTCGCGGGTCGCTCCATCATCACCGTCTCAGCACCGGCGGAGGGAGCACCCGAACTCATCGGTGAGCTGGTGACCGAGACCATGGGGATCGCGCCCATCGCCATCGCGCCGCTGGGGACGGAACTCGTGGCGTTCGGTGATGGGGGGGCCGTCTTCCTGGCCGACGGCAGCCCGGTGCCTGACATCACTGGGGATGTGCGGGGCGTGGCCGGTGGCCACGGCGTTTCGGTCGTGCTTGTGGATGGCAACCTGGTGGCGGATGGGCACCTTCTCACGACTGCAGACTCCGTGCTGTCGCTCCCCGCAGGGTCCGAACCGTTCGGGGGATTGGTGGTTGCGAGACACACGCCCAACGGTGCCCTGCTCCTCCTCTTGGGACCGGGAGGCGAGATGCTTGGGGAGGCGGCGGTGCCCGGACGGCTGGAGCGGCTTCGACTCATCTGGGGGCGCCTCTACGCCGTGACCCCCGCTGGAGTCTGGTCCTGGAGAGTGGATCCAAGCGGGTTCCTGAGTGCGGAGTTCTTCGCGATCAAGGGTGCCCTCGACCTGGCCCCCACTCCGACGGGTGACTTGTTCGTCTGTGGGAGCTTTGGTCGCGCCCTGTACCACCCCTACACCGATTCGCGCGGCCCAGGGGACACATTCTTCGCGATCAAGCGCGCGCCCGGCCGGCTCGAGACGGCTCGAGGCGACGGGCGCCGCGTTCGCGCGGGCAGCCAGGAGGGCATCTGGAACTATCGAACCGGCATGGAAGCCGAGATCACCTCGATGGCCGTGGCCAAGGATGCGGAACGCCGTGAAGAAGCCATCGACGCTTGGGGCGTGGCCAGGATCGTGCGCGACGAGGCTGGGCAGCGCGTGGAAATCTCGCTCAAGGGCGAGGTCGTGCAGACCCTTGCCTACCCCGTCGTGTCAGAGGTACTCGCGGAGGGCGAAGCACTGTGGGTGGCGCACGGGGATGGCGTGGATGTGTACAAGCAGGGAGCGGTTGGGCTCCTCGAGTCCGTGGCGAAGTTTGAGTTTGGCAGCCCGGTCATCCACATCTTTGCGGAGAACACCGGCGGCATCGCCTATGTCACGCACGCTTCCGGGATGGGGACGATCGACTGGATCCCGTACGGCGAGGCGCCGGAGCCTTCGACGACGCAGCGCGAGAATGGGCGCTAGCGGGGCGGGATCGTGCCGCCGCCCTTGCACACGACCCGAACTTCCGGCAAATGGGGTCGCTCGCGCACGCGCCTCCCCTCGCCTTGCAGACGCGGCGCCCGTGCCAGATCAGCAGGTGGCTCAGGATCGTCCAGTCCTCCAGGCGCACGAGTGTCATGAGGTCGCGTTCCACCTTGAGCGGGTCGCGGTGCCGGCTGAGCCTGAACCGAGCGGCCAGGCGCAGGACATGCGTGTCCACCACGATGCCCTCCGACCTCTTGAAGCACTCTCCCAACACCACATTGGCTGTCTTGCGGGCCACGCCGCGGAGAGTGAGGAGTTCCTCCATCGTCTGCGGCACGACTCCGCCGTACACCTCCACGATTCGCATCATCGACTGGTGGATGGCCTTGGATTTGGTGCGCCAGAAGTTGACGGTCCGGACACGCTCGCCGATGGCCTCGGGCGTGGACGCCGCGTAGTCGGCAGGGGTGCGAAACGCGGCAAAGAGCCCCGGAGTGGCGCGGTTGACGCCCGCATCGGTGGCTTGCGCCGACAGGATGGTCGCGATGAGGAGCTCGTGCGGGGCACCGGAGTCCAGTTCACAGCGGGCCTCCGGATACTGTGTGCGGAGTGCGGCGACGAGCGACGCTGCCCGGGCCTTCCTATCCTGGAGTCCAGCGGCCACCGGCTGATCCTAGGGGGGCTCAAACTTCCACGAGTCGATACGCTGCCCGCATGGAGCCCGATGCAGCCAACCCGTTGTCCGATGTGCGGCTGGCAGTCACCCTGGCACCGCTTGGCGCTGATGCAGCGGAGTCGATCCGATGGTGCGCCCAGGCAGGGTTCGAGTTCATCCAGTGGAGTGCTACGCACCCGGGCGCGCAGGCGGCTGACATGGATGGCTCCTCACGGCGCGGTGTGAGATCCGCACTGGTCTCGGCGGGGGTGGCGGCCTCGGGAGTGGATTTCGTTCCGTTCCCCGAGTCCTGGGAGCGAGCCGACCAGGTGGATCGACTGCATGCCGCGTTCCTGGCGACCATCGAACTCTCCGTCGCGCTTGGAAGGCTCCCAGTCACCATCGACCTTCCAGCCCGCGACCTGCACGGCGTCGCGATGGCCTGCCTGCAGGAAGCCGACCGGACAGGGGTGCCATGCCTGCGGCTGGTGCCCCCGCAAGCAGTCCCGGACTGGGCAACCGCCAGTGCGCATGTGCTTGGTGCGTGCCTCGAGACCGGTCGGGCCTTGGCGGGCGGCCTCGATCCGCTCTCCCTCCTCACGGCTTGCTCGCCGGAGGTGGCTCACATTCGCCTGGTGGATGTGGACTCGGCGGGGCGGCGTGGTGTGCCCGGCGCGCTTCCCGGTGGCCGGTTGGACTGGCGTGCCTGCACGCTGGCGGCTCGGCTCAGTGCGTCGCGGACACTCCTGCTGCTGGACGCCGCGGGCTGCGCGGATCCCAGGGCGGACCTGGTTGCTGGCGTGCGCGCCATGCGCGGGCCTGGCGCGGTGGCTCTTTCGTCGACCATGCGGCGCGAGGTGCGCGCATGATCGTCATCGGGATCGGGACTGACTTGGTGGATGTGGCACGACTCCAAGAGGCGCGGCAGCGGCACGGCGACGCCTTCGATGATCGTTGCTTCACGGCGCAGGAGCGGTCGTATGCCGCGCTTCACCGCGATGGCGGAGACCAGCAACTGGCGGCGCGCTTTGCGGCGAAGGAAGCCGTTCTCAAGGCACTCGGCACGGGGATGCGTGACCAGATGGCGTGGACGGATATCGAAGTGACGTTGGACCAACTGGGTGCGCCCGGCATTCGCCTCACTGGATCCGTCGCCGCCGAGGCGGCGCGGCAAGGCCTCGACTCCTGGTGTCTCTCCATGAGCCACCTGAAGGACATCGCGATCGCCGTGGTCGTGGCCGGTCGGAAAGATGGGGCGGAGCGATGAGCCGACGCCATCGCCCGACGCTCTACGAAATACTGCATGCGCGAGAGCAGGCTGGGGAGCGGGAGGGGGTGCCCACGGTGCAGGCCGGCGGCGCGCCTCGTTCGCCCGCCCTCTCCGCCGGTGCGCTGCTTGGGCTGGGAGCCGCCGTCGCGGTCCTGAGCGGAGCCGCCTACTTGGTCGGCTATTCCCAAGGGCGCGCGGCAGGGTTCGAGCAGGCAGGGGAGGCTGGCAACCAGTCCACGGCCATCACCGAGCGGCTCCCCGGGGGTGGGCCCCCGCGATTGCCCGAGTCCTCCAAGCCACCCAGCGGAGATCCTGGGTCCATCCTGCCTGCATCCGCGGACGCGGAAGTCAGGGTTCCGGGGCTGAATTACTTCGTTCTGGCGCAGGTGGAACCAGAGCGGGCGCCGGCGATGGTCGATTTCCTGAGAACGCAAGGACTTGATGCGCACGCCGCAAGATGGGATACTGGTCGGTTTCTTCAGGTCTTTGTCCTCCCCGGCTTTGAGGGGGGGAGCCTGAAGTCGCCCCAGGCCGAGGCGCTCAAGCGCTCGATTCTCTCGGCGGGTCGTGGCTGGAAGGCGACGGCCCCGGGCAACGAGGATTTCCGTTCGCACTATGCACGGAAATTTGTTCCCTGATCCAGTCCACGCGGTGCACCGTGCCCCGCCCACACCCTGCGACGCGCCCGCCACGAGATTCGTCATGAGCATCCACTCCAGCCTCAAGTCCAAGTCCGGTTCCCTCTCCCAGCACCGCAATGTCCTCTCGCGTCCAGAGCGGATAGCGAAGCTGACTGAGTCTGGAGCCATGGATCCCGCCTCTGCGTCAGCCCTCTCGCTCCCCAAGGTTCGCAGCATCAAGATTGCCGCTGCGAAGAAGCCGAAGAAGGATCCCGCGGCCGCGGTTGCAGCCGCACCGGTACCTGTCGCGGTAGCAGCGAAGCCGAACGCCAAGAAGAAGTGAGCCGCGGCGTGACCGCCCCAACGACATCGGCGCTCGACCCTGGGCGCCTGATTTGCGACCGTTCCAGATCGATCGACGCCAGCGGCATCCGGGCCGTCTGGCAATTGTCGGTCACGATGAAGGATCCGATCAACCTCAGCATCGGGCAGCCTGATTTTGGCGTGCCTGAGCCAGTGATCGATGCGGCCGTCCTCGCGATCACAGAACACCACAATGGCTATTCGCTGACGGCTGGCGCTCCAGCCATCCAGGATGCGCTCTGGTCATTCCTTGGAGCGGATCTGGGCTGGCATCGCGGTGACCGCCATGGCGCGTTGATCACCAGTGGCACCAGCGGCGCGCTCGTGCTGGCGGCATTGGCGGTGGCTGGTCCAGGCGATGAGATCGTCTATCCGGATCCCTATTTCATCCTCTATCCGCAGTTGGCACGGCTGACTGGGGCCGTGGGTGTCCCCTGTGACACCTATCCGGACTTCAGGATGACTGCGGAGCGGATCGAGCAATGCCTCACGCCCCGGACCAAGATGGTGGTCCTGGTATCGCCATCCAATCCATGCGGTACGGTCATGGGGGAAGAAGACCTTCGGGACATCGTCCACCTGTGCCGGTCACGGGGCATCGTGTTGGTCTCTGACGAGATCTACGACCAGTTCACCTACTCCGAGTCCCTCGAGCAAGGGCGATGCCCCAGCGCCGCTCGCCTCTGGGACGAGGTGCTTGCCGTGCGGGGGTTTGGGAAGACCTACGGTGCCACGGGCTGGCGGCTTGGATACGCGGCGGGACCGAAGTGGCTGACGGATGAGATGGCGAAGTTGCAGCAGTACACCTACGTCTGCGCCCCGACGCCGCTTCAACGGGCGATTCCGGCCATGCTGGCCCATGACATGGGGCCGATCGTCCGCCGATTTCAGGCACGGCGCGACACCGTGGTCGAGGCCTTTCGCGGCGTTACCTCCGTGCCGCACCCCGGCGGCGCCTTCTATGCATTCGTCGAGGTTCCGAGCCGCCTTGGCATGACGGCATCAGCATTCGCCGCACGCGCGGTCGAGAGGAACACGCTCGTGATCCCGGGCAAGGTGTTCAGTTCGCGGGACACGCATTTCCGCCTGAGTTTTGCGACACCTGACGAGAAACTGGCCGCTGGGCTTGCCGCGCTCCGGAGCTTGATGCTGGACTGATCCCGAGATCAGTTCTTGCGCTTGCTGGGAGGGGCTGCCTGGTTGGTCGTGGACTGCATCGCCGCACCCGAGTTGAACTTCGCCTCGGGCGACTGGATCTTGGTGGTCGGTTCAGGCCGCTTCTCAACCTTCGTCATCGACGGGGTCCCGTCGCCGCAGGCGGCGAGGAACAGGCAGGCGCAGGCCGTGATTGCGATGGTGCGGATGGTTCGCATGGGGGTTCCTTGTGAGATCTTGGACAAGAGGTGGCGACTCTTCCGGCTCGCATGCCGGGAGCGGAGGAAATGGTACACGCCGGGGAGATTCGGCGTGTCACGCCATGGTCACGACCTTGGCTCGACCGGCGCGCTCACGAGCCACCGGAAGCGTCCAGCGCGGCCAACTCCCTCAGGTAGTCCCAGCTGTAGATGCCGGTGGAGTGGCCGTCGGAGAAGGCAATGCGCACCGCGTAGCCACCGACGGGCTCGCATGAGGTGGCCGTCAGCGGGCCCGTGGCGCGGGTCGACGGGAGAACCGTCAGTGGGTTGAGGGCCATCGCCTCTCGAAGCGACTTCGCGTCGGCGCTGGGGGAATGTCGGCGCAGGCACGCGATGGAAATCGAGGTACGGCTCCCGTCGTCCCACTCCAGGTGGAGCGCGCGGTCTCGTTCAAGGTGGATGTGTCGGGGGCGCATCGACTAGTTCGTCGGGATGCCCATCCGCTCCGCTTGCTCCAGAATGAGTTCGTAGCGACGGATGGCTCCGATGGCGATGTCGCGCAGGAGCGCGGTTTCCGGATCCATGTCCGACGGCCAGAGTCCGAGGTCCCGCCACGCTCCTCGCAGCCAGCCCTGGCTCACGGCCTCCAGGTCTTCCTCGTTGGCCAGGGAATACTCCCGGCCACCTGGTCCCAGCACCGTCGGGAGGGCATCGAAGCGGCCGAGCCAGTCCTTGAGCACCGGATCCGAGACATCGTTCGCGGTCACGATCGGCGCGTGCTCCCCAGGGCGCGGCGTGGGGTACGCGGGGTGATTGAGGATGGCTCGCCATGCCGCTTGCTGGAGTGTCCTCGGCTGGATCACGATCGCGCTGAACATCGGGCTGATGAGCGGGCGATAGGCGGGCTTGTTCGGTGGTGCCGTCGCGTCAAGGAACGGACTGGGCTGGTCGGCGTCCCTGAATTCCGATCTGTAGCGCTCGTACATCTCACGGCGCGCGGGGAGCCTGCGCAATTCCTCCCACTGCGGGCCTTCGAGTTCATCCACCCGTGCCCCCACCTTGAATTGCCAGAGCGCCTGGCCCTGCATGGAGAGGCAGAACTCGATGAACCGAACCGCCAATTCTGGCTCGCGAGCCCCGGTGAGCATCGCAACGGGGTCGGGATCGATCACGGACGCACCCCGCGGGGCGACGAATGCAATGCGTTCGCCGCCAGTGCCGGTCCCCATGCCGACGACCTGCGCCTCGCGACGGGCATAGAAGTCGATGCATACGCCGGCGGCGCATGCCCCGGCACTGATTCGCTTGGGGATGTCGGCACTGCTCCCGCTGAAGGTCCTCGCGTTGGCTCCGGCACGCGACAGGATCTGCCAACCCTCCACCCACCCACGCCGAAGGAGGATGGTCTCGAACGCGGTCAGCACGCTTCCCGACTGGCCGGGGTTGGTCATCGCCACCCATCCCTGCAGCCGCGGATCGGCGAGGTCCTCCCACGACTCGGGAGCGGGGGTCCCAAGCTTCTGGCAGGCCTCGGGGTTGTAGGCGATGCCAAAGGTGCTCAACGCGGTGGCAAACCACCGGCGATCCGCGTCGTAGAGCTCACGGCCCCCGACGGTCTGCTCAGGAAAGGCCGCGGAAAGGACTCCTTCCGGGAGAGGGGCAGAGGCCAGGACGGGCTCCCCATCGGCTCCGCCGTGGAGTGGTTTGTACGGCTTGGCCAGGTTGGTGTACTCGTAACTGCCGCCGCCGAAGAAGATGTCGATGTTGATCGTCGGCCGCCCGTCCTCGAGGGCGCGCCCGTGCAGGTCCAGCAAGAGCCGCTTGATCTCGCTGGTGCCGCCGGGCAGGTCCCACCGGATCCCCACGCGCTCGCCAAACCGATCGGCGTGCCATGCCTTGAAAGCGTGCTCGAACTCCTGTCGGATCTCTTCGTTGTGCGGCGTCACGATCACGATGAAGCGCTCTTCATCCCCGGAGCGGCTGCCGCTGCGAGCGAGCAGGATCGGGATCGCGACGAGGACGGCCACCGGGACCAGTGCCAACCAAATCCTGCTGTGCTTCATGCTCTGCCCCTCAATTGAGCATTGACTTCCATCGCCGCTCGCTCCACTGCGGCGTGCCACGGTTCCCCCTCCACCGCGGAGGCATAGATGATGGCCCGGCTGGACGTGGCCAGTGCGCCGGCGGTGCGTGGATCGAACGCCGCCTGCACGTCGTCCACGGTCGCGCCCTGCGCGCCGATTCCCGGGAGAAGGAGCGGCTGGGCGGGCATTCGATTCCGGAGGTCGGCCAGTTCCGTCCGCTTCGTCGCACCGACCACGGCCCCGACGGCCGAGGCACCGTCGGCTGACATGTACTTGTCACCAAGCGCCGAGACCTGTTCGGCCACGACTTGCGCGATGGTGAGGCCCGCGACCTCGCCCGAACAGGCGACGCGCTGAAGCGAGTCGCTGCCGGGATTGCTAGTTCTGACCAAGACAAACGCCCCAAGGCCCGCTTCCAGGTAGGGTTCCACCGTCTCCATGCCAAGGTAGGGGCTCACGGTGATCCAGTCAGCTCCGAGGGAGCGCGCCGCATGCGCGTAGTGAACGGCGGAGATGCCGATGTCGCCACGCTTGGCGTCGAGGATGACCAGAAGCCCGAGCGACTTGGCGAGGGCCATCCCCTCGCGAAGGGCCGCGATGCCCGGCTCGAGCCATCGCTCGTAGCAGGCACTTTGGAACTTGATTGCCGCGGAGGACGCTGCGACGGCGCGAATGACGCACTCGGTGAACGGCGCGAGCCCGCCGCCCCTGTGGTCGTGCAGCTCCGCCGGGAATCGCTCGACTACCGGATCCAGTCCTACGCACAGCGGCGCGCCCGCACGAGCGATGGAGGCCGACATGAGGTCCGCCGGATGTGAAAGGGCTGCCTTCTCCAATGGCACGCAAAGAGTGTACGGCAGGGAGCGTGCCGTACAGTGCCCCCATGAATTCGCCGATCATGGTCATCCGCGAGGAGGACCTTGTCCTCGCCGGCCGGATTGGCACGGTTCTCAAGGACCGCGGCGAACGAGTGACCACCGCCGAGAGCTGTACAGGCGGGCTGGTCTGCGCGACATTCACGGCGGTGCCCGGGTCGAGCGAGTGGTTTGAGGGCGGAGTCGTGGCGTACGCCAACCGCCTCAAGGAGTCGCTCCTGGGTATCGATCCGGCACTGCTCCGTGAGCACGGTGCCGTCAGCGGCGAAGTAGCGGAGGCCATGGCACTGGGTTCGATCTCCGCGACCGGTGCGGAGTGGTCCCTGAGCACCACGGGCATTGCCGGACCTTCGGGTGGCACGCCCGAGAAGCCGGTCGGGACGGTGTACGTCGGGATCGCGCATCGCGACGCAGGCAGCGTCCTCGCGCACAGTCGACACTTCCTCTTCAGAGGCGATCGGAATTCGGTGCGTGCGTTGACGGTCGCCTCGGCACTGGCGGCGCTCTCGAGCGCACTCTCCGGTGGCCCCGTCCACGCCTTGCCCTGGGAGAGTCGGCCATGACCCAGGTGGCGCTGGGGCTGGGCTCCAATCTGGGCGACCGGCTGGCCACGATGGACGCGGCGCTCTCCCTCATCGCACAGGTGCCGTACACGCGGATCGTCAGCGTGAGCCGCGTGTACGAGACCTTACCGGTCGGCGTCGTGGACCAACCGCTGTTTCTCAACGCTGCAGCGCTGGTCGAGTCAGGCTCAGGTGTGCCGGGGCTGATGGCGTGCGCGCATGCCATTGAGCGATCCCTGGGCCGCGATCGATCCAGCGAGACGCGCCGATGGGGGCCACGCACGATCGATCTGGACATCCTCATGGCCGGCCCCGGAGGCTCGGCCGTGCTGGAGTCGTCGGACCTCATCGTTCCGCATCCGCACGCATTCCTGCGTGCCTTCGTGCTCTTCCCACTCGCGGACATCGTCCCCGAGTGGTGTCATCCGCGCACTGGAGAACGCGTAGACTTGGCGGCTCATCGTGCCGCCGACTGCCACAACGATGTCGTCCTGTTCGCGCAAGGGCTTGCGTGCACCGGCACGACTCGTCGCGCTGGGCTGCCTGGCGATGTCGCCGTCGGTCGTGGGGCAAGGCACTGACGACCTTCCGCCGCTCACGCCCGAGAACATCAACCTGGACACGATTGTCATCCAGCCGCTGAACGGGGATCGGTACGGCGAGGAGACGCGGACGGCTACGGCCCTTGCGGAGGGAATGCGCGTGCTTGGCGAGATTGCGCATGGGTACGCCACCGCGCCGGCCCTTCGGGACGCGGTGACCTTTCAGGTGATCGTGCAGGGGAGCGAGCCACAGACCGACTCGTTCCTGGTCGAGTTCGAGGGCGGGAGTGCCCGGGTCTCCGGTGCGCAAATGGCGATGGTCGCCATGGATGGACGAGTCTTCGTCACGCTCGCAGGCGTAGACGACAAGTACATGGAGCAGGCCTACACCGGCAGCGCATCGAAGGGGCTGGCCAGCGCGCTGGCGATGATGCCCGCCCCGGACTTTGTCCTGAGGGACGCCTCCACGCCCCCGGAAGAAGCGTTTTCCATGATGGCGCTCCGGGAGCCGAAACTGGCCGCCTTTGCTCCGGGATCGCTCCTTCTGGTGGCCCCGCAGGGCGATGTGGCCGTGCAGTACGACCCTGCCACGCACCTCCTCACGTCCGCCAGCCTGGTGTTCACGCCCGAGGGGGCGCCGAGCGTCATTCGCCTCTGGGTGCAGTTCCAATTCACCGCGCAGGTCCTCCCGTCCCTCCCCGTCCCGATTCAGTTCGACCCGGCCAACCGTGCGCGAGTGGCGACGGCGGAGGAGTTGGCGGGACAGAGGGCTCCGCTCATCGTCGGTGCGGTGGCACCTACCGTGGATGGCGAACTGGCCGACGGCACCACGGTGTCCGGCACATCGCTTGCAGGGCGCTGGATCGTCCTTGACTTCTGGGCCACATGGTGCGGTCCCTGCCGCAAGGGCCTCCCCATGGTGGGCCAGTTCGCCGACTGGGCAAAGTCACAGTCCCTGGAGGTTTCCATCTTTGGCGTGAATGTCTGGGAGGAGGGCGGCGCCGACGAGGTCACCGCTCGCGTGAACGCGTACTGGACCAAGGGTGGCTTCCCATTCCCCACGATGGTGCGCGGTGACCGGATGGCGGAGTCCTTCTCCGTGCAGGGCGTTCCCACCACGATCCTCATCGCCCCGGATGGCAAGGTCGCGGCGATCCACATGGGGGCGGAGCCGGGTCTCCTGGAGAGCCTCAAGCGGGCTGTCTCCGCCGCCGCGACGGCGGTGCCCGAGTCGATCCAGCCTCCATCCAAGTGAGCGAGCCATTGGAACCCTCCGCCTCGACCGATCATCGCGGTGCCACCGGTCGATCACTGGTGACACCGCTGCCGGTGCTGGACCAGCGTCAGGAGCGGGAGCGTTCGGCGATCGCCGCGGACCTCCGGGGACTGACGACGGGGGAAGTCCGGTTCTCCCTCCAAGACCGGATGCTGTACTCGACGGACGCCAGCCTCTACCAGGTGGCGCCCATCGGCGTGGTCTGCCCGCGCGTTCCGGAGGAGGCCATCGAGATCACTCGATACTGCGCCGCGCGCGGGATTCCCATCCTTCCGCGAGGTGGCGGCACCGCGCTCGCCGGCCAGACGGTGAACACCGCGGTGGTCCTCGATTTCAGCCAGCACTGCCGCACGATCCTGAGCATCGATGCCGAGCGATTGCGCGCACAGGTGCAGCCGGGAGTCGTCCTGGACCAGTTGAACGCCGCGCTGGCACCGACGGGACTCTTCTTTGGTCCCGATGTCGCGACCAGCTCGCATGCCACCATTGGGGGGATGATCGGGAACAACTCCAGCGGAGCCCGTTCCATCCGTTACGGCCGCACGGTCGAAAACCTCCATGGCCTCCGCGCGGTGACGGCGGACGGAGAGGCGAGGTGGTTTGGTCTTGGATTGGGTGGGAGCGAGGCCCCCGATCCCGTGACGGCGCGATGGGCCGATGGGGTGTGGTCGATTGTCGATGGCCTTCGCGAGGAGATCACCCGTCGATTTCCGAAGATCCTGCGCCATGTGGACGGCTATGCCCTGGACCTCATGCTGGCGCAGGGCGATGCGGCGATCGCCTCAGGGCGCCGACCGACGGAGGGCATGAACCTGGCGCACCTCCTCTGCGGCAGCGAGGGGACGCTGGCGACCACGCTCGAGGCCGAGCTCAGGCTGGTGCAACGGCCCACCCATGTCGCTCTCGCGATCCTGGCGTTCCCCTCCGTGCGAGACGCCCTGGCACCGATCACTCGCATGCTGGCGCTGCAACCGACCGCGGTGGAGCTGATCGACGATGTCATCCTGGAACTGGCTCGCGGCAATCGTGAGTGCGCCACCTATCTCCAGGTGATCCCATCCATCGGCTCCCTTCCCGCAGGTGCGGTGATCTACATCGAGTTCTCCGAGTTCTCGCAGGACGCGCTGGAGGCGCGGGTCGAAGCGCTGCGAGCGGCGTTCTCTGGCGTTCCCACGTCGCTGCACCGCGATGCGGCGTCGATGGCACGCGCGTGGGCGCTGCGCAAGGCGGGTGAGCCGCTGCTTCATGGGCTGCCTGGGCACCGCAAGCCGCTCACGTTCGTGGAGGACACCGCGGTCGACCCGCGACGGCTTCCCGAGTTCGTGGAGGAGTTCCGCGCCATCGTGGCACGCCACGGCACGAGGGCGGCGTACTACGCACACGCCAGCGTCGGATGCCTGCACATCCGGCCGCTGGTGGCCATTGACGACCGCCAGGATCGCGAGGTGCTCCTGTCGATCGCCACGGACATCGCCGACCTGGTGATTCGGTACGAGGGTGCCCTCAGCGGCGAACACGGGGACGGCCGTGTCCGTTCGCCGCTCCTCTCTCGCGTGCTCGGCGAATCGGTCTGCGATGCGATCGCCCGCGTGAAGATGCTCTTTGATCCGCACTCGATCATGAATCCGGGAAACCTGGTGCACACGACCGACCCGCGTCGCGTCATCGACCACCTGCGCGTGAAGCCGCTGGAGTCGGAGGTGCGTGTCCCGGAGGTGTCCACCTTCTTCCGGTTCGAGCGGGAAGGCGGGTTCCCCCATGCGGCGACGCAGTGCAACGGGAGCGGGATCTGCAGACGACTGACGCCGGGAGGCACGATGTGCCCGTCCTACCGCGTGCTCCTGGACGAGCGGCATTCGACGCGGGGACGCGGCAACGCCCTGCGGCTGGCGATGTCCGGGCAGTTGTCCGGCGATGGCGCACCCGCATGGAACGACCCGCAGACCAAGGAGACGCTGTCGCTGTGCCTCTCGTGCAAGGCCTGTACGTCCGAGTGCCCCAGCAATGTGGATATGGCCAAGCTCAAGGCGGAATACACGGCGCAGGGATTTGCGGAGCGAGGGTCCGTGCCATGGAGGACCCGCCTCCTGGGACGACTCCGTGCCCTCAACCGCGCAGCAAGCGCCATCGCGCCGTTGGCGGAGGGCCTGAGGCAGGTCCCCATCGTGCGCCTGGCAATCAGCACGCTCCTGGGGCTTGACCCGCACCGGAGCCTGCCCCCGGTCGCTGGCTCACTGCTGCGCTGGCAGCGACGCAGGAGGCGGTCACGCGCGCCGCAGGCCACGTCGCGAGGAACGCCCCGCGTGCTGCTCCTTGCCGACTGCTTCTGCACGTTCAGCGAGTCCCGGATCGGTCGCGCCGCGATCCAGCTCCTGGAGCGATTTGGCTACGAGGTGGAACTGGTGGACTCAGGCTGCTGCGGACGCACGCTCCTGTCCACGGGGATGCTCGCGGACGCAATCCACACCTGCGGCGCCACCGCACTCCAACTGGATGCGGCGATGCAGCGGACGGGAGCCATCGCGCTCTTGGCGATGGAGCCTTCCTGCGCCAGCGCCATCAGGGATGACTGGCTGGACCTGCGACTGGCGCCCGACGCCGCGCGGGCCGCCTCCGCGGTGGCGGCGAAGACGCGGTTGGTGGAGGAATTCCTCGACGCCCAGTGGGACCGACACCCCGTGCGACCAGCCTTTGCGCAGGCACTGCCCGCGGTCGCCCTGCACGCGCACTGCCACCAGAAGGCGCTGTGGGGGGCCGAGAGCAGCGGGGGATTCCTGCGACGAATCCTCGGTGATCGACTGGAGACGCTCGCGACGGGTTGTTGTGGCATGGCCGGTGCGTTCGGCGCGCAGCGAGAAACGGCGGATCTCAGTAGGCGCATCGCGGAGAATGACCTGCTTCCCAAGGTGCAAGCGCGCGCCGGTGCGACGATCTGTGCACCCGGCGCATCCTGCCGGCACCAGCTGCACGACCTGGCTGCCCGAGAGGCACTGCATCCTGTGGAACTGGCCTTGGCACTCATTGACGACCGAACATGGTCGGCGGGTACGATGAACGGCCCATGACACCGGAATCGGAGAGCCTGTCGCTGGAGGGAGTGGAGTCACGTGAGATCGACATCACCGGATGCCTGATCTTGGTCGTGGACGACAACCAGCAAAACCTAGAGCTCCTCGAGGCGTACCTGGAGCCGCTCGGATGCCGGCTCCTCGCCTCGACCGATGGTGCGCTGGCGCTTGACGCCGTGCGGCAGCATCGACCCGACATGGTCCTCCTCGACGTGATGATGCCACGGCTCTCGGGGTTTGAAGTGTGCAAGGCGATCAAGGGGGACCCCCAGTTCCGCGACATCGTCGTGCTGATGGTCACGGCCCTCCATGAAGTGTCGGACCTGGAGCGGGCCGCGGAATGTGGATGTGATGACTTCCTCTCCAAGCCCGTGAACAAGGTGGAACTCCTCACGCGAGTGCGAAGCCTGCTGCGCGTGCGAGTGCTCAAGAGGGCACTCGCGGACTACATGCGCCGCTCTGGCGACACCCCAGCCTGACTTGGAGATGCAAGGAGGGGGTGCGGAGGGTCAGGCCGCGTGGCGAACCACGATGGCGCCGGTCTCCCCGTCGCGCTCCCAAGCCGGCCCACCGCGGGGGCTTTGTGCATGATGCAGGTGCTGCAGGTACCGCCCCAATTCTTCCTTGGAGAAGAGCCCAAGCCAAGCCCGATCGGCGCTTGGGTTGAGGTCACGGATGGCGTCGATGAGTTGGCTCTTGTTCAGGTGCATGGATGTCCTCGCGCGATACAGATCGGCGCGTGGACAGCCTGCATTGAGCGCTTTTTGGCACTAATCCGCGAAAGTCCAGGTGAACTTTCGCGGATGGAGCGTTGCTCAGGAGCCCGTTGTGTTCACCGATTCCTCCACCCACAACCCGTTGTGGTCCCGGCCCTCGTGCATCCACTTCTTCAGGAGGGGCGAAATGAGGAGCGCCACCACGCCAGCAGCCATGGCGATCAGGGCGATCCCCTTGAAGAGCTCGCCGTAGATCCCCACCGTCTCGATGGGGAGCGGGGTCACCGCACCATCGGCACCCGCCTCTTCCTTGATGCCGGAGAGCTTGGCAATGAACGCAGCGAGGAAGTGGCTGAACGCCGTCGCCAGGAACCAGGCTCCCATGATCGTGGACACCAATCTCGTCGGCGAAAGCCTGGTCACCATCGAGAGACCGACCGGGCTCAGGCAGAGTTCGCCGGTCGTCTGGAGGAGGTAGCCGAGCATGATCCACTGCAGAGCCACGATGCCATGGGCGTCGGCGTTGGTGGCGCCGTACCAGAACACGCCGAAGCCAAGCCCCAGCTGCATGAGCCCGAGCGCAAACTTGACGGGAGTGTTCGGCTCCATGTGGCGGCGGGAGAGGAATGTCCAGAGCCACGAGAACACCAGCCCGAACAGGAGGATGAACGCGGGGTTCACCGCCTGGAAGACGCTGGTGCGAATCTCGCTGCCGCCCACGGCCAGCGTGGCGTTGTCAGCGGTCGCGGTGAATGAGACCACGCCCTCGGACGGGTCCGCCTCATGCACCTTCTGGGCCGCTTCCACATCCTGCAGGTGCCAGGTCTTTCCGTCGATCGTCTCTCCCACGAATTCCTGGGTCACGACCACATCGTCGTACGACTGGCCTGGCACGACCGGCGTGTCGTCCACCACCCGGTCCACATTCCGGTCCGTGAAGAGGTTGACGCTGCTGCCAGCCTGTTCAAAGAAGGCCCAGAACAGCAGGCTGAAGAACATCAGGATCACCACGACGAACAGGCGTTGTCGCTCGACCTTTGTCGACCGAATCGCTTCGACCAAAATGTAGATCAGCGCGGCGCCGCCCAGGATGGAGAGGACGACACCGGCGATCGTGTCGCGCTTGAGCAACAGCACGACGACCGGGACGGCGAGAAGCGTCCCCACATACGAGGCCGTCCGTGCCCATCGCCGCGAGCCCGCGGGGACTTGGCCCACGGAGGGATCCAACCCACCTCGTCCAAGTTGAACGGCGGAGACGATCGCCGCAAGGACCAGCGCTGCCAGGAAGGGCACAGTGATCAGCAGTTGGATGGAGTCATCCTTGGTCACGACGACGGTGCCGATTGCCGTGGCAGCCGCCGTGAGCAGGATGAGGATCCGTGCCAGCCCCCTCGGGGCGACAAAGGTGGCCACGCCGACCAACATGCCAACTGTGGCCAGCCCAAATCCGTAATGCCAGCCCTTCTCCTCGCCGAGGTAGCCGCAGAGCACTGGGGCAAGCGCCGCCCCCAAGTTGATACCCATGTAGAAGATCGTGAAGCCAGCATCTCGGGCCGCGTGCGAACCCTTGTAGAGGGCACCCACCATGGCCGAGATGTTCGGTTTGAAGAAGCCATTGCCGACGACCAGGAGGGAGAGTGCCGTGAAGAACCCGGCCTCCGTCTCCACGGTCATCATCAAGTGCCCTGCCGCCATGAGCAGCCCGCCCCAGATAACGGCGAGGCGGTTACCCAAGACACGGTCCGCCAGCATGCCCCCGATGAACGGCGTGGCGTACACCAGCGCGCCATAGGCGCCGTACACCGCGTAGGCCTGGTCGTCCCCGTACTTGAGGAACCCCTTGATCATGTAGAGGACCAAGAGGGCCCGCATCCCATAAAACGAGAACCGCTCCCACATCTCCACGAAGAACAGATGGAAAAGCCCCGGGGGATGGCGATCAGCGCTGTCGGAGGGTGGAATGGCCGCGAATGCGGTGGAAGCGGTCATTCGCGCAGCCTAGGGGCATTTGGGCTGTTCCGTCCGTTTATGCCGCATTGGGATGCTTACGGTACCTTCCGATGACTGTTGGCATCCCTATCACCCAGCTTGGAAGTCTTGCGGGACTGGTCGGACATCATCGCTGTGATCAAGCCGAGGGATCTGCCGTCGGAGTCGAGCAATCCCGGAGTTGATTCCGCGCTCCGGCGCATCAGAGACGAGCGGTCGTGGTCGGAGGCGCGGTTGCCTCATCGACTCGACGCACCAACCTCTGGCATCCTGCTGGTGGCTCGCGATGCTGCTGCTGCGAATCGAGTGTCCGAGTCCATTCGGCAGCGGACGTGGCGAAAGTTCTATGTGGCCGTCCTCTCGGGGGACGCGCACTCTCTGGTCGGCCTGCAGAAGTGTTTCTTGAAGGCCGGTCGAGGCCGAGCGGCCGGTCCCATTGGTACGGCGCGACGCGCCCAAGTGGTCTGCTCAGGCGGAGATCCCGCGATGCTGGAGGTCCTCGCGGTGACGCACTCGCGGAAGCAGGGCACCTCCCGCGCCATCATCGAGTTACACACGGGTCGATACCACCAGATTCGTGCCATGTGTGCGTGGCTGGGGCACCCGCTGGTGGGCGACTCGCTGTATGGCGGACCCGCCGGGACTTTCGAGCTCACCCACGCGATGCTGTCGGTCCCAGATCCTGCGGCATCCGCGCCCTCGGATGGGCTGCTGGAGCGTGTCGCACTGGACGTCGGGCAGTGCAGCGTCGAGGCCTCGGACCTGCGCATCATGGACGAGGCGCGTCTTCGCAAGCGCGCTTAGTTCGCGCGCACCCAGTGAACCGCCCCAAGCCGGTTGCTCGCCAGCTGGCTGGCGGCCCGCTGGAGGCGCTCCACCAGCGCA
>JAQCEQ010000030.1 GCA_027618565.1 Planctomycetota bacterium | reverse complement strand
GGGTCCGGCGCCATCTCGCGTCGTCAGTTGCGACGCGTTGTCACACGACACGGCCACCGCGATGTGGCCATCCACGCGGGCGCCCTGCCATGCGGTGGTCGCGATCGGCGTAAGTGCGCATGGCACACGCTCGCCGTAGGCCACGACACGCGCCGAGCTGGCCAGCCGGTCGCCCACCGTCCGCTTGTCCTTGGGGTGGATGTCATTGGCCTCGCCAAGATCGGTCGTCACCACCTGGAAGGCATCGGGAACAGTTCGCGCCGCATGGTCCTGTGCCGCACGAAGCCACGCCCAGCCGCCCTGGTCCGGATTGTCGCTAGGTTCCTTGAACGCGGCCAACTGGACGATGCCGAATGCAAAGTCTGGAGACTCAAATCGGCGGGACCATGACCGAATGAGTGCCGGAAGCAGCGCGGCGTACTCAGTCGGCTCGCCTGCGTTGGATTCGCCTTGGTACCAAATCGCCCCCTTGACGGCATAGGGGGCGAATGGCGCCATCATCGCATTCCACAGCGATCCGGGAGACCCTTGGTTGAGTCCATGCCACGGCGCGTTTGGATTGGACGGCGTGAGGCGCGTGCCAGCACCGACCCGATACATCCAGTCGCCCGCGAGTGAGACTGCATCACGAGTCACCCCACGAGGGTGCAGGGAGAGCGCCGCGTCGGCACTGGCGAACCCGCCATCCGCGTGTGGATCGACCACCGCCACCGTGATCCAATTGTCGTCACCGCCCTTGAATGTCCCTGGTGGCACCTCGTACACGCGCGGCAGGTCATGCCGCATCGTGGTCTGCCCCACCTGCTGGCCATTCACCCACACGGTGTCGGAGTCGTCGATCGCACCCAGGCGGAGGACGATCGTGCTCTCCGCCCAGTCTGGCGGAAGCGTCACCTTGCGTGAGTACCACACGATGCCGTCAAAGTCGCGCAGTTCCGGTGCCCTGCCGTCGCTGCCCCAGTGCCCGGGTACAAGGCTGTGATTCCAACCCTCTGCGGTCGCGGCGCCGCCGCGCATCCAGCCCTCCCTGAACCCCGGATCGATGGCGGCCAGCTGATTCCAGTAGGTGATCTCAATGTCGCGCGCGGTTGCTGCACTGGGCTGTGGTGTGCCGCGCCTGGCCTCGATATCCGTTCGCAAGGCCATCATTGCCTCAGCGGTGACGGGGCACGCGAGGAGCGAGGCTTCGTCCATCCAAGGTTCGATGCGCGTGCCACCCCAATTGGAACTGATGAGGCCAACCGGCGTGTGTCGCGATTCGGTGATTGCCTGCCCGAACGCCAGTCCCACCGCAGACCAGTTGCCGACCACCTCGGGCGTCCCCACTTGCCAGGAGGCGTTCATGGTGAACTCCTCGTCGGGAGATATCAGGTGTGGCGCCTTGATCAGGCGGATGGAGGCATCCCTGACCCGCGCCTTCTCAACATTCGCCCCCTTGGAGTGATCCACCACCCACTCCATGTTGGATTGCCCCCCGCAGATCCAGACCTCGCCGATGAGCACATCCTTGATGTCGATGGACGAGCCGTCTCCCTCGATGTGCAGAACCTGCGGATCGAACGATGTCGCCATCGGCGGCAGCGTGACGCGCCAGGTTCCCTCTGGAGTGGTGATGGCATTGATGGCCGACGAGCCCAGGCTCACCACGATCTCGCTCCCCGGCGTGGCGCGCCCCCACACGGGGATGGGGCGCTCGGCCTGGATCACGGCGTGGTCCGTGAAGACGCACGGCAACGACACTTCTGCGGCGGCGCTTGTGCCAGTCGCCAAGGCCAGGAGTGAAGCGAGCCGGGAAGCGTGCGTGCGAATGAGGGGCGTGTTCATGGTGTTCACCAGTTCTCGAAGATGCCGCGTGCGTGGCCAAACGCCAGCGTGAAGCCCGAGCCACCGGCGCCGAGGGCGACCTTGCAGCCGGGCTGGACCTCCTCCACCACGAGCGGTCGCGACGCGACTCGGACATACTTGCCAACCCATCGGTATTCGATGGTCCAGTCGCGCAGCTGGACGCACTTCTTGACCTCTCGGAGGACGATCTCGTTGATGACCTCCTTGTCAAAGGGTTCTTCGGCGGCGTCTCCGTACTCATGGCTGCCACCGAAGCAGATCGACCCATCGGCATGCTGCGTGAGGATTGGCTGGATGCCGAACCGGTCCAGTTCCGGCGCTCGCGCGGCGATCGCGCCACGGAGCTCGTCGATCGATGGGCAGGCATCGAAGGAATCGGCCATCCTTGCGGACAGTCCAAGCGCGATGCTCGGCCCGAAGTCCCACGCACGCGGCTGCTCCACGGTCTGCATCATCTGCACCTTGCAGGCCTTGATCGCGTTGCGGCTGAATACTTCCGGGAACAGGCCGTCCATGCGGTCACCGGTCGCCACCACGACGCGGTCCGCGCGGATCACGCTGCCATCCGAGCACCGCACGATGGGCATTTCCACCCCGGCGACGGCGTGCCCGAAGCGGAACTCCACGCCACGGTCCGCAGCCAGCCACTGCGGCACGCGCGTCAGGACCTCGCTGGGGTCAACGCCGACACCCGCCGTCCCCAGGATCGAGCCCACGACCGCCTCTGGAATGACCGCGGGCGACCGCTGCGCCGTGGCGGCGCGATCCAGGAATCGAACCGCGTAGCCCAGGTCGGGTGCGCGCTCAGCAAACTCGCGAAGCACCTGTGCCTCCAGTTCGGTCCCAGCGATCGTGAGGCCGCCGTCTTGCTTGGACCACAAGCGTGCCTCGGCGATCACCTCGCGCCACGCCTTGAGGCTCTCTGCAGCGACCGAAAGGAGCGAAGAAGCAAGTCCCGTCTGCCACAGCAGGCCAAACCCTCGCGCGGATCCCCCGCGGGCCTCCTTGTCGCGTTCCACCACGATCACGCGCTTGCCAAGGCGGGCCGCCTCGTAGGCGCAGGCAATGCCTACGATGCCAGCACCGATCACGACGACATCCGTTCTTGACTCGGCCATGGGTCGCGCATTGAACACGATTTCCAGCCGTCTCGCCTCCCCCACCTCGCCATGCACACAGTTTTCATCGCGGCCTCCCTCATCGGGTTCGGATCCACCCTCCTCGTCGCCGCCCCTGCTCCGCAGGACGCCCCCAGCGCCAAGGACACCTTCTCACGATTGCGGACCCTGAGCGGCACCTGGGACGCCGGCATCACCGGAGACGGTCAGCCCGACACGGTCGTGACCTACACCTACGAGCCGGACGCGCGTTTTGCCGTCGAGGGCCGCGCGGTGATCGACTGCGCGGCGGCGCTTCACAACGGCGTGTTTCACCTCTATGCGCCGGACAACGGCGCCGGAGCGAATCCCAGTGCGCCGCGCCCGGAGCAGGAGTTTCAACCGCAGTCACCTCCTCCCCGCCGCACCGCTTCCCATGGTCTGGCGAATCCGGAAAACGACTTCGAGCCACCGGTGGGCCGCGACCCGAACGCGGAGCGCGAGGCACCCGGAAGTTTCCGGCTCATGTCCGCGCGCTCACGCGACGGCCTGACGTTCGTGCCGACCGGCGAGGTCATCAGCGACCAGGCGAACGTGCCTGACCTGATCTTCAATGATCGCGGCGAGATTCATCTCTACTACACCGGCGGCCAGGTCGGCGACCGATACAACACAACCGGACTCGCCATCTCCCGCGATCAGGGCAAGACGTGGACTTTCAAGCACGTCGAAGTGCCGGGGTTCGAGCGCGCCGGCGACCCCGACATCGTGCGCCTGCCGGACGGGATTTGGCGCATGTTCCTGACCACGCGCGTGAACAACAACATCGGCATCATCTATGCCGACAGCCGGGACGGAATTCACTTTGAGAAACGCGGCACGGCGTTCGCCAAATCGGGGCTTGATCTGCTCGACTCCACCACGTTCCAGATCGGCTCGACGTGGCACACACTCACGCTCCAGGGCCGAGAGGTGCGGCAGCGTCACGGCACTTCGCCCGATGCGACAACCTTTGCCGTGGGCGAAGTCATGCCCTTCGTCGCCGATGGCGAGCCCTTCGTCGCCGCCAACGGTGTGAAGGTGGACGGTGGGTATCGCCTGTATGGATTTTCGCCATTCCCGCCAGGCAAACTCGGTTTCCGTTCTTTCTTTTCCAAGGACGGCGCGCAATGGACGGCGGAACCAGGCGTCCGGCTCGCATTCGACAAGGTCTCCTCCGGTGGCGGCACCCAGATCAAAGACCCCTCGGTGCTCAAGCTGGCCGATGGGAGTTACCTGATGGTGTACACGGCGCGCATTCCGGAAACGCGCGGGGAGAATGATTCCAACGCAACGCGCGGGAGGCGCCCGGGCGGCCCGGGCGGGCAGATTCGCGTGGAAAAGATTGACTCGAAATACAAGACCGCGCCCGGCGCGAAGCCCGGCTCGTTCGTCACCGGACAGGACGCGGACATCGTCCTTGGCTCGAAAGTTTTTAACAACTCCGGCGGCGCGCTGCTCTTCAATCATCCCACCGGACTCGCCACGGACGGCAAGCTCGTGGTCGGCGGAATGCAGTCGGTCTATCTGTGGAACAACACGCCGCGCAACGCGGAGACAGATGCCGACGTGGCGCTGCGTCCCACGACGTATCGCAACGGCGACGACCCCGACGCGCACACGGTGCAGGGCGCGAAGGCGAACGCAGTCGTTCCAAACGCTACTGCTCCTGACGCCGCAACGCCTCGGGGACACGACTGGGCTCGGTGACCTGCGGGATGTCAATCGTCCCGGCGCCCAGGCGAATGCCAAGCGTCTGCATGTAGAGGTCAAAACTGTGCTTGAGCTTGAAGCGGCGCGGCTCGATGCCCACCTCTCGGAGGATGGTGGCTCCCACCAGTGACCCAGTCACCATCGCGGTCGCATGCGCGATGTTGTAGATCGTGAGGATCGTGGTGCGGCGCTCGGATGGGATGCGGTCAAACACCATCAGGAAGATGGCCGTCTCCCAGCACGCCCAGGCGACCCCCACCAGGAACTGCAGCGTCATCAGCCACCAGATGGAGTCGGACACCAGCCAGAGTGTCGCCATCGGAACGATGCCGATGCCTCCCATCCACAACCCCGCCTCGGGTCGAGTCCTGGAGAAGGCTGGCATGACTCGCGAGAGCATCGTCCTCGAACACATCAAGAAGGACGGCCGCTTTGTGGACGGGGTGGTGTATTCGGTCCTCAGGCGGGAGTGGGGCGGCGGACATTGATCCGCATGGCTACCGTCACGCCGAGCATCGGGGTCCGAGGACCCCACCGAGAGTCGGGCTGGCGGGATTTGAACCCACGACCTTTTGACCCCCAGTCAAACGCGCTACCAAACTGCGCTACAACCCGAGACGAGTTGCGTAGTGTAACCAGGTGACCCAATCGATGAAGGATTCGGGTCGAGGTTGCGGCGACCATCGATTCTGGACCGTGAAAGCCAATAATCGCGCGTGGGAACTGGTGGAGTCCCAGACGCTGTCCGCCGAACAGGCCCAGGAGTTGCTCGCGGCCTCTTGGACCGCTCACTGGCATTGGTCGAATCACCTTGACGAGCTGGATGCCGAGACACGATGCACGGCTTCCAATCGGCTTCGAGCGCTCCATCTCCTCTGTTGCGCAGCGGCGCGTCGCGAAGTGGCATTGCGCAGCGGCGCAACGACGCTCGCGGTCAAGGACTTGGCGGAATCGGCGGCCCGTGAGCAGCTGCGCCTGGAGGCGCAGCGCACACCCCTCTCCGCCGATGAACGAGCCGTCATCGACACCAACCTGAACGGAACGGACAGGGGGAGATTCGAACTCCCGATACGGTTACCCGCATACAGCATTTCCAATGCTGCTCCTTCAACCACTCGGACACCTGTCCAGGGTTGGGTAGTGTAGCGGCGCATGCTGACTCCTTCGCGAATGCCCGAGCCCTCGCCCCCGCTAGAGGGCGTCCTCGTCCTTGACAAGCCGCTGGGGATGACCAGCATGCGCGCGGTGGAAATCGTTCGGAAGCGGGCGGGACACGCCAAGTCCGGACACGCCGGGACCCTGGATCCGTTGGCGACCGGCGTCCTGTTGATCGCGATTGGGCGCGCGACAAAGTCCATCGACCAATTGATGGCCACCGAGAAGCGCTACGAGAGCGAGTTTGACCTCTCCGCGTTCACCGCGACCGACGACACGGAGGCAGTCCGCCAAGAAATCGAAGTGGCCGTCCCTCCAACCCCCGGCGCGATTCGCGCCGCGCTCGGTGGCATGGTGGGCACGATCCTGCAGCGCCCTCCGGCATTCAGCGCCATCAAGGTGCAGGGCCGCCGGTCCTACGACACCGCGCGGCGGGCGATGCGTGCAAGTGCTGCGGCCGAGGCGAGCGCGGACGCGAGCCTCGTCTCGCCAGCGCCCGCGGAGCGACCCGCTGCGCGTCCAGTCACCATCCACGGCATCGAGGTCATGAACTACGAGTGGCCGCACCTGAAGGTGTCGATCCACTGCGGGAAGGGCACCTATGTCCGGTCGATCGCGCGAGACCTCGGCGAACAATTGGGAACGGGCGGGCACTGCCTCTCGATTCGGCGAACGGCGGTCGGTCCGTACACGATTGCCGTCGCGCGGACGATCGACCAGCTCCCGGAACACCTCACGGCGCAGGATCTGCTGCCTGCCCCGATGGCCGCTCTGAAGCCGTAGCGGCGACGGTCCCGGATGCTCGCGCGGCAGCTCGAGCCCGGTCTGCCCCGCTGGAGGCGATCAGCAACAGCCCCATGCCGACGAGCAGCGACACATCGGCCACGTTGAAGATCCACGGGAACACTTCGCGTCCCGCGTTGGGCCACTCCCAGCCAAAGGGAAGGTCCCAACGAGGCAACAGATGCATGAAGTCGCGCACGGCACCGACGGTCAGGCGGTCGTAGAGGTTGCCCAGGCCTCCCGCCAGAACCAGCGCCAGACCAACATGCGACAGCGTGGAGGTCCTCCTCGTCCACGCGCCAAACACCCACAATCCCGCGGCGACCGCAACGATGGTGAAGGTCACGAACACCCATCGCTTGTTCTGGCCGATCCCGAACACGGCCCCGTGGTTCAGCACGAGACGAAAGTCAAGCAGATCACCCGGGACGACGCGAACGCCCTCATGCCATGGCAGTCGAAAGGCAGGATCCGCAACGACGGTGCGATCCGGGAGCTCGACGGGTTCACCCGCGACGGTCCGAAAGGCCCACGACTTGGACCAGAGGTCCAGCGCCAGCACGCCCGCCAGCGTCAGCAGCAGGACTGCCCACGCGCCTCGACTCCGCCAGGCGGGGCCGTCGCTCGTTGACGCGCAGTCCACGGCGCTCACGACTGGTTCATCGCACGGATCTGCTCCATGCGTCGAGCGGCCTCGATGGTGTACCTGGCCCACGGTTTGGCCTGGAGGCGTGCCTTCGGGATGGGCGTCCCGGTCAGCAGGCACACGCCATAGGTCTTCTCCTCGATCCTCACCAAGGCCTCGTCGATGTCCACCAAGAGCAGGCGGTCAGCCCCTGCCAGGCCTAGGGCAAAGTCCTGGTCATAGGTGTCGGTGCCGACATCGGCCATGTGCAGCGGCATGTTGGAGAGATTTCCGCCACTGGGGCGCAGTGCATCATCCTCAAGGCCCTGCACACGCCCCACCAACTCAGCGCGGCGCGCCAGCAACAAGTCGCGGTAGGACTGGAGCTCCTTCTTGCTCAACTTGGTCTTGACATTCTTGACATGCTCGGGCAAGCCGTCCTGCGTCCTGGCGAGGACTTCCGCCTGCACGCGCCGACGATGCAATTCCGCGCGGGTGAGCTTCGGCCCGTTGGGAGCAGAGAATCGCAGCAAAGGCTTCCCTGCCTTCCGTGCGGCCTTCTTCGCAGCCTTCGCCTTCATGCTGGAGAGAACCCGTATGCGGCGACCGCAGATGACCACATAGCCCTGCGCGTCCGCCTCGGCGGCCTGGGCCGCCGCTGCGATCGATACGCTGACCGCGGTGGTGTAATCGATCTTCTTCCGGGGCTTGTCGCTGAGGAGGAAGGACCGTGACTTGGGCTTCGGCTTCGGCTTGGCGATGACCGGGGGTGGCGCCCCCTTGGAACGAGGCTTGGCCGGTCGCATGGGAATGGCCGACTCCACCTTGATGGGACCACTCCGCCGATTCAACTCCACGTGCTCGCTCTGCTCGAAGACCACGGGCACGACACCAGTCTTCGCCGGGAGCACCACTCCGATCGCGCCGCCAGACCGCCTGGGCTTCGATGCTGACCTTGCGGCCGCGCTCTTCTTGACGGACGAGTCCTTGCCGGCAGCCTTCCTGGATGCCGGCTTCTTCGTGGTCATCTTCTTGCTCCCAGCCTTCTTGATCGCCACCCTTTTGGTCGCCGTTTTCATGAGGTTATCGGACTTTGCGGATAGATCCAGATCCCCATTCTAACGGATTTTGTGAAAAAGTCAAGACCTCGGCGCGATGCGTTGCCCGACCGCGCCGATTCGGCGAAATCGTTCGAAGCGCAATCGAACCAGCGTGTCGGGATCGATCCTTTGCAGTTCCTGCAAGTTGGACACGATCCACTGCTGCATTCGGTCCGCGGCGGACCTGGGATCCCGGTGAGCGCCGCCGTTGGGCTCCTCAATCACCGCATCCACCAAACCGTTGCGCGCATTGTCCGCCGCCGTGAGCGCCAGCGCCTGCGCGGCGTGTGTGTTGGTCTTCTCGTTGGCTTCCTTGAAGAGGATCGCCGCGCAACCCTCCGGCGAAATCACGGAATACCACGAGTACCGCATCATCGCGACTCGATCCCCCACGCCGATCCCCAACGCGCCACCCGACCCGCCTTCACCAATCACGATGCACACGACTGGCACGCGAAGCCCGCTCATCTCGCGCAGGTTGTAGGCAATCGCCTCCGCCTGGCCGCGCTGCTCACTGCCAATGCCGGGGTACGCGCCAGGCGTATCGATCAGCGTCACGATCGGGACGCCGAACTTCTCCGCCAGCTTCATCTTCAGGAGCGCCTTGCGATACCCCTCGGGATGCGCGCAACCGAAGTGGCAGGCCACCCGCTCCGGCGTCGTCCTCCCCTTCTGGTGCCCGACCAGCATCACCTTCAGCGGTCCGATCCGGCAGAATCCGCACACGATCGCGGGGTCGTCGCCAAAGCGACGGTCGCCGTGCAACTGGCCAAAATCCCGGCACATCAGGTCCACGTAGTCCAGCGTCTGGGGTCGCTGCGGGTGCCGGGCGACTCGCACCGTCTGCCACGGCGTCAGTCCCGAGTAGGTCTTCTCGATCAGGCTCCCGCGAGTGGCCCGCAGCGCCGCCAGTTCATCCGCCCACCGTGCCGCGTCAGGGCGAGCCTCCATCGACTCGATCTGATGCTCAATCTCCAGGATCGGCTGCTCAAAGTCCAGCTGGAACATGAACTGCAGATGGTACCTCGACGTGCCCTAGTCTCCGGCCATGCCATCGATTGCGTGGTTCGGCTACGGCAACATGGGACGCGCCATTGCGCGCGGCGCGACGGCCGCGGGAGCGATCCAGCCTCACGACATCCTCGTGATCGAACCGGCTGAAGCGGCGCAGCAGTCGGCGCGCGAGGACGGATGCGTGGTGGCGGACCACCGCCATGCGCTGGCGAACGTGACTCGAACCGGATCTCTGCACAGCATCTTCCTTGCGGTGAAGCCGCAGTCGCTGGAAGATGTCGCGCGCGACTGGGCTCAGGCAGGCGGTCGCGATGCGCCAGGCATGTTGGTTCTCAGCGTCATGGCGGGGATTCGCTCCGATGCCCTGACAGCCGCGATGGGCCCTGACAGTCGAGTGATCCGAGCAATGCCAAACACTCCCGCGATGGTGGGCGCAGGGATGACTGCGGTGGCACCGTGCCGGGGGGCGACGGACCAGGACATCGCCGTGGCTCAGGCAATCTTTGGGGCGGTTGGCCGCACGGTCACGGTGGCCGAAGAGTTGATTGACTCGGCCACGGCTCTCAGTGGTTCTGGCCCCGCATATTTCCTGCTGCTGTGCGAAGCCATGGCCGAGGCTGGTGCGACCTTGGGGCTCTCGAGCTCAGACGCCGCGGAGATGGCGCGACAGACGTTGGTCGGGACCGCCGCATGGCTGGCCGATCCCGCGAATGCGGACGCGACCCCTGCCCAGCTGCGCGCCCGCGTCACCAGCAAGGGTGGAACGACGCACGCCGCCGTCTCGGCACTTGAATCAGGTCAATTCCGTGAACTCGTTCGTCGCGCGCTGGTGGCCGCTCGAGACCGAGGTCGCGAACTGGGTGCTCGCTAGCCGCTGGGCCATCAAGCCTGCGTGAGCGGCTTGGACGATCCCCGCACCTTCACGATGAAGATGATGAGCAGGACGAGCGACGCGAGCCCCAAGATGTTGCTGACACATCCAATGGCGTTTCCCGCCATCGCCTTCGATTGGAACTCCGAGGGGTCAAGCTCGCCCATCGCGAGGGCCAGCAGAATGAGGACGATGTTCAAGAGGCTGAACACGGCGGCCGATGCGCCGCAGATTGCCCACGCCACACCGATTCTGCGGCCACAGTCATCGACGTCCTCGCCACGTGCCTGACGCGCGGCACGGATCGAGTCAGGAACTCGGATACCAACGAGAAATACCCACACGATGCTGAAGAGCGGGATCATGAGGAGCCACACTCCCGCAGGCGACATTCGTCGGTTCGCGTGCGGCACACGCGACTGCGCACCCTGGATCAACCAGCACACCAAGGCCTGCAGGCCAAACATGGCGATGCAACACACACAGGCGAATGCGACAATGGCTGAGCCAACGGTGGCTGCAACGGCGGCTTCCTGATCGTTCATGGCTCGTGGATCATAGGTAAAACGCTACCCCCACGCTGCCGGGAGCGCCGATCACCCCCATGCCGCCAGAAGCGCGGCGAGGTCACTGCCACCCACAGCGCCGTCGCCGTCGATGTCACCCGCTCCGGTTCCACCCCAGTTGCCCAGGAGCGACGCAAGATCAATCCCATCGACGATGCCGTCGCCGTTGATGTCAGCCCCGCTCCCGCCATCGTTGCAGTAGTACGGCGTGCCGGCTCGCCACACTTCCAGGTCGTCGACCGCCGCTTCCACGGTGTGCTGCGGCGCCTCGTCGCTGGGAATGAACCGGACTCGCACGCTGGCACTTGGCGTGACGAAGTCGCCTACGCGAACCAGGCGCGTCACCCATCCGCCGTTGGAGTCCGGCGTATTGGGCCCGACGGTCTCCACCAGAACCCATGTCGCGCCGTTGTTGCCCGACACCTCCACGCGCATCACGTCTTCGCCCGCCGTGGTGCCGGTTCGATTGTCAAACCAGCGGGAGTAGGCGATGTGCGGGTCCGGGCCGGTCGTGCAGTCCAGTGTCGGCGAAGTGAGCGTGGCAAACCCGCCATCCAGGTCAGCCGCGCCGTCAGGACCACCGGCAACCCCTTGCCCAGTCACGAAGCACATGCTGCCAACCGCCGAGTGATCGTCCTCGGGCTGTGAGTTGGTCCCGACGGGATCGACCCGCGTCCACAGCCCCGAAATCGCCGTGTCGAGGGCCGATGAAGTCAACCACCCCGACGCCACCTCGAGCGCATCGATGGAGACCAGGCTGGTGCCGTCCGCGCTCCAGATGGTGAAGAACTCTGCTGGCGCGCCCTCGGGAAGCGTTGCCACCTCGCCCGTCGTCGTCGCCGCACTGAACGACACACCCAGCTGCGCCCCGCAGGTGCTCTCGGGGAGCGCCACCTGATAGACACCGCCGCCCAGCGCACTCATCGCAAAGGACTGGAAGGATCCGCCATCTTCGCTCACCCACATCGTCACGCTCGATGGATCGATCGTCGATCCCGCCGCGCCTGTCGCGGAGAGTTGCACGGTGGCGCCGCCGTCCGGCGAAGTCCACGCGGGAAGCGCCTGCACCAGCGCCAGGTCCACGCCGCTCGTGGGGATGCACACGCCATGCGGGCTGGCGATCGCTGACTGAAGCCCCGCGTTCGCCGCCGAGCAACCAATGTTGGAACCGCTCGACGCGCCGCATCCGCCATTGGTGTGAATGCCGATCGCCTCGTCCGTCGCCTCGTAGATGATCGGCGACCCGCTGTTTCCACCGGTGGTGTCCGTCTCGTATCGCACGGTCGTCCCCGACAGCGACACATACGCACCAACCTCGGTCTGTTGCACCTGGTTGTAGGTGCTGTTGGGGGTCGAATCCGTGCCATGCCCGGTGATCCGAATCTCCGCGCCGGCCGTCACGGCTGGCGGTGCCACCAGCGCAAATCCCGCTCCCTGCGCCTGGTGTGGGCGAAGTCCAGTGTTGCTGTTGGGGAACGCCCCGTAGTAGTTCCAGTCGTTCCCCAGTCCGCCGTTCACCAATTGTTGCGACGACGCGTCAATCGGGTATTGGTCTTCAGGGGGAGGGCTCACAAGCCCGCCGCCGCTGGCGGAGAACGGCACATTGAACTGCGCCACATTGATGCTGCTGCTCCCGCCGCAGTGTCCAGCGGAGAGCATGCAGTCGGCGTCGTCCTGGATGAGCCAGCCGGTGCACGCCACTGGCATCACGCGTGCGACGCGCGGGTCAGTGCTTGGAAGCCGATCGTCATTGCCGCAGATCGTGGCCACGCCGCCTTCAGGCTCTGGCCCCACGGTGGCAGCCGGGACCGAGACGCGGCTCGTCGTCCCCACTTGGTTGGCGAACAATTCAATCAAGACCGCTCCACCATTGAGGTAGCAGCTCGTGGAGCGCCACTGTGACAGCGAGGTTGCATCCAATCGTTGCGTCACATCGTCCAGCAGGCTGGTGACGTGCAGCACGGCGCCCGGGGCGAGTTGCGTCCCCGCCAAGTCAAGCCGCACCCAGCCGGCACCCGGAAGGTCAATGATGTCGGCCCAGATTCGCCCCGTGCGGTCGGCGTGCACCGGCTGCGAGTCAACGCCGATCGGCATCTCCATCATGAGTACGCCGGGGAGCACGGGTGGCTCGACGTCGTCTTGGGCCAAGGCTGGCGCGCACGCAAGACACGCGGCGCTGACGGACGACCCGACAATGAACAACCGGCTCCGATGGAGTCTTGACTGTGGCGGCAGCATGGAGACAAGGTAGCCGCTGGCGCGCCGCGCGCAAGTAAACCTCATTCCGTAGCCCCCAAGTCACCCGGTTCCTAGAAGTCTCGCCGCCGGAATCGCCAGCAGGCGATCGCCAAGATGAAGGCCTCGAAGAGGAGGCTGGTCCCGATGACATACAACTTGCTCCGCGCGGCGCGTTCCTCGGCAACCTTGTTCTCGATTTCTCTTCCACCGACGCGAGACGATCCAAAGATTTCGCCTCCCGGCCCCGCCCCGTCGTCGGGGCGCGGCCGCGCATCTTCGCCTCGGGCGCTCCGCCGGTCCGCACGCCGTTCGGCGCGCTGCTCTTCCCATTGACCGGGCATGGCGGCAACATCGTCCATCGACCGCTCCAGGAGCGACAGCGTCTCCCCGGTCTTCGGGAGCGCCGCGCTCAGCCACGAAATCGGCGCGTAGACCAGCTGCCATGTGTCGTCGTCGGAACGCTGCGCGGCGAGTTCTTCCTCCAGCCGCTCCACCTCCGGGGCATCGGCACCGTCGGGATGGGAACGCTCCGCCTCCAGATCCTGCGAAATCGCATCCAGTTCAAGTCGACTCGCGGTGCGACCCACCGACACCAGCTGCTCCGCCGACTGCAGGCCAAAGACCAGGAACCAGAAGATCATCGTGAGGAGCAGGCTGGCGACCGTGCTCCTCGTCAGCAGCCCCACCAAGGCGCACACGCAGTAGAGGTACGAGTAGAAGAGGACCACCAGGGGGATCGCGATCAGGAGGCCGAACTCCCACGCGCCGCCTCGAATGCCGATCACCAGGAAGCACGCCACCGTGAAGACCGTCACTTGCAGCGCCGTGAACAGGAGTCCCGTGGCGTACTTGGTGAGGAAGAGCCGTGTGCGCCCCAACGGCTTGGAGACCATCATGTCGATGGTTCCTGCAGTCACCAAGTCCGGGATGATTCCCGCGGTGGACACCAGCGCCAGAATCGTCGCACCAAGCCCCAGCCAGAATTGCACGCCCAAGTTGGAGAAGAGCAACTTGTAAAAGGTTTCCGGCGCAACAACCGTGGAATTGAAGAAGGGGCTCTCCAGTGTCCACGCGAAGATGGTGATGCCGTCCTCGTCCAGTCCCAGCGCACCGATCGACAGGACCACCAGCCCCGACAGCACGATCGAGAGCCAGAAGAGTTTCCGCGCGTTGAGTTCGCGGTAGGCGGCCACCAGCAAGGCCCACGTCTGGATGCCGCGGTCGCGACTGGAGAGGCGAGCGGGGCTGGAGGCGTTGCTCACGGCACGCCTCCCGCACCTGGCTTGTGCGCCTGACCCGTGGTGGGATCCTGCACCTCGCGGATGAAGAGATCTTCCAGCGATTCCCGCACCGGCGTCACCGCGATCACCGTCATGCCTTCCCGCCGGAGCCGGTCGATGATCGACTGCATGACGGATTCGCCGGCCTGCGGGAGGATCAGCCGCTGGAGGTCACCGCGCGGGTCAACGCTGTTCAACATCGGCCCTGAGCCAGGCTCGACGCGCGCGCCGACGATTCCGCCATTCTCAGCACCATCAAAGCACCAGGCCGGCGGCGGCGCGCGGAGCAGGACTTCATACCGGGCACTCTCGCGGGTGAGCTCCTCGACGGTGCCGCGCCTGACGACCCGTCCCTGCACGATGATCGCTACGCGCGTGCACACCATCTCCACCTCGCTCAGGAGGTGGCTGTTGAGAAGCACCGTGCGACCCTCGGCGCGCAGGCGTGCCAGCACATCTCGAATCTCGCGCCGGCCCACCGGGTCCACGCCGTCGGTTGGCTCGTCCAGCACGACCAAGTCGGGGTCATTCACCAGCGCAGCCGCCAGCCCCACTCGCTGCTGCATCCCCTTGGAATAGGTGCCCAGTTTTCGCCCCGCCCACGCGGACATCCCAACCACCTCCAGCAGCTCGTCCGTCCGCTGCTTTCGCTCCCTTCGGGGTACGCCGGCCAGTGCGCCGAAGAACTCGATCACCTGCCGACCACTCAAGTATTGGGGAAATCGATGATGTTCCGGCAGGTACCCGATGCGCTTGAGCGTGGCGCGGTCGCCAACGGGTGCTCCAAGCACGCTCCCGGCCACGCGCGTGGGGGCGATCACGGTGAGCATCGCCTTGACGAGCGTGCTCTTGCCTGCACCATTGGGGCCCAACAGCCCAAAGACACCGCCGCGCTCCACGGCCAAGTCCACTCCGCGCAGCGCATGCACTTCCCCGGCGTAGGTCTTGTAAAGGTCGCGAAGGTCTACAGCCAACTCTGCCGATGGCGCGACTTCGCTGGTGGTGTACACCGTCGTCACGGGCGGGAAGTGTAGGCGCGCGCGTGCCGCTTCCCCCAGCGTCGACAAACACAGCAGGCCGACCCATTGCTGGATCGGCCCGCTGCTCCTTTGACCCGTCGTAGCAGGTCCCCTGCCTCAGCCCCCCACGAGTCGATGTCCCGTATCGACCGTGGTCCTGTGATTCGCTACTTCTTGGTGGTCGGCGGCTTGGCCGGTGCCGTCGCGGTCGTCGTCGACTTTGCCGGCAGCGGATACTGCGAGACGTACTCCGGCTTGAGCAACAGGTAGTACATCGTCCCCTCCGCGTACTGCGCGCCGGCGAGGATTTCCGCGCCAGGCCCGATGCCCATGAAGATGTCCGCGCGGCCCGGCGCAACGATCGCGCCGCCCGTGTCCTGGTCCAGCATGAATCGCCGGAACGACTCCTTCGTATTGGCGAAGTTGATGGCCTTGGTGTCCACGAACACCAGCCCGCCCGGCGGGTAGATCTTCTTGTCGGTGGCCAGCGTCTCCTTCTCGGTCACCTGGAAGCCAAGGCTTCCCGCCGGCCAATTGCCGCCGTTGTAGGTGGTGAAGAACACGAAGCAGTTGTTGCGGTCGATGAAATCGTTGACTTGCTGCGGGTTCTTCTCGTAGTACGCCTCGATGTTCTGGAGCGTGCAGTCCTTCTCCGTGAAGATCCCTGCGTCCATCATGCTCTGGCCAAGCCCCACATACTGTCCATCGGTCTTGCCGGCGTAGCCCACATACATCGTGGTCCCGTCGGTGAGTTCCAGCTTGGCGCTGCCATTGACCTGAATGATGTAGGTGTCCAGGTCGCTGGTCAGGTAGACCAGCTCCGTGCCCTTGAGCGTGCCACTGGAGAGAATCTCGCTGCGAGACGGCCACGGTGCGACCTCGCCTGACACCAGCCGCCGACCCTTCGGTTCCCCCGTGAGCGGGTCCGTCACCAAGTCCACTGGCCGCTTGTAGAGCGGGTACTTGTAGGTGGCGTCGGGAGTGAGGCTGGCCTTGAAGATCGGCGAGTAATAGCCAGTGAAGAGCACGGTGCCCTTTCGGTCGTAGCCCTTGGTCTGCCACACCTCGAACATCTGCTTGACCGCGCCCACGAACGCCGCCTCGTCGGTGTGCTCCTTCAAGAGATCCCGGAACGCCACGACGCTTGCCGCCGCCTGCTCATGCGTGACACAATCAAAGAACGGGAATCGAGCCTTGGACCCCGGCTTCTGGTACCACGCGATCGACTGGTCCACCGCCTTGCGCAGCATCGGGTCGCGCACGCGCCATGCGGCGGCGATCTCCGGCCACGGCTCGTCGGGCCCCAGCTTTCGGAGCGCATGCTCGCCCGGCGCCAGCGGCGCGGCATAGTTGGGCTCCGCGGCCACCACGGGCTTGGGCGATTCGCAGCCAGAGAGTCCGGCGAAGGCGCCGGCGAGGATCAGCCCGGTGAGCGAGAGGAAAATTCGAATGGCAGAGTCCATGCGTCCTTGCATGGACGCGCACGATAGCGGCGCGCGCGGGGTGCACGAGCCGCCACGACCCAAAAATCACCAAGAATCTGCTCCCCGACGCCAGTTTCGTCGACAACATCTCCACCGCTATGATCTTGGGCAGGAGCAATACATGATCACCGCCTACTCCACCCATACTCTGTCCCTCATCCCCGGCATCGGCGGGTACGAGTGGATCATCATCCTCGTCATCGGGCTACTCCTGTTCGGCAAGCGTCTCCCTGACCTGGGCCGGAGCGTTGGCAAGACCATCGTGGAGTTCAAGAAGGGCCTCAGAGATGTGGAGAAGGAGGTCGAGGCGGAGTCCAGCCGACCGTCCGGGCAGCAGTCCTACTCGCCGCCACAGGGATCTGGCCAGTCGCTCCCCCACGGCGGGCAGAACCCCGGCCAGTACGCCGGCCCAGGGGCATACCAGGCACCGCAGCAGCAGTCGGGTCAGCAACCCGGGTCCAACGGCTGACGCGCCACCCCCCCAGCATTCATCAATTGTTGCATTCGGAATGCTCGTTGTGATGAATGCTCGGCGTTAGTCGAGCACCACCTCCAACTCACCATTCGCGAGCACCGCGGCCGCCACGCCTTCGGGAGTGACCTTGGAGTTCCAGGTGTAGACGCGCCGGAGGCTCCCACCCTTGGCAGCCTTCGCCATCGCAAGCAGTGCGGCGTCATCCAGCGCCGTCGAGTGGAGGTTGATCGACCTCAGGACCGCGGCCCGCTGCACCAAGACCGGCAGCGCGACGCCCGTCACGGCAGTTCCGTCCAGTCGGATCGATTCCAGTTGGGGCCACTCCGGTGACCCCGAGAGCTCCTGCAACCCGGCCTCGGTGATGGCCGTCCGCGACAAGTTGAGTTCAGCGACGGCGTCTCGCACCGCGCACACGATTCCGATCTGGGGATCATCGAACGGAGACTCCGCCAAGCTGGCGTTCACGACAAGGCGCTCGTCTATCCGTGACCGTTGCTCCACGATCACGCCCGCAAGCCTCAGCCGGTCTGCGTACTTGGCCACTTGCTGGCGCCCGAGCAACGACAGCGCAAAGGCTCCGGACGCCTCGGGCACCACCACTCGATCCGGCATCGACGCCCCCTCGCTGATCCACCTTGCCAGCAGCGCCTGCTCCTCGGCGGTGAGTCGATCACCCTCCGGCGGCATCGCGTCTTCGTCGTCTGCGGGCAGGGCCACGCGAGCGACCACGGCACTTGCGTCAGGCTCCCCAGGCACCACGGCCGCCCCGCCATCGCGCTTACGAAGGACACTCTCCTTGCTGTCCAGCGAGAGCTTCCCTTTGGACTTGCCGTTGCCGTGGCACTCGTAGCACCGAGCGGACAGGATCGGCTGGACTTGCGTCGCGAAGTCAATGGGCTTGGGAGCTGCCTGAGCCCGTGCCTCTTGAGCCGACAGGTGAGCCGCCGCCGCGAGGATCGCAAGGAGCCACATTTCGGCTTCCACTATAGGCAAAGCTGAGGGTCAATCTCTCCCTCGTTGCCTACGATGGCCGCGTGTCGATTCTCGCCTCAATGCACTTCCCTGCAGCGCTCGCGGTAACGCTTTTCGCGACCGTGCCAGCACTGGGCCAGGACACACCATCAACGGCCACAACCTGGTGGTCGCACCAGCCGATGGTGCGCCACCAGCCTCCCCCGGTGCAACTCCAGTCCTGGCCCCGCAACGAGATCGACCACTTCATCCTGGCACGGCTGGAAGAAGCGGAACTCCCTCCCGCTCCCGAGGCCTCTCGGGCAGCGCTCATTCGGCGCGCGCACTACGACTTGACGGGACTGCCGCCGACGGCCGACGAAGTTTCCGCATTCGTCAACGATCCCGATCCCGAGGCTTGGCCGCGCCTGATCGACCGGCTGCTCGCCAGCCCGCAGTACGGCGAGAAGTGGGGTCGACACTGGCTGGACATCGTGCGGTACGCGGACACCAATGGATTTGAGCGCGATGCCGACAAGCCCGGCGCATGGAGATATCGCGACTGGGTGGTTTCCTCACTGAATCGCGACATGCCCTACGACCGATTCCTGGTGGAGCAGCTCGCCGGGGACGAGCTTCCCGACCGCACCTTCGACACGATGGTGGCGACGGGCTACTACCGACTCGGCATGTGGGACGACGAGGTCCCCGACCTCAAGCAGGCGCTCTACGACGACCTGGACGGCATCGTGGATGTCACCGCGCGCGGCATGCTGGGGATCGGGATGGGGTGCGCGCGCTGCCACGACCACAAGGGCGACCCCATCACCCAGCGCGACTACTACTCCTTCGCGGCCTTTTTCGCGGGGCTGCGGCCGTACAAGTCGATGGCTGGCAACAGCATCGAAGCCGGCAATGTGCTGCGGTCGCTGGCACCTGAGTTCGGGGTCCGCGACTTCTTGGCAGAGCGAACCGCGTACCAGGCCGAACGTGGTGCGCTGATTGGCCGGCTGCAGGCCATACAAGCCCGCGCCGGCGTGTCCTCCGCTACGCCCGAGCTGGGACTGGTGACCCACTTCGCTTTTGAGACCCCTGCAGCCGCCCCCGAGGCCGATCGCGCGGTCGTACGCAGCAGCGTCGGTGGATCAATTGGCGAGGTCGTGGACCTGGGATTCGGTTCGAACGGCCGCGAGGGGCTCTGCGCGTCGTTTGACGGTGGCGACGATGCGATGTCCTTCGATCGACCTGTCTCCGACGATTTCACCATCGCGTTCTGGATGAAGTCCGATCGGCTCGGCGCGGGACAAGACGTCGACCCGCGATGGTTCCTGGGGTCGGGGCTGGTCGATGGTGAGGTGCCGGGCATCACCGATGACTTCGGGATCTCGATGGTGGGCAACGGCCTCATCGCTGCTGGCGCAGGAAGGCCGGAAACCTTCCTGTCTTCCACGACTGGCTACAACGATGGGACATGGCATCACGTGGCGTTCACTCGCGTGCGCGCGACGGGGCAGCTGCGATTGTTCGTCGACGGGCGTGAGGTGGCGTCGGCGATCGGTGGCTCGCAGTCGCTCACCGCGAACCGTCGGCTCTTTGTCGGGGTGATGGCGACCGGCCACAATCCGTTCACCGGGCAGCTGGATGAGCTCCGGGTCTACGACCGGGCGCTGGACGATGATGCCCTGCTGTCCCTGGCCACCGGCACGGCCCCAGCCACTGCACTGGCCATGATCTCAAGCGCCACCGATGCCACCACGGCTGAGGGCTGGCGCATCACTCGCGACCAATTGGTTGCGCTCCGACCACCGGTCATGCGCGTCGAGGGGATTCTGTGCGCGACGGATCGACTGGACGTGCCTCCCATGCACGTCCTCACCAGGGGAAGTCCGCATGCCCCCGCAGAAGAAGTGCCAGCCGCGGTTCCGGCGGTCCTCAGCTCGCTGCCCCTTGGCACGCCAACTCCCGCGCACGGTGAGTCAAGCGGCCGCCGCCTGGCGTTGGCAGAGTGGATCGCCAGCCCCAAGAACGTGCGGACCGCACGCGTGGCCGCCAATCGACTGTGGCAGCACCACTTTGGGAAAGGCCTAGTGAATAGCGCCAATGATTTTGGCAAGTTCGGGGACAAGCCCACCCACCCGGAGTTGCTCGATTGGCTTTCGTTGAGACTCATCGACGAGGGCTGGAGCCTCAAGGCAATGCACCGACTCATCATGCTGAGCGCGGCATACCAGATAGACAGCGTTGCGGCTCCCGGGTTGAGGGATCGAGTGCTCCTCGAGGATCCCGCCAACGAGAGACTCTCTCGATTCCGCCTGCGACGACTGACCGCCGAGGAGTTGCGGGACTCGATGATGGCCGCCAGCGGCACGCTGAGCCTTGTATCCGGAGGGCCCGGCGTGCGACCTCCGTTGCCCGCGGAAGTGCTGGCCACGAGCAGTCGACCCGACGAGGTGTGGCCGCTCACGCCCCCAGAGTCGTGGGGACGTCGAAGCCTCTACATGCACCAGAAACGCTCGATCCAAGACCCACTGCTTGCGGTCTTTGACCAGGCTGACATCGACAACTCCTGTCCTGTCCGATTCAACACCGTGCAGCCCACGCAGTCCCTCATCCTGTTCAATGGCGACTTCGCCAACGACCAGGCCAGGCTCTTGGCCGAGCGCGCGCGCCGCGAATCGCCCAGTTCGCCGGTGACGGCGCTGGTCCGCATCGCGTATGGTCGAGACCCCACGTCCGAGGAGGTGCACGGCGCCGAGGCGCTCCTCGCGGAACTCGCGACGCAGCACGCCGTGGCCTCCAACGAGGCCCTCTCGCTCCTCGCGCTCACGCTCCTCAACAGCAACGAGTTCATGTATGTCGACTGAACACCCCAGGGACTCCTTTTGCCATCGCACTCGCCGTGAGTTCCTCTGGCAGGCGGGCGGCTCGTTCACGTCACTCGCGCTGGTGGACTTGCTCGGAGGCGACGGATTCCTCCAGCGACAGGCGCTTGGGTTTGACGGGGCCACGCCCATCGCGGGCGGCGGACCACTGGCGTCCAAGCCCGCGATGCGACTGCCACATGCGAAGAGCGTCATTTTCCTCTTCATGTACGGTGGTCCCAGCCATGTGGACACCTTTGACTACAAGCCCGACCTCTACAAGTACGACGGCCAGACCATTCAAGTCAAGACCAAGGGGCGTGGCGGCGACAAGAACGAAGGGCGCATCGTCGGGCCCAAGTGGAACTTCAAGCAGCATGGCCAATGCGGCGCCTGGGTGAGCGATCTCCTCCCGCACCTGGCCACTTGCGTCGACGACATCGCCTTCGTCAAGAGCATGTACGCCGACAGCCCGATCCACGGCAGTGCCATGCTCATGATGAACTCCGGCAAATTGCTTGCCGGCTCGCCGTGCATGGGCTCATGGGTCAACTACGGACTTGGCACGGTCAACCAGAACCTGCCTGGCTTCGTCGTGATGCTGGATTCCACGGGTGGACCGATTTCCGGCGCCAAGAATTGGTCCAGCGGCTACATGCCAGCCAGCTACCAGGGTTGCGTGCTTCGCGGTTCGGGCAATCCGATCCTGGACCTGGCCACGCCGGCGTCGCGCACGCACGATGTCCAGCGCCGCGTCCTGGATGAACTCAAGCAATGGAACTCGCGCCATGCACTCCTGCGAAGCGGTAACCCCGAACTGGAGAGTCGCATCGAGGGCTACGAGCTGGCGTATCGAATGCAGTCGTCGGCACCCGAAGCCGTGGAGATGGGCGACGAAGCCAAGGCAACCGAGGAGCTGTACGGAATCGACGATGCCCGCACCGAGGAGTTTGGCCGCAAGTGCCTCCTGGCGCGGCGGCTGGTGGAGCGCGGCGTTCGATTCGTGCAGGTCTACTCAGGCGGCAGCCACAACGATGCCAATTGGGACGCCCACGACGACCTCAAGAAAAACCACGACTACCACGCCGGCCGCACCGACAAACCCATCGCCGGCCTGCTCAAGGATCTCAAGCGCCGCGGGCTCCTGGACGAGACGCTGGTCATCTGGGGCGGCGAATTCGGTCGCCAGCCCACCGCCGAGTACGCCCAGGGCACCGGTCGCGACCACAATTCCTTCGGCTTCACGATGTGGATGGCGGGCGGCGGCATCAAGGCCGGTGTCACGGTGGGAGAGACCGACGAACTCGGATCCATCGGCGTCGGCGAGCGCTTCCATGTGAAGAATCTCCACGCCACCGTGCTCGACCGCCTGGGGCTCGACCCCAACCACCTGAGCTACTTCTACGGCGGCCTGGACCAGAAGCTGGTGGGTGTGGAGGGAGCCAACCCGATTCATCAGATCATGGTGTGACGGTCGCGGCGACTCGACCCGGCTCGCGGCGCCCCACGCCGGCTCGACCCGTCAGCGCATCGCCAAGGTCTGCGCGCGCGGCCTCCACATGCACCATGAGTTCCGCCACGACCCCTGGGTGCCCGGCACTCACATCCACCGACTCCGTGGGATCGACCGCCAGGTCAAAGAGCGCCAGCGGCACTTCCACGTCGATGTACTCCGCTTCCTTGCCGTCCACCACGCCGGGATTCCCCTTCACCACCCTGCTCTTGCGTGGCAGGCTCAGCTTCCACTGGCCCGAGCGCACTCCCTCCAGGTGATTGGCGTGGTAGTAGAACCAGAGCGCCTCGTGCGGTGACTCCGCGCCGGCCTCGCACGACCACACGCGGCGCACATCCATTCCATCGATGGGTCGATTCGCCTCCGGCGCGGGCGCACCGACGATCGCCGCCATCGTCGCGAAGAGGTCGATGCTCATCCAGGGGACATCGGAGACGCATCCCGCGGGGACATGGCCGGGCCAACGAACGATGCATGGTTCTCGCACGCCGCCCTCAAAGGTGGTCCCCTTCCCCTCGCGCAGCCCGCCCGTCACGCCGGCGTCAACGCCAAAGGAGAGCCACGGGCCGTTGTCGCTGGTGAAAACGAGAATCGTGCTGTCCGCCACGGCCGAGTCTTCCAGTGCGCGCATCACTTCACCCACCGACCAGTCGATCTCGCGCATGACGGCGCCATAGAGTTCGCGACGATCCGAAGGCTGGAACTCAGGCCCGGCCGCAATCGGCGCGTGCGGCTGTGGATGCGGCAGGTAGGCAAAGAAGGGCCTCCCACGAGCCGCCTCGCGCCGAATGAACTGGCACGCACGCCGAGTCAGCTTGCCGGTGAGCAAGCCCTGGTCCTCCATGGTCAGAACCAGCTCAGAGACCTCCGTCCCGTCATAGAGCGGCAGCTCAGGAAACCCCTTGCGACCAAACCGCAGCGGCCACATGTCGTTGGAATAGGGGATCCCGTAGTACTCGTCAAAGCCGTGGAGCGTGGGATTGAACTCCGGTAGGTGGCCCAGGTGCCATTTGCCCGCGATGAGCGTGGCGTACCCGGCATCGTGCAGCATCTCGGCGAGCGTGCGTTCGTCCGCGGCAATCCCCACGCGCGCGTCGGGGAAGAGCGCACCATGGATGCCGACGCGATTGGGGTAGCACCCGGTCAAGAGCGCCGCACGCGACGCGCTGCACACCGGCTGCGCCGAGTAGTAGTGTCGAAACACTGCCCCCTGGCTGGCCAGCGCCACCAGGTTGGGCATCTGCTTCGTGTACCACGCGGGTGAATGCCCGGCGAGCTCAAACCCCGGTGCATCTCCCCACCCCATGTCGTCACAGTAGATGACGACGAGGTTGGGGTGGGTGGTGCGATCATCGAGCGACGGAACCCCCTGCTGACAGGCCCCAAGATGCACGCCCGCCGCGATGCCGGCGCAGATCACAGCCGCCGCGACCGCCGTGCGCGAGACGGATCCATTCATGAGACGGACGCTACTCGGCGACTGAGCGCCGGCACGGAGCTGCCCCAAGAACATCTCTCACTTCAGCCCAGCTATCGCCAGCGGCACCGACCGCACGATGGTCGTCTCAGGCGTCAACGCTCGAATATACACCACGCTTGCACCCTTCCCGACGGTCGTGACGACTTCTCGTGACCCGGACGCGGATGTCACCTTGATCCGCACCTTGCCATCAGCCGGCACCGGAACGATCGCAGCCCATTGCTCTGCAGGCAGCGTGGACCAGCATCGTTCGTCCGGCTGCTCGGCCTCTCCCACGAGGATGCCCGTCAGCGCGATGATGCCGCGGGTCGTGCTGTCGTCCTTGTCCTGGACGGCCTGTCCAACGATCGTCGCGATCGTCCGAATGGCCGCGCGCACGGTGGGGACCCACCAGAGGTTCCCCTCGCGCCTCCGGAAGTTTCTGGCCGCGATGGCATCGATGGAGGTCACGATCTCCAGCATCGTGTTGACACGAGAACCAACGACCTCGACTCGATTCGGGCGGTCATCCGTACGGAACTGCAAGGCGGGATAGACGGCGCGGAAGGTGCCGGAGCCGACGCCTGGGATGATGATTGGAAGTCGAATGTCGAACCAGGACTTCTGCGGCCCCCGACCAACATCCGCCAGAACGAGCACGAACGGTTGCGATTCGGCGCTGGACAGTTGCTTCATCGCCGCCGCCAAGCCCGCAGCCTTGGACTCTGTCAGGAGCTCGCCAGCAGTAGCCGCGGCGACGACATTGTCTCGACTCACCATCGCCATCATCCACCGCATCACGGATCCCCACGCGACCCGCGGATCTCCCGCACCCAGAGCTCTCCCCCGATCGATGGCATCGGACAACGCCTTCTTAGCCTTGGGGAACTTACCAAGTGAGAAGATCTTTCGCGCGCTGAAGTCCGAGGACGCCCCGCCGGGCAGTTTCTTCGCTACGGCCGCATCCATCGCCCCCATGGGCGCCTCGGCAGGATTCAATCCGGCGATGCGAAGGTCATTGCCCTCATCGTCCTGGAGTTTGGCGATCGACGCGCCGTAGCCCGTATCCACGGCCCCTTCCCCAGCCAGCACATGGTTCAAAGCGGAATACGACTCCAAGAGGATGAGTTCATAGGGCTGCAACTCGTAGTTCGTCTGGTCCGCCCCCATGACCGCCTGTCCGGCATCCTGAAGGAACTGGCTGGCGTCCCAGTTCGCGGGATCAGCGGGATTCCTGGCGTACCAACTCTCCGAACTGCGTCGTTGGGAAGCCTGCTTGAACACCCACGCTGCCAACGCATTGCTCTCCTGGAATCTCCCCGCGTCGGCGAGCATGGTGACCTTCTGGAGGCTAACCCATAGTTCGTCCTTCTTGTGCTCAACCTTGATACCGACAACGACGCCTCCCTTCTCGTTCGTTGGCGCGCTCTTGTTGATCTCCTCCCCCGCGAGGGAGAATTCTCCCCTGTCAAACGCCTTGACCGCGCTCGACAAGTCCGTGGTGCAGGCCGGAAGCAGTGCGGCTGCGAGCAGCCCAACGGCGAAGAACGGAACTTTCATGGCGCTCGGTACTCCATTTCGGGTGATTGAATGATGGACTCCAACGATCCGTGACCGACCGACCCCAGGGAGATCACATCGATGGTACAGCTTGAATGAGTCACGAGGCGGGCACGCGACGGCGGCGCTTGAGGAGGAGTGCCCTCAGGCCCATGGCAACCACTCCCGCCCCGATGGACGACAACCAAACAACCACGTTTGAAGATGCCTGCAGAGCCACCACACGCCGATATCCGGGACGATCGCACTCCGTCTCCACGCCGCCCAGGTTCCCAAGAAAGCCGTCGATCTCCCCTGCACCCATCCCGAAGACCGCCCCCACGCCTGCGGCCGACTCGCGCACCTGGATATGGATCGATTCGTGCGCCAGCGCCAGCGCCGCAGCCGGGTCGCCAACCACCTCGACGATGCTGCTCACTTCGCCCGCACATACCTCGTTCCACACCCTCGGCAGTTCATGACCCAGCCACTCCACCGCCTGGGACTCCGCCGCCTTCCCCGCTTCCATTGCCGCGGTCACCGCCGATCCCGATCGTGCCTCCGCCACCACCTCGTGAGGGGGAAACCGGACATAGCCGTTGGCGCGGCTCATGTGCGTCTGGAGTCGAACCTCTCGCATCTCGATCCTGACACCGTACACATCTCGCGACCCTGCATTCGCTTCTCGCCACTCCACCGTCACCGAGAAGTCCT
>JAQCEQ010000056.1 GCA_027618565.1 Planctomycetota bacterium | reverse complement strand
AGGGCTGGTCCAGCCCCATTTCGGCTATATTCCCGCCCCTTCACAGGGGCTGCGGCCCCGTTTCCTTCACCTTCGGACCTGACTATGAAAACGGCTCTTGCCCGCATCGCTATCGCACTTGGCGCCCTGCTTCCCATCCTTTGCCTGACCACCGGCGCGTTCGCCGGCGAGGCTGATCTCCAGCTCCCGGAAGTGGGCAAGATCGACATTGGTGGCACCACCGGTGCGACCTTGATGTACGTCGGACTGGCGATTACCGTCCTGGGCTCGCTTTTCGGCCTGGTCCAGTACAAGCAGACCGTCGCGCTTCCCGCGCACAAGAGCATGCTTGGCGTCTCCAACATCATCTGGGAGACCTGCAAGAGCTACCTCACGCAGCAAGGCAAGTACCTGGGCGTCCTGTGGATCCTGATCGCCGGTGCGATCATCTTCTACTTTGGTTATCTGGAGCACAAGATCGCGCGTGATGTGATCGTGATCCTCGCGGCCTCCGTGCTGGGCATCCTGGGCTCCTACGGCGTGGCGTGGTTTGGCATCCGGATCAACACGCAGGCCAACAGCCGGACGGCGTTCGCGGCGCTTCGCGGCTTCCCGCTCCCGGTCCTGAGCATCCCGCTTCGCTCGGGCATGTCGATCGGCATGCTGCTGGTGTCGGTTGAACTCTTCTTCATGATCTGCATCCTGATGTTCCTCCCGCAGGAGCTCATCGGGCCTTCGTTCATCGGCTTCGCCATCGGCGAGTCGCTGGGCGCATCTGCGCTGCGCATCTGCGGCGGCATCTTCACCAAGATCGCCGACATTGGCGCCGACCTCATGAAGATCGTCTTCAAGCTCCCCGAGGACGACCCAAAGAACCCCGGCGTCATCGCCGACTGCACCGGCGACAACGCGGGTGACTCCGTTGGCCCCACCGCCGACGGCTTTGAGACCTACGGTGTCACCGGCGTGGCCCTCATCGCCTTCCTGGCCTACTCGCTGGGTGCCATCGGCAACGCGGGCGACATGTGCGCCACACTCATCATCTGGCTCTTCTCGATGCGCGCGCTCATGATCGTGACCTCGCTCGTCGCCTACTTCGTGAACGAGGCGATCAGCAAGGCCCGGTTTGCCACTTCCAAGAGCTTCCACGAGGAAGCCCCGCTCACCTGGCTTGTCTGGATCACCTCGATCCTCTCGATCGCGGTCACCTTCGTGGCCTCCAAGTGGCTGCTGGGCGGCATTGAGTACAGCCCCATTGACGGCGAACCTCCAACTCCGCTTCCCAATCTCTGGTGGTCGCTCAGCATGATCATCTCCTGCGGCACGATCGCAGGCGCGCTGATCCCTGAGTTCACCAAGGTCTTCACCTCCACGAGCTGCGCCCACGTCCGCGAAATCGTGAATGCCTCCAAGCAAGGCGGCGCGTCGCTCACGATCCTGAGCGGCCTGGTCGCGGGAAACTTCTCGGCCTTCTGGAAGGGACTCGTCATCGCGAGCCTCATGGCCATCGGATGGTGGTACTCCACCGATACCGACGTGGTCGCGATCATGCCCAAGGCGTACGAGTTTGCCGGCCCGATCTTCGCATTCGGCCTGATCGCCTTCGGCTTCCTCGGCATGGGCCCGGTCACGATCGCGGTCGATTCCTTCGGTCCCGTCACCGACAACGCGCAGAGCATCTATGAGCTTTCGCGCATCGAGGCGCAGCCGAACATCAAGGAAGAAATCAAGCGCGACTTTGGCTTTGATCCCGACTTCGAGACCGCCAAGCACACGCTGGAGAAGGCCGACGGCGCCGGCAACACCTTCAAGGCCACCGCGAAGCCCGTGCTCATCGGCACGGCCGTCGTGGGTGCCACGACCATGGTGTTCGGCATCATCTTGGCGCTCATCAAGTCGCAGGCCCCTGCTGATGCGACCGTCGAGCAGCTCCAGGCAGCGTCCATGCTGGTCATCGGCAAGCTCTCCATCGTGACCCCAGAGATCCTCCTGGGCCTCCTCATCGGCGGCGCAGTGATCTACTGGTTCACCGGAGCCTCCACCCAGGCCGTGGTGACGGGCGCGTACCGCGCGGTCGTCTTCATCAAGGAGAACATCGACCTCTCCAAGACCGAGGCCAGCATCACCGATGCCAAGGAAGTGGTGCGCATCTGCACCGTCTACGCGCAGAAGGGCATGACCAACATCTTCATGGTGGTCTTCTTCTTCGCGCTCGGCCTCCCCTTCTTCAACCCCTACTTCTTCATCGGGTACCTCATCGCCATAGCCTTCTTCGGCCTGTACCAGGCCCTCTTCATGGCCAACGCCGGCGGTGCCTGGGACAACGCGAAGAAGATCGTTGAAGTTGACCTGCGTGCGAAGGGCACTGACCTCCACGCGGCCACCGTTGTGGGCGACACCGTTGGCGATCCCTTCAAGGACACCTCGTCGGTCGCGCTCAACCCCGTCATCAAGTTCACGACCCTCTTCGGCCTTCTCTCCGTCGAGATCGCGATCGCGATGAAGGACAACCCCGCGAAGATCTGGATCGGCATCGCGTGCTGCGTGATCGCCTGCTTCTTCGCCTGGCGCTCGTTCTACGGAATGCGCATCCCGGCTGACGCGAAGTAAGTCACGAGCAGCATCCAACGACCCATCGAGGGCCGCCTCCGGGCGGCCCTCTTTCATTGGGTCTGTGGGCGGCGAGAGTCCGGCGCGGCGTGCCCGTCTGCCCGCCCCGTGCGCCCGCCCGTTAGCATGGCTTCCATGGCGAGTTCCACCGTCCCGCACCTTGTCCGCGGCGCGAAGTTGGAGGCCGGCGGCTCCACCCGGCACCCCATTTCCAACCCTGCCTCGGGCGAATCACTGGGTTCCGTCCCGCTGGATGCCGTTGACGCCGCCGAGGCCGCCGTGGCCGCGGCTGCCGCGGCGTTTCCGGCGTGGTCGGAGACCCCCGTCGGCGAGCGCGTTCAGTGCCTCTTCCGCTACAAGTCAATTCTTGAAGCGCGGGTGGACGACGTGGCCCGCGTGCTGGTCGCTGAACACGGCAAAACGATGGGCGAGGCTCGTGGCTCGGTCCGGCGCGGGATTGACTGCGTCGAACACGCCTGCGCCGCGCCCGTCCTCATGATGGGGCGCACGCTGCCCCAGATTGCGGTGTCGTCCTCATTTTGCCGGACTGCCGCGGAGGGTGGCGTGGGGATCGACTCCTCCGTGGACCGATTGCCGCTGGGCGTCTGCGTCGGCATCACGCCGTTCAACTTCCCCGTGATGGTCCCGCTCTGGATGTGGCCGATGGCCGTCGCATGCGGCAACACCTTTGTCCTCAAGCCAAGCGAGAAGGACCCCCTCTCGGCCGTCTTGATGACGGAGTTGGCCTTTGAAGCGGGCTTGCCCCCTGGCGTGCTCAATCTGGTGAACGGAGGAACGCCCGTTGTGGAGTTCCTCTTGAAGGACCCGCGCGTGGTGGCGGTGTCGTTTGTTGGTTCCACACGCGTTGGCGAGATCGTCTACCGGACTGCGTCCGCGCACGGCAAGCGAGTGCAGGCGATGTGCGGCGCGAAGAACCATTCCATCGTGATGCCCGACGCGGTGCGCGGGGCGGCGATTGACGGAATCTTTGGTTCAGCGTTCGGGAACGCCGGACAACGATGCCTCGCGGGATCCGTTGTGGTGTGCGTGGGCGACAGTGCGGAATGGCTGGTGCCCGGCCTGGTGCAGCGAGCGCAGTCATTGCAGGTCGGTGCAGGCGATGCGGCCGGCTGCAGCATGGGGCCGATGCAGGATGGTGATGGTCTGGCGCGCGTCCACGCCGCGATTGAGGCCGGAGTCCGCGACGGAGCCACGCTCCTCTTGGATGGCCGCGCCGCGACTCTCCCTCCGCGCGGCCACTTTGTCGGACCCACCATCTTTGACCATGTCCCGCCGGGATCGACGCTTGCCTCAACCGAGATCTTTGGACCAGTCCTCTCGATCATGCGTGCGCCGGACCTGGATTCCGCGGTGGCGCTGGTGAACCAGTCCGAGTACGGCAACATGGCCGTCCTGTTCACCGACTCCGGTCATGCGGCGCGACGATTTGAGCGCACGGTACAGGCCGGCATGCTGGGCATCAATGTTGGCGTGCCTGCACCGATGGCTGCGTTCCCGTTTGCCGGGTGGAAGCGATCGTTCTTCGGCGACCTGCACACCAACGGCGAGGATGGCGTCCGATTCTTCACCAAGTCCAGAGTCACCGTCCGACGGTGGATTTGAGTTCTGTCCCAGCCCGCGATGTCGGCGCCATGCCGAAGGAGTCCCGCTCGATGCCACGAATCACCCGCGCCGCGCTGATCCAAGCCGGCAACGCGCTTCCCGGCGGAGACCCCGCCGCCCAACGCGACGCGATGGTGGAGAAGCACCTCGCCCTGCTGCACGTGGCCGCCGACCGCGGCGCGCAGGTGTGCTGTCTCCAGGAGATCTTTGCGGGCCCCTACTTCTGCGCCGAGCAAGACACCCGCTGGTATTCGCTGGCGGAACCGGTCCCGGACGGGCCAACGATTCGCCTCATGCAAGAGCGTGCCAAGAAGCACGGCATGGTGCTCATCGTCCCCGTCTACGAGGAGGCGATGGCGGGACTGCTCTACAACACGGCCGCGGTGATCGACGAAACGGGGGCATACCTCGGCAAGTACCGCAAGCACCACTTGCCCCACTGC
>JAQCEQ010000029.1 GCA_027618565.1 Planctomycetota bacterium | reverse complement strand
ACAAGCGGGCGACGAGATTTGAACCCGCGACATTCAGCTTGGAAGGCTGACGCTCTACCACTGAGCTACGCCCGCATCAGGGGACGCGCAGTCTAGCAATGGTCCATTCACCGCGGCCCGATGCTTCCTTAATACTCTCTTCCAATCAACACCCCCGGCTGCGGTACGGGATAGTCGCCGTTGGCGTCGGGCATCACTGGGGCGGTGCCGTTGAGCGTCAGCGTCTCGATACCGGGCGCAAAGTCGTGCTCGCACGCCAGCATCTCTTCAAAGGTGACCGGCTGCCCGGTGTGCGCGGCCATTCGCCCCATGCAGCAGACCAGAGTGGCCTCGATGCCGCGTGGCGCCTCGTTGTACGGCCTGTTGTCGCGGACGGCGTCGATGTACGACTCCCATTCGTTCTGGTACGGGTTCGCCTCGGAAGCCGGAATCACGGATTCCCACAGCACGCTGGCCGGGTCGAAGTCGCGACGCGAGCAAATCTTGGATGGGGCACCATAGTCGCCGCTGGCAGACACGATCGCCGAAGCCTTCGTCCCCACCATCATGCTGGAGAACCGGTTCTCGGCGCCATCCATGTTGCGACCCTCAAAGATCATCTTCGTGCCATCGGGGTAGGTGTATTCGACCGCGTAGGAATCGAAATTCTGGTCGATGTACCTCTCTCCATCGGGGCCCACGCGCCAGTTCCGGCCGCCGTTGCCCTGCGCCAGGACCGGCCACGCGCCCTTCATCCAGCAGAGGTGGTCGATGAGGTGAATGAAGAAGTCGTTGTAGGCGCCGCCGCTAGCCCACAGGAAGGAGTGGAAGCGCTGGATCTGGTACTCCACTTCGCTCATGCCCGCAGGAGTTCTCGTCGAGCGGAACTTGGCGACCGGCCCCTGCATGCGATAGCCGTACTGCGCGACGATCTCGCCCAACTCGCCATCCTGCACGCGCTTCGCCAACTCCTTGAACGCCGTGCTGTGCCGGCCCATCAATCCCACGGCGACCTTGAGGCCCTTCTTCTCGGCTTGATTGGAGAGCGCCAGCATCCGGCGCCCCGAGGGACCATCAACGCACACCGGCTTCTCCATGAAGACATTGAGCCCCTTCTCGATGGCGTACTTGAAGTGCACGGGCCGGAATGCAGGTGGAGTCGCCAGGATCACGATGTCGCCGGGACGGAGGCAGTCCATCGCCTGCTTGTAGGAGTCCATTCCAGAGAATCGACGCTCTGGCGGCACATCGACCGTTCCGGGCAACTTGGCACCAGCGAGCGCGGTGTAGCTGGACTCAACCTTGTCGGCGAACACATCGGACATGGCCACCAACTTCATCGGTCCGCGCTTCACCGACAACGCGTTGACCGCCGCACCGCCGCCACGACCGCCGCATCCGATGAGTGCAACATTGATCGTCTCGTCGCCGCTGCGGTGGACGGAGCCCAGCGCGCTGGCGGAGAGGATCGTGCCGGCGGCCAAGCCACCGGTGTGGGTCAGAAAGGTGCGACGAGTGGGGTCAGGGCGCATGGGTGCGGTGATGGTAGGCAGTGATTCTGCGAAACTAAAGACGCCGCCGCCGCAACCTCTTCCCAGGCGCCAGAGGCCACCGATAGGTAGCCCATCCTCGACCGGAAAGATGCCGGTTCTCTGCGGGCCCGCAGTGCGGTCGCGATGGCCCGATGCCACTCGCGGCGCGACTTCAACATGTGCGAATGGCACTCGCTCCAGGACTCCACGCTGCCGTGCTCCTCACGATGAAAATGAAAGGTGCACTCCAATCGATCGCCTTCATGCGCCAGAGCCGTGCTCTCGCGGGTCAGTGTGGCCGACCCCCGTTGCAGGACCACGGTCCGCGGCTGGGCCGGGCGAAGGGTCTCCTGGATGACCTCGATTCCCACAAAGAGCGCCCCATCTGGGGCCAGGCATTCCGCCGCCGCTTTGAGCCACTCTCCCGCCTCCTCCATCGAGTCTGCGTACGCCGCGACGGCAAACAACAGGACGACCACATCGAATGACTCCCCCACGGGGAGGATCGACTGCACGCCCGTAGCAGTGCTCTGGAGCAGTGTGGCGTGTGGGTGATTCCGCCTCGCGACTTCCAGCATCTCCTTGCATGGATCGATTCCTGTGTAGTCCCCCAGCATCGCAAATGCTTCCGCATGCCGAGCGGTCCCGCACCCGATGTCCAGGATCCGGAGACGGCGCTGGTCCAATCGCTGATGGAGCTCCGTCCCGGTGGAGGCACTTGCCCGGAGAGCAGCCTCGATGGCCCGCACCTCGGCGGCAGGATCTCTTCCGGCCGCGGCATAGAGCTCGTCGTACCAATCGGCCCATCGGCTGAAGAGCGTCACGGGGCGATCGTAGTACGCTCGAAGGGCAGTGCCGACCCGCCGCCACCTCGCCGTCGTCACCAGCAGTCGCGCCGACCTGGCGCACTTGATCTGGCCATTGCGCGCGCTGGCTGAGGCACCCGGACTGGAACTGACCGTCATGGCGTGCGGGACCGCCCTCGCGCCTGAGTACGGCGCCGCAGCGGAACGGCTGGTGGATGAGGGTTTTGCTGTCGTGCCAGTCGGCAGTCCGATGGGCGTGGACACGCCACATGAGCTGGCGCGCGCGGTAGGCCTGCTCACCAGTGACTTCGCCGACGCATTCGCTCGAATGCAACCCGATCTCTTGCTCGTGATCGCCGACCGTGCCGAGATGCTGGCCCCCGCCACCGCAGCGCTCGCGATGCGGATCCCGATAGTCCACATCGAAGGCGGTGAGTGCAGCGAGGGGGCCATCGACAATGCCGTACGCAACGCGCTCACCGCGATGAGTCATGTGCACCTGGTGACCACGCGCGCCGCACGGCAACGGGTCATCGGGATGGGTGAGGAGCCGTGGCGCGTGCACCATGTGGGTGCGGCAAGCCTGGACCACCTGCGCCACGCGCAACTCCCTTCGGTACGCCAGGTCCTGGAGCCGCTGGGACTTGAGTGGACCCAGCCGATCGTGCTCGTGGCGGTCCATCCGACCACACTGGCTGCCGACCCATGCGCCGACGCGTGCGCACTGCTGGAGGCGCTCACGATGCTGGATGAAGATGGCACGCTCAACTCCACGCAGGTGCTCTTCGCGTTTCCCAATGCCGATGATGGTGGTCGCGAAGTGCGGTCGCACTGCGACACCTGGGGGCGAGCTCGCCTCGCCCGTTGCAAAGCCCTGGCCCGGCTCGTGACGCAACTGCCGGCCGAGTCGTGGTTCGCGCTGCTGCGCGACTCCGCAACGCTGGCCATTCTCGGGAACTCCAGCAGCATCGTGATGGAGGCACCGGCGGTGGGACTCCCTGGCGTCCTCATTGGCGAACGCCAACGCGGCCGCGAACTCGGACCGTGGACCGCGTGGGTGAGCGGGGCAACCGAAGGCGCCCCATTCGCCTCACCGGAGCCAGGACTGATCGCGGAGGCGATTCGGCGCGCGCTCGAAAACGCAGAAGCCCACCGCATCGCGTGGCCCACGACACACCCCTACGGCGACGGGCGAACCTCCGCGCGCATCGTGCAGGCCATCGCCTCGCTTCCTGACCGAGACGAACTCTTGGACAAGCGCGCGCCAGCCGAGATCGAGGCTGCCCGGTTGGAGGCGCCGACTAGCGCTTCCTGTCATCGTCCAGCAGTCGCTCCACCCACTTGATGTCGTAGGTTGCATCGACGAACGGCTTCTCCTGGAGGAGCCGTTCGTAGAGCGGAAGCGTTGATCGCATTGGCCCGATCTTGAACTCACGCAGCGCCTGAAGGCAACGCTTGATGCAGGTCGCGCGATCCGGCGCGTGCACGATCAACTTGCCGATCATGGAGTCGTAGTTGGCAGGGATGCGATAACCGGCTCGGGCGTGCGTATCCATGCGAATCCCGGCCCCTCCAGGCGGCACGAAGGTCTCGATGAGCCCTGCCTGCGGCATGAAGTTGCGGGATGGATCTTCGGCATTCACTCTCAATTCAATCGCATGACCCTTGATTGAGATGTCGGATTGCTTCATCGGGAGCGGCTCGCCCGCTGCCACCTGAATCCCTGTCTTCACGATGTCGATGCCGGTGATTGCCTCGGTGATCGGGTGCTCCACCTGAACGCGCGTGTTCACTTCCAGCATGTAGAAGTTCTGGTCACGGTCCATCAGGAATTCACAGGTCGCGGCGCCCGCGTACTTGGCCTGCCGAATGAGGTTGGCGCTGGCTTCGCACACCTTGAGACGCTTGGCGTGATCGACTCCGGGCGCAGGGGCTTCCTCGATCAGTTTCTGGTGCCTGCGCTGGCTTGAGCAGTCGCGCTCAAAGAGGTGAACGACATTCCCATGCTTGTCGCCGATGACCTGCACCTCAAAGTGGCGTGCGTGTTCCAGGTACTTCTCGACATAGACCATCGGGTTGCCAAACGCCGCCGCGGCTTCCTGGCGCGCCGCCTCGATCCCCTCGCGCAGGCTGGTCTCGTCGCGGGCGATGCGCATGCCGCGCCCGCCGCCGCCGCCGGAGGCCTTCACGATGACGGGATAGCCAATCTCGCCCGCCACCCCGACTGCTTCTTCGATGTCTTCAATGCCGCCATCCGTCCCAGGAAAGACGGGTGTACCGGCCTGCTTCGCGAGCCGCTTGCAGTTGACCTTGTCGCCCAGGAGATGCATGGCCTCCGGGCTTGGCCCGATGAACTCAAATCCGCTGTCGCGGCAGACCTCGGCAAAGTGCGAATTCTCCGAGAGGAATCCATACCCAGGGTGAATCGCCTCCGCCCGCCCAATCTCGGCGGCAGCAATGATCCGGTCGATTCGCAGGTACGAGTCCTTGCTCGGTCCAGGACCAATGCAGACGGACTGGTCCGCCTGCTCCAGCCACGGCGCTCCGGCGTCAGCCTGCGAGTAGACGCACACGGGTGCGATGTCCAGCTCGCGGCAGGCACGGATGATGCGGAGGGCGATTTCGCCGCGGTTGGCGATGAGGAGGCGCTTGAACATGGGGCGTGCGTGGGTCCAGAGTGGACACAGAGTCTCGAGGGCAAAGGCAGTGGCGAGGTCGAAAGCAGGGACGGGGGTGAGGGTGAAGCCAGAGGCGAGGGTGAAGGCTCGGAAGCGGACCTCTTCCGGCAATCAATCTGGCTGGATCGTGAAGAGCCGCTGGCCGAACTCCACGGCCTTGCCGTTCTCGACCAAGACCTCGACGATGGTGCCGACCTTCTCCGCCTTGATCTCGTTGAAAATCTTCATGGCTTCAATGAGGCACACCGTCGTGTCGAGCGACACCCTGGAGCCAGCCGACACAAAGTTTGGCTTGCCCGGCCCTGGAGCGCTGTACATCGTTCCAACCATCGGGCTCTCGATGGCGGGGAGATTGGCGGTCGGGGCAGTTGCAGCAGTCGCGGGCGCGTACCCAGCAGAGGGCAACTGGACGATGGTCGGCGCTCCCCCAGCCGGAGCGTGCATGACCAGCGGAGGAGCCTGCCCGGGTCGCTTGAGGCTCACCGTCTCGTCGGCATCCCGGAGATCCATCTCGCAGAGGTCATTCTCCACCATGAGCTTGACCAGTTCCTTCAACTTTCGGATGTCGATCATGCGAGAAGGCTACAAAATGAGCCACGATCACGCAAGATCACGCAACCGGCACCCCAAGCGCCTTCGGCGAAGTTGAGGGACTCCTCACTAAGTTCGAAGACTCACCGGTCGAGACATCAGGTCTCCGAGAACGATGGCGCGGCGGAGCACCTTTCCAGCACGCGTCCTTTCGACGGCGCGCGCGCTTCCGCCTGAATCGCCGTACACGGGCTCAGTCACCCGCTCCGTTGAAGCGGTGGGCGCCCCCTGCGCTGCCGACCGTGCCGCCGGCCGGCTGCGTTGCCGAGCGCGCTCGCGGATGCCCTGAATGTCCGGTGGTGCGGACAGGCCCCCAGCCGCCGCCGTTCCCCGCGCTCGCACTGGCGGAGTAGACACCGTCGCCAACCACTCGTTTGCCACCGAGGCCCTCATGGCAGCGCGGGTCGCCACAAACGACTTCGCGATCCTGCCCAAGAGTGGCGCAAGGACTCCCAGAATCACCAGGAGCATCGGGATGTTCCCAAAGATCCAATTGAAGACCCTGCCGACGATGGCGATCAACTCCCCTGACGGATCAGCAGCGGTACCAAGAATCGATGGGACTGAGCCGATCACGGTGTACGGAGCCTAGCTCACGCCCGCATCCTGCAGCCGGGATCGCGACAGGGAGCCCACCTGCTCCTCAATGGCACGCCGCCAATCCGGACCGCACCTGGGCTGGCCTCCCGCGACACCCTCCCAAAACGGAACGCCGGCGTGCCGGGCGAACTCGGTGGGATCGAAAGCCCGCTCCGGACTCAGATCCTGCACGAGCGAGGGTCCTGGGCCGGCGCGATCCGCCCGCAAGACCCTCGTGGCCAAGGCCTCCGCCAAGCAAGCATCATGAATGCTGGCGACCACGATGCTCCCACCGCGGACTCGCTCCATGAGTGCCGCCGCGACCACGACGCACATCATGGTGTCAAGCGAAGCGAATGGCTCGTCCAGCACCAGCACGCCGGAGACCTCCTGGACCAACGCGCGTCCGATTGCCACTCGCTGCTGCTGTCCTTCGCTCAGTTCCGGCCACGGCGCCTCAGCCAGGTCCTGCAATCGCAGCGTGTCGATGACAGCCTCGACACGCGAGATGCCACCGGGGACGCCGTGCCCGCCACGCCAGGCGCCCAATTCCATGACCTCTCTGGCCGAGAGATGGATCGCGAGCGAGGGGTGTTGGTCCACATACGCCAGCGCCTGTGCGCGGGCCGGCTCTGTGGCCTGGTGGAGATCGCACCCATCCACCAGCACGCGACCGCCACACGCCCGCTGGACCCCCGCCAACGTGCGAAGCAGCGAGCTCTTGCCGCTCCCGTTGGAACCAATGACAGCGATGAACTCGCCCGGTCGGATGTCAATGGTCAGTGGACCCACGACGGGTCTGCCGCCATAGCCCGCAGCGAGCGATTCCAGTCGCATGTTCACGCCCATGCGCGCCTCCCACGGCCGAGCATCTTCAAGAACCACACGCCTCCGACCAGTGCGGTCACGACGCCGATGGGCACTCGACCCTGCGAGGTGGGGATGAGCACGCGCGCGACATCCGCCCCAACCATGACGATGACTCCGCACAACGGCGCGCCCACCACCAGAGCGTTCATCCGGGGCCCCAGAATCGCGCGCGCGAGGTGTGGCGCCACAAACCCCACGAAGGCGACCGGACCACAGAGTGCCACCGCACACCCACTGAGCACGCCCGCGCCAACAAGGAGCCCGCGGCGGAGCGATGCCACGGGCACTCCCAGCGATCTCGCCTCGGCTTCACCCGTGGCCAGCGCATCGACGGCGGTGGCGTTGGCCCACCCGTAGAGGCCGGTGGTTACGACGGCCAGTGCGGAGGCGACCACGACCGGCATCGAGAGGACTTCCGGCACTCGACCCATCATCCAGAGCGAGACGCTTGCCCGCGAGTGCGGCGGCATCGCCCACTGGAGCCCCATGGCCAGCGAACCCAGCAGTGCCCCCAGCACGACGCCTCCGAGAATGACGGCGATCGGGTCAATCCCCCCTCGGCGCATGGCCATCCCCCAGACGATCGCCATCGTGAGCAGTGCTCCAATGACCGCCCCGACCACCTCCAGGGGAACGCCGGCCTCTGACGCCACGGCGGTCCACCCACCTCCGGCCATCGCGCCAATGGACACCAGCGTGACGCCGAGCGATGCACCACTGGTGACCCCAAGGATTCCCGGCGCCGCCAGCGGGTTGCGCAGGAGTGCCTGGAGGAAGAGTCCTGCCATCCCCAGGGCCGCGCCAGCCAGCGATGCCGAGAGGACGGCCCCCCACCGAAGCGCGCTGATCTGGGCATCGCCGAATCCCAGCAGCAGTCCCCCATCCAGGGAACGCGCCACGCACAACCGCGCGACGATCACGAAGGCCACCATGGACAGGAGTGCCGCGAAGCGCCTGCCCCCCCCACTGCGGCCTCGAATTCGGGAGATCGGCATCACGGGGTCTCGTTCCTGGCAGCCGCCAGTTCCTCAAGGACGCAGCGCAGCCGATGCAGTGCCGCAGGAAATCGAGCCCCCGGCACGAGCAAGGCGGGATCGATCACGAAGACCGCCGTGGCGCCGGGAACGATGGTGTCGTTCGAGGACTGCCCCGGGCCAGGTGCCGGCTCGATCACGACCAACAGGTCGGCGTCCAGTCGGACGAGGTCTTCACGTGAGAGCTGTTGATAGGGCATGGACTGGCCCGTGCGGCAATCAAGCCCCATTTTCTCCAGCGCATCCGCCACGAAGCTTCCCGGGCCCATGGCCAGCGCGCCAGCGTCGGAGAGCGAGGTGACGACGACCACGACGCCGACGGTGCCGGCGCCCGGAATCGGCTCGCAGGCCGCCACGAGCTCGTCCCGCCACGCGCGCGCCCGATCCGTGCACGGACCGATCCCTGACGGCTCAATGGCATGAGCAACCTGGCCCATGGCGCTCCCGAGGTCGTCAAGGGAGTCGATCCGTGTCGACACCACGCGCCACCCGTGTGATGCGGCCAACGAATGCAGCTCCGGCGGCGCACCCTGAGCTGGCGGCTGCACGAGGATGATGTCCGGATCGAGTCGGACCAGTGTCTCCGCGTCGAGGTCCAGGAGCGAACCAACCACGGGGACATCACCCGCGACGGAGCACCAGGGCGTGCACCCCACCAGGTGGATGGGTGGCCCCAGGGCGATGGCCATGTCGGTCAGCGCAGGGCTCAACGACGCCACGCGCTCGACTCCGTGCGGAGTGGAAGTGTCATCCTGCGCCGGGCCGGACTGCCGCTCCCCGCCATGCTCGCACGAAACGGCGAGCACGATCGATGCGATGCTGGCGAGCACGGTGTTCCGAGAATGCACCCTGATAGAGTAAAGGGCGTGAAGGCATTGTGGCGTTGGCTGCTCGGCGAGTCGGATTCAGGAGCTGGCCTGCGCGCTCCGGGCGTGGCTCGCCGGACACCGTCGGCGGACTTCCCCTCGCACGAGGCGGTCGGTCCGGAGGGGGGCAACGCCGGGGTCCAACCATCGGTTGACCTCTTGCAGGCTGGATCTCCGGCCACCGGCGGCGCGATTCTGACACCTGGCGAAGCCATTTCGGTGCTGGCCACGCAGTCACGGCTGGCGTCGGCAGCGGAGAACCTGGTTCCTGCCCTCCAGGGCATTCCGGAACTGGTCCGCCACCAGTCCAAGGCCACCGAAGCCATCCTGCACCTCACCGCTCAGGCGCGCGACCGAGATGCCCTCTTGGCCAATGCACTGTCTGAGTTTGAGCGTGGCGCCGATCGACAGTCGCAGCTGCTGCACTTGATCCAGCAGCAACTCGACCTCAACCAGGTGACGAACACGACCGTCGCCGAGAGCCTCCGCGATGCCAGCATCGCCTTGGGTGCCTACGCCGGGACGAGCGAACGGCACACGCGCGCGATCGAGGCGTTGCTGGAAGCCACGCGCCGGCGGACTCGCCGGGCCGACCAGATGGAGCACTCGCTGCAGACGTGGATGATCATCACGACGGCCCTCTGCACGGCATGCCTGGCCTACAGCATGTACCTGGCCTACCGGTCTGGATCCACCACCAGTGACCCGGAACGCCTCCCTGCTGAAGTGACGGCTGTCACCTCCGTCTCCGAAGTGACGGCTGACGGTACCTCGCCCGCCGGATCCGCACCCAGCACGGCGCCCACGATGGGTGAGCCTGAGGATGGTGAGCCCACGCTCGTGCGCCCGGCCGAGGAGGGCCGCGACAAGGCTCCGCCTGTGCCGAAGCCCACGGGGGGCGCCGCCGCGACGGGCACCAATCCTGAGAGGGTTCCGTCCACCCCGATCAATCAGCAGCCATGAACTGCGCGCGCGCCAGCCGCGCGTAGAGGTCACATCGCTCCATCAGCTCCGCGTGCGTGCCGCAGTCCACCAGCGCGCCTCGGTCCATCACAGCAATCCGGTCCGCAGACACGACCGTCGCAAACCGGTGCGCGACGGTGACGATGGTCCGGCCCGCTCCCAGTTCGCGAATGGCCTCGCTGATGGCCGCCTCACTCTCCGCGTCCACCTGGCTGGTGGCCTCGTCCAGGAGCAGGAGCGCGGGGTTGGTCAGGGCAGCCCTGGCGATCGCAATCCTCTGCCGCTGGCCTCCGCTGAGCGACGAACCGAGTTCCGCCACTTGCGAGTCCAGCCCACCGGGCAAGCGGAGGATGAATTCGATCGCGTGCGCCTTCCTGGCTGCCGTGACCACCTGCTCGCGAGTGGCCGTGGGCTGGCTCAGCTTGATGTTCTCCTCGACCGTGCCGGCAATCAGGAATGGCTCTTGCGCAACCAGCGCAATCTGACGACGCCATCCCCCAATCGAACACTTGGCCAGGTCCACGCCCGCCACCAGTAGCCGGCCCGAGGTCAACGGCACGAGCCGAGCCAGGGCGGCGAGGAGGGTCGACTTCCCGCAGCCATTCGGTCCAACGATCGCGAGATGCTCGCCGGCACGAATCGTGAGGGTCAACTCGCTCACGGCGTCCGACTCGGCACCCGGGTAGCGGACCGTCGCACGTTCGATGGAGATCTCGCGAGAGAGTGGCGGCGGCGGCGGCAGCGATCCGTCGTGTGCACGCTCAGGCGGTGCCCGGAGCAGCTCCAGCAGGCGGGTCGATGGTGCCGACGCAGCGGACAATTCGTTCGCGAAGGTAGCCACGGGCCGGAAGCTGCTCCCCATCGCGGCGAGCGACCCCATCGCCAACAGGAAGTCGTCAAACTTGGCGTGCCCCTCCAGGATCTGGACGCCGGCGATGTACGCCAGCCCCGACGCGACCACGATCGCCACCAGCTCGATCAGCGGGCTGGTCAGGGCGCGCGCCAGCCGGGCCCTCATCTCCTGCCGGAAGGCCTCGCGGTTGAGCGTGGCGAATCGCCGAATCATCTCCCGCTCCGCACGCATCGCCTTGACGCTTCGCAGCCCTTGCAGCGACTCGCCGGCGACGCGCAGGAGCCCCTGCTGCGCTTCCAGCGAACCCCGGATCCCCCGGCGAATCCTCTTGCCGGTCTTGCGCAGAATCAGGGCGACCACCGGCCCGACGAGAAGCGCAAAGACGGTGAGCCGCCAGTCGAACCAGACGGCCGCCGCGAAGGCCGCCACGCCCTTGAGCATCTGCGCGAGCATCTTCCCAAGGAGCGTGGAAAGCCCCGACTGGAGCTCGCCCGCATCGCGCAGGATCCGGCTGGTGTATTCAGCCGGCCCCTTGGAGACCACCGAGGTCAGCGGCTGCCGGACGGCGTGGGTGAAGGCCTCCAGCCGCACGCGCGCCACCACCCCAGAGCAGAGCGTGACGGAAAGGTACTGGTGTGCAAAGTTGGCAGCCGCTCCGACCAGCGTCAGCAACGCCAATCCCACCAGCAGGAACGCCAGGCTGCCGCGGGGATCGGATGGAAGTGCGGACACCAGCGCCTTCGGCAGCGCGAGCATGGGATGCTGCTTCCCGAAACTCTGGGCAACCTCCGACAGTCCCCGTGCGTCTCCCAGCACGATTTCCATCAACGGTCCCAGCGCCATCAGTCCTGAACCCATCGACCCAGCACTCACCGTGGCGCACACAATGGCCAACAGGACGGCCACGCGGCGGCGCAAAAGCATCCTCACGAAGTGCCAGAAGGGCCCTGTCAAGTGGCTTCCTCGCTCACGAGGCGGAGATCATCCCAGAAACCGGGATAGCTCTTGGCCACGCATCCGGGGTCGGCGATCGAGACACCTGACCGACGCCGAGAATCGCCGACGCCATCGCAATCCGGTGGTCTCGCACCGGATCGACCACCGTCGCTGCGGGAGCACCGAGATCCCATTGGGTTGCCCGGCCCAGGCCCTGGATCGACATCCAGTCGGCTCCGGTGGCGACGCCAACGTCCAGCTGCCGCAACACAGTCGCCATCGCCTCGATGCGATCGCTTTCCTTGCCACGAAGTGTGTGCAGGCCCGTGAGGCGCGATTCCCCGGAGGCACACGCCATCGCAACGGCAATCGCCAGCGCACCGTCGGGGAAGGCGGCTGCATTCACGTCGCACCCGCGCAAGCCGCCGGCCGCGCGGATACCCAGACCCTCGGCAGACTCGATCGGCGTCGCGCCCATCCGGCACAGTGTCCGGAACACCGCCAGGTCCGGCTGGCTTGAGCTCGCCGAGATCCCGGGCACCAGGAGGGCGCTCCCCGGGACGATGGCCGCAGCGACCCACCAATACGCCGCAGAACTGGCGTCGGGCTCGATGCTGAACCGGCCACCTGGAAGACGGCCGCACGAGATCGCTGCGGACCGGAGCGGACTGGGCCGGTCGCCCGCGCACTGAAGCCGCGCCCCGCGCGTGCCGAGCGTGTCCAGGGTCATGCGCACATAGGGCTCGCTGGGCAACGGCTCGTCAAAGGTAAGGCAGAGGTCGTCCCGCAGCGCCGGTGCCACCAGCATGAGGGCGCTAACGAATTGGCTGCTGGCCAGGCGACCGACCGAGATCGACCCGCCACTGATGCGGCCGCTCACGCGAATGGGAAGGTGGCCGGGAAGCGCCAGTTCATCCACACGGGCACCCAGTGCCCGGAGGAGGCGAATGCCATCGGCCATCGGTCGTTCCCGCAATCGGGCCGATCCATCCAAGGTGATCGGCGCGCCTAGGGCCGCCGCCACGGCCATCATGAATCGCGCCGGCGTGCCTCCGTCTCCCGCTTCAACCGCCACGGGGTCGGCGGGATCGCCGTCGCACGGCTCCTCAAGGTTTGGAGCAGGTGCGATGCACACGTGGTCACCCTGCCAGTCCACTCGTGCCCCGCACGCTGCCAGGCCAGTCGCCAGATGCCGGGTGTCGTGGCCATCCAGCACGCCGACGAGCACGGAGGGACTCGCGGCGGTCGCCGCCAGGACCATCGCGCGCTGCGACTCGCTCTTGGACCCCGGGACACGCACGGAGCCGCGGAGCGGGCCCCGAGCCATCGCCACCGCTCGCGGCGGCAACGGCTCAGTCACTCGCGTCGTCCTCGTCCCCCGGGCGCCGGAAGATGGCCACGACATCGTCGATGCTGACGACGAAGAGTCGGTTGTCCCCCTCAAAGTCCACGGGCACGGCACCGCGTGGGTTGAACAGCACGCGGTCATACCGCTTGATGGGGTAGGCCTCGTCCTTCTCGATGACAGCGCTCACCGCGACGATGCGGCCGGTGATCGTGGGGATCTCGATGTTGTCGGGCAGGTGGATCCCCACCTTCGTGACCTTGCGGTCCAGGTCCTTGCGGATCAGTACCCGCTTCCCGACGGGTTCCACGACCTCGAGCGCTCGCTTGCTCGTTTCTCTCTCGGCCATCGCTCCATCATAGGAGGCGCACACGCCGTCCCGTAGGCTCATGGGATGACGGTGTCACTCAAGTCCTTCATCCGAGATGTCGCGGACTACCCCTCGCCGGGCATCCTCTACCGAGACATCACGCCGCTCCTTGCAGATCGCCGGGCCCTGGCCCAGGCCATCAACGAGATGGCCAGCCCCTTCCGGGATGGGTCGATCGACTTCGTGGTTGGCCCGGAGAGCCGCGGGTTCATCTTTGCAACCGCCCTGGCGCGCGAGCTGAACGCCGGATTCGTCCCGGTCCGGAAGAAGGGCAAGCTCCCACGAGCCACGCACGCCGTGCAGTACGAACTGGAGTACGGCGCCGACGAACTGCACGTGCACGAAGACGCGATACGACCGGGTGCCAGGGTGCTCATCGCCGACGACGTGTTGGCGACTGGCGGGACCATGCGCGCCGTCCTGGACCTCTGCGGGCGTTCCGGGGGCGCCGTGATGGGAGTCTCCGTGCTCATCGAGCTGGCGCAGCTGGGTGGTCGCGCGACGCTGGCTCCCACTCGGGTCGAGAGCGTCTTGACCTACTGAGCTCAGCGAATTCTCAGGCGCAAGCGCTATCATTGCCCCATGAGCAGCACCTCTACGACCACGGCGCCAGCGGGGATGGGCACCACGGACCCACTGATGCTGGTCGATGTGGATCATCTCCGCTTTTTTGTCGGAAACGCGAAGCAGGCCGCGTACTTCTACGCCTCGGCGTTTGGATTCCAGGTGGAGCAGTTCAATGACCTCACGACGGGGAACCGGACCAGCGCGCAGTACCTGCTGACGCAGGGGAACATCCGCCTCCTCCTGGAGACGCCGCTCACCCAGAATCACCCCGCCGCGGAGGAGATCCGACGCTTCGGTGACGGCGTCAAGGACATCGCCCTGACCGTGCTGGATGCGGAACGCGCCCACGAGGCGGCCCTCAGGAACGGCGGCACCAGCGCCTACGAGCCGCGGACGATCTCTGACGCCAACGGCAGCGTGACGATGGCCGGCATCCATTCGTACGGTCGCGCAGTGCACTCGTTTGTGAGCCGCACGGGCGCCTACGCACTCCCCAAGGTGAAGCAAGGCGGGATGTTTGCGCCTGGCTTCGCTCCCATGGGCCAGTTTGCCCTGAATGACTTCAACCGCCAGCATCCGTGTGGCCTCAAGTTCGTCGACCATTGCGTCGGCAATGTCGAGGAAGGCAAGATGAACTTCTGGGTGAAGTGGTACGAGAGTGTCATGGGCTTCACGATGTTCAGGCATTTTGACGACAAGGACATCTCCACCGAGTACTCCGCGCTCATGAGCAAGGTGATGGCCTCCGGCAACCACCTCATCAAGATGCCGATCAATGAGCCCGCCAAAGGGAAGAAGAAGTCCCAGATCCTGGAGTACCTGGAGTGGCACGACATGACGCCAGGCGTCCAGCACCTCGCGCTGCGCACTGACGATGAGCTCTCCAGCGTCGCGGAGCTTCGCCGGCGCGGCGTGGACTTCCTCGCGCTCCCGGACTCCTACTACGAGGCCGTCTGGGGGCGCGTCGATGCGATGCTCCGCAAGCACGGCCACGAGCCCGTCAAGGAGGACCACCGGCGGATCAAGGACCTTGGCATCCTGGTGGACTCCGACGACGAGGGATACCTGCTCCAACTCTTCACCAAGCCGCTCCAGGACCGCCCGACGCTCTTTTTCGAGATCATCTGCCGACGCGGAAGCCAGTCCTTCGGCAAGGGGAATTTCAAGGCCCTCTTCGAGGCGTTGGAGATCGAGCAGGATCGGCGCGGAAACCTGTGAACGCGCGGCCAACAACCAGCATGCGAACCATCGCCACTCCTCTCGCCATCCTTGGGCCGATCGTCGTAGCCGCCGCGTCCACCCTGCTTGCCGGTTGCCAGGCGCCGGATCGTGCCAACCCCACGGTCATCGATGCCACGCTCCCAACGCAGCCGCTCCTGGAACTGCGCGTGGGCCAGCCAGCGAGCCTGACCCTCCAGTCCAGTGCCGGCACCGGCTACGAGTGGGTGTACGTCCGGGACATGTCCGCTGGTGAGCTGCCGGTCACCGTCAATCCCAAGCGGACTCGCGCCGTTTCACCCGGCGTCGCCGGGGGCCCGACGCTCTGGGATTTCCAGGTGTGGCCCGAGCGCGCGGGGCGTGCAGCGCTCACCTTTGAGTTGCGCCGCCCGTGGGAGAAGGACGCGCCCGCCGCCGAGCGCGCCGTCATCCCGGTGCTGGTGACGGTTCACTGAGCGCCTGAGTCGATCGCGCGGACATCTTCCTCTGCCCAGCACGGCCGTGGCGCTTGAACCACGATGCCCCCGATGTTCACCAGCCAGGCGTGCAGCAGGTGATGGCCGCACGCCGCGGCGGGACCGCCATAGAGTTCATCGCCAACCAACGGAGCACCGAACGACGCGAAGCCGGCGCGGATCTGGTGCCGTCGTCCTGGACCGATCAACTCCACTTCCACCAGCGTGCGTGAGGCGTCGATCGCCCTCCAGCGGCACACGCCGCGCGTGGACGACTCGCCCTGCGCGGACACCGTGACCTTCATCGATCGCTTGTGCCGGCCGGCAAAGTGCCCGGCGAACTCGCCGCTGGCATCGACGGCCCTCGACAGCCGCGCCAGGTAGTGCTTCTTGACCACGAGCAACGCCGTCGGTCGACCAGCGAAGGCATCCCGGAGGTGGGCTCGGGACTCCTCGTCGCACGCCGCCACGAGGCATCCGCTGGTTCCCTGGTCCAGCCGATGGATGAGGCCCGCTTCCGGAAGCGCATGCGACCAGGCCTCGTGCTCTCGCAGCCATGCTTCCACCGTCCTCTCGCTCGAGCCCGCTTGCTGCACCGAGTGCCAGCCCGCTGGCTTGGCAAGTGCGATCCATCGCTCCGTGCGGAGGAGCACGTCGGGTGCGATGGGTGGGGAGGGTTCAGTCGCCATGCGGATAGACTCTTCTGGAGAGTCGATTATGGCCTATTACACCCACCTCGGCACGCTGCCACCCAAGCGCCACACCCAGTTCCGGGCCCCGAACGGGAAGCTGTATTCGGAGGAAGTGTTCGGCACCCAAGGGTTCGTGGGACCAACCTCCACCCTGTACCACATCAATGCACCCACGCAGGTCCACGGCTGGAAGCCGCTTTACGCGTGCGATCCCACCTACGTGGAGCGAAGCACGATGCGGATGCGGCACCTCAAGACTGGCGCCCTCCAGCCCAAGGGGGACGCGGTCGAGGGCCGGATCCCGCTCTTTGGCAATGACGACTGCCTCATGTCCATCTGCCTCCCCAAGCGGGCGATGGAGTACCACTTCAAGAACGCCGTCGCCGACGAGTGCTTCTACATCCACCACGGCACCGGCACCTTCTGGACGATGTTCGGGAAGCTGGACTTCAGGCCCAAGGACCTGGTGTTGATCCCCAAGGGGACGATCTACCGGATGGAGTTCAACACGCCACGCAAGGGAGCACCGGCCAATCGTTTCTTCCTCATTGAGAGCGTCAACGGGAGCCACATCCTCCCGCCGCCTCGATACCTCTCCAAGCAGTCGGCGCAGCTCCTGGAGCATGCGCCCTTCTGCGAACGGGATTTCCGGCTGCCCACGCTCCCGATGGCCTTTGATGAGCGCGGCGAGTTTGAGGTCCGCATCAAGAGCCGCGGCCATGTGCACTCGTACATCTACGACTACCACCCGCTGGATGCGGTGGGCTGGGATGGCTGCTACTACCCCTACATCTTCAATGTGGCCGACTTCAGCCCGATCGTGGGCAAGCACCACATGCCTCCCCCCACCCACCAGGTGTTCGATGCGCACAACTTCGTGATCTGCGCGTTTTGCCCCAGGCCGCTGGACTTCCACCCGGAGGCCATTGTCGTTCCATACAACCACTCCAACCTGGATTCCGACGAAGTGCTCTACTACGTCGAGGGCAACTACAAGGCACGCCGTGGCATCGAATCGGGAAGCCTCACGCTCCACCCGCAGGGCATCCCGCATGGCCCCCACCCGGGCACGGTGGAGAAGTCCATTGGCGCCACGCAGACCGACGAGCTGGCGATCATGTGCGACACCTTCCGCCCGCTCTTCCCGACGAAGGAGGCCGTCACGATGGACGATCGGGCGTACCCGCAATCGTGGCAAGACGGCGCGTTGACGGCATCCGCCAGCGCCCATGTCTCCAACGGCAAGGTGACCGCTCGCGGCAACGGTTCCGTCAGCAAGCGCGGTCGCCGCGCGGCGGCATCGCCGTCCGGATCAGGCTCGACCCGCGGCGGGAAGGCCAACACATGGTGACCAACACGATCAAGCTCTTCGGCGCCGTCGTCCTCATCGCGGCCGGAGCCGGCTTTGCCTACCAAGCCACGCAGGACAAGGGGCCGGGATTCGAGGTGGTCTCGGCAGAGACCAAGGACAAGCTGGAAGTCATCCAGTTCGACTTCTTTGGCGAGCCATTCAAGTTCGAGGTGGCCGACGACCTCCCCGCCATCAAGCAGGGACTCTCGGGACGCGCCGAGATTCCCACCGGTACGGGCATGCTCTTCATCGATGATGGTGCACGGATCCAGAGTTACTGGATGGCGGATTGCGTCATCGACATGGACATTGCCTTCGTCGCCCCGTCCGGGAAGGTGACCGCCATCCACACGATGAAGATGGACGCCCCCCGCGGCGAGAATGAACCGGTGCCCGTCTACCACGCACGGCTCAAGAGGTACTCCAGCAACTTGCCAGCCAAGTACGCGATCGAGACACCTGCGGGAACCAATGAACGCCTCGGCGTGAAGCCCGGGAAGAAGATCGAGATCGACTGGAAGGCGATCGACAAGCTTCTCGACTAGCCGTTCGCGGCGCACGCCGGCTCGATCCGACCAGTGCACTCGCCAAGCGACAGACGGCCGCCGGCGCAACCTGGTGCGCTCCCTCTTAGCGTCACTTCGTCGCCGTCAAGCAGAAACTTCCTCTCCGTCCCATCGGGGAGGGCCATCGGTTCCGCGCCGCGCCAGGTGAGTTCCAGCATGCATCCGCGTGATCCCTTGGTGGGGCCAGAAATCGTGCCGGACGCGAACAGGTCGCCGGGCTGCATGTTGCAGCCTCCGCTGGCGTGGTGGGCCAGCATCTGCGATGGCGTCCAGAACATGTCGCCGTAGTTGCCGCTGGAGAGCTGGACCGCCGCCATCCCCTTCTCGCGCATCAACGCGCTCTGGATCCAGACTTGCACATCGATGTCCAGACCCCAGTCGCTTGGGGACGACAGGTACGGCATCGGGGCTGGATCACCCGCGGATCGTGGCGGTCCCGGTCGCTTCGCGGCGTTCAAGGCAGAGATGGGCGTGACCCAACCCGCCACGGACGTGGCAAAGTTCTTGGCCAGGAACGGTCCCAGCGGCTGGTACTCCCAGGCCTGGATGTCGCGAGCGCTCCAGTCGTTGACCAGCATCACACCAAAGATCCGCTGCGACGCCTCGTCCATCGTGAGCGGCTGCCCCTGTGCGTTGCCGGGTCCGACCAGGAATCCCAGCTCCAGTTCGTGGTCCATCGACTGGCTTGGCCCAAACAGTGGCTCTGTCGCATCCGGCGGCTTGCGCTGACCGGAGGGGCGGCGCACGGGGGTCCCCGTCGGCACGATCGAGCTGCCGCGCCCGTGGTAGCCGATCGGGACATGCTTCCAGTTGGGGAGGAGCGGGTTGTCGGGGCGAAACATGCTCCCCACATTGGTCGCATGGTGGAGCGATGCGTAGAAGTCGGTGTAGTCACCGATGTGCGCCGGCACGCGCATCGACACGCCCCAGACGGGGAGCATGATGCTGCCGCGGTCCGGGTGCTCGCGCAGGGTTCCGCAGGGCGCCGAAAGGAGTTCGCGCGTGCGATCCCAGACGCGACTCCAAGCGTGAGAGCCAAGCGCGAGGAGCGCATTGAGCACAGGCTCACGCAGCGTCATCCGCTCGTGCTCGCCCAGCGAGGAGAAGAGCCCCGCTTCCTCCGCCCGAGAGAGATCCAAGACCTCGTCGCCAATGCGGATCCCCAGCCGACGGCCTCGGCCCTCGGCGGCGAATGAACCGATGGGAAGGTGGTCCAGGCCGAACCCGCGCCCACTGTCAGCGCGAGTTGAGGGGATCCACGACTCGGAAGCTGCGCCGCTCACGCGAGGACCCCACGATCCAAGATGCCCAGCGCCACCAAGTCCTGCAGCGGTTCCTCCCACGAGCAACTCCCCCAGCTGTGAAGGAGATCCTGGCGCATGGAGGCCACTGCCTCCACGGGTGCGTGGCGACCGGACCAGCGCACGCCGCTCGCATCGACGCTGAAGGCCGAAGGCTCCGTCTCGAGCAGCATCGAGGTCACTTCCGACTCTTCCACGCACCTGGCGTGCACCAGTGCGGCGGCGGCAAAGAGGTTCAGGAAGCCGTGCTGATCGCAACCCACTTCCGGTGCAGCATGCCGGATGGCGCGATGCAAGCCGGCGGTGGCCTTGAACGGCACTTGCCCGCGAGCGCAGGCCATCAGGAATCCCGAGATGGCCCCTGCCGGTGGGTGCGCCGCGGCATCCAGACCGCCGGTGCGCAGCTTCGCCCCAACGCCCACGCCTGCCATCGCGGCGAGGAAGCCGCGGGGATCCTTCTCCCAACTGACTTCCAGGTATGGAAACACGCGGTCCGGAACTGCTTCGATCGCCAACTCGATGTCGCGGATGCCATCGACGCGCGCTTCCAGAGAATCGATGCAGAGCGCTGCCGCCCCCTCCGTCGCGTGCCGGTCGTTGAACTCCTCGATGGCCTCCAGGTCATATCGAAAGTCCTCGCTGGAGGCGGGACGCGTCACGGCGCTCACGGCCCACGCCCCCTCGGTCCGCGGCGACCGGGCGACCGGCGCATGGCCCTCGGCCAGGTCTGACAATCGATCCAGGTCCTCGGCCGGCCACACCAATCTCCCGGCAAACCACGGGGCGCGGACCAAGAGCCGAGCGTGCGCCTCGACGGTCGCTTCCGGTGACATCCGCGCTGGGGGATATCTCCCGGCAAAATCGAGCGAGTCGGCAAAGAGCACTTCGGGGCAAGACATGCCGAGAGGCTACTTGGCTGGAGCTCGGTCGATGACCTCTTGGACGACCTGCGTCCACGCCATGTTGATGGACTCGACCACACCCTGCGCGGAATCAGTCCTGATCGGCACATCCTTGGTGACCACGACCTGCCGCATTACTGCATCCTGTTCCTCCCCACCCATCCAGGTGACCACGGCGGACACGCGAGCGAAGGCCTTGTCGGTACCCAGTTCATAGTGTGCACTGACATCGGCGAAACTCACCTGCAGGTCCGCGAAGACATCGCCGGCGTCGGTGGGGGAAAGGACGCCGGCGTATTGACCGGTGCTCCTCAGGGCCGACTCAAGGGCCGACGTGGCCAGGACCTGGACGGGCGAGATCCATGAGTTGTATTGGTCCGTCCGAATCTCGCCCTGCGGGTAGCGATAGACCAGCGGTGCACCGGAGATCGGGCTGGGGGCGCCCACCGTTCGGACGCGCACGACTCGCACGGGCTTGTCCACCGGCTGGGCGTGGATGTCGCCCGTCTGCAAGGCCCAGAGGACCTGCGTCGAGTCCCGCGTCTTGAACATATCGCAGGCCGCAACGAGCGAGAGGGCCAGCCCGAACAGTCCGACTGAAGCGAGATGCGAAACGCGCGGATGGATGTAGTGCGTCGTCATGGAGGTGGTTCCGTCAGGGCGTGGGGCCGGCCGAGTGGCCCGCGGGTTATCCGTTGGGACTCCGCGAGCTGCGCGGTTCCGACGGGGGCAGTTTCGGAGGCGGCGCCGTGAAGATGATGGCCGAGGGATCTTGCCGCAACTGCGCGGAAAGCGCCTCCAGGTTGGTGATGGTCTCGTTCAGCGACTGGAGGAGTTCGCGCACCGCCGGGGAATTGGCCTTCACGAGGTGGTGGATGCCGCCAGCGGCGTCCGCCAGTTCCCTCAGGGTGCGCTGTATCTCTGGATCCTTGAGCACCACTTGGAGCGCCGCACTGTTCTGCTTCAGTGACTCCAGAAGTTCCTTCCCGTCGTTATTGATCAGGCTTTCGGCATCCGCGAGAATCTCGTTGAGCTTGATACCAATGCCGTTGAGGTCGAAAGCGGCCAGATTGCCGAGCACCCTCTGGATGTCCGCCAGCATTTCATCCAAGATGCCTGGTGCCGCCGGGATGTAGAGACGCTGCGGCGTCCATGCGGTGGGCTGAAATGCCGCTGGTACTTCGGCACCGGGTTTCCCCAGATCCAGGACCGACCCACCTGTAATGCTCGCCATCTTTGTTCTCGCGCGCAGGCCCTCCCTGACGGCGCCTTCGTAGACCCTGCGGAGATCTTCGGTGGTCTGTGAATTGGACTCGGCGTCGATCTCAAACACGACCATGACATAGTCCCCGAACTTGTTCTCGAAGACTTCCGAGGGACCACCGTACTGGGCGCCAGGAAAGGTGAGATCCGTCACGCGTCCGACAGGCACGCCGCGCAAGGACACATCCGAGCCGACGGAGAGGCCTGTCACGCTCCCGCTGATGTAGGTCTCCGCTTCCAACGTGGCTCGGAAGTAGGCGGGTCCAGCGAGATAGAAAAAGAACCCGACACCGGCCGCCGTGCATACCAGCACCATGATTCCGGCCTTCCACGCGTCTCGTTGCGGATTCATGCCGCCTCCTTCTTTGGGTCATTGGGCGTCCGACTGAGGAACTGGCGCACGCGCTCGGGGCCACTCCGCAGCAATTCCTGGGGCTTCCCGACAGCGGTGACCGTCTTGGTGGTGGCGTCCAAGAACACCATCCGATCGGCGATCTCGAAGATGCTGGGCAATTCGTGCGTCACGACGATGAAACTCCTCCGCGTGGAGTGACAGATGTACTTGATCAACTGGTCTAGTTCGGCGCTGGTGATGGGGTCAAGACCTGCACTGGGCTCATCCAAGACGACGATTGGCGGCTCCAAGGCGAGCGCCCTCGCAATGGCGGCTCGCTTCTGCATGCCACCCGACAATTCGTTTGGGAGCTTGTTCGCGGCATCCTGCAGGTAGACCGCGCTGAGCAGACACCGCGCCATCTCACGACGCACGGGCTTCCTCAAGTGTCTGTGCGCCTCCATGGGGAGCATGACGTTTTCCAGGACGCTCAGCCCTCCAAACAGCGCGCCATTCTGGAACATCACGCCAATGCTGTTCCGAATCGTGGTCAGCCCCCGTTTGTCGGCGCCAACCAACTCGACGCCAGAAACCTTGAGCGACCCACTGATGGGAGGCAAGAGCGTGGCGATCGTCCGCATCAGCGTGGTCTTGCCGCACCCTGAGCCGCCGCAAATCACCAGCACCTCGCCCCGACGAACATCGAAGGAGAGATCGCGCATGACAGCCTCGCCGTCATACCCAATCGAGAGCCGATCGGCGGAGAGGATCACGGAAGACTCGTCGTTGGCGTGCGTCATGTCACCATCCCAACGAGTAAAAGATCGCGCCCATGAGTCCGTCGGCGAGGATCACCAGCACGATGCCGGCGACCACTGCACGGGTCGCAGACCGTCCCACGGCACCTGGACCATCGGCCGTCTGGAGGCCCGCCAAGCAGCCGGCGGAACCGACCAATAGTGAGAATACGAACATCTTGAACACGGCCTGCATGAAGTCGTGTGGGTGGAGAGAGTGCTTGAGTTGATCATAGAAGAAAAGGAAAGAGATGTCCTTGTCCCAGAGCACCAGATATCCACCCATCAGTCCGGCCAGCGTCGCCAGGATCGAGAGGAGCGGCGCCATGATGGCCACCGCCAGGAGGCGCGGGACGACCAGGAACCGGACGGGCTCAAGGTCCAGAGCCCGAAGAGCGTCGATCTCGTTGGTGACGGTCATCGTCCCCAGCTCCGCGGCGAACGCACTCCCGGATCGTCCGGCGAGGATGATCGCAGTGATGAGGGGCCCCAGTTCGCGAACCATGGAGACGCCGATCACGACGCCGACCATGCTTGGCATGCCGAACTGCTCAAAGCTGGGCATCGTCTGGAACGCAATGATGAAACCCACGATGGAGCAGAGGAGGACCGTCACCGGAAGCGCGTCGGTACTGCTCGCGGCGGCGGCACCGAAGAAGTCTCGCCAGCGGATGGTCTGTGGGTGGCGGATCGCCCCAATCAGGGCGACGACAAGAGACACGGCAAACACGAGAATCGAAAACCCCGTCTGGACCGTGTGGATGGTGCTCAATCCGACCTGCCGAACGAATCCGACCTTTGCCTTCTTGCCGGAGTCTTCCGGCCGCCTTGCGAAGACCTCTACAACCTGGTGGAAGTCGGGTTCCGCGCCGATGTATGAAACCGTTCCTCCGTTGGAACGCACGCGCGTCGCGATCGCGACCACGGCAGCCATCTGAGCCAGCGACAGTGGACGCACATCAGGGAGGTGGATGGATACTTGGGAAGGGCATCGCGCGAGCACAGGCTCGACGACGGTCGACCAAAACACGTTCATGTTGGCATCGTCGCCAACGGCAGCGATCTGAATCGTGACTGTGGACTCCATTCCGTAGGCACACTCTACTTTCATCACCTCGGCTGCCAACTCCGGCGCGGCGAACGGTCACGGCTCGCCGCGGAGCCACTACAGATTCGGTTCGTAAGTCGCGCGGCGACTGGAGCCAGCGCTAGACGCGCTGGAAGAATGATCCTGCTGGATAGTCTCCTGACCATCGGCGCGTTGGATGCGCTCTGACTCTTCGGGGCTCACCCAGCTCTGGACGGCGGAACTCATGTTTGTGATGTCCCGACCCGCGCCAGCCACCATGTTGCAGCCACCCGAGAAACCGAGGGCGACGGCGCCAGTGGCTGCGGTCAAGCAAGCAACCGGCCAGCGGCTACGGTAGTCCTCAATCGCTGGCCCTGAGAGGAATCGGCTTGTAAAGCGCTCAAGAAAAGAGAATCCCATATAGGTGCATCGGCTGAGCCGATCAAGCGGCAACACAATTATCGAGTCGGGGTTGGTGAATCGGGAACCCGTCGGATCACGGCACACGCCGCCCCCTGCGGCGGACCACCCTGACTTCGTGCGATCTCACCGGCGATGGCTGTGGCCAGTTCGCTGGCCGACTTCCCTTGGTCCTTCGTCAGTTCGCGAACCCGTTGGAGGCCCTCGAAGTCCCCCGTCGAACGAAGCCATTCGTAGGCGCCATCGGACAAGATGGCCAGCACAGCGCCTGGTGCCAGGGGAATGCAGAGCATCCCCCGCCGATCAGAAGGGTTGGGCTGCCCGGCGCCGGGACCCGCGGCTTCGGATTCGGCGCCTGCTTGGGGTTCGGTGCCTGCCTCGGGCATCCACAACTCTCGGCCATCAGTGATCAGCGGGATTCGACTTGAGCGAAAGACCAGGCATGTGGCTGGCTCGGGATCGACGAGGATCGCTGTCGTCGAGACAGCCTTCTCGACGGCAGGTTCCAATTGGAGTTCCTTCGCCAGGCGCTCCGACACCGCACGGAGGTGAAACTCCTGGATCGAGCCGCCCAGCCGGGTGACCTCCCGGGCCAGCGTCGTCATGAACATCGGTCCAATGGGCTTCCCTCGGGCGCTGGCCACCACCAACAGGAGCCGTCCGTCCGCGAGCGTGAGTGAATCGAAGAAGTCCCATGCCCCCTTCGTGGTGCTGAGGCCGACCTCAAAGCCATCCAGCCGCGGCGACCCCACCGCAAGAAGGCCCCGCTGCGACTGCCGAGCCATCTCCAACTCATCGACCAGCCGCTCCCCAGATTGCTCGGCGGTGCGCACCCGGCGCCAGGCGGAGTGACGGAAGAAGGCAAACCACGAAAGTGCGGACATTCCCACCGCGACCGCCAGTCCCGTGATGAGGAGAATCGTTCGCCGACGGCCCTCCAGCGAGCTGATCCATAGCTCAGCGGGATAGTCAACACCGATGATCGCCTCGACCGTTCCCTCGCTGTCGCGAAGCGGCGTATGCGAACTGACCCAGAACCCCCAGCGGTCTTCGCTGGGCTCGGTGACGAAGGTCGTCTCCCCGGTAAAGACGGGCTCAACACCCGGCAGGTCCAAGATCTCGCCTGGGTCGCTGGCCAGCTCACGGCCGTCGTCGATCGATCCAGAGTCGTCGTAATCCGTCTCGGAGTCCACCACCAGCCGATACACGAACGTCCCGTCCGGCGCCAGTTCGCGGCGCACGGTGTAGATGTCGGCAACCAAGTCCGATGCGGCCAGCCACCTCGCCTGTGCATCAAGGATCGTCGAGCGCGCCAGTGCGGCGTGGGAGCCGGCTGGCTCTCCCCCCTCGGTCAGCAAGAGAGCGTGCCCCATGTGCTCCGTTTCCCCGGCGTACACCTCCGCCAGTTCCCCGAGCTGCTTGCTCATGCGCTCCACCTGGGACTGTCGGTCGGTGGCAACCACCCAGGCACTGGCGACGAGGATCAACACCAGACCAAGCGCGGAGCTGGCGACGACGCTCCGCCCCAGCACCTCCGGCCGCGCCCAGCGCATCGCGATGACCCACAGGGCCGCCATTCCCAGCGCGAACAGGAGAAAGGTCGGTTCCACGAAGATGTGGATGGGGTTGGCCGCGTGCATCGATCCAACCAACTCTACCGCGCGGACGCTGACTCTTGCCGAGGAACACAGAGGATCATCGAGGAACACCGAGGATCATCGAGGATCATCGAGGAACGGCCGACGAAGGGTTGAAGAACGACCGTTGGTATCATCCCGATCCGTCGCGCGGGCATAGCTCAGTTGGTAGAGCGTCAGCTTCCCAAGCTGAATGTCGAGGGTTCAAATCCCTTTGCCCGCTTTCATCCGTAAGTGCCTAGGGAACCACGGTTTCCCTAACCTGCCAGCGTTCGGCAGAGTGAGCTCAAAAGTGTCAATCTCCGCGGAAAGTCCGTAGTGCGTCCGTAGTAGGCGTGCCCGGAACCGCGGCTCTTGGAGCCCCACTCATGTCGAGCATTCCATCCATCCGCATCCACAAGGCAAGCCAACTGGCGTATGTCCGCATCAACGGCAAGGATCGTTACCTCGGTCCCACCGGCTCGCCGCAAGTGTTCGAGCGCTACGCCGCGCTGCTCGCAACCCTGGGCGAAGACTCGCCCGCACCGCCACGCCAACGCCGCACGCCACCGACAACCCCGCGATGGGTCACCCTCGCGGAGCTGGCCCACCGATTCCTCCTCGCCACTACTGAGACGCACGGCGAACGCCACACGCTCGCCTACGAAGCGCGCTATGTCGCCTCCGCGCTGCTGGCCGAGCACGCCCACCTCCGGGTGCACGAGTTCGGTCCCGTCGCGTTCAAGCGGGTGCGCGCCCGCAAGGTCGCCGACGGCAACAAGGGTGCGCGCACCTGCAACGTCTACCAGCTGCCTGCCGAACTGCCATCAGCACCATCCTCCAATAGTGTCGCGAGTGACACTATTGAAGAACGCGAATAGTGTCACCGGTGAACGCCCAATAGTGTCACGGGTGACACACCTACAAAGTAACCAAGCGGCGGCTACGCAGGCTGCGCCGCCTTGGTCGATCCCGTGGGTGAAAGAAGTGCCGGTGCAACGGCAACCAGCCCACCCGGCCTACCCCCCGAGACCCTCCCAAGCAACGGGTACCGCGCTATGGGGGTCTGACCTGTGAGGGTTTTCCACGCCGGCGATTGTCTCGCGCTGGCTGTTTCATCCATATCCACAATCGGGACCACCAAACCTTGGTGCCGCCGTTACCTTCACACGGTGAGTAATCGCGCAATTGAAGACGACGCCCGCGCCGCATGGAAAGCCGCCCGCGACGCCGACTACAGCGCCGGCGGCCTCGGCTGCTATCGCAGCCT
>JAQCEQ010000028.1 GCA_027618565.1 Planctomycetota bacterium | reverse complement strand
CTCGCTCAGCACGCGCACCTCACCCCGGTACGATTCCCGCCCCATGATGCCTGTCGCGCTCCTTGCTGACGCCCCGGCGCTCCTCGCGCAGGCCCCCGCGCTCTTGGCCGCCGCCACCGGCAGCGTGTCCACCGCGATGCCCGCCACTGGCGGCTGGTCGCAGGTCATCGCCAACGCCGTGGTCATCGTCCTGATGCTGCATGTCATGCTGGTCGGCTGCGCCTACTCCATCTTGCTCGAGCGCAAGCTGAGCGCGTGGATGCAGGACCGCGTGGGCCCCAACCGCGTCGGCCCCATGGGGCTCCTCCAGCCCATTGCCGACGGCCTCAAGTTCATCCTCAAGGAGGAGTACACGCCGGGCGGGGTCGATCGAACCCTCTTCACGCTTGCGCCCGCCCTGGCCATGATTCCAGCGATGATCGCGTTTGTCATCATCCCCTGGGGCGGCATCCTCAACCTGGACTCGCTGCCGTTCGGGCTGGCGGAGTCGTGGGGTGTGGCGGGCACCAGCGTGCAGCTGACCGGTGCCTCCATCAATGTGGGCATCATCTACCTGGTCGCCGCGTCCAGCCTAGGCGTGTACGGCGTCGCGCTTGGCGGATGGGCCAGCAACAGCAAGTTTTCGTTCCTGGGCGGACTCCGCGCCAGTGCGCAGATGATCTCCTACGAAATCCCGATGGGCCTGGCGCTCCTCGCCGTGGCGCTCTTGATGGGATCGCTCCAACCCTACGACATCATCGCGCAGCAGCAGTCGACCGCGTGGAACATCCTCCAGCAGCCGGTCGCCGCATTCCTCTTCTATGTGTGCATGCTGGCCGAGGCCAATCGCGCCCCCTTCGACCTGGCGGAAGCCGAGAGCGAGCTGGTGGGCGGCTTCCACACCGAGTACTCCAGCATGCGCTTCGCGATGTTCTTCCTTGGCGAGTACTTCCACCTGATCACGGGCGCCGCGTTCTTCTCGCTCCTCTTCCTGGGCGGCTTCAGCATCAACCCCATCGGCGGGCTGCTCCCCGCGGGCTGGGACCTGCCGATGTCCGGCGGATTGGTCGCGATGCTTCTGGGCGTCGGCGTCATGTTGGTGAAGACCGGCCTGGTCGTCGCCTTTGGCATGGCGATTCGATGGACGCTCCCGCGATTCCGATTCGACCAGCTCATGAAGCTGGCGTGGGAGGGCATGATTCCGATCGCGCTTCTCGTCTTGACCGCGACGGCGGTCGTGGTCTACTTCGGCGCGCAGGACTGGATGTGGCTGGCCTCGATCGGCTGCATCGGCATCATCTATGTGGTGGAGCCCTGGATGCCCCGCCAGCCCAACCCCAACCACAAGCTCCCGATGCTTGGCAGCAAGTACTCCGCCCCCCAGCCGGGTACCGCCGCCTCGGACTTGGGATATTGACCCCACCTCGCGCCGTGGCTCAATCACTCGGACTCTGCGGAACCATGAGAGCCATCCGGGGGCTCATTCGGCTTGGCATCACCACGCGATTTCGACTGAGCGGTCGCTACTGGACCTGGCGCAAGGAGACAGCGTTTGGCCGCGACCTTGGCGCGCACCTCTCCGCCCGCGAGCGCCGCGCGATGATGCTGGAGTTTGGCGAGTGGGCCGATCGCATGCATCGATTGTCGCGCGCGTCGTGATCGTCGGCGCGCGACCAGTCGCGACTCCTCGTTGAGTCGATCTTCAAGAATCGTGTCCGGCGGACTTGGCAACAGTCGATTTATCGACCATACTTCCGCGAAGGTTCTCCTTTGAAGGACGCCGGTCGCCGACACTCCGACGCGACCGGCGTTCTTGTTTTTGAAGAGGCCGCTCGCTCCCCTCTTGAAACGGTCTGAGAGCGAGGGTGAGATCACTTCTTTCACCGTTTCAAGGGTGCAGCGCTTTGGCTTCATCGCGCAACTCACGCCCCGACCACCCGTAGACTCAGCCAATGGCCAAGCGCGCGCGGCGGTTTCTCTGCAAGGAGTGCGGGGGCGTCCACCTCAAGTGGTCGGGGAAATGCCCCGATTGCGGCGCGTGGGACACCCTGGAGGAGTACATCACCGATGCGGCGACGATCGCGGCGCTTGAGGGTGGCGATGGAACAGGGGCAGGTGGCCTTGGCGGTTCCGGCGACCCGTGGACCGTCGGCGGCCTGGCCGGGATCACGTCCGCCGTCCCGCTGAGCGATGTTTCCACGCAAGAGTTGACCCGAGAGACCACCGGCATCGGCGAACTGGACCGTGCGCTCGGCGGCGGATTCGTTCCCGGCTCCGCCGTCCTTGTAGGAGGCGATCCCGGCATCGGCAAGAGCACGCTCTTGCTCCAAGCCGTCTCCACCGTGGCTGCCCGCGGTCGTCGAACGCTCTATGTGAGCAGTGAGGAGAGCGCGCAGCAAGTGAAGTTGCGCGCGGAGCGGATCCTGACCGACGAGACGCTGAAGGGCGCCGCCAACCCCAAGGCCTCAGCTGCCGCCCGCGACGCCAACCTCTTTCTCCTCAGCGACACCAACCTCTCGCGGATCCTGGAGCAGGCTCGACGAACCATGCCCGCGGTGATGGTGGTGGACTCGATCCAGCTGGTGCACCGTGCCGATGTGGACGCGGTGCCGGGAAGCGTGAGCCAGCTCCGACGCTCGTGCCTGGACCTGGTGCAGTTTGCCAAGGCAACCGGCACGGTGGTGGTGATCATTGGCCATGTCACGAAGGAAGGCGACCTTGCGGGCCCGCGCATGCTGGAACACATGGTCGACTGCGTCCTCGGCTTTGAGGGGGATCGACACCATGCCTATCGAGTCGTGCGCGCGGTCAAGAATCGCTTCGGCTCCACGCACGAGATCGGTCTCTTTGAGATGACCTCCACGGGGCTGGCTGAGGTGATCGAGGGCAGTTTTGATGGCGCCACGGAACTTCGCCCAGGCGTGGTCGTCGTGCCAATGCTTGCGGGCTCTCGATGCCTGCTTGCGGAAGTGCAGTCACTGGCCGCCGCAGGATTCCTCGGAAGCGCCAAGCGCAAGTCGTCGGGCATCGACTCCGGCCGGCTCGCGATGATGATCGCGGTCTTGGAGAAGCACGCCGGGCTCCGGCTAGGCGACCAGGACATCTTCGCCAGCGCCGGTGGGGGACTGCGCCTCAACGAACCCGCCACGGACCTGGCCATCGGACTGGCTGTCGCAGGCGCGTTCCTTGGTCGACTCATGCCCGCTGCTTCCACCGCGATTGGCGAGGTCGCTCTCTCCGGCGAGGTTCGTCCCGTCCGCACCATCGAAGTGCGACTCGCGGAAGCCGCGCGCCGAGGCTGCAAGTTGGCGATTATTCCCAAGCGCATGCTCAGTTCGACCAAGGCGCCCAAGGGAATGCGCCTCCATGGCGTGGCTACGGTCTACGACGCCGTACAACTGCTAGAATCCCCGCCCAAGTGACGCCCCCAAAGCGTGATTTCCTGCAGATTCGAGGTCTTTCCAGGGACCGATTGCAGGAGTTGATCGAGGCGACGCTCCGGCACCGCGCGCTGATGAGTGCAGCCGAGGATCCGGAACACAACTGGGACTGGACTGCCGCCCCGCGCCCGCTCGCAGGGAAAATCATCGCCAACTGTTTTCTGGAGGACTCCACCCGCACGCGTTGCTCCTTTGAGGTCGCGGCCCAGCGACTGGGCGCCACCACGATCAACCTCACCGCGTCCGGCTCAAGCACCAGCAAGGGAGAGTCGCTCGCCGATACCGCACGCACCCTGGCCGCCATGGGGGTGGATGCGATCGTCGTTCGCACTGCGGCAAGCGGGGGAGCCATGTTGGTCGCCGACACCGTCGATTGCCCCGTCATCAACGCCGGCGATGGCCGCCACGAGCACCCCACGCAGGCGATCCTGGACATGGCGGTGCTCTCGGAGTGGTTCGGCGGCATTGAGCAGCTCGTCGGCAAGACCGTTTGCATCGTCGGTGACATCGCCAACAGTCGCGTCGCGCGCAGCGCCACGCATGCGCTCACCACGCTTGGTGCTGATGTTCGGCTGGTTGGCCCTCCGACTCTTGTTCCCCCGTCGCTCGCCCACCTGACCCAACGGCACGGCACAGTCGAAGTCCACCACCACCTCGACGCGGCCCTCGACGGCGCCGATGCCATCATCATGCTCAGGCTGCAACTGGAACGAGCAGCCGGTGGAGCCGTGGCGAACGATTATCGGACCCACTTTGGCCTCACGCCACACCGATTCTCCAACCTCCCCGCGACAACACCAATTCTTCACCCAGGTCCAATGAACCGAGGCGTGGAGATCGACAATACTGCCGCGGATCATGCGACGCAAAGTTTTGTCACGGAGCAGGTTGGAATGGGAGTAGCCGCACGGATGGCGGTGCTGATGAATCTGCTCAATCCTTCTCGTCTCTCCTGTTGGGAATCCCTGACTCAAGCTGTGCGATAGCCTCGCGCGACGCCTTCCAGTCAGGGGGTGCTTGCATCCGATAAGTAATCGGATGCAGGTGGATCAGCAATACTTCATTGCCTGAATCGTTTTTCTGGTCAGTTGATCCCGTGTTTGTGCTCTCCGCGCGTCCTCGAGTGGTTCCCACCCGTGCCAGCCGACCCCCCAAGCCGACATCCCAGACTGAAGCAGCCGCTGGGCAAGACGCAACTCGCTCTGTCCGTTGCCATTGTGAAGTCGGCGAGGGTCCTGCTGGTGGGCGGTTCCATGGCTTCGCTCAGCCTGCTCATCGGCTGCAACGGCGACAGTTACATGGACCCGAGCAAGACGGGCCTCTTTAGCACGACCGCGACCACGATGCCCGTGCTGTCACGGTTGGATGTCATCGAACGGCCGACGCGATCCAACGCGGAGGTCGGTCCGCCGGTCCCCCAAGAATTGGTGGCCACGGTCAAGCCCGAGTACCGCATCGCCCCGGGCGACTTGATTCGAGTGACGGTGCTGGACATTGGATTCACCGGCGCAGCCGAGGAAGTGGATCGGTCCGTTGGACCCGATGGTCTGGTGATGCTCCCTGAACTGGGCGGCGTTCGTGCGGCCGGCGCCACGCTGGAAGAGTTCGAGGGGGCGATTCGACAGGAGATCCTGAACAAGGAACTGCTCCGTCCGGGTGCCATGCCTCGAGTCGCGGTATCCCTGCTGCAGGGAAGGGGGATGGTCTTCACGATTGACGGGCAAGTTGGGCAACCGAACGAATACACCCTCACGAGCGGCGACTTTCGAATCAGGCAGGCCCTGGCCACGGCCGGGGGAACATCGCCCACAACCAAGCGAATCCTGATCTCTCGAGCGCAGGACTACGACGCCGGGCTTGGAACCGACGAGGAGCCAAGCGCCGGAGGCGGTACCTCCACTCGCTCCACGAATCCCGCGGCGGGCCCTAGTGGGTCATCCACTCGCACGACGACACCAGGACTCCCCGCCACAGGCACACAGCCATCACCTGCTCCGCCATCCACTCCCACTCGTCCAACCCCGAGCATTGATGACCTCATCAAGGGCCTGGAGGCGAGCGAAGGTGCCGGTGGGCCGACTGGTGCCGGTGCAGCCGATCCATCCCGATCCGGTTCCACCACTCCTCTCGATGTTCCGCGCGGCAATTCCACTCCGCTGCCGCCACCCATCGAGCCGGAAGCGCCCTCACTCCCGGGTTTTGGTCCCAGTGAGCCTGATCTTCCATCGCATTCGCCCGCCGGCGCCCCAAGCGCACCGGGAGCGCTGGGATCGACGCGCACACCGGACCCCGCCGAGTTTGCGTACGGGCCGGGCGCCCCATCGCGACCCGGCCAGGACGCGACAGGCCTGCAGGCGCCCTCGGCCGCCGACCCAGCGGTCACCAACCAAACGGGAGACGCGTTCAGGTATCCGACGGTGTCGCTGGACAACGAGCCGCTGGACTTCAAGTTCGACCCGCAGACGCAACGATGGTTGCGCGTGGCCAACACCAGCGGCGTGGCGGGCGCGGCCCCCACCAAGGGCGCGTACGACCCCCAGGACCTGGACACGGGCAAGAACGATGTCTTTGGCGTGCCAACGCGTGTGATCGAGGTGGACTACGCCAAGCTCATCTCGGGCGACCCCAACCAGAACGTGGTGGTTCGCCCCAACGATTACATCTATGTGGAGCCTCCACCGATAGGCGTGGTCTATATCGGCGGCGAAGTCCTGCGCCCCGGTGTGTTCCAGCTTCCACAGAGCGGCGAGTTCACGCTCAGTCGGGCGATCACGGCCGCCGGCGAATTGGGTGCCATCGCGATCCCTGAAAAGGTGGACCTCACGCGTCGTATCGAGGGAGGCCGCGAAGCGACGATTCGAGTGAACTTGGCCGCCATCCGCCGACGCACGGAGCCGGACATCGTGCTCAAGCCCGATGACCACCTGATCGTCGGGACTGACTTCTGGGCTACGCCCCTCGCCGTGATCCGCAATGGGTTCCGCGCCACCTACGGTTTCGGCTTCGTGATCGACCGGAACTGGGGCAACGACATCTTCGGGGCGCCGCCGGTAAACGAGACGTGAGGATCCTCAGGATGGGCCACTCAGCCGAGTCTCCTCACGCCTCGATCGAACCACGCCCGGCGATCATGGCCGGCGCGAGTCTGTTGCTGGTCTTTGGGTTCGTCTTCTTCGAGTTCCTGCGCCGGCAGGTCGAGTTCGCCATTGAACAACCCGCTGACTGGGGACACACCCTCGTGATCCCGGCGGTCGGTGTGTGGTTTGTCTGGCGCGACCGTGACGCGCTCCTCGCCAAGCCATTCCGTCCCACGCTGTGGGGGCTTGTGCCCGTCCTCTTGGGCACGGGCTGGTACATGCTGTGCGTTTTCGGACCCGCACCGCTCTTCCACCACAACTTGCAGGGGCTCGGTGCTGCCATGGTCCTGGGAGGCCTGACGCTTGGACTGTTCGGCTGGCGTGCCATGGGATGGCTTCTCTTCCCGCTTCTTTATGTCGTCGTGTTCAGTCAGACGATCTCCGAGAAACTGCTCAATGTCGTGACCTTCCGATTGCAGGACTGGGCGGCCGTCGGCGCGGACATCGTGTTCAATGTTTCCGGGATCGAGTGCGACCGCGAAGGCAATGTGCTCTGGATCGTCTCTGGCCTGGAGCGAAAGGCGCTCAACATCGCCGAGGCTTGCTCGGGCATGCGGATGCTGGTTGCGTTTCTCGCGTTGGGGACGGCGATTGCCTACACCAGCACTCGCAGTCATTGGAAGCGCTTCGTCCTGATCCTGATGGGCGTGCCGGTGGCGCTTGGCGTCAACATTCTCCGAGTGGTCACGCTTGGGGTGGGGAGTCTGTACGACGTCGCGTTTGCACAGGGCGACTTCCACACCTTCATTGGCTTGGTGTGGTTGGTGCCCGCGTTCCTGGTGTACCTGCTCCTCATATGGGTCTTGGAGAAGTCGTTCCCGGATCCAGAACTGGCCGAGGGGACAGCGTGATCCAGTTCGATGGCTCGATCCGTCGGATGTACATCGTCCTGCTTGCGGCACTGCTCGGCGGCGGCGTCGCTTTCCGGGTGGCGGTTGCGTGGCTGGATGTCCACCTGAAGAAGGAGCCAGTGGCGATTCGAGAGTCATTGGCGACCGTCCCCGTCACGCTGGGGTCTTGGCAAAAGGTGGGGCAGGAGGCAGCCCTCTCGGAGGCCATGGTGGAGGAGTTGGGGACACCCATCTATCTCACGCGCCACTACGCCCTGAACGGCGATCCCCTCCAGGGGATTGCCGAGGTTCATCTGGCGTACTACACAGGTCTCATCGACACCGTTCCCCATGTCCCCGATCGATGCTGGGGTGCGAGTGGGCTGGTCATGACCATGCCCGCTCATGCGATCGACATCCCGGTGGACCTCGGGGCCTGGGGGGCCGACCCTGAGCTGACCAATCAGGCCACGGGGGCTCCCTACCGAGTGGCCTGGACAACGGATCCCGTGACCCGCCGGCGGAAGAAAATCCTGCTCCCACCCGCGGATGAACCGTGGAAAATGACAGTCACGGTGTTTCAGAGCCCATCCCGACCCGGGACGCGCCTCTTTGGTGCCTATTTTTTCATCGCCAACGGGCGGCTGACCCCGTCGCCGTACGCCGTCCGAAGTCTGGCCTTTGAACTGACAGACCGATTTGCGTACTACTGCAAGGTACAGATGAATGCCGAATTGCCCGATACTCCCGATGCGGAAGAGCGGTTCACGGCCCTGGCCGGTTCGCTCCTCCAATCCTTGGTCCCCGAAGTCATGCGGTGCCTCCCCGACTGGAGTGAGGTCGAGCGATCGGGTCCCAGATCAGATCCAGTCGCTGCACAGCACTAGTCCCAGCACAATCATCAGCCATGGAATCCAAATCTCCAACGCCGCCAGAACCCGCTCCGAAGGGACCCGCTTCACGGACACCCACTGCGGTGGTCACCAAGGTGGACAAGTCGTCGCCAAGAAAGAAGAAGAGGAAGGTCAACGCCAAGTTCCTGGCGACCGTCTCCTCCATCACCGTCCTGGGGATTGGGCTGATCCTCGTGTTTGCGTACCTCCAGATCACGCGCGCGCCGCTTCGCAATGTGGCGATGGGCGATTCCCTGATGGCGGAGGGGAAGTACGAGGAGGCCCTGGAGCGCTACGGTCGCGCTGTCCGGAAGGCGCCCAACGACGCCGCGTACCTGGCGAAGATGGAGGAGGCGCTCCTCAAGATCCAGCCCGACTCGCAAACCCGGAGCAACCAGCTCTTCGGGCAGTGGCTGCAGATCCTGAGCCAGTCGGCACGGGTGACCGATGGCGGAAAGAATGCAGCCGCGTGGCGGAGAGTGACCAACCTCCTGACGACGCTTGGCGACACCAAGGGGCTGGAGGGCGCCGCCGACCTGATGGCGTCCCGATTCCCGAAGGAGGACTCGACCAATCAATTGGAGGCGCGGCGCATCCAGGCAATCGCCAGCACGCTGCGAATGCTAGGAGACCAGATGGGCGAGGCCGAGTCCTCGCAAGCGCTGGAGGAAATCAAGGCCGTGGTGGCTGCGGATCCGTCAGATATCCGCGCCACCGGCTGGTATCTCCGTGCACTGGTGCAGCAGGCAACACAAGCCCGCACGACGGGGATCGTCAGCCGCGAGCGGGCGGCCCGTGAGGCGGCGAAGGCGGCGATCGACGCCGCGGAACTGGTGCACGGCGCGTGCCCGCTGCCGGTAGCGATGCGCTATCTCGTGCTGGCGGACCAACGGCGGGCTGATCCGACGATGGATACCGCTCCCCTGGACGCCGCGGCGGAGGGTGTGCTCCAGTCCATCGCGGCGTCCGTCGCTGGCGCGTACGACCTGACCCAATTGATGCCGGCAGATGCTCGCATGGTGATTGAGTCGCTGAGGCAGCAGAATTCGCCCGAGGCTCGGGAGGCCATGCGCGCCATGCTGGAGCGGAGTAGCGGGCTGGGTGGCACTGGCGCCGTGGAGCTGGAGTTGGCACGAGCGGCGTTCACCACCGATCCGGACGGCGCGCGAGCCAGGCTCAAGGCCGTTCTGCACGCACCCCGCCCACCCGTGGGCATCGACGCGATACAGGCATCGACGGTGAAGGCGGATGCCGCAAGTCTCCTGGCGAAGGTGACCCTCGCGCAGTACGAGGCGGCCCGTGACACGCCCCAGGGTCCGCCACTTCGAGAGGAAGTCCTGGCGCAGGTCGCCGAGCTGGAGGCGATGGTTCGTGAAGATTCGTCCATGGCCGATGCGGCTGTCAACACGCGCATTGCCTTGGCATCGATGGAGGGCGACTCGGCGCGAGTGCTGGAACTTGGGCTTCCCCTCATCAATCGAACCACCTTGCCCAATCGCGAGGCCGCCGTCCATGTTGGAATCGCGTACATGCGGCGCAACGAGCCCGGTCAGGCGTTGCAGGTGGCCGAGAGGGCGCTTCGCTCGAGCGAGATGGACTTCGACCTGACCTTGTTGCAAGGCCAGGCCTTGCTGGCCATGGGTCGCGTGTCGGAGGCGGGGGCGATCGTGAATAGGCTGGAGCGGGTCAGCCCGACAGGGGTGCAAGTGCGAGCCCTCCGTCAGAGCATCGTCGACCGCATCGCGACCGGCGTGGCACCGACCGACACGGCCACCGACCCGATCGTTCTGGCCATCAACGATCTCATCGCGCTGGAGGCGAAGGGCGATCGCGATGCCGCGGTACAAGGGGCGCAAAGCCTCTCGGCGCAGGTTCCCGCTGACCGACGCGTGATGCTCTACCGGATCCAGATGCTGGTCCGCCAGGGCCAGCGTGATGCCGCGCTGGCGGCACTGGAGTCGTTCATTGCCGCCAATCCCGATCAAGCCACGGAGTTGGCGGCCGCGCGAGCAGCGATCACGGAAGAAGATCCGGTCAGGCGAATCGACGCGGTGCTCAGGACACAGGACCTCTCTGACGATGAGTTCCTCCTGCGCCGCATTCCACTGCTCCAGGTCGAGTTCGAGCAGTCTGCGCGCGCCGTGGCCGAGGAGCCGGAGGAGGCGCGCCGGGCGGAACGGCAGCAGTCCCTGGAGGCGGTTCGACAAGCCCGCGACGCCGCGCGTGCCGACCTGAAGGCTCGCGCCTTGACCACCGACGAGGCTCTGGAGATCCGGTTGCTCTCCGCGATCGACGAACACGACGATGCCGAGGTCAGCGCCGTCCTGGAAGCGGCCGGCCGTTCTAGCAACAAGCTCCTCGCGGGCATGTTCCGAGGTCGTCGTGCCGAAATCGCCGAGGATTGGCCCGCCGCGATCCGCGAGTATCAGACAGTCGTCGCCGACCCCACCGCGCCGCTCCTCGTCACCAACCGCCTCGCGGAGGCCTACCTGGAGTCTGGGCGGATTGCCGAGGCGCAGGCGCTCCTGGCGGACTCGTACCGTCGCCGTCCCAGTGACGCCGAGACCGCACGGCGCTACGCGACCATCCTGCAGCGGATGGGGAAGCAGAATGAAGCGCTCACGGTCCTGCGCGATGCCTCGCAAGCCAATCCGCGAGAACCGTCACTGCGCGCGGGATGGCTGGCGCTGGAAGGTCTCTACGGCAACAAGGGAGATGCGGTCCAGATGCGCCGACAGCTCCTGAGAACCTCTCCAGGAGACCTGCAGAATGTGCGTGCGCTGGTGACGCTCCTGTGCGTGGTCACGCCCAGTCCCGACCTTGCGATCGATGCGCGCGGCAACCCACGGCTGTCGACCGCGATCTGGAGCGCCATGAACTTGCGGCAGCAAGCTAGCGAGTTGCAGCGCATCCGTGGCGAACTGCTGAGGGAGGCAGAGGACTACACCGATAGCCTCCTGCAGTTGAACCCGAGTGACTTTGAGGCCGTGGCCGGGCTGGCCGCCGGACTGCACCGCTCTGGAGAAGTGGAGCGCGCCGCGGTCATGCTGGAGAAATCGGCCAAGCGGGCCGGCGGCGATGTGGCCGCGCGCATGTGGCTGGCCGCCGCGGAGAGTCGGGCGATCTTGGGAGACGACGCCGCATTCGACCGACTGATGGCACAGGCCAGGACCAAGGCGTCTCGCTCCGACAGAGTGTTTGACATGCTCGTCGGGCGACTCCTGACCCAGCGGAACGACATCGCCGGTGCCACCGAGGCGTTTGAGCGCGGTGCGGCGTCCTGTCGTGCCCAGATGCAGTCAGATCCGAAGAATGCCGCTGCGGCAGCGGGGTTGTATGGATACTTGATAGAAGAATTCGTCCTGTTCGCCCGGACGCGCAACCGGGCGGGAATGGAACGGATCATCGCGGAAATCAAGGCGAATGAGACGGACCAGACGCCAGCCACCACCAAGGCGAACCGGGTTCGCCGCGAGATTGACGCGCTCGTGGTCAGGAGCGACGAGGAGTTTTCCAGCGGAGATGTCGGCGCGGTGGCGCAGACCCTGCAGCAGGTGCAGGCGCTGACGGACGAGGCGCTTCGGCTGGAGCCCGGCGACGCCAGCCCGCTGCTGGTGCGAAGCCAACTGGCTCGACGCGCGTTTGGTCGCACCGGCGATCGGGCTTCGCTGGACGACGCGGTCGCTGCGCTGGAGGAGGCGCGCAAGATCGCGCCGGGAGCTTGGCGAATCACTGCCGAGGCTGTCCGGGTCCACCTGGCCCGTGAGGAGCGCGCCACGGCCATCGCGGAACTCACCCACTATCTCCAGCTGGATCCCGAGAGCATGCAGGCGCGCGAGCGACTGGCGGGCGTGTACCGACTCATGGGTGACCAGACCGCCGCGATCGCCGTCTGGGACGATGCACTCAAGGCAGATGCGCTGCGCGTGGACTTCATGCGCGCCAAGGGTGACCTCCTGACTGTGTTCGGTCGCCATGGCGAAGCCGGCGCGGCCTATGAGCAGGCCTTCGTCTTTGGGTCTCGCGTCGAGGACCTGGTGCGGGCGGTGCAGGGTCGGTTGCTGGCCAGTCCGATGGACGCTCCCGCGGTGCTGGGCCTCCTGGCATCGCATGAGGCCTTGCTCGCCACCAACCTCATGCTTCGGAGTGCGCGGGCCGCAGCTCGATACTACTCCGGGCTGCAGGCTGATGCCATCAGCAGCCTTCGTGACATCTGGCGCCAGAATCAGGCGGCGGGTTCGGCGGGTGAGAGCGAAGCGAGCTGGTTCTTGGCCGTGAACTCCATCTTTCCCCATGAGCGGAACGCCGACTTGGAGTCATTCGTGCTGGATACCACTCACAACAAACCCACCACGCTGACGCAGATCGGGCTGGCACAGGCGTGGCTGCGCAGCCCCTCCGGCGGGGCTAAGTCCCTTGAGTGGGCAGAGAAGGCGTTGACCGACCAGTCACAGCCACCGGCCGTTCGTGCTGTCCTCTTCACGATCGCGGGGCAGGCCGTCGGATCCATGGGGAGTTGGGAGGAAGCGGCGGCGCGGTTCGAGAGTGCGTTGGCGGAGTCTCCTCGGAACCCGATCGCGCTCAACAACCTGGCGTATGTGGAAGCGAAGCGACTGGGTCGGCTGGAACAGGCCCTGGAGCATGCTCGCCTGGCGATTGAGTTCTCCAGCAGTCCCAACGCGGAGTACTTGGACACGCTGGGCTATGTGCTCATGCTCACGGGACACCTGGACGAGGCCTCGACACACCTGGACGCGGCCGTCGAGCTGTCGCCCAGCTCATCGATCATCCTCCACCAAGCGATGATCCGCAAGGCGCAGGGACGAGAGGACGAGGCCAAGTTGCTGTCCCAGCGTGCCCTAACCCTGGCCACGGGCGATGAGGAGAAGACCGAGGCGCAGGAGTTCATCGACAGCCTGGCGAGCGCCACGACTGGTGCGGAGCGCTCTAAGTGAGCGCACAAGGACAACTGCCGCCGTCAAAGGTGCCAGCGGCCCGAGGGCCTTCGGGCCGGCCCGGCCCCCCGGGATCTCACGCGACGCCGCCGATCGACCCGATCCGGCTGCTGCGCGAGAACATGGCCGGGATCGTCATCGCCACCGCCGTCGGCGCGGTGATTGCGGGGCTGTTCTTCGTGGGGTCCCTATTCCTCTATCCGCTCTACCAGTCGCAGTCGGTCTTCGAGATCCGCAACCGACTGGTGGACGCGCGCATGGTGCGGACGACGGAGTTCACCGACGAGGAGACCGTCGCACGGCTCGCCACCCAGGAGGCCTCCCGCGTGACGGAGCGCACGGCCATGAAGCAGGCGATTGAGGGGAAAGCTGCCGTCTTGGATACCGCGTGGATTCACGACTATCCCGACGACGCCGGCGGCATCAACTGGGACGACGCGGTGGATGACCTGGAGGATGAAGTCGCCGCGGGCCACTTGCGGGGCACGCAGCAGTTCTATGTCCAGTGGCGCGCGCACGACGATGACGATGTCATTGCCGTCCTCCACGCGCTGGAGGAGCACTACCTGTCCGAGAAACGCGCCCAGGACCGGGGAGAGGACCAACGCAACCGGGCGATGGTCTCCGCGCAGAAGGCGCAAGTGGACGGCCAGATCAACGACGCGCAGGCGGAGATTGTGAAGTTGATCGGCGATTCCAACTTGAAGACCTTTGACGAGAGCAAGCAACAGACGCTCCGGACGCTGGACGACATGGAAGTCCGGATGAACGAAGCGGCCCAACAGCTCCAGGTGCTGCAGAGCAAGGTGGCCATCGCCGACGCCAAGCTGGCCTCGGGCAAGGGATACTCCGAGGATGACCGATCCGTCATTCAGCGGGATCCGGTACTCATGGAACTGCGAGGGGTCTGGGTCACCTACCAGACGCAACTGGCCGCGGCTCGCGCGCGTTACGGGGACAACCACTTCAAGCTCGACGAGCTGACCCGCTTGGAGCAGGCGGCGCACGACCAGTACGACTCACTGCAGGAGGCGCTCCTGAAAGATCGTGTTTATGGAGAGCGGGCGTTTTCCCAGTACGAGATCGATGGGCTGGACATGGTCTTGAGTGACCTCAACAGCAAGCGGGAACTTGAGCGGAAGGCGTTGAACGAGGCGGCCGTGGCGGTGTCCAAGCTGGAGGAGATCCGCGAGCGAAAGAAGCGGCTGGAGGAAGAGAGCAAGGCGCTGCAATCGCAGCTGGTGGATATCGACCTGGTGCTGTCTCGCCCCGACGCGGAGACGGTGCGCTTGGTGTTCTCCGCCCTCAAGCCGCGCGAACTGTGGTTCCCCAAGGCCAAGTTGGTCCTGCCAGGGGTGACACTCTTGATCGTTAGCCTGTACATCGGCTGGCTGTTCATGCGCGAATTGACCGACAAGCGCGTTCGGTTCCCGGCGGACCTGGCGGGAATCCCCTCGGCTCCCAGACTCCTGGGCGTCATCCCGGATGAGGAGAGCGATCCTGATGCGCCCGAGGACCTGGCGCGTGCTGTGGACACCGTGCCGAACGGGTTCCTCGCCGAGAGCTATCGCCAGACCTACGGCATCCTCTCCCGCCAGATGCGTGGGCAACCGAATGTCGTCCTCGCGCTGTTGGCCCCGACCCCATCGTCGGGGGTGAGCAGTTGCGTGTGCAACCTGGCGATGGTCGCCCGTTCTACCGGCAAGCGCGTGCTGGTCGTGGAGGCCAACCTGCGCAGGCCCGCCTTGGCAGCCATGCTGGGAACCGACCCCGAGGCGCCGGGCTTGGGAGACCTGATGAATCTTGGGAAGCCGACGGAGGAGTGCATCCAGCCAACCGCCGACGGCATCGACATCATCACGGCAGGAACGACGCCCTCCCGCGGGGTCGATCGCCTCTACACGCCGGCCTTTGGCGAGTTGATGGCGCACCTCCATGATCGATACGACCTGATCCTGGTGGATGTGCCCCCCAGCATCGTCGCGGGAGAGGCTGCATCGATCGCGCAAGCCGCCGACGCGACGATCTTGGTGGCGCACGCCTTCAATGTGGACAAGGGGCTCGTGCAGAAGGTGAGCTCCATGCTGGGCGACCTCGGCAACCAGTTCTTCGGGGCGATCCTGTTCGCCAACCGGACAACGGCTGGCGGCTACCAGCGCAAGAACCGCAAGTTGATCGCGGGCTATTCCGAATCTGGGGACGATGCAGAGCCTGAGGCTGCGGGCACCTAAGGAGCCGGATGACACCAGCCAGCATCAGCACCGACGACCTGCCACTGGTCTCCAGCGCGCTTGACTTACTTAATGCATGCGCGCCCGCCATGGGCGCTGCGTTCGTTGTAGCGCTGATCGCCACGCCGATCGCGCGCCGCATGGCCGTCCACGCGGATGTCATCGATCGACCCGACGAGGCCCGGAAGCTTCACTCGTACCCGATCGCCTACCTAGGCGGGCTTGGGGTGTTCGCGGGCGTGATCGCCGGCTTCATCGTTTCCTACGCCGTGGCGTGGTCGCGCCCCGACTTGCCGGAACCAATTCCCTGGACCATCGTCGCGGGACTGGTGGCCATCTTCGCCACGGGGTTGGCCGACGATGTCTGGTCGATCGACCCGAGGCTCAAGGTAGCGGGCCAATTGATCGCGGCGGCGCTCCTGTCCATGACGGACATCGGGATACCGCTCGGCGCCACATTCCTGGAGCCACTCTTTGGGCCCTCGTCCAACTCGCTTGGCATCGGGGCATGGGGGTTGGTCGCGGACTCGTTCCCGCACTATGTGAACGCCGCGGGAGAGCTGACGATGGGCTCGCTGTACGCGCTGGCGGGCACGGGCCTTGTCGCCGTGCTCATCCTGGGCGGGTGCAATGCCGCCAACCTCATTGATGGGCTGGATGGGTTGCTGGCCGGATCCACCGCGATCATGGCGATCGGCTTCGTCACGGTCGGGCTGGCGATGGCGGTGATGATCGCGCCGGGAATCGACGATGGATCGCACACGATTGCCCGTGTCATCGTGCCGCTCGTGCTGCTGGGAGCCGTGCTTGGCTTCCTGCCGTGGAACTTCAATCCGGCGGTGATTTTCCTGGGCGACGCCGGGAGCCTCACCATCGGCTACCTCTGCATGGTGTCCGTCCTGCTGCTGGCGCAGCCTGGAAAGGCGGCCTACGGCGGCGTGGTCGTGGCTGGCCTCATCATCTTTGGCCTTCCCATCCTGGACACGGTCGCTGCGATTGTCCGGAGGAAGATGGCGGGTCTGCCCATCTCCGCTCCCGACGCCAACCACATTCACCATGTGTTCAAGCGCGAGCTGGGTGGGGTGAAGCCGGCTGTCTTTGCAATGTGGGGTCTCTCTGCGTTCTTCACGATCGTCGGGACTGGGCTCGCCCTCCTCTACCTGTTTGGCTACACCCGAATCCTGGTCGTGTACATCGTCTTTGGCGTCGTCTTCTGCTATGCCGTGGTGATGACGGTGAAGGGCTCGCGCCTGGCCAAGTGGTCCACGGAACACACGGCGGTGCCGAAGGATCCGGTCGGCGAGGCGCCGGGCGACGTCGATCCTGACGCGACCGGATGATGGAACCCCAGCCCGATCACGGCCACGAGCCGGTCCTGTTGGCGTCGGTGCTCTCGATGCTGGCCCCGGCATCGGGGCAGGTCGCCGTGGACGCCACCGCCGGCCGAGGCGGGCACGCGGCCGCCATCGCCAGGCGGCTGGAACCCGGTGGCAGCATCCTCCTCGTCGATACGGATGCGTCAAACCTTGACCATGCGCAGGCTCGGGTGCGGGAGGAGGCTCCCCAGGTCCATGTGGAGTTTCGTCACGGCAATTTTGCCTCAGTCGTGCCGTCGCTGCGATCCTGGGGTCAGGTGGTGGACCTCGTCCTGGCGGACTTAGGCTTTGCCACCAACCAAGTGCTGGATCCCGCCCGCGGCCTGAGTTTTCGCGAAGACGGCCCCCTGGACATGCGGCTGGATCGATCGTTCGGCGCCACGGCGGCGGACCTGGTGGCAGCCCTGCCGGAGGCCCAGTTGGCTGACATTATCTTCCAGTTTGGCGAGGACCCCTTTGCCCGCGCGATCGCGCGAAAGATTGCACGCGAGCGGGAGAAAAACCCGATCTTGACGACGGTGCACCTGGCTGCCTTGGTTCGCGATGCCTATGGCCCGCGGGCTGGACACAGCCGGATGCACCCCGCCACTCGGACATTCATGGCGCTTCGAATCGCCGTGAACGACGAACTCGGTGCGCTCACCCGCCTCCTCCAGTCACTGGACGAGGCGGCTCGGGCGGCCCACGCCGATGGCGGCGGTTGGTTGCGGCGCGGTGCGCGGCTCGGCGTGATCTCCTTCCACAGCCTGGAGGATCGCCTGGTGAAGCGCTGGTGCGCCCGGTTGGAGGACGATGGCGTTGCGGAGCGCCTCGTCAGGAAGCCCGTAGTTGCTGACGACACGGAAGTTCGTCACAATCCCCGGGCACGCTCGGCGAAGTTCCGAGCGTTGCGAGTTCTCTAGGGCATGCCCGGATGGCATCGCCCCGTGCATAAAGGGTCAGGACGAACCATGACGCGCGAAATAAAAGTTGCACTGGTGCTCGGCTTCGGGCTCCTCCTTTTCTCAGGCATCCTGGTGTCGGATCACCTCGCGGCACGGCGGAAGGGCGATGCCGCCCGCATGGCCGCCGCCGACGCGGAGACCATTCTCCGACCCACGCGCGAGCTCCAGTCGCTCCAGGGCACGCCGGCCGTGAGCACGGTCGTGCTGCGCCCGGACATCGTTCCGGTCGCGGTCACGAATGGCGCACAGGTGGCGATGGGCGGGCCAACGAGCATCGCTCCGGCCGCGCCCGAGCGGAAGCACTCGATCCAATCCGGCGAGACGATTGCTTCGATCTGCCGGAGCACCTATGGCGACACGAAGTTGCTCGACGAACTCCTTGACTACAACAAGTCTTCCGTTCCTGACCCCGCTCGCATGCGTGTTGGCGTGACGATCCGGTTGCCGGATGCCGCTGTCCTTCGTGGTGAACAGGTGGCCATCGCGCTCCCGGGCATGGTCCTCCCAGGAGAGCCGATCCGCACGCCCGTCGCCGGCAGCAGCCTGAGGACCTACACCGTCAAGCCGGGCGACATCCCAGGTCGCATTGCGCAGACCCAGCTTGGCAGTGCCAAGCATGTGGATGCGTTGCTCCAGGCCAATCCGGGCCTGGACCCCAGGAAAATGAAGCCTGGAATGGTCATCAACATCCCCAACATCAGCTGAGGGCCTCTCGCCGTGGCTCGCAAACTGGTCGTGGTCGTGCTTGGGCTCCTAGTGATCGCCATGGCGCTCTTGGCCATTCGGCAGCGCGAGGTGGAGATCGCCCGCGAGGTGGCCCGCGCCCACTGGCGGCTGATCGAGCAGCGTCGCGCGATTGCGTCCTGGCACAAGGAGCTCGCCGAAGTGACGCACCCCGACCGAATCCGTGAAGGGATCGGCGCCGTCCAGGAAGCCGCAGCTCAGGAGGCAAGCAGCCCATGGGGTGGCTGAGGCGATTACGCATGGCCCACTCCGGGATCGCGCGGGAAGTCGCCTGGGTCAAGGGCTTGGCTATCGGCGGGACGGTCGTGATGGCCGCCGTGCTGCTGCGCGTGGCACAACTGAAGGTGGTTCCCAGCCCGCGGCTCACCGAGACGCTTGGCTCGCACGATTCACTCTCAACGGAGCACGCCCTTCGAGGCCGGATCCTGGATCGGGCCGGCCGCGTGCTGGCGGCCAGCACCTACGCCTGGACGCTCTACGCGGACCCCGCGCTCATCGTGCGCGACGCCGCGGCGCACGCGGAAGGCGAGGGCAAGGCACCTCCCATCGACCCGCTTGGGGATGCGGCGCTCCGACTGGGCGGAGCCTTGGGCGTGTCACCCGCGAGATTCGCCCAGACGCTGCGCAACGCCGACGAGAAGCGATACATCGTGCTGGACGAGAGCCTGGACGACGCCTTGGTTGACCGCGTCCGTGATCTCAAGATCGACGGCATCGGGGTCCAGCTCCGGAGCGAGCGCCATCGTTGTGACCAGGAGGGTCTGGCGCGCATCGTCGGCAAGGTGGGCACCGAACAGACGGGCCTCAGCGGCGCGGAGCGATCGTGGGACAGCCGCCTCCAGCCCGAGCATGGCCAGCTTCGATTCATCCGCGATGTCCGGCGGACGCCTGTGCGGGTCGAGGCTGGCGACTACCGTCCGCCAGAGGACGGCGAAGATGTGCGCCTGACCATTGACCTCAACATCCAGTCGATCGCGGAGGCGGCGCTGGAGAAGGCTGTCACGCAGACCAACGCTGGCGGTGGGCGCATCCTGGTGGTGGAGCCAGCGACCGGCGACATCTTGGCGATGGCGGATGTGCTGCGTCGCAGGCCGGGATGGAACGAGGCCGTCCGCGACGAACTTCGCGAGAAGGATCCATCACTCGGTCGAAATCGCTGCGCCAGCGACCCGTACGAGCCGGGCTCCACCTTCAAGCCGTTCGCGTGGGCGTGGGCGACGCAAGAGGGATACGCCAAGCCCTCCGAGACGATTCAGACGCCAGTGCACGGCCCCCACCGCACCTCGTTCGGGCGCACGATTCGGGACGTGAAGTACTACGGGCCGCTCTCGTGGCGGACGGTGCTGGTCAAGAGCCTCAACAGCGGCATGGCGATCGTGGCAGAGCGCATGCCGCACGCGCAAATGCAGGCGATGGTCGAGGCCTTTGGCTTTGGTGAGCCGGTCGCGTGCGGCATCGCCGGCGAGACGGCGGGATTGGTCACGACACCGAAGGCGTGGAGCGTGTACACGCAAACCTCCGTGGCGATGGGCCACGAGATCGGCGTGACGCCATTGCAGATGGCGCAGGCGTTTGGGGTCTTCTGCAACGATGGCGTGTTGGTGCCGCTTCGCTTGGAGGGGGATGGGCCGGCAGTCGGTGCGGCCGCGCGGCGCGTGCCGCGCCGCGTGCTGGAGCCGGGCGTGGTCACCATCGCGCGCGAGGCCATGGCCGGCGTGATGACGGAGGGCACGGGCCGCAAGGCACAGTCGGAGAAGTACCGGATCTTTGGCAAGTCCGGCACCGCGCAATTGCCCAAGCCGGCGGGGCAAGGGAAGGGCTACTTCGAGGACCGGTATGTCTCTAGCTTCATCGGCGCCGCCCCGCTGGACCAGCCGAGGCTCATCGTCCTCTGCGTGATCGACGACCCCGACAAGAAGAAGGGCCACTATGGAGGCTCGATCGCCGGTCCGGTGGTTCGCGATGTCCTGGACGCATCGCTGGAGTACCTGGGTGTCGCGCCAGACCAAGCGGATGGCGGGACCAAGCGCGTCAGCGCGCGCTGATGCCAAACGCCGAAGTCGCGTCCAGTTCCTCAAACATGAGCCGCTGGCCCTCTGCCGGGTTGTCCAACACCGGGTCCTTGGTCCACGATCCCGTCTTGCCGGACTTCACGGCCGCGACCACCTTCTTGTTGGCGCTGGCGTAGTGGTCGGCCGCGGTGCGGGTCTTTGCCTCAAAAGCCTCGCGAATACGAGGTTTGGCGCGCGGGTTCTTCTTCTTGATGTCGTTGATCTCGGCGTAGACCTTCCAGAGGTCAGCACGACCGCTGTTGTAGGAATCGCTCTCGGCAGGTGTGAGCGACTTTCCGCTCGCCAACTTCTGTGCCAGCGGCGTGAGGCCTTCGCATACCCGTGCGTACCGCTCAAAGAGCGGATAGAGGCTCTCTGCGGTGATGGAGCTTGCGGTTGCCCTCGCCGCACCGCCGGTAGATGGCGGCACGCCCTGCGGTGCCGCGGGATCGCTGGAGTCTCCGCACCCAGCGAACAGGCACGCCAGCGCGAGCGATGCGATGGCAAGGGTCGTGAAGGCGGGCGTGCGATGGTTCATGAGGGTGTCACTCACAGGTCAAGCAGGATCTGCTCTGGTCGTTCAATGTAGTTCTTGATGTGGACCAGGAAACTCACGGCCTCCGCGCCATCGACGATGCGGTGGTCGTAAGAGAGCGCCAGGTACATCATTGGGCGAATCGCCACCTGCCCTGGGTGATCCGGATCCTCCATGGCACGTCGCTTGATGGCGTGCATCCCCAGGATCGCGGACTGCGGCGGATTCAGGATCGGCGTGCTCATGAGCGAGCCAAAAACGCCGCCGTTGGTGATCGTGAAGGTTCCGCCCGTCATCTCGTCCACCGAGAGCCGGTTGTCGCGCGCACGCACGGCAAAGTCCTTGATGGCCTCCTCAATGCGTGCCAACCCCATCGACCCGGCGTTGCGCAGGACCGGCACCACCAGCCCCCGGTCGGTGCCGACCGCAACGGCGATGTCCTGGAAGTCGTGAAACTCGATTTCGTCGCCCGCGATGTAGGCATTGATGCGCGGGAATCGAACCAGCGCGCTCACGGCTGCCCGCACGAAGAAACCCATGAAGCCCAGTCCCACGCCGTGCCGCTTCTCGAAGGAGTCCTTGTTCGCGGAGCGCAGGCGCATGACTTCCGTCATGTCGCACTCGTTGAAGGTGGTGAGCATCGCAGCGTTGTGCTGTGCCTCCACCAGTCGCTCGGCGATGCGCTGTCGAATCTTGGGCATCTTCTCGCGGCGGATGCCCCGGCTCCCAGGCGCTGCAGGGGGCGTCGGGGGGAGCGGCGACGCAGGTGGACGCGGCGGCGCGCCCGTTGGTGCGGACTTCGCCACGGTTGCCGCGCGTTCCACGTCGTCCTTGGTCACGCGACCCGCAGGTCCGCTGCCCCGGACCGCGCTCAGATCCACTCCCTTGTCCTGCGCCATTCGCCGCGCCGTGGGCGTGGCTCGCGTTTCCGTGGAGGTGTCAGCCTTGGGTTCGGCGCTCGCGCTGTCGGGCGGCGTTGGCTTCACGCTCGCCAGCGGGCGCGCCGCATCGGGGTCGATCCTGGCCACGCGGGCGCCAACCTTGGCCTCGGCGCCGGCGGTCACTTCGATCTTGAGCTTGCCAGAGGCAGGTGCCAGCAGTTCAAGCGTCGCCTTGTCGGACTCGATCTCCGTGAGGAGCTCGTCCTTCTCCACCCAATCGCCGTCGGTGTGCTTCCAGGCTCCAAGCGTGACTTCGGTGATGGATTCACCTGGGCTGGGAATGACGACATCGATCATGGGGTGTGGACCTCAACGCTGAATCTACAACCATCGGAAACCATCGGCGACTACCGGCGCCGTCCGGACTTGGCGCCCTTCTTGGCGCCCTTCTTGGTGCTGTTCTTGGTGCTGTTCTTGGCGCCCTCCTTGGCCCTCGCGGGCTGAGGGGCTCGCGTGCGAGGATTGCTTGGCTGGCGCTTCGCGACCTGGGATGACGCTGTCCCCGAGAAGATCTCGTCCAGCAGCGCCTGCGCCTGCTTGGCGTGGACCTTTTGGCTTCCCGCGGCGATCGAGGCACTTGCGGGGCGGCCGATGCGCCGGATGGAGTTTCCGGTGAGATCTTCCATCCGGTCGCGCACGAAGGTGGCGGCACCCATGTTGAGCGGCTCCTCCTGCACCCAGCCCACGCTGGCACCGGGGTAGCGACCCAGCACGCGCTTCAGTTCGGCGGCGGGGAACGGCGCGAGCTGTTCCACGCGAACCAAGGCGTGCCCACTGTGCCCGCCCTCGCTGCGCGACTGGGCAAGTTCATGGAAATACTTGCCGGTGCACAGGTGGACATGCTTGATCGCGGACGACCTCTTGACCGCGGGATCGTCGATCACCGTCTGGAAGCTCCCATCCACGAACGACGCCCCAGGCGACTGCGCGGCCGGAAGCCGCAGCATGCTCTTGGGCGTGAAGATGATGAGGGGGCGGCGCCACGGCGCCAGCATCTGCCGTCGAAGCAGGTGGAACATCTGCGCCGTCGTGCTGGGATAGCACACCAGCATGTTGCCGGCAGCGTACTGCTGGAGGAATCGCTCGATGCGCGCGGACGAGTGCTCGGGGCCCTGGCCCTCGAAGCCGTGGGGGAGGAAGAGCGTGAGCCCGGTCGTGCGGTGCCACTTAGCCAGGCCCGGCACGATGAACTGGTCGATCATCACCTGCGCGCCGTTGGCGAAGTCGCCGAACTGCGCCTCCCAGATCACCAGCGTGCGAGGATCGACCTGCGAGAAGCCCAGTTCAAAGGAGAGGCAGGCGTTCTCCGTGAGCGGAGAGTTGACCACCTCGAGGCGTCCGACGCCCTTGCCACGGAGCGGCTCAAAGACATTGTGCTTGCGGCCGTCATCCTGCGAGGAGAGCACCATGTGCCGATGGCTGAAGGTGCCGCGCTCGGAATCCTGCCCCGAGAGCCGGAGTGAATAACCCTCCAGCCCAAGCGTCCCGTACGCGAGCAGTTCCGCCTGAGCCCAATCGATGGGCTTCTCCAGGTCGAAGGTGGAACGCGCGGTGAGGACCCTCGCCACCGTCTTGTGCGGCTGGAAGCCCTCCGGCACCGAGCCAATGGCATCGCTGACTCGAGCAAGAGTCTTGGCGTCCACGGCCGTCTTGACCAGCGTGGGCGCATACTCGTGCCGGAACTCCTTCCATCGACCCTGGAATGCAGGATTGCCGACAGCCACGGCCGCAGCTCGAACAGTGGCCTGCGCGGCGTCCAGCGCCGAAAAGATGAGTTCTCCAAAGGCCTTGGACTGCCCTGCCTCCAAGACGCCCTCGCGTTCCAGCCGTGCGGCATATGACTCCATCACCGGCACCGTCGCTCGCACTCGCTGATAGAGCGTGGGCTGCGTGAAGGATGGCTCGTCCGTCTCGTTGTGGCCGTTCTTGCGGTAGCACCAGAGGTCGACGACGGCGTCCTTGCGGAAGGTGCGGCGGTACTCAAACGCCAGCTCCATCGCCCACACGCACGCCTCGGGGTCGTCGCCGTTGACATGGAAGACCGGGAGGTCGTAGCCGCGCGCCATGTCGGTGCAGTATTCGCCCGTCCACAAATCGCATGGGTCGGTGGTGAATCCCACCTGGTTGTTGATGACCAAGTGCAGCGCGCCGCCCACCGCGTAGCCGCGCAGCGCCATGAGGTTGAAGCACTCGGCCAGCGAACCTTGGCCCGGGAACGCGGCATCGCCGTGGAGCAGGAGCGGCACGACGCGGTCCGTGCCATCTTCGCCTGCTTGCTCCTGGAGGGCACGCGTCCGGCCCAGGGCGAGCGCGTTGACATATTCAAGGTGCGATGGGTTGGGGCACAGGCGGATGTGCAGGTGCCGACCATCGCCAAACTCGCGGACCGAGCTGTAGCCCTGGTGGTACTTCACATCGCCGCCGCCATTGACGAAGGTGACCGGGCAGGAGTCCTCAAACTCGGTCAGGACTTGCTCGTAGGGCTTGCCCACGACATTGGCCAGCACATTGACGCGGCCACGGTGCGCCATCGCCAGCGTCATGTCGGTGGCGCCATTCGCGCTGGCCAGTTCCACGACGCGTTCGATCGCAGGGACGACGCTTTCGCTGCCTTCCAGGCCAAATCGCTTCTTGCCCACATAGCGGGTGGCCATGAAGGCCTCAAGGCGGTCGGCGCGGGCCAACTGCTCAAAGATGCGACGCCGCTGCTCCGCCGAGAGCGTTGGCTGGTTGCGCACGCCCTCCATCGTCCGCAGCAACCACGCGCGCTCCTCCAGGTCGCGGATGTGCATGACCTCCGCACCGATCGACCGGCAGTAGGTCTCCTCGAGCAACTCGAGGATCGACCCAAGGGGACTTGGATCGGTCAGCGGGAGCGAGCCGGCGCTGAACGACTGCTCCAGGTGGGAGTCGTCCAGGCCGACCGCCTCGAGGCTGAGTGCCGAATCAAAAGGACGCGTCGTGCCGAGCGGATCCAGTGCGGCGCAGCGATGCCCAAGCTCGCGGTAGCGGCGGATGAGTTCATCGACCGCTGACTGGGCGCCCTCTTGCCCCACGGCCGGAGCGGCGGTCGCCGCGACCGGGGCCTGGGCGGTTGCCGTGGGTTGAGTGGTTGCCGTGGGCTTGGCGGCGCCGCGTTCTGCCTGGGGGGCCAACGGACGCGCCACTCCAAGGTCAAATCCCATGAAGAAAGTCTGCCACCCCTGGTCGACGGACGAGGGATCCGCCTTCCACTGTGCGTACAGCGCCTCGACAACGTCGGGTTGCCAGGCATTGACGGCGGGGCTGGACGGGCTGGTCGACAGCTTCGACTGGTGTGTGTTGGACACGATGGACTCCGGCGTGGGCGCCGAACGGTCGATTCTATCGTGCATTCTGTGACTTTCTTACGCCTCAGAGCATCGAGAGCGGGTCTACGTCCACGGCCATCCGTTCTCCCAACGCGAGCCAATCCCGGTCCCGTGCTTCCGCCAGCAGGGCAGAGAGCGACGCTGGGTCGGGCGCGAAGACTTCCACTTGGGATCGATAGAGCTCGTTGATGCGCGCAATGGGGCAGGGGCTTCCGCCGAGCACCCTTGCCCGTGCGGCCGACCCCGCGCCGCGGAGCCGTTGGGCCAGCGCATCGGCCTGGGCGGCGGCTTCCGACTCCAGCGGGTGCCGGACCACGATCCTGGCCATCCGCCACACCGGGGGAAGGTGGTGCGCGGCACGCTGCGCCAACTCTTCGTTGGCAAAGCCGACATAGTCCTGAGCCGCGGCTCGCACGATGGCTGGCGCGTCGGGAGCGAAGGTCTGCACCACGGCTGTCCCTCCCTGGTTTCCGCGGCCACATCGGCCCGTCACCTGACTCACCAGCTGGAAGGTCCGCTCGGCGGCGCGGAAGTCGGGCATGTGAAGAGCGGTGTCCGCACTGATGACGCCGACCAGGGCGACGCCAGGAAAGTCCAGCCCCTTGGCGATCATTTGCGTTCCCAGGAGCACGCGGCATTCGCCAGACGCAAATCGGGCCAGCGCGCCATGGAAATCGGTGGACGACTCCATTGTGTCTGAATCCACGCGGAGCATGGCGTGCGGCTCGGCGAGTGGCGGGAAGAGTCGAGACAGTTCTTCTTCCACGCGCTGCGTGCCCAGGCCAAAGATGCTGATCTTGCCTCGGCACTGGGGGCACTGGGTCGGGAGCCTCAGTTCCTGGAGGCAGTGGTGGCAGCGCACGAATGACCGTTGGGCATCGGCTGGCTGCCGAAGCCGGTGCACCACCAGCGGGGCATCGCAGCGATCGCAGGTGGCACGCCACTGGCAACCCGTTCCCAGCCCTCCGCCCGCCCCGGGAGCGCCAGTCGCACAAGCCACCCAGTTTGCGTAGCCGCGACGATTGAGCAGGATGATCGCCTGGCGACTCTTGGCCAGCGTCTCCTCAAGGGCGCAGTGGAGCGTGGGCCCGATCAGGTGGACGCGCTTGTCCTTCCACTGCCGCTGTTCTTCCCGGAAGTCGACGATGCGAACGGTGGGCGTGGTGAGCCCCGGCGCCCGCTCAGGCAGTCGGTGGAGCGTCGCGGTGCGCCGAACCGTGGCGTTGTGCCAACTCTCCAGGCTCGGCGTGGCGCTGCCGAGCACGATGGGGCAGCGGGAGAGTTGCGCGCGGCGGATGGCGGTGTCGCGACCGTTGTATCGCGGGGCCTGGTCCTGCTTGTAGCTGCCGTCGTGCTCCTCGTCCACGATGATGAGCCCCAGCTCCCCGTCGGGAATCGGCGCAAAGACGGCGCTCCTGGCACCGATGACCACCTTGGCGCCCGCCTGCGATGCCACTCGCCATTGCTCGTGCCGCTGCGCGGAAGTCAGTCCCGAATGCAGGATGGCCACGCGCTGATCGGGCAGTCGAGCCAGCAATCGACCCGTTGTCTGGGGCGTGAGGGCGATCTCGGGAACCAGCACCAGCGTGGTCTTTCCATCCTCAAGCGCTCGGCGAATCAGCCGCAGGTACACCTCCGTCTTGCCGCTCCCCGTCACGCCGTGGAGCAGGTGCGTGGAGAAGCCCGATCCAAGGGCGGCACCGATGGAGTCCACGACGGATCGCTGTTGCGGCGACAGTTCCAGTTCTTCCGCCGAGCCGGGCAGCGAATGCTCTCGCCACTTCGCGTGGACCGCGGAGCGCTCGACGAGCCGGACGATTCCCCGCTTGGCCAGTGATTCGATGGGTGCCTTGGTGGCCAGGCCGGCATCCAACTGCAGTTGCTCCATTCCGAGAGGACCGCGGGAGTCGCCCCTCGCCTCCAGCGCCTCGACGATGCGGCGCTGCTTGGGCGAGAGACCTCGAGGGACCTCGTGCGGGTGGACGGCGAGCTGGACTTCGTAGACCGCTCGCATGCCGATGCCCTTGCGCACGGCGGCCGGCACCATCGATGCCAGCGTGGTCCCGACGGGACAGCAGTAGTACGCCGCGACCCAGGCTCCCAGCGCCGCAACCGAGGGCGGCAGGTGGCAGGCGCGCGGATCGATCGAGTCAATGGACCGCAGTCTCCCGGGATCCAGTCCGTCGAGGAGTTCACGGCCACCCACCGAGATCACCCAGCCATCGACGGGCGTGTGCTGTCGTGCGAGCGGGCAACGCACCCGCATGCCCGGAAGGAGATCCATGCCCTGCGGAATCGAATAGGTGAGCCCCTCTGGGTAGCGGTCGATCTTCCGCTCTGGAGCCACGCGCGCGAAGCGACCGCTGGGAACGGCGGTCGCGGCGGGCGCCGGATTCCCGGGGCCAGCGAAGGGATCAGTCTCGCGTGGATTCGGGGGAGTGGCCGGGAAAAGCGTCACCGCCCGGCCGCGCTGGCCAACTCGGCCGGTCGGCCTTGCACATCCCGGAAGATCTCATCCGACAGCGGCTTGCGGGTCTCCATCATTTCGATGAAGGCATCGAAGAGGTAGTCGGAATCGTGTGGGCCCGGGCTGGCCTCGGGGTGGTACTGCACGCTGAAGACGGGTCGATCCCGCAGCCGGAATCCCGCGCAGGTTCCATCGTTAAGGTGGATGTGAGTGACCTCGCCGCCGCAGGCTTCCAGCGAGGCCGAGTCGACCGCAAAGCCATGGTTTTGGCTGGTGATCTCCACGCGACCCGTCACGACATTGCGCACCGGCTGGTTGGCGCCTCGATGCCCAAACTTGAGCTTCCAGGTCTTGGCGCCGATCGCCAACGCGAGGAGCTGGTGGCCCAGGCAGATGCCGAAGGTCGGGAACTCTCCGATCAGCTCGCGCAAGCAGTCGATCGCCGATTGGACCGCTGCGGGGTCGCCGGGACCGTTGGACACGAAGAGCCCATCTGGCCTGAGGGCACGGATCTCGGAGGCGGGGGTGCTGAGCGGCACGAACACCACCTCGCAATTCCTCGAGGTCAAGTTCCGATAAATGTTTCGCTTGGCGCCACAGTCCAAGGCCACTACGCGGAGCTGGCGGGATGGGACGCTAGTACCCACTCCATTGCGTGGAAGCCATGCCCCCAAGGACTCTGAATAGGTGCCGGGTGTCGCTGGAGTGACCCTCGAAGCGACATCACATCCGGCCATCGAAGGCGTATCCGCGAGTAATTGCCGAAGATCGCCTGCATTTTGCGACGGATCACAGCAGATCACACCATTTACCACACCGCCTGAGCGGAGGAGGCGAACCAAGGCCCTCGTGTCCAGGCCGCAGATGGCTGGGACCGAGTGGTGCGCCAACCACGCTCCCAGACTCCCAGAAGCTCGATAGTTGGAGGCGATTCGCGAATAGTCCCGCACCACCAGCCCCGAAATGCACGGTCTCGCGGCTTCAAGATCTGCGTCGTTGATGCCGTAGTTGCCGACCTCGGCGGCGGTCAGCACCAGAATCTGGCCCGTGAACGAGGGGTCAGAGAGGGCCTCTTGGTATCCGGTCATGGCGGTGCTGAAAACCACCTCTCCGGTGCTTGTTGCACCTTCCCCTTCGGCACCAAAGTTCACTCCACGGAAGCAAGTGCCGTCAGCCAGGATGAGTCGACCGTCGATCGAAGCCGCTGCGTCCATGGTCGAGCATTCTACAGTCGACCAACGCAGGATTCGCAGTGTGTTGCGGTCTCGTGAGCCCCCCTGTAGGCTCCCCCGACTCGCCACGGAGGGCGCTGTGTTTGGGTCGCTGTCGCTCGCGCGGCAGTGGCTGCCCGTTCCTGAAACTCGACCCACGCGGGTCGCCCACGGAGTTCCAGATGTCACCATTCCTGATCACATCCCGAGCCTCGCGCTTCTCCACCGCCCTGACTGCGGCGGCGCTGCTCGTCGTCGCTCCCGCGATCGTCGCCCAGGCCTTGGGCCAGTCGGAAACCCCCGAGGCACCGGGCGCGTCCAGCGCGTCGGGCGTCCAGGGAACAGAAGATCTGACGGACTCGCTCCGGGCGCAGGCCGAGGAACTCACGCTGCGCCACCAGTGGGAGAAGGCCATTGAGGCCTGGGACCAGGTGCTCCGGGCGGCGCCCGGTGACCAAGTGGCCACAGCGCGCCGAGAAGTCTGTCTGAAGGCGCTCGAGCAAGGGTCGGCGATCGATCAAGTGATGGCGAACCGCACGCTTCGAGCGCAACAAGCCGATGCCCGCATCAGTTCGATGCTGACCGCGGCCCAAGAACAGTTCCAGCAAGGGAACTTTGCCGCGGCGGACCAGAGCGTCAGCCGCGCACTGAGTGAACTCGAGACCGCACGCGGCGCGTTCACAGGCGAGGAGTACAGCAGCCGCCGCCAGGAGCTCATGAACCTTCGGTCGAAGATCGACGAGTCGCGCCAGAAGGCCTTCATTGCCGCGGAATCGCAGCGGTCCGACGCCACGGCGCAGGAGCAGCAGGCGATGACTGCCCAGACGAACCTCAAACGCCAGAAGAAGGTGGATGAACTCATCATTCGCGTGCGGGAACTGCAGGAGCAGCAGGAGTACGCGAAGGCGATCCAGCTCCTTGACGAGGCGCTGGCGATCGACCCGAGATCCATCAGCGCATTGGCGCTGCGCGACGCCATCCAGAACTCGCTGGCGCTGACACGCTTCTCGGCCGCGGTTCGCGACCGTGACTTTGCCTTCCAGCAGGCGCAGATCGAGGCCGCCGAGGCCTTCATCCCCCCGCGCGTGAACATCTCAGGACCGGGGGCCAAGTCGAACAATGCGCTGGTCACTTACCCGGAGAATTTTGACCAGATTGCGGCGAAGCGCCACGGCGCCGAGGGGTGGGTGGAGTCACCCGCGAACAAGATGCTCCTCAACATCCTCGCCAACACGACGCTGCCCCCCAACTTCACGGTCGGCCCGGGCGATGAATTTGAGGCCGCGCTGAACGCGCTCAAGATTGCAATCACCCAACGGACGGAACAACCAGAGGGCAGCATCCGGATGAGCGTGGATTGGTCGCGCCTGCGCGAAGGACCGAACGTGGAGCGCACGACCAAGCTGGTGGACCCGGTGGAACTGGGCGGGCTCACCGCCAGGGACGCGATCGCGGCCTTTCTTGAGGCGGCCTCTGGAGACGCCGACGAATCCAACCGGCTTCGCTTCTCGGTCATCGACGGAGCCATCCGCATTTCCGACTGGGCCGGGCTCCAGATGGTGATCGCGACCAGGGTCTACGACATCCGTGACTTGCTCCTGGACATCCCCAACTTCGACAACGCGCCAGACTTCAACCTCAACGCGTCGCTCAATCAGGGTGGCGGCGGCCAGGGTGGCGGCGGCGGCGGCGGCGGCGGCGGCGGCGGCTTTGGCGGCGGCGGCGGTGGTGGTG
>JAQCEQ010000055.1 GCA_027618565.1 Planctomycetota bacterium | reverse complement strand
GAAGTTCTATTTCCGCCCCGGCGACCTGGGGTTCCCGGTCTTCCAGACTCGCGTTGGCAAGATCGGCGTCTACATCTGCTACGACCGACACTTCCCCGAGGGCGCGCGGGAACTTGGCCTGGCTGGTGCCGAGATCGTCTTCAATCCAAGTGCCACAGTGGCAGGACTCAGCGAGTACCTCTGGAAGCTGGAACAACCGGCGCACGCCGTCGCCAACCAATATTTCGTGGGTGCGATCAACCGCGTGGGCACCGAAGCGCCGTGGAACATCGGCGAGTTTTACGGGCAGTCGTACTTCTGCAACCCTCGCGGGAAGATCATCGCCGAAGCGTCGCGCGACAAGGATGAAGTGCTGGTGGCGGACTTGAATCTGGATGAGATTGAAGAGGTTCGCAAGGTGTGGGCCTTCTATCGGGATCGACGACCAGACGCGTACACCACCATCGCCTCGCCGGTAGATCGAGCAGCCCAGCGGCCGGGTTCTGGCACGGGTGAGGCGTGTCGATGAGTCACGGCGCGGGAAGGGCCAGTGGCACCAGTGCGGCGCGAAGCGCTCACGCCGACAATCCCTTGGAGAACGCCGACCTCGCGCCAGTGCCGCCATCGGCTCGCACCTGGTCGCTGTGGCATGTGGCCGCCTTGTGGATCGGCATGGCGGTGTGCATCCCCACCTACATGATTGCCGCGGGGATGGTGTCGCAGGGCATGACCTGGTGGGAAGCGGTGTTGACGGTGCTGGCGGGCAATGTGATTGTCGCCATCCCGATGATCCTCAATGCACACGCCGGGACCAAGTACGGGATTCCGTTTCCCGTGATCGTCCGCGCCAGCTTTGGCATCGCTGGTGCGCACATTCCATCCATCGCCCGCGCGCTCGTGGCCTGCGGATGGTTCGGCATCCAGACCTGGATCGGCGGCAAGGCGGCCTACATGGCACTGGCGGCTATGGGGCTGGTGGATGCAGCGGCCGACACCAACACGATTCCAGTCCTTGGCATCACGGCCACGCAATTCGCCTGTTTCCTGGCGGTGTGGCTCATGCATGTGGTGATCGTCATGCGCGGGATCGACTCGATCCGCAAGCTGGAGGTCTGGGCTGCCCCCTGCCTCATCATTCTGGGACTGGCGCTGCTGGGATGGGCGTTCATGTCGGTGCCCCATCCGTCGGACCTCTTCGCCGCGCCGGTGCGATCGGCTGACTTTGACTTCTGGGCGGTCTTCTTCCCGCAGCTGACCGCGATGGTGGGATTCTGGGCGACATTGAGCCTGAATATCCCCGACTTCTCCCGCTACTGCGCAAGCCAGCGAAACCAGGCGATGGGCCAGCTCATCGGGCTGCCACCGACGATGACACTCTTCTGCCTCATCGGGATCCTGGTGACCAACGCCACGGTGATTCTCTATGGGAAGGCCTTGTGGGATCCCATCGAGTTGATTGGACACTTCGGTTCCAAGGCCGCGATTGTCATCGCGATGGCCGCGCTGATCCTGGCCACCGTCACGACCAACCTGGCCGCCAATGTGGTGAGCCCCGCCAATGGGTTCAGCAATGTGTCGCCTCGGCACATCTCCTTCCGCACGGGCGCGCTGGCCGCCTGCATCCTGGGGATCGCCATCATGCCGTGGAAGCTGCTGGCCAACTTGAACGAGTACATCTTCACCTGGCTCATCGGGTACAGCGCACTCCTGGGCCCCATTGCCGGCATCATGCTCTGCGACTATTTCGTCATCCGCCGCATGACCCTGGATGTGGACGCGCTCTATGACAGCCGTGGTCCCTATCGCGGCGTCCGTTGGGCGGCCATCGGCGCTCTGGTGCTGGCGGTGCTCCCATGCGTGCCGGGATTTGTGAACGCCGCCACGAACACCATCGGGGCCCCCGATGCGCACTTTGGCCCCATGTGGGACTCGATCTACTCCTACGCGTGGTTTGTTGGCCTGGGGTTGGGCGCAGGGCTGTACTGGGTCTTCCATCGCATCGGGTCCGCGAACGGCGACCATGCGCGTCGCGTGCACTGACGACTGAGATGACACCATGGCCACTTCCACTGCTCCCGCCATCCCGCTCCCGCCCTGCTCGCACGCGCCTCGCGCCTGGCACGGTGACTCTCGTGCGGACACGCTGGCGCGGCGGAAGCAGTACCTGACGCCCGCGCTCCTGACCTACTACAAGGAGCCGCTCATGGTGGTGGAGGGCCACATGCAGTGGCTCTTTGACGAGACCGGCCGTCGATACCTGGATTGCCTGGGCGGGATCGTGACGGTGAGCGTGGGCCATTGCCACCCGCAGGTGACCGCCGCGATGGTGGAGCAAGTGCAGACGCTGGTGCACTCCACCACGATCTACCTCCATCCCAATGTGGCTCGGTTCGGCGAACGGATCATCAAGAGCTTCCCCGCCGACAGCGGCCTGGAAGTCTGCTACTTCACCAGCTCCGGCAGCGAAGCCAACGAACTGGCGATCCTCATGGCCCGGCTCTTCACCGGCAACAGCGAGATTATCGCGCTGCGAAACGCCTACCACGGGATGACCAACCAGGCCATGGGGCTGGCGGGACTGGCCACATGGAAGCAGCCGCTCCCACAGGGACTTGGTGTTCGACACGCGCGCTGCCCGGACCTCTTGCGCGGGCCGTGGGGTGCGGGAGATCCGAACGCCGCGGCGAAGTACGCCGACGAGGTGAACGATGTCATCCGTTTCGGGACCAACGGCGCGGTGGCTGGCTTCATCGCGGAGCCGATTCAAGGGGTGGGCGGCGTGGTGGAGATGCCGATGGGCTACCTCAAGGCGGCGCATGCGCATGTCCGTGCGGCCGGCGGCGTGTGCATCAGCGATGAAGTGCAGACGGGGTTTGGCCGCACAGGTGAGGGATTCTGGGGATACGAGCGGCACGGCGTTCGTCCCGACATCGTGACGATGGCCAAGAGCATCGGAAACGGTGCGCCACTCGCCGCGTGCGTGACCACCCGCGCGATTGCCCAGTCCATGACCAAGCGGCTCCACTTCAACACCTATGGCGGCAACCCGGTCTCCACGGCGGCCGGCCTGGCCACGCTGGATGTCATCGAGTCGGAAGGACTGCAAGAGCGCTCGCGGCGTGTGGGCGGACGATTCCGCGCAGGACTGGAACGACTCATGGAGCGGCACGCCATCGTGGGCGATGTCCGCGGCCGCGGGCTCCTGCTTGGCATTGAGTTGGTGGAGGATCGCACCACCATGGCCCCATCCGGCAAGCGCGCTGCATTCGTGCATGAGCGCGCGAGGGAACTTGGCCTGCTCGTGGGCAAGGGCGGGCTGTCTGGGCAAGTGCTCCGAATGGCGCCACCGATGTGCGTGGACGAACACGATGTGGACTTCGCGCTGGCCGTGCTGGACCAGTGCCTCACCGAGGCAGCGTCGTGCCCGTCCTGATCCGCGGCGGGACCGTGGTCAACGCCGACGGCGAGCGGCGGGCCGATGTGCTCGTTGATGGCGAGGTGATTGTCCGGGTTGAGGCACAGCTGGACGCGCGCGCGCTGCCGCCGGACACGCGCGTGATCGATGCGACCGGCACGTTGGTCTTCCCCGGGTTCATCGACCCGCATGTGCATGTCCACCTCCCCTTCATGGGGACACATGCCGCGGACGACCACGACAGCGCGTCGCGGGCCGCGCTCGCGGGCGGAACCACGACCATCATCGAGATGATCTGCCCAGGTCCCAAGGACGAGCCACTGGCCAGTTTCGAGGCGTGGCACGGCCGGGCTTCGGCCAAGAGTCGCTGCGATTTTGCGTTTCATCAGGCGGTGGTGCGGTGGGACGACCTCGCGCGAAGCCAGCTCAAGGAACTGGTTGCCACGCAGGGCCAAGCGAGCTTCAAAGTATTCCTGGCGTACAAGGGTGCGCTTGACTTGCCGGATGCGCACTTGTTGGAGTTGCTGGAGTTCTCCGCGCGAGAGGGAGTCATCGTCACCGCGCACTGCGAGAACGCGGACGCAGTGGCCTACATGCAGGCGCGCTTGCTGGCCGAGGGCAAGATCGGCCCCGAGTGGCACGAGCCCAGCCGCCCCGTGTGGGTGGAAGCTGACGGCGTGCAGCACTTCGCCACATGCTGCCAGCTGACGGGCGCACACGGGTATGTGGTGCACACCTCGTGCCGAGCGGCACTTGAACAGGCGGCCATCGCGCGCGCGCGCGGAGTCAACCTCAGCGTGGAGTGCGTCGTCCCGCACCTGGTGCTAGACGATTCCTGCACCCATCGACCCAACTTCGAGGGAGCCACGTATGTGATGTCGCCCCCGCTCCGCACGAAGGATGACCAGCAGGCGCTCTGGCTGGCGCTGGCGAAGGGCGATGTCGCGACGATCGGTACCGACCACGCGCCCTTCCACTTCGCGACGCAGAAGGTGATGGGCCGGGATCGATTCACGGCCATCCCCAACGGCATCGGATCCATCCAGGAACGCATCGACCTCGTGCACACCTACGGCGTGCGCGCGGGGCACCTCACCCGAACGGCGATGGTGGACGCGTGCAGCACGCAGGTGGCGAAGGTCTTTGGGCTCTTCCCCAAGAAGGGCATCATCGCGCCAGGAAGTGATGCGGACATCGTTGTGTACGACCCGGAACGGCGAGGCGTGTTCCGACATGCGGACGGCCAAGGCGCGCTTGACAACTGCGCCTACGAGGGGATGGAGCGAATCGGAGCGACTGAGACGGTGCTGCGCCGCGGCGAGGTGGTGGTGGAACACGGCCGCACGATTGCACCCGCGGGAGGCGGGCGGTACCTCAGGCGCGAGCCGCGGCACTTCGGGAGGTAGAGCAGGTGGGTGGGTGTGGGTGGGCCGAACGCCTGCGGCTCATCAGCGGCGGCCGCCCACAAACTTTGCAGGCAGCACCGGCACTGCTCGGCTGCCGTCTGGTGCAGCCGCTGTTAGACAGCGTGATCAGGTGCGTTGACGCTCGCTCGAGTACTGCCATAGTGCCCGATCGACAGTTCGCATCGACGTTCCTGTTCTCTGAGAGAGCTCTCGAACAAACGTCGTGTATTCGCGCCAGAACTCGACCGTGTACGTGGGAGGTTTCGCGTACCCGAGGGACCATAGGGCTCGAAAATCGAGGATCGGATAGGGCTGCTTGTCACAGAAGTGCAAGATCGTCGAAGCGGTTGGCCACGCGACGCCACGGAGCGCCTGCAACACCACGATCTTGACTTCATCAATCCGGCTCTCGAGCGCGGCTCGGGTGACCGCTTCAACGATTTCGGGCGAGTTGGCCTTGACGAGCGGTTGGCTCCGAGGCGTCTTCCATTTGCACACCTCGACGAACTCTGTTCGCGTTAGGTAGCCGCGCTCTCGAGCCATCGGCGCAACCTCGCTTGCGATGCGATCCTCCGAAGGATACGAATAGCGGTTGGCCCAATGAGCAATCTGATCTTCAGGAAACCGCAGCTTAAACATCATTGGTTCCGTTGACGCTGTCTAATGACGGCGCAGCGGACCGTCCGCTGCAACTGGTTGTTAGACGGATCATCGCTTGATGGCGCGGATCTTCGCCGCACGCTGCTCTAATGGTTCGGCTTCCTTGTCCCGCTTTGTGGCTCGATACAAAGCAGCAAGATTCTCAAGGCTCGTGGCCACATCGGGATGGTCGGGGCCGAGGGCCTTCTCCCATATCGCCAGCGAGCGCTTGTAGAGCGGCTCAGCCTTG
>JAQCEQ010000004.1 GCA_027618565.1 Planctomycetota bacterium | reverse complement strand
GCCAATCGGCGCGGTCCGTGGGGACACTGAGATTGCCGATCGTGTTGGGGGACGCGTCGATCATCACGCCGTCGTTGTGGTCAAGGTGCCCTGACCAGACCAAGACCATCTCAAAGGTCTCGCGGTACGCGGCGAGGTCCGTCTCAAACGCCGGCGGCGCACCTGGATCGTGGAAGACCCAGTACTCAAAGTTGTCACGCGTGTAGATCGAACGATCGTCGTTGGAGAGCGCGAAGGACTTCACCTGCCCCCACTCCGGTGACAGGAACTCCGGGTAGCCGCCGGGAATGATCTGCCCGGACTGGTCCACGAAGTAGTCCAGCGCCAGCGGCTGCCAGCGCGTCGGATGGACCATGGTCGGATTCCCCGGCAGCACCACGACAAGCGCCGGATTCACGGGTTCATAGTGGCGGTTCGCGTAACTCTTGAGCTCGTTGCTGTTGTCGTTGATGCCATACGCGATGATCTGCCAGGCGACGCGATTTCCAACGGCTGCGGGATCGCTCCCGGCGGTTCCGCCGAACGCCGGGTCATAGCCAAGCGACGCCATCAACGCGTCGTACTGCGGCCTCATCTCCGCGTACGCCTGGCTGTTCTGGAATCGCCAATTGAGGAGCCGGTATGCGGCGTACGAAATCGCCTCCTCGCGAGCGGGCTCCGGGGAGTCCAGGATGTATCGCTCCTGAAAGAGGATCGGTTCCGCGGTTGGCGAGAACGCCGCCCACGCGTCCCACATCGCCATCGAGACGTGATAGAGGTTGCGGGCGTGGACGGTCGGTCGTGCGTAGTCGTTGCGGATCGACTCCAGCAGCAGCTCGTTCCAGCGCCGCGCGACCGATTGCTCTTGGGCGTGCGCGGTGCCCACGAACGCCGCGGCGCAGACGGCGCTTGCCACGGTCCTTGCTAGTGTGGATGTCCAATCCGTCTGCATGTTCGCTCAACCACCCCACGATCGTCGGGGACCGTGTTCCAGCAAAGATAGGAGCAAAGCTCTGGCTGGCAAGGATTTCGGATGGAGTTGCCCGGAATGGTCGCTGGGCCAGGTCACCGATGGCTCCCAATCGCCTACCCCGGCGCTGGGGCGGCATCTGGGGCCGTAACCACCGGACCCGCGAATTGTCCTGGCTGGAGCTCGGTGACCACGAACCCAAGCCCACGAATCGATGCGGCGGCCTTCACGGCACGCCCGTGGGCTTCGCCCGCGTCACCGCCAACGAAGAAGATCGCCAGCCTGGTGTCGTGCGAAACGGAGATGTCGCTGCGGGCGGGGTCGGTCGCCAGTTCTGCAGTGATCGCCTCGGCACAGGCGCCGCAGTGCATGCCGTCGACCTGAAATCGCACCTCGTGCAGCGAAGTGCTCCTGCTTCCCTCGGAAGTCGCCGGTGAGCCGCCTCTGCTTCCGTCGCAGCCCGGGAGGAGGCACGCCCCCAGCACGGCGAGACTCGCCACGAATCGGGGCAAGAGGCGACGAAACTGGTTGCCTGGATGGCGCGACATCGGATCCCGCAGTCTAGGTGGGTGCCTTTATCCGGCGCTGGCGGGCGCGCGAGCGCTTCCGCCGATCGCCGCGTGGACGGCGTCCTCGACCTGGGCCGACGCCACATCGATGCCAGCCAGGATTCGCGCTCCCGCCGCCTGCACATGCCCGCCCCCGCCAAAGGTGGCGGCGATCTTGTTGACATCGAACGAGGGGCGTCCGCAGTTGAGTGGCTTGCTCCGGAACGAGATCTTGGTGATCCCAGGCTCCGCTTCCGTGAGCAGGATGCTCATCGAAACCGACCCGACGACGAGCGGCACATTGACGATTCCCCCGAGGTCTTCCGGCCGGGCGCTGGCCGCGACAATGTCGGCGTACGAGAGCCGCATCATCACGACGGACCCGCTCGCGAGCCAACGAATGGACTGGAGCGCCAGTCCAGTCGCGGCCAGGCGAGTGGGACGCTCGTTCTCCTCCAGCTGCTGCACGAGGCGTTGCTTGTTGACCCCCGCCCCCAGCAGTCGACCGGCAACATGAAACACCCGCTCGTCGGCGGACGAGAACCGAAACCAGCCGGTATCGGCGGCGAGACCCGCGAACAGCGCCTCGGCGATGCTGAAGCGACGCTCTGCGTCCGCACCATATTCGAGCGGCACGCCGAGGGAGTCGATCACCGCGAGGAGTACCTGCGTGGCGCTGGCCGCCGTCACATCCACGAGACGCATGGGCGCCAGATCATCCCCGCGCGCGTGATGATCGATGCCGATCACTCGATCCGCCCGCTCCTTGAGCCACGCACCCAGCGGCTCGACTTGCGACCACGCACCCGTATCGACGACGACGACGAGTTCGGTTTCCCTCGGTGCCGTGCCAGGGGCGTGCAGCACGACCTCCCCTTGCCTCGCTAGGGCCAGGAGATTGGGATCAATGGGACCCACGAGGAAACCGTGGGCATCCACACTGCGGGCCCGGAGGGCCCGGACCAGTCCCAGCACCGAGCCCATCGCATCCCCATCGGGCTTTGAGTGCGTGAGGACCGCGACGGTGGCCGCAGCGCCAAGGCGGGACGCGATCTGCTCAGTAGTGGCGGTCGAGAGATAGTTGATCATGGCACGCACGCACCGCCAGCACGAAAGCGGGCGACCGCTGAGGCGGCATCTTCTCGGATCTGCTCCTGAAGTGCTTCAAGGTCCGAGAACTGCGTAATCTCTCGGATGCGGGTAAAAAACTCCAGTTCCAGAGGCCATCCGTAGGTCCCCACCGGGGGGACCTCCGGAGGACCCAAGGCGAGCGCATCATCATCGAGCAGGACCGCTTCCAAGGAGGCCTCCAATCCGGGATGGGTTGGACGCGGTCCGAGGTGAATCGCCGCGGGGTGCCAGCACTGAGTCCCGGCCATGCGCCCTCGACCCGCGTAGACCCCATCTGGCGGCAGCGAAAACCCACGGCGATGAAGGTTGGCAGTGGGGAACCCGAGTTCCCGTGCCTTGCCAGAGCCCTGTTCGGCGCGCTCAATAACCCCAAACGGTCGTCCAAGAAGCGCCCTTGCCAAGTCCAAGTCGCCTCGCCGAACGGCCGCCCGCGCGGTTGAACTCCGGCATGGAACGCGAGCTGTATTATCGCTAAATATCGTGATTTCGCTGACTTCTTTCACGAAAAAGCCTAATTGTGAGCCAATCTTGCGTGCTAGCGCGAGATCTCCGCTCCTTTCAAGCCCGAAACGGAAGCCGTCTCCTTCCACTAGGAAGTCGAACCCCTCCTCCTGATGCAATGCCCGCAGAAAGTCGTCTGGGTTGACCCCAAGGAACTGGGGCGTGACCTCCAGGACTCGCACCTCGTCCGCACCGTATTCCGCAAGCCGGATCACGCGCTCTTCTGGCCGAGTCAGCGGTGGATCGATGCCCCTCCTGAGCACCACAGCGGGGTGGGGGTAGAGCACCAGGGCGACCACGGTCCCGGAGGGTCCCACCGCCTCCCTTGCCACGCGCACCAGCTCTTGGTGGCCGCGGTGCACGCCGTCAAAATTGCCCAACAAGACTGCTTTCATCGCCTGCCGAGGAGTGTGGATTCACGAGTGCCCTTGCACCGGGATGCCGTCCCACCTATTACTACGCGATGGATTCACCCGCTACGGCGACCCCGCTTGATCGCGCCCGGAATCCCGAGTCAGTGCTGGAGGACCTCACGGGCTCGCTGCACCACGCGGCGGAGAAAATCGTCCCGTGGTTCGTGTCAACCATGCCGCGAGCCTATTTCGAGGACACATCGGCGCAGCAGCGGTTCGAGCACCTGATGGCGATCATCTCCGCTCGGATGGCGAATGCCCCGCTGAACCTCACGCTGCGAGGAGTGGACGGGAGTTCCATGACGGCGATCCGGGGCGACAGCCAGCCCGGCACGCTGGCGGAGATCGTCGGGTCGCTCCCGATGGACATCTCGCTGCGCGCGGCCAAGATCCACACCTCCGCCGATGGATCCTTGGTCATCGACACCTTCGAGTTTGGCCACCGTGCCCCCTACGACTCGGCCGATCCCGAAGTCCGCAGGCGGATCGAACAGGTGCTCGCCTACGCCGGCAAGCAGCACCCGGAACTGCCCGCCGATGCTGTGCGCGCCCACGCCGCCAAGTGCAGTTCCGACTACCTGCGGACGGTGACGCCTCTCCGGTTCTGCCGCCAGATGGTGCTCCACGCGCGGGTGACCGGCATCGACGCTGCGATCGTCGAGCTGGAGTCCGAGAGCGACCCCGCCCTCACTCGGCTGACCATGGTGGTGGCCAACGCACGTACGCGGACCATGCTGGAGCGAGCCGCCATCGTCCTCGCCCGCTCGGGGATCAGCATCGTCCGGGCGTACCTGGACCTCATCCAGGACCCGCCCCACGGGAGCGTGACACTGCTGGGGTTCGTGGTGCAGACGGCCCAGGGCAAAGCGCTCGATCCGCAGGGGGAGCAGTGGAAGCGTGCGTCGCAAGACCTCCTGCGCGTGAAGTGGATCGACCACCGGATCCTCCTGTTCCAGAAGCGGCACAGCGACCTCGCGCTGGACCTCGTGGAACTGACCTTCGCCTTCGCCAACTTGGTCCACCAGAAGCTGACGGCAGTCAACGCCTTCGCGTTTGGCCGCGAGCGAATTCCGGATGTCCTGGAGTCGTACCTGCCCATCACTCGTGAAGGGCTGGAGGTGTTCGTCACGCGATTCACCCCCGGTTCGACGATGCCGGACGACGAATTCAACGCGAGGCTGGACGCCCTGCGGATGGAAGTCGAGCGCAAGACCGAGAGCGAGAACATCGCCACGATCATCCGGACCTTCCTGGACGCAATCGCCGCCGTGCGCCGCACGAACTACTTTGTCCAAGGCCGATTTGGCCTCTCGTTCAGGCTGGATCCGTCGTTCCTCGTCGGGCCGTCCCGCCCGGAGACGCCCTTCGGGACCTATTTCGTCCATGGCCGCGGATTCAACGGGTTTCACGTGCGGTTTCGCGAGATCGCCCGCGGCGGCCTGCGCGTCATCCGACCGACCACGCGCGCGATCTACGAGCGCGAGTCCGAACGCCTGTACGACGAGGTGTACGGGCTGGCCTACGCACAACAGCAGAAGAACAAGGACATCCCCGAGGGAGGTGCGAAGTGCGCAATCCTGACGGAGGTCCCGGCCGATTCGTTCCGGTGCATCAAGGCCTTCGTCAACTCGATCCTGGACCTCATCACGCCTGACCCCGACACCCGAGCGGCCATCTGCGATCGACTGGGCACCGAGGAGATCCTCTACCTGGGCCCCGACGAAAACATCACGCCGATGCACATCGAGTGGATCGTGGCGCGCGCGCGCTACCGGGCGTTTCCGCCGGCGAATGCGTTCATGAGCTCCAAGCCCGGTGCGGGCATCAACCACAAGAAGTACGGTGTCACCAGCGAGGGCGTGGCCGTCTTCCTGCGGGAGGCGCTGCTCGCGCGCGGGATCGATCCGGCGACGAGACCGTTCACCATCAAGATGACCGGCGGTCCCGACGGCGATGTCGCAGGAAACATGATCCGGATCCTCCATCGCGACTACGGAGAGAACGCGCGGATCGTGGGCATCGCCGACGGGTCCGGCACCGGGGAAGACCCGGAGGGACTGGACCACGCGGAGTTGCTGCGCCTCTTCGATGAGGAACTCCCGATCGCGGCATTCGGTGCGGCCAAGCTCTCTCCCAGCGGGCGGATCGTCCCGGTGGACGCCCCGGATGGCGGCATGCTGCGGAACACGATGCACAACCGCGTCGCCTCGGATGCGTTCGTGCCATCCGGTGGCCGGCCGGCGACGATCAATGAACGAAACTGGCGCGACTACCTCCTGCCCGACGGGCGCCCCTCCAGCGGCATCATCGTGGAGGGTGCCAACCTCTTCCTCACTCCCGGCGCGCGCGTCGAGCTGTCCAACCGTGGCTGCCTCATCTTCAAGGACAGCAGCGCGAACAAGGGCGGCGTCATCTGCTCCTCCTACGAAATCCAGTCCTCCATGCTCATGGACGAGGCCGCCTTCAAGAAGATCAAGCCCACCTATGTGGCACAAGTCCTGGGGAAGCTCCGCAACTTCGCCCTCCTGGAGGCCCAGTGCCTTCTTGCCGAGGCTCGACGCAGCCCGCACATCCCGCTCCCCGAGTTGTGCGTGAAGCTCAGCCGTGCCGCGAATGATGCGGCGGACTTGGTCGCGCGCGCGTTGGCGACGGCGGGACCGGAGGTCGACTCCATCCGCCGGTCGGTCGTGCGGCAGCACATCGTCCCGGTCCTCTGGGAGACGGAGGGCGAGCGTGTGTTCCAGGTCCTTCCCCGCGCGTACCTGGACTGGATGGTCGCCAAGAGCCTGGCCTCGAGGATCGTTTACAACGAGGGGGTGAATTTCTTCTCCGCGATCGACGCGGATGAGGTCGCGCGCATCGTCGTGCGCTATGTCACGGCGGAGCAGGAGTTGGAGCAGTTGCTGGACGCACTCACGAACTGCCAACTGGCCGACGGAGCGCGGATTGCGCAGCTCCTCAAGCGCAGCGGGACCCGGGCGATCGCACTGGGCGGCTGACCGGCGCGTTCGTGTCGCTGCGCGATCAGGTCCACCACGGCTTGGCGGCGTCCTCCTCGAGCAGGACCTCTCCAAGGAATTCGACCGCCTTGAGGAAGCCTTCCTCCACGCTCATGAGCGCGTCCTCGTGTTCGATGCTGAGCACATGGTCGTACCCGTACCGACGCAGCATCGAGACGAAGGGCTTCCAGAACTCCATGCCGTGACCGTAGCCGCACGTGCGGAAACTCCACGAACGGTGGTTGAGGTCGCCATACGGCCGAGCGTCGAGGTAGCCATTGACCGGTCCTTCGTGGCGATCCAGTTCCGTGTCCTTGGCGTGCACATAGAAGAGGAGCCCCGCCTCGCCCAGGGTCCGCGCCGCCAGGACCGGGTCGATCCCCTGCCAGAAGAAGTGAGACGGATCCAGGTTGGCACCGAGGATCGGCTTGCCACGCAGCCCGCTTGCCTTCGTCGCTCGCTCGCTGAGCCTGATGATGGTGTCAGGGTTGTAGACCGCAAAGCCCGGGTGCGCCTCCCACGCGGTCTTCACGCCATGCTTCGCACAGAGCTTGGCTTGCGCCGACCAGTACGGCACCAAGACCTCGTCCCACTGGTACGCGAGGATGCCGGTGAAGTCGTTGGGCCACGGGCAGGTCACCCAGTTGGGCGTCTTGTCGCGGGCCGAGCCACCGGGGCAGCCGCCAAAGGTGATCACAACATCCGTCCCCAGCTTGGGAGCCAACTTCACTGCCACCTGGTAGGCGTCGTGGTGAGAGCGCGCGATCTTCGTGTCCGGATGGACCGGATTCCCATGCACCGCCAGTCCGGAGAGTTCCAGCCCGTGTTCCTTGAGGAGCGAGCGGATGCGTGACTGCTCCGAGGTGCTGGCGAGCACGCGGGACGGCTCGAAGAAGGGCTTCCCCGGATACGCGCCGACAGGCAGCTCGATGGCGTTGAGGCCCGCCTCCGCGCAGGTGAGCGCGACGTCGTCCAGGGTGCGGCCGGCGAAGAGGGCAGACATGACTCCGAGTTTCATGGTGGGTTCCTTGTGTCGGTCGTAGCGTACTATTCGTGATCCGTGAGTGTGTCACTCCAACTGCTGCTCGCCCTGGCGATCGCGTACCCGCAGGCTGCCTCACCCGAAGGGGCACCCGCCCAGGCCGTTCCGGAACCTGCGGCAACGCCTGCGCCAGAGCCTCTGCCCCAGCCGGCGCCCGCGAGAGTCTGCGTGATCGTCGATCCCAACCGGTGGTTCACGGGGACGATTGTCTCCGAGGATGCCTTCACGCTCGTCGTGCTCTCCGAAGGGAAGGAGATCGAGGTGGCCAAGGGCCGCGTACTCCGGATCGAGCGCCTCCGCGAGCTGCCCAAGCCGCAGCCCGGCGTCATCTCGCTGCGGGATGGCTCCATCCTGCAGTGCACGATCCATGCCGACGAGTTCGAAGGCGTGACCTACTCCATCGCGGGCGTGCGCAATGTGCTCCCGCGCGACGAGGTCTTTGCCGTCACCCTGCTGCCCTCGGTCGAAGATCGGCTCGCCCAGTGGAAGAAATCGATTGCGCCGGGCGACCTCTCGCGGTTGCTCCAGGTCTGTCATTGGCTGCTTCAGGAAGATCGCCCCGACCTGGCCCTTGCGGAGTTGGAGACCCTTCTCGCCGCGCACCCAGGCGAGCGATCCGTGCAGGAACTCCTGAGCCTGGCGCGTCACTCCCTTCCGGCCGCCTCCGACGATGGCCCGGCCGAGAGTGAACGGCGGGCCGAACCGAACAACCCATACCTCGGGCGGGTGCTCACCCCGGACGAGGTCAACCTCATCCGCGTCTTCGAGGTGGACCTCGCCGATCCGCCGCGCCTCTCGATCGATCCCTCAACGGTGCGCGAACTCCTGTCCCACTATGCGTCCAGCAAGCTGGTGCCGTCCAACGACGCCGATCGGCAGAGGCTCATCGAGGCGGACCCCGTCGAAGTCCTTCGCCTTATGTTTGCCCTGCGCGCGAGGGAGTTCTATTCCCGCGTCAAGGTCGTGACCGAGCCCACCTCGCTGCGGCTCTTCAACAGGTCGGTCTACTCCCGTTGGCTCATTCCCAACTGCGCCACCAGCAACTGCCACGGCGGCATGGACGCCGGAGACTTCTTACTCCATACCGAGCGAGTGAATGCCGCCGAGGTACGCACGACCAACCTGCTCACGGTGCTCCGGAAGTCGTTTGACGGGGTGCCGCTGATCGACTGGGGCAGTCCCCACGAGAGCCTCCTGCTGCAATACGCGCTCCCCCGCCACCTGGCACGAACCCCGCATCCGGCAGTCAAGGGCTGGACCCCAGCGCTGGGACGAGACCCGGAGCGCATGGCGACCGAGACGGAGATCTGGATCCGCTCGATGTATCAGCCACGCCCCGACTACATGGTGGACTGGGATCCTCCAGCGCGCCCCGTGCTGGCCCCCGACGACCCGGCCAACGCCGAGGTCCGTTGATTCCGCGTGCTCGGGGTAGACTCCGGGATCCATGGTTCCAAGCCTGCCCAACCGATCGTTCCGGCAGTTGACCACACTCACGCTGATGCTCGCAGGGGCGATCACCGTCCTTCCGGCATGTACCGATCAGGCCCACCAGCATGAGAAGGACGCGGCGGAAACGCTCAAGCAAGCCGGTGATGCCTACGCGCGCGCCATCGACTCCTCGGATCCAGGTGAGCGTGCCGCCGCCCTCCGAACCGTCGCCGAGACGGCGAGTTCCGTGTCGAGCGGCGCGCCGAAGCAGCGCGAAGCGGGACTGCTCTTGGCGGCGGGCGCGCGGTTGGAAGCTGCGCGGTCGGAAGTCGCCCGCGCCACGGCCGCGTTTGCCGCAGCGCAGCGTGACACCTTTCGAGCCGAGCAGCTGGCGCAAGTCGCAGGCTCCCTGCGAGCCGTGGCAGAGGTCCTGGATGCCGTCCAGTACGACACGGCCCCGATCGATGCGGGACAAGAGTCGGCCGATGCCCGGCTGGAAGTGTCCCGCGCCACCGAGGCCGGGCTCGAGCGGGAACAGCAGGCGGCCGCAGCCGCCGCAGAGCGCGCACGCGCGTCGGCGGCCGAAGCGTTCCTGGCAGCCCAATCGTTGCTCACTGAAGCGAGATCGCAGGTCTCCGACGACGCCCTGGAGTCCATCGCGCTGGCGCGCCAGGTCAAGGGTGAGGGAATCGAAGAGAGACTGAAGGCGGCCGCCGCGGACATGGAAGAATCGCTGATCGCGATGGCCTTGGCGCGGGCCGCCATCGACCGGATCGCCCAGGAACAGTGCCTGGACCGGATCTCCACGATCTCCCAGGAATTCGACGATGTCAGTGAAATGACTCGTAGCGCCGCCACGGCCTGCCGCGAGCAGGCAGATCGGCTCTCGGCCAGTGCCGCCGAGTCGCAGGCTGCCGCTCGCAGGCTGGTGCAAGACACGGTCGACGGGGCCCTCACCGCCGCGCTTGAGGACTTGGCCGCCGGCCAGTCGGTCGCCGGCGGATTCGGCTCCATGCGATCCCGGGCCAATGACCTCAACGCACAGACTCACCTGGAGAGCGCCCGCATTCACCTGCTCCGGATGCAGTCAGGCCTGCAATCCTCCGCCGCCGATGCGCTGGAAGCGCTGTCTGCAGCGAAGGAGGCTGCCCAGCAATCAGACAATCAATTCCTCTCCGACAGCATCAGCCGGCTGGAGTCCGGCTTGCGCGGAGGCTCCTTTGACACCGAGCCGCCGCCGCCGGGTGCCGACGACGAAGGCATGGACGGATTCCCGGGGAGTGCTGATGCAGGCTCTGGCGGCACCGCGACCGGGCTACGCCTCACCGGCGGCCTGAAGAGCCCCGATGCGATCCTGGCGGTCCTCGACGGCAGGTCCAGCGACTTGGACTCTTGGGCCAACGCCATCGGCACCCAAGATGAGGCCCTGGCGCCCGCCATCGGTGCGCTCCGTTCGATGATTCGATGGCAGCAGCCGCTGTTTGATGCAGCAGCCGCGCAGTGGGGCGTCGGTGCCAGCATCCTGCTCGAGAGCGGAGTCTCTGCCGACCAACCCCCCACGCTCCTCCACGACGGAGGCGAAACGGCCAGCATTGATCTGATTGACTCGGCGGGAACGCCCCAGTCGATTCAACTGTTCAGCCAAGGAGGTCGTTGGTTCATCGCCATCGAGTCCACCGTCGGGAACCCCGCGGCCCTCCAGCAGATCGCACAGATGGCGCCGATGCTGGCGATGATGGAACCGGTCTTCCGGGCGGCGGCGAGCGAGGTCGCCCAGCAGATCCAAAGCGGCACGTTTACCACTCCCACGGAGGTGCAGCCAGCGCTGCAACAGGCCGTCATGGCGAAGATGGCCCAGCTCCAGCAGGGTGGGGCTCCCGGGTTCCCCGGAAACTGATCCGTTCAACGGCGCGCGCTGCGGCCTCGCGGACCATTGGGTCGGGATCGCCGGTGCAGGCAACGATGGCTGCCTTGAGAGATTCGTCCGGTCGCTCGATCATCGCGTCCGCTGCTGCCACGATCGCGTTCCTCCGCGCCATGCCGAGGGAGACTCGCTTGAGTGCCCCGCGCTCGAACGCGGCGGTTCGATCGACCTCTGTCCAAGTCACAAGTTGCTGCAGCGGGAGCGTGCCAAGCCTCCCGTCGTAATCGGCGTGGATCGGCACCACTTGCCTCGCCCTCGTCGGCTGATTGTGCGGGCAGACTTCCTGACAGATGTCGCAGCCGAAAACCCAGCCCCTCGTGGCGCCTTCGAAGCGGCGCGGCACGGCACCACGCTCCTCGATATGCAGGTGACTGAGGCATCGAGAGGCATCCACGCGCCACGGGCTGATCGCGCCGGTGGGGCACGCATCGATGCAGGCCTGGCAGGACCCGCAGGGGTCGGCCAGGTCCGCGACGACGGGACGCGTGGGCTGGATCATGAGCGTCGTGAGGATCTCGGCGAGCACCACCCAGCTCCCCTGCCCGGGAACAATGAGCAGCGTGTGCTTCCCGACTCTTCCCAGTCCGGCCCGCTCGGCCTGCTCTCGCTCCAAGATGGGCTCGATGTCGGAGCAGGCCCTGAATCCGGCATCAGGATGTTTCGCCCTCAGCGATCGGATCACGCGGCGCAAACGCCGCTTCATCCGGCGGTGGTAGTCCAGTCCCCGGGCGTAGCGTGCGGTGCGGCCGACGGCAGGACCATCGAGATCCACCGCGTCCGGCCTCCCGTCCGAGTACCGATCGGCGACGCAGATCACGGATGACACGCCCGGCAAAAGCGAGGCCAAGTCCATTCGCTGCTCGAGCTGCGCTTGGAACCAATCCATCGAGCCATGGCATCCGTCCCTGACCCACGCCCGCAGCGCGACCTCCCGCGACGTTGGTGCCGCATGGCAGACTCCCACCGCGCTGAAGCCCTCTGCTCGGCACTGGGCAATGATCGGCTCGGGGTCCAGCATGGGTGAGTCGATGCCCGTGACCTTACTCGCTCGTGCCCGCCTGGAGCCGCAGCCCGTCCCAACTACCATGGGGAGTTCGATGCGCATTATTCTCGCCAATCCACGAGGGTTCTGCGCCGGCGTCTACATGGCCGTGGATGTCGTGGACCAGCTCCTGGATCTGTGCCCGGGGGAGCCGATCTTTGTCTTCCATGAGATCGTCCACAATTGGCATGTCGTCCAACGGTTTCGCGACCGCGGCGTCCAGTTCGTGGAGCACGTGGACGAGGTCCCCGAGGGTTCCATCCTGGTCTTCTCCGCCCATGGAGTCAGCCCTGCCGTCCGTGCGCAGGCGCAGGCGCGGCGCCTCCGGGCGATCGACGCGTCCTGCCCGCTGGTCCTCAAGGTGCACGCCGAGGCGATCCGCTACGCGCGCAAGGGCTACCAGATCCTGCTCATCGGCCATAAGAATCACCAAGAAGTGATCGGCACCGCGGGCGAGGTTCCTCAGGCGATCCAGGTCGTGGAGTCCCCCTCCGACATCGCCTCGCTCTCGATCAGGGACCCAAACCGGTTGGTCTACCTCACGCAGACCACTCTCTCGCTGGATGACGCCGAGGTCTGCATCGCCGCGCTTCGCCGGGCGTTTCCAGCCATGGAGGCACCTCCCGCGAGCGACATCTGCTACGCCACCACGAACCGGCAGAAGACGGTTCGCATCTTGGCGCCAGAGTGCGATCTCGTGATCGTGGTCGGCAGCCGCAACAGCTCCAACTCCGTTCGGCTCATTGAGATCGCGCAGTCGGCGGGGACGCCGGCACGACTGGTGGACGACGCCGAGGCACTGGAGGACCGATGGTTCACCGGCGTGGGTCGCGTCTTGCTCACTGCCGGCGCCAGCGCTCCCGAGGACTTGGTGCTGGGGATCCTGCGAAAGCTGCTGGACAACTATGGCGGGACGATCGAGCAGCACGAGGTGTACCGAGAGGACATCGAATTCGGGCTTCCGGCGTCACTGAAGAACATCATGCGCGAGCAGGGCATCGACCCGGGGTCGCGGCGGATCCATCGGGTCGATGCGGGCGACCAGGTCGCGGCCTGGGCCAGGGAGCAGGGCGTCGGCTACGCCACCGTGGACCTCACCGTGGGGCACACGGCGTGAGCGGGGACTCAATCGGCGCGGAGCAGAGACTGTTCTTCGGCGAGACTCCCGAGTCGCTGTCGTCGTGGGCCGTGGGCCATGGACTCCCTGCCTTTACGGCCTCGCAACTCCTCCGCTGGGTGTACGAGCGCAGCGTCACCGATCCTGGTGCGATGACCGATTTGTCCAAGCGTGCGCGGGAACTGGTGGCTTCAGGCTTTCACTTTGCGGTGGGCGTGCCGCTCGCGTCGCAGCTGGCTACCGATGGAACGAGGAAACTCCTCTTGGGCTGGCGGGAGTCTCCATCACCGAGCGGTCTCACGATCCTGGAACCGCCGAGTCGCCGCACCGAGTGCGTGATGATCCCCACGGAAGATCGACGCACGGCCTGCGTCTCCAGCCAGGTGGGATGCCCCGTCGGGTGCCGCTTCTGTGCCTCGGGCATCGGCGGGCTGGAGGGAAACCTCACCGCCGCGCAGATCGTCGAGCAAGTCCATCGCCTCCGGCTGGAGCCAGAGGTTGGGCGCATCAGCCACGTCGTGTTCATGGGGATGGGCGAACCGCTCGCCAACCTTGCAGAGGTCCAGCAGGCCATCCGGACACTCAACGCGCCGTGGGGATTTGGGATCTCGGCGCGGCGAATCACCGTGTCCACGGTCGGGCTGCCAGCCGCAATCCGCAAGTTCTGCGAGTTTGACCTTCCGGTGACGCTGGCGCTGTCGCTCCATGCGCCAAGCGATGCACTGCGGCGTGAGATCATCCCATGGGCCAGCTACAGCACGATTGCCGAACTGCTGGATGCCTGCGATGAGTGGTTCCGCCGTACGGGCCGCGAAATCACGCTGGAGTACATCCTGTTGGGGGGATTCAATGACTTGCCTGCGCACGCCGAGGAGTTGGCGGTACTGGCGAAGCGGCTGCGCGCCAATGTCAACCTGATTCGCTACAACGAGGTGGAGGGTCTCCCGTACCGCCGCCCAAGGACTGACGATGTCCGGCGATTCCAGGACACGCTGCGCGACCGGCGCGTCAACGCCCACATTCGCGTCAGCCGGGGACGGGACATCGCCGCCGCGTGCGGCCAGCTCCGCCACCAGAGCCTGGGCGGGGTCAGCCCTGTGCCGTGACGATGTCTTGGGGCGACGCGGGCGCGTCGGAGCTACGTCGCGAGGGCCAGAGCGCGTCCAACGCGTCAGGAGACGGATGCGACAGGGACACGGCACCCGCGGGCCGTTGCCTCATGAGCGCATCAAACGCCGCAGCCCAGGCCAGCCACTCCCCTCGTGCCGATCGTCCAGCGACGGCTTGACCCAACATGGATTCCAGGGTCGAGCACGCCTCCTCCGACTGGCTGGGCCATCGTGAACCGAAGGGGATGATGCGACCCAGGGCATTGAGCAGGCGGAGCGACCAGCCGCTGGTTCGGAATTCCGCACGCCACCGTCCCGACCCAAGGGCGAACTCCGCGCGCAGCAGGAATCGCCGCTCCACGGAATCTCCAGCGGCGGTTCGAACATCCAGCACCTCGCGCAGGCGGCGACGGTGGAGGGCAGAACTGGCCAGGATGGCCACCGCAATGGCATCCCGGGGCAAGAACACCTCGCAGATGGGGAGTGCGCACATCGCCAGGAACGCTGCATCGCCAGCGCCATCATCGACATGGGAGGCCAGCTGCAGCGCTGCAACCAGCCTCTCCACATGGCGCTGGTCAGACGACAGCTTGGCCCGCACGACGGCCTCAACCACGGCGGCGCGAGTGGTCCGCTGCGATTCCTCCGCGTCGAGCCGTGCCGTGGCCTCCAGCGTGCGCACCAAGAGCGGCGCAAGTCGGCGGGCCTCCGCGCAGCCATGTCGACCACTCCGGCGCAGGTCGTTCTCCGCGCGTCGAGCCAGATGCTCGGCGGACGCTTCCGTCGGGCGGCTGGAGGAGTCCGTCCCCGTCGCCTCGGCCAGCGTTCGCCCCAGCGCCAGGGCCTCCATCGTCCTGGCCCATCCGCGCTGCTCCAGGCGGCGTGCGGCAATTTCGAGTGAGGACACCGAGAGCGGGATCCACCCGTGCTGGAATGCCACCCCGACCAACATGACATCCAGCATCCGGTCGGTGAGCATTCCCCATCGCGCCAGGTGCGCAAATGCCATCGCATGCGTGCGTTCGGGAAGAGACGAGGCTCGCAGGGCGACCTGGAGACCAGCCGTCGTGGCCTCGGGGCGATCGCGTTGGTCTGCGATCCAACCGCTGTTGACCACGACGCAGGTCGATCGTGGGTTGACGACCCGGAGCGTCGGGTCCAGGCCCAGCCCACGGAGGGACTCCTCGGGCTCCAGCCCGACGAAGAGATCCGCCTCCCCAAAGGGGATGGCAGGGCTCATCCCGCTCCGAACCGCGTGTGGGTCATCGGGACGAGCCGCGGAGAAGACCAGTTGCGTCCAGCCTTCGCGGCCGGGCCCGATCACGGTGTCGTCGTGAAGGCAATCGACGGCATAGCCCTGACCGCGACCGGCTTCAGCCAGGAGTCGCGCCGCCACTCCGGGCGCGTCGCCACGCGTGCCGGCGAGGTGCACGCGCCACACGGACTGGGCAGCGTGAAGCGGTGTTGGGGGGGAGAATCGCCGGCCCACGCTCCGCGCGTAGGCGCTCGGCGTGCGAGACCGCCTGACCTCGATCTGCTCCGCCACCGGAATCACGCGGATCATCCGGTCGCCAGGATCATCCCGCACGCGAACCATCCTTGCCTCACGCGAGAGGGCATCCTCGCCTTGCTCCAGTCCCTGGGCGATCGCACGCTCCCACGTGTCGGGTCGCACCGTCAGGATCGTCTCGGCTGGCCACACCAGGCGTTCGAGCGGGGCGTGGCCCAGCCGATCGACCTCGGCCGCCATCTGCCTCAGGGCCGTCGGGTCACGACGAGCCGGACTGCCCTCTCGAAGCAACGCAATGGTGGGCCGCTCCGAGCGGAGCGCCTCGGCGGCGACGGTGCGCACGAGTTCCTCGTCCTTCAAGTCCGCCTCGACCACCGCGACTCCACCCAGAGTCTCGGCGATCGCGCGTGCGACGGCGCCGGCGCTGCGATCGGGGTCTGACGGGAGATCGATCACGATGATGAGGCGCGGTCCTCCCACCGCCGCCACCTGCTGGCACATTGGCAGCGCACGGGCGAGGAACTCGTCGGCGGTCAACATCTCGGCGGGGATCGGGTCGGTGATTCCATCGGTGGCCCGTCCAGCGATGGAGAAGCCAAGCGTGGCGACTCGCGTGCCGTCGTCATGGACCACGGTGATCGAACGGAGCAGTTTTTCCAACTCGGATCGAACGCCGTCGGGACTGAACGCCTCACCTCGCGGCGCCAGCGCCTGCCCTTCCACCCACGCTGGCGTCGCCTGCAGCTCCAGCGAGAGCCCGGTGCCGCCACGAACCGCAACCAGCCACGGCTCCAGAGCGCGCGCAAGGAGCGATCCACGAGTCGTCTGTGCGGAACTGAACCGGACCGCCTGTGCGAGCAAAGCAGCCTCTTGCGCGACCAGAGGCGGCAACTCATCCCACCAGACCTGGCCAGCGAATCGAGCCTCCCGCCGCGCCCGCTGCGCGATGCCGACGATCCTGGGCGCCACGGATCCCGGGCGCGGCTCCAGGACGATGGCGTGCTCGCAGCGCTCGAGGAAGCGCTGGACGAATGCCTCATCGAGCGGGCTCAAGCACTCCAGGTGGAGCACCGGCATCCTGCCGCTGAGCCCCACCGCTTCCAGCATTTCCGACACGGCTTCGCCGCTCACCCCGATGGCCATGAGCCCGATCTGCTCTCGTTGCCCCGGGCTGGGGAGCGCGGTGGCGCGGTTGAGCTCCAGTCGGCGAACCAGGGACAGGGCGTCGCCCCCCTCCCGCGCCCGGGCGGTCGTCCGGGCCATCAGCCACGCGGCTTGGTCCTGAGGTGCGACGAGGCGGTTGGCGGTCACGCCCAGCGTGGTCGAGGCGGACAGGAGCCCGCGATGGAGGATCAGGCCGCAGGGCCTGGAGGATGCCATCGAGAGGCTCAGCGCTGCGTCGATGGCTCCGGGCACGCGCTGCAAGGTTGCCGGTTCGAGCATTGGCAATCGCAGTCGCCGTGCGACGCGCCGCGGGCAGGTGTGCGGATTGCCCGTCGAGTCATCCTCCAGGAGAAGGAGCGTGCGAGCACCGGCCGTGGACGCCTCCGTCGAGGCCAACGATCGCAGCGCGGCAAAGGCGGCATTGAGTGAGGCGTTGGGCACGAACGCCGCCGCGTTCCTGCCCGCCGCTCGTTCCTCGGCGAGCAACACCAATCCGCGGGAGGCGTCGACGGAATCCTCGAGCCGGAATCGATTGAGTTCCAGCGCGGCGCGCGCCACGTCGTGGGCGATGGCGGACTGCGCCTCCCGGGCGAACCGGCCACGCGGCAGGAACAGCGCAGAGAGCGTCGATTCGCACTCCAAGAGCCCCTTGATGACCACTTCCGCCGCGCTGGCAAACGCGCTCCCGTCAGCGCGCGCCACCGGCGGCAGCCATGGCCGCGGTGCGATCGTCACAGCCTTCCCTCGGCGAGGAGTCGTTCGACTGCCTGGGCGAAGCCATCGCTGGTGCAGGGAGGCGCCACCTCGTCCGCAGCGCTCTTGGCGACCTCCCATCCATCGCCCATCGCGATCCCCAGCCCCGACTTCGAGAGCAGCTCGACATCGTTTGGTCCATCGCCCAACGCCACGACCTCCTCCGGTGCGATGCCCGTGCGAACACACACGCATTCCGTGGCGGTCCACTTGTCGACGCCAGCGGCGTGGATCTCCAGCATGTGCGGCGCGCTACCCACGGCGGCGCCGCTGGTCATCGCGGGCCAATGCCGGAGCGTGACGGCGTGCCGGCAACGCTGCGCCACCTCACTGGCAATCGGCGCGATCTCCAGTTCCCCGGCGACGGCGCTGACCCGCATCGTTTGCGAAACGGCGTCCGGCAGGCAATCGTGCCACCGATGGCGAAGTCCAAATCGGTCGATCCACCACGTCGTCGCGTCATCGAGGTCTCCCGTCCCGACCATCGAGTAGTCGTGGTCGTCGTGTGACTTGTCATGGAGCAGATGCGCCACATGGCCGTGCGCATTGATGACCGCCGCGCACGCTCGGACCGCGTCTTCCCGCATCGGGAAGGAGTCCAGCAACGTGCCGCCAGCAACATGCACCGTCGCGCCGCCCGCGCCCACGACATGCGCCCCCCCGCCGGAACCCTGGGAGACGGCCTGCAGGTGTTCCCCCAGTGGCTCCACGGTTTCCCGGTAGGCACGTCCGGTGGCATAGACGATGGACACTCCCCGGGCGCGCACAGCGGCCAACGCCGCAGCGTTCCGGGGGGAGATGGCGCTCTCGTGACCCAGCAATGTTCCGTCCAAGTCAGTGACCAGCATGCGGTAGCGCAAGGGGCGCATGGTAGGATCGTTCCCCCTATGGATCGCAAGCGACTCAGCCAGGTGCAGACCTCCGACCTCTCGGAGAGCCGGGTCAACGATGACTTCTTGTTCTGGCTCAAGAACAGTGGGCCGAACTACCTCCTGGCGGTGCTCTTGGTTGCCTGCGCCTACTTGGGATGGAACTGGTGGCAGCAGACGGCGGAGGCTGCTCGGGGCCAGGTGTGGAGCGAGTTTGCGGCGTGCACGGTTCCGCAGGAGCTGATCGATCTCGCGGCAGCCCATCCGGAAGAGCAGGGACTGGCCATCGTGGCGCAGGTGAGCGCCGGCGACATGTACCTGCAGAGCATCGTCAGTGGGGTTCGATTTGACCGCGAGGCCAGTGCGGCGGACGCGGCGCTTGACGATGCCACGCGCAAGGAGTGGATCGACGCAGCCTTGCTGGCCTATGCCAGTGCCATCGAGGCCGCCAAGGGACAGCCCGAGACGGCGCAACTAGCCATCCCGGCCCTCTTCGGCGTGGCTGCGCTGAACGAGGAGACCGGCGCATTTGACGGAGCGCGACGCGCCCTTGAGCAGGCGAGGGAACTGGCCGGAACCAAGTACGGGACGATCGTCGCCGTCGTGGATGCCCGCCTGGCGTCCATGGATACGCTGGCCAACCCGTACCCGGTCGCCCCTGCGCCGGTTGCCCCTGCTGCGCTGCCGGCCATCCCCACCGCTGACGATGCGCTCAACACCATTCTGGGGTCAGACTCATCGGCGACGGCTCCCGCGCCGGCACCCGCGCCAGTGACGGCGCCCGCTCCATAGGACGTGACCGAGCGCGACGACGACATCATCGGGATTCCGGGAGGAGCCGAGAGCCTCATCGGCACCGGCGGCAAGGTGGACCGCGAGGCGCTCTTCGCGCTCTATGAGCAGAGCGGCGAGTTTGACGACGACAATCCGGTCACGGTCACCTTCCAGCTGGCGCGCGACCTGGAGAAGCGCCTGGACCGGTATCTCGTCGACCGCGTGCCGTTCCTGTCGCGCACCGCGCTGCAGCGGCTCATCGACGAAGAAGCCGTCACGGTCAATGGGAGAATCCCCAAGGCCAGCACGAAGTTGCGGCGCGGCGATCGCATTGTCGCCACGCTGCCCCCACCGCCATCAAGCGAGATCCCGGCCGAAGAGATTCCACTGGACATCCTGTTCGAGGATGCCGAACTCATCATCGTCAACAAGCAGGCGGGACTCATTGTGCATCCCGCGCGGAGCCACAAGTCCGGCACACTCATCAATGGCCTGGCGTGGCACTTCAAGCATCGGTCGGGCGGCGCACTCTCCAGCGTGGGCAGGGACATCGCCCGCCCCGGCGTGGTGCATCGACTTGACAAGATGACGAGCGGCGTCATGGTGGCGGCCAAGAGCGACACAGCGCACTGGCGGCTGGCCAAGCAGTTTGAGCGGCGTACGACGCAGAAGCGATACCTCGCGCTGGTGCACGGCATCCCTGAGCCCGAGGCTGACCTCATCGACCTGCCGCTTGGCAAGCACCCGACCATACGAGAGAAGTACGCGGTCCGTCACGACGAGACTGGTAAGTCCAGCCAGACGGTCTACCGAACGCTTGAGCAATTCACCGTGCGCGATGGCGCGGACGGGTCAACGCGAAAGTATGCGCTGTTGGAATTGGAACTCCGGACGGGCCGCACCCACCAGATCCGCGTCCACCTCTCGCACCTGGGCTACCCGATCGTGGGCGACGACATGTACGGTGGCGTGCACATCACGGCAGCGGCGCTGGGCGCCGTGCCGACGCCGGGGACTCCAGGAGCCGTACCGCTCATCACTCGACAGTCCCTTCACGCCGGCCTGCTGGGCATCAAGCACCCGATCACGGACGCACCGATGGAGTTCCGTGCACCACTTGCCGCCGACATCCAACGATTGATCGATCTTCTCCGCGCGAATGGAACAGTCCGGTCACTGTCCCTGGGCGGGACGCAGCTCCAGCCATAGCCAGTCGACGGCAGGCTCGGGGGTATCGCCCAAGGTGTGCTCTTGCGGCCGCGCGCGCTCAAGGATGGGCGAGCCTTCGCCAAACGCTCCCTCCCCCGAGAGCCGCACGCCATAACGAACCATGCCAGTCGGCCCATCCACGGCACGCGTGACGGGCCGCTCAGTGAGCGCATCAGCGGTGATCGCACGCATCGCAGGCGCGAGCGCGTCCAGTTCAGGAGCGTCGGAACCAGACCGTCGTCGCGCCTGCTCCATCGCGACCGCAAACCTTGCCACGCGAAGGTCGGCCTGTGGCTGGATCGTGCGCCCCACCTTGGTGATCGCGGGGGCGAGGAGGGCAAAGAGCGCGAAGCCTCGCTGGGGCGACCGCTGTTCGTCCAGCTGGTCTTCCGACCATCCGTAGAACGCAATGTCCTCGACGGTGGCGTCGCAGGCTGACACCAGCGAGTTGGCGCGCCGCTCTGGGTCGTTGGATCCATCGACGGTCCCCTTGAGCGGCCCAAGAGCCGACCTTTTTCCAAAGTCCCCATCGTTTCCGCGACTTAGTCGGCCCGCTGGCTTCGGGATTCATGCCAGCCGTATAGGCCTATCCCCGGCCGCTACCACGTAGAAGCAGTGTCGGTCGGCGTCACGTCGCCTGGGCCGCGCGCGGCCGCGACCATCTCCCATGCCGCCTCCAGCGCCTTGTGCACCCCGTCACCGGTCGCGCCTGAGATACCCAGGACCGCACGCGCACCGCGCCGCTTGAGCCGCGGCGCGATCGCCTTGACAAACGCGGCGCGATCCGATTCTGGCATCAGGTCCAACTTATTGAGCAGGACGATCTCCGGCTTGCGTGCCAGCTCGTGGCTGAAGGTCGCCAGTTCATTGCGGATGAGCTTGTGGCTGTCGAATGGGTCGCTGCCATCAGGTGGCAGGCAGTCAATCATGTGGACGATCGCGCGCGTGCGCTCGATGTGCCGCAGGAAGTCGTGGCCAAGGCCCGCGCCGTGAGCTGCCCCCTCGATGAGCCCGGGCAAGTCGGCGATGACGAGTCGGCGATCTCCCGGCAACTCCGCGATTCCCAGCTGTGGCGAGAGCGTGGTGAACGGGTAGTCCGCTACCTTGGGCTGGGCCCGCGTGGTGGCCTTCAGCAGCGTGCTCTTGCCGGCGTTGGGAAGCCCCACCAACCCGACATCGGCGATCAACTTCAATTCCAGGCGCAGCTCGCGCGTGACGGACTCGCCTCCCAGTTCGCGCTCGGTGGGCGCCTGATGTATCGCACTCTTGAAAGTGTTGTTGCCGCGACCACCCTTGCCGCCAGGCGCCACCACCACGCGCTGGTCCAGCTCGACGATGTCCGTGACGAGCTCGTCCGTTGCAGCATCAAAGACTTGGCATCCCAGCGGGACGCGGATGATGCAAGGCTCTGCGGCACGACCGTAGCAATTGGCGCCGCTGCCGCCCTCGCCATCCTTGGCCATCCAATGCGGCTTGTAGGCAAACTCAACCAGCGTGTCGAGGTGACGATCCGCCACCATGATCACATCGCCGCCGTTCCCTCCGTCGCCGCCGTCTGGTCCACCCTTCGGAATCCCCTTGCCGCGAAAAAAATGCGAAGAGCCGTTGCCGCCACCCCCTGACTTGACGGTGATGATGGCTGAGTCGACGAACATGGGAGTGGCGTCCGGCGACGATGCAATGAGATGCGCGCACGCACCGTCAGGCGATCTTGATCGATTCAGCCCGCGTCGCGAGCCATGCGCGGAAGCGCCGGGTCAGCAGGAATGATGTCCACGAGCCGCCCGCGGAACCGGACGGTCCCCGGCACTCGCGCCATGATCGAGAAATCCTTGCCCAAGATGGTCTGGAAGCCCGGCTTGAAGCGGGTTCCGCACTGGCGCACGATGATGGAACCGGCCTGCGCAGCCTCACCACCGTAGAGCTTGATGCCCCGGTACTGAGGGTTGGAGTCGCGACCGTTTTGGGTTGAGCCTTGGCCCTTCTTGTGTGCCATAACAGGAATCTCCGAGGGACTGAATCGAGCCGAGAAGTATAGGTGCGCCACCTGTCAGGCGCAAGTCCGTCAGATTATCGGTAGACCCACTCGGAATCGGTCGCGCGTGCCGTGATTCCGCCGCCTGCACGCTCATCGGAGCCGACCTTGTAGTCGAGGCGGAGCGTGCGCCGAAGGGTCACCGGCTCCTCGTCCTGGGAGACCCGCTCCTTCTTGAAGTCATTGCTGAGTCCGCGAACAAAGACCGTGAGGTCCGTGCTATCCAATTCCGCCGCCTTCCAGATGCAGAGCCCCTCTTTGCCATTTTCTCGGCCGATCGCAATCGTCCCGAGCACCTCAAACTGGTCCTGGACGCCGCCGTCCTTGAACTTGGCCTTGATGGCATCGTGGATCTCGATCGGGATCTCCCGGCCGGAGGGAAGAATCTTGCCCTTCCCGTCGAAGAGATCCACGGTGGGAGCCCACATGCGCTCACGGCCCGTGTGGTTTTCCACGACATAGGTCAGGTACCAGTATGCGTCACCGGTCGCAACATCGATGAAGACGCGCAGCTCGCCCGGTTTGAAGTCCATGGTCCACACCTGGATCCCCTGCGAGGACTGCGCACCCTGCGGCATTCCAGGCGTAGCCGCGCTGGGCTGGGCCGCTAGGGCCAGCGCCAGGCAGGATGAGACAGTCAGACCAACAAGAAAGGAGCCGCGCATTCCGGGCAGTCTAGCCCATCCCGCAACTGGGAGAGGGGGTGTGGGATCATCCTGCCGTGCCATCTGACTCCGTCAGCATCAGCATCATGATCCCCGATTCCAGGCTGGAGTTGGAGACACTTGGACGCACGCTCTTCCCCGCAGAAGTCTCGTCTCGGAAGCGGCTCCTCGGCGTGCTCGCGTCGCGCCACCTGGAGCACCGCTACGCGGCTCTGGCAACCCTGAGGGGGTCCAGTAGCCGGGCTGCGGCTGCTGTGCTGGATCGCCCTGGGGGCGCTGGTTCGCTCCTTCTCAGTCCGCTCGACAACGATGCCAAGGTCGGGCTGGCACTTCTGGGGGCCGCGGGGAAGGCCGCATGTGCGCGGTTCCTGCACAGCGTCCCGCACGGAGTCGTCCTCTCGCTCTCGGCAATGGGAGACGCTCGCCAGGCAGCGGCCCTGTCCGCCTCGGGGCTGGTGGCCTTCACCTCGCTGGTGTTTCTGGTTGCTGATCTGTCTGAGGTGTCTCCACTCTTGGCCAGCCCGGTCGCAGCAGCACAACCCGACGCCGAGGTCGCTCCCCTTCCCAATGACTTCACGCTGCTCGAACGGACACTGGAAGCCACCTACGCGGACGCCATGGACTGTCCCGAGCTCACGCTTCGCCGCACGGCGCACCACGTTCTCCAGGGACACCTGAACCAAGCTCGCTCGATCCCGCCGGAATGGCTGGGAGCATGGGTGGACGGGCGACTGGCTGGAATCGTGCTCTGCCGACCCCGAGAGAGGTCGCCGGACGACTCGGAGTCCTGGGATGTGATCTATGTCGGGGTGTGTGCCTGGGCGCGTCGGCGCGGGGTTGCTTGCCTGTTGCTGCGATCCGCAGCCACGCTGCTCTACGCGCGAGGTGCGCACCACATGGCGTTGGCATGCGATGTCAGGAACCGTCCGGCGCGTAACCTTTACGAGCGACTCGGCTTCCGCTTGGTTGACGAGCGCCATGCGTGGCTTGACCGACAGCCATCGACAGTTCTCCACAACTTGTGATGAGTTTGCAACCGTGGCGTTCACGACATTCGCGCGAGGCGGGAATCGTCGGCAACACAGTCAGTTACGACCGTACCGCCAGAAACTTTGTCGACGGGCTGCGCGCGACCGCAACCGTCACTAGATTCCCCAGCAGCTCAGGGACGAGCACGCCGGCATCGGCCGGCGGCGTGGGACGAACCCCATCAACTCCGCCATATCGGGAGGCGCCATCAAAGGACGAACAAATTTCGTCCGGTGCTGTCGCCTTCGTAAGCCCTGAGGATCAGCGATGCCAGACCGTCCCGTTCCCCATGTCGACCAGAGTTCCGCGAAGCTGGAGACCGCCCTGGTGGCCAAGATCGGGGAGCGCAAGTTCACGATGTGGTTTGGAGACGGTGCGCGGTGCGACCTCAACGGCGACCGGCTGCGCGTCCGGACCAGGAATGAGTTTGTCCGCGACTGGATCAGCCGGCACTTCCTGGACGAGCTGGCCGCCGCAGGGCGAGAGACGACCGGGGCCCCGGTCGCCATCGAAGTCGTCGCGGACCCAACGCAGTTCCAGGACGGAAGCGTGCCGCTGGAACCATTGGTGCTTGGCGGCGGGCGAACGGGGACGGCATCGGATGACGCTCGGGCGGCGCCGGGAAGCACCGCGCACGGGCGCACCACGGGTCCCGGGTCGGATCGACCTTCGGCGCGCCAGCAGCATCGAGCGACGATGGCCCCGCGCATCGATGACCTCGTGGTGAACGAGGGCAACGCACTGGCCGTCCACGCCGCGCGCCTGGTGGCCAGTGCCGCAACCGATGTCCCGCCCGTCACGCTTCTGGTCGGTGGCTGCGGGACCGGGAAGAGCCACCTCCTCCTGGCGATCGAACGGGAGCGTCGAGCACATCCCGCCGCCGGGCGCGTCCGGTTCCTCACGGCGGAGCGATTCACCAACGAATTCGTGCTGGCGCTTCGCTCCGGGACCATCCAGTCGTTCCGCGACAGCGTCCGCCGCTTGGACCTGCTGCTGCTGGACGATCTCTCGTTCCTGGCCAACAAGACTTCCACGCAGGCGGAGTTCCTCCACACGCTGGATGCGCTCATCCACGGCGGCGGCCGCGTCGTCGTCACCAGCGACAGGCACCCCATGGCCGACCGTCGACTCCCGCAGCCGCTCACCAACCGACTTCTTGCCGGGGTCGTCGCGGAGCTTCCGCCACCCGACCTCGCGCTGCGCCGTCGAATTGCCGAGCGGGAGTGTGCGATTCGCATGATCCAGTTGCCCGCCACGGCACTGGACGAGATCGCCATGCGGTGCCTAGGTGGGGCGCGGGAGGTCCGGGGCGTCGTGCTTCGCCTGGAGGCGTTGCGCCGACTGGACCCTGGAGCGGACCTCGCCAACGCGGTGACGGCGACGCTGCGTGGACCGGCCCTCGCTCCCGCCCGACGGATCACGCTGGAGTCCATCCTGGAGGTGGTCGCGGACCACTGCACCGTGAGTGGCACGGACATCAGAGGGTCCTGCCGGAGGCGAGATGTCGTCGATGCGCGGGGTCTGGTCGCCCTCCTCGCCAGGGAGTTGACCTCGCTCTCGCTCCCGGAGATCGCGCGAGGCCTCGGCCGGGACGCGCACTCCACCATCCTGCAGGCCGCACAGCGGATGCGGGAGCGGTGCGCGTCCCGGGGCGAAGTCTTGTGTGGCACTCGACTGGTCGATGCGCGAGAGCTGGTGGATCGCGTCCGCATGAGCGTGACTCGCCCGGACCGGACCGGCAGCGACCGCCGCTGAACGAAGCCGGGGTAGAGTCCCTCCATGCGTTGGCCACGAATTCCCGACGCCGCGCGCACAGGCATCGTCGTGTTGGCGGTGGCGATGGGCTGCGGCGTGCCGTCCCACGCCGGTGCCAGCTCATGCAGCGGCGACGACGGCCAGGACGAGCTCGTCGAAGTCTTGCGCTTGGGCCTCACGCCGTGGCCGGACGGCAGGCACCACGCCAACCTGATGTCACTGCGGATGCTGGCCGATCCCTCGCTCGAGCCGCTCTATCGCGCACTCCTGGAATCCAGGGATTGGACCACGCGAGTGGACGCTGTCCTGGGACTGGCCGAAGTGAGTGAGTCCAGGTCACTGGACCCGACACTGATCGCCGCGCTGCCGGACGCCATCGGGCGATCGGCAGCCATCACCTCCGCCATCGGGTTGGAGCTGATCACGCCCGAGGTCGCACGCGCCCTCTTGGCATCGGCCGAATTGAACTCCATGGAATCGATGGTGCTGACCTCGCTTTCCCGCGAGGAGGGAGCAAGCGTGGCGGACACGGAGTCGATGGCCAAGCTGGCGGGGAGCGAGAGCATCTCGCAAGACGGCATGGCATCGCTGCTCCTCCTGGGTGCGGGCGATGCCGGTCCCTGGAGGAGATTCGTCAATCGGATGTCGCAGTTTCCGCTTGCGGATCGGGATGCGATGGCCAGCGAGCTCGCCCAGGCGGCTGTCGCCTATCGCATTCCCGAGGCGGGCCCGCACTTCGCGGCACTCACGCGAGACTGTGAACTCTCGGTGACCGGGGAGCGACTGATCACGGCCGCCCGGCTTGCGCTGAAGGATCCCGGTGCCGAGGAGGGCTGGCGCATCCTCATGCGGCGTTCGACCACGCGACGCGAGCAGATCAAGACCGCACTTATCCTCTTGGCCGAGGGGGACACGCGCGGCAGCCTATCGCCAACGGAGCCGTTCCCTGGGGGCGACGAACTCCTGGACGCGCTGCACCAGGCACTCCTGCGGCACGAGGCGAGCGCCAGTCGAATGGAGGCTCTCTCGGCCTTGGTTGCCTTGGGGCATGTCGGGAGTGCCCAAGCCATTGCGGTGGCAGCGGACAGGTTTCCCGTGGACGAAGCTACCGAGATCTGGGGCGCGATGATCGAGGCGTCGCTCGGGGTTCGCTCCTCGCCCGCGATGGCGTCCGTGGGCCTGATGGCCGCCGCCGAATTGGCCAAGGTGCGACCTGACCTCCTGGCCAAGCACGCCCAAGGCGCAGGCATCCGGTTCCAGGAATCGGTGCTCTTCGCGCTCCTGCGGGCGGGAACCGCTGAAGCGGCTGCGGCGGCGGTTCCGCTCCGTGCCGGTGGAGGACGAAAGGTGGAGGCTCTCGCTCTCCTGGCGATGGCCGCCCAGGAGCTCCCCCTCACCCCTGAGGACGAGAAGGTCCTGGCGCGCGCGGCGACGGGGGGCGCAGAACTGGACCCCGTGCTCCAAGTGCAGGCAGCGTGGCTGGTCGCAAAGCGGCGTGGCCTCCTGGAACTGGCCATCACCAAGATCCGTGCGGGTCATCTGCCCCCACCTGAAGCAGCCGAACACGAGAGCGCACCCGCGGCGAACCTGGCTCCATGAGCCCCAGTATCCCACTCGGCCGACCGACGCTCCTGCCGGAGGACATGGAGGCAATGGTTCAAGCCTCGCGGGGCGTGCGTCTCACGCTTGGCCCCATGACCGAACTCTTTGAACAGCGGATTGCGGCGTCCTGTCGGCGCCCTTGGGCGGTCGCCGTGGCGAGCAGCGCTACGGCCATCGAGATTGGCCTGCGCGCGCTCGGAGTTGGGTCCGGGGATGAAGTGTTGGTGCCGGCATTCTCCTACGCGGCCAACGCGCACGCTGTGCTGGCCGTGGGCGGCCGGCCTGTCTTTGTGGATGTCGATCCCCGGAGCCTGTGCATGTGCGCCCAGGACGCCGAACGGAAGGTCACCGCTTGCACCAAGGCGCTGATTGGGTACGCGCCGTTCGGTTCGCTTACTGGGCTCCTGGAACTGTCGCAGCTGTGCAACCTGCTGGAGATCCCGATGCTGGAGAATGCCACGGAGAGCCTAGGGGCCAGCAACGGCAGCGATCAGGCCGGGCAGATTGGGAGGCTTTCCGTTGTTGGGTTCGGACCGTACCGATGTGTGACCGTCGGCGAGGGCGGGGCCCTGGTGACCCACGACGACCGCTTAGCGCATGCCTGCCGGATCCTCCGGTTCCAGGGTCGAACAGACCGCCAGAGCTTTCCAGACCAGTCACCCGACTTGGGCATGCGCATGGAGGTGGCCCACTTCGGCTACGACGCACGGCTCTCGGAGCCGTTGGCCGCGCTGGGAGCCTCACAGATGACTCGGCTCCCGGCCATGGTGGAGGCTCGCCACGCGGCAGCGGAGCACTACTTCCGGCGTCTCGCCGGACACCCTGACCTTTGGTTGCCAAAGTGCTCGGATGAGTGCCACCCAGTGTGGTACCTGTTCCCGACGCGACTCTCGGATCGCTTCGGCGCCCAGGACCGTGATGCCATCATCGATGGGCTGCACCGCCACGACATCGGGGCGGGGAATCACTACCCGGCACTCAGCGCGCTGCCTCACCTCCGCCAAACCGCACCAGGGACCGGTTCGGCCTCGTGCCCCGCCGCGGAGAGCGTCTCTGCGCGCATGCTCACGCTTCCGATGGCCAATGATCTGCGGACCTCGGAGATTGACGACGTCTGCTCGACGCTGGAGCTGCTGCTCGCGCAGCATGAGTCCCGCGGAGCGAAGTAGGTCACTGTTCGTTGATCTGGCCGGGAAGCCACCTACGGGACTCGAACCCGTGACCTGAGCTTTACGAAAGCTCCGCTCTACCAACTGAGCTAAGGCGGCACTGTCCCGCATCGAGGGAGACCCTGCGCATCGGGACGATGATGCTACGGGCTGCCGTGGCCAACCGATTTGCGACGGCTACCGTGGGCGGGTGATCAGGTGCACGGCCTCGGCGCCGGGGAGTCCGAGGGCTCCGTACGCCGCACCCGCAGCAACGGCTTCGTCTCCCGCGCTGGACTGCACCAGCGTGAGCAGCGCCTGCACTCGCTTCGCGTCCAGGAATGTCCCGGAGCGACGCGCGTGCTCGGCCACGGCGAAGAGGAAGGTCACGCGCGCGTCTCCGGTACGGGCCAGTGCCTGGTCGAAGAGGATGGTCTGGGCACTGGGTTCCGGGACAAGCGCCATGATGCCGGCCACATCCATGGCCAGGATGTCGTCGGTGGACTGCGTCGCCGCGGTCAGCTGCGGCATGGCATCGACCAGGGTGAATTGCCCTGAGGCACGCATCCCGATCGCGCGAAGGGCCTCGATGGCGCGGGCGCGGGCTGTGGCAGCTTCGTCCTCGGTGAAGGCACCGCCGGCCGCCTCGGCGAGCAGCGTGGTCAGGGAGAACTGAAGCGCCGCGGTTCCTGCGCCGGCCTCGGACACAACCGTGCGGCGATCGCCCTCGACGGCGTGGCCGAGAGCGCTGGCATCGACTGACGAGACGAGGAGGAGGACGGGCGAGGCCCCGAAGGCGCCGTTCGCCCTCAAGTCCCCAAACTCCCTCTCCACGAACGAACGGTCACCGGCAATGACGAAGAAGTCCACCATCCCGCCGAACGCGGAATGGTTCCCGGCGTAGTGCGCGAACGATGGCACAGCGGTGCCGGGTTCAAATCCAGCAGCCAGCAGTTCGCTTGCCAGCGCACGCGCGCCCTCATCGTCCGCCGAGACGATGGCGCCGACCGAACTGGGAACGGGCTGCAGCATGGCGGCGATCCTCGGCACCACAAAACTGGCGTTCATGAAGTTGATGCGCGGGTCGGCCTCGGCCAGCACGAGAGCCGTCTCGAACTGCACCCGGCGCTCTGGATAGACAAGCGCCTTGCTCAGCGGCGTTGGCTGGCTGCTCACGATGTTGGCACCACCCCCGATGGCGCGAATCGCCTGCAGGGCCGTCAGCACCAACGGGGCATCTCCCGCCTGCAGGGAGAGTTCCAGGACCCCGGTGGCGTTCTCGAGGCCGGCGAGCCGAGCGAAGAACTCTGCACCCTCTCCGGCAACTTCCCCACCATCGCTGCCCATGTCGGCGCCCCCGGACCGGATCGCGGCTCGGAGGTCCGCGGCGACAAAGGTCACCAGCGCGCCCCGCGTCTGCGGGTCGATCTCCAGCGCGCGCGCTGCCAGCCGCTTGGCCATCACCGACCCGAAGGTCTCGGTGTCCACGGCGTCCGGAACGAGCAACCCGGTGGACGCGTCAAACGACCACAGGGTGTTGACGGCGTCGTCGGGATAGGGAATCACGCTGGGGAGTTCATTGAAGTACTGGCGGGCGAGACCCGCGAACTGGTCGGCCGCGCTCCCTGCGCCGCCGCCGCAGCGTCGATAGGCTGATGCCGCGGCTTCGCGGACATCCGATGGCACGGTCGTGTCTTCGGAGAGTTGCAGCAGGTAGGGCTCGGCCGATGGCCAAGCGACCTCGCCGAGCACTTCGGCCGCGAAGAGCTTGGAGTCTGGGGCGGCTGCGCCACCGACGACCCCGCACAGCGGCGCCACGCACATGCGTCCCAGCTTCACCAGCATTTCTCGGGCGGCAACCGACAGCGCTGGATTGGATTGATCCATGGCGGCCGGGAAAAGGGCTGACGCGGCGTACTCGCCGGCAGCCATGAGTCGTTCCCGGGCCAGCACCTGCTGCCGACCGCTCCCGGCGAGTGCCGCGACGGCCGCATCGATGCGCACCTGGTTTCTGGCGGCGAGCAATCGACCCGCCTCGACGCGGGACTCAAGCTCCGTGATGATGTCACTCACGCCAGCCATCCGCCGGCCACGCCGGATCGCGTCTTCAAGCCGTGCATCCAGGTTTTGCTCCAGCAGCAGGTCGGCCAGCATCTCGTCCTCGGCGATGCCGTCCAGCGCCGCCCGGATGTTCTGCGCGGCCAAGTCGGGCCGCGCGACCAAGATGTAGTGGATGCCCATCTCCAACTGCTTGCCCGCTTCCTGCGTCGCTGCCTCGTCCTGGACGGGTGCGGCAAGGACGGGTGAAACCGACACAGCGGCGAGGCTCATGGCGGCAGCGAGAGGGAGCGAAAGCACGAGTCGAGCAGGGGTGTTCTTCGTGGGCACGGTATGGCTCCTGGCGGGGAATCCCGCTAGTCCGGCGAGACTACTTCCAGCGCCCTCGGGCTGCAATCCGCTCCCCGATCGCCCGACATGTGGTTTATGCTCTGCCCGTCGAACCGCGTCTCCACCACTCGCATCGAACTCGTCCTGCCCCGCCTCTCGGGCTGGCCGTGCTGCATGGCGCGATCCTGGGATCAAATCTCGTCGCCAGCGGCTCCGACGGCTTTGGGTCGGCTGTGATCGCGTATGTCATGGGGAACGCACCCGCCGGCGGATTCACCACCCCTTCGGCGGCGTTGGGGAAGCCGGCGCGGGTGACGGGACTCCCCTTCTCGCCCGGGACCGTCACGCCCTTCGCCCCGGCCTGGACCCCCGCCGATGTCGTCAGCATCGGTACTGGCGGATCGCTCACGCTGGCGCTGGACCAGCCGGCGACCGATGATCCGCTGCATCCGCACGGCGTCGACCTCATCGTGTTCGGGAACTCCTTCTTCACCGATGCCCTGCCGCCGTGGGGGATGGTCGGGGCGCTGGTGGCGGACGGCGGCGTGATCGAACTGTCGGATGACGGGGTGAGCTGGCATGCGGTGCCGGGCGCGGAGGCGGATGGGCTGTGGCCCACGCTTGGCTTTCGCGATGTCGGCCCGTATGACGCACAGGCCGGCCTGGAGCCGACGGATTTCCGAGTGGCGATCGATCCCGCGCTCACCGTGGCTCATGTCGTAGGTGCGGACTGGATTGCGCTGCTGGAGCAGTACGGCGAGAGCGGCGGCGGATTGGGGATCGATCTTGCTTGGGCGGGGCTGACCACGGCGCAGTTCGTGCGCATCTCCGTGCCGGTCAGCCACCCGTGGCATGTCGAGGTGGACGCGGTGGCGCGCGTGCACGATGCGGGTGCGCCCTCGGCGGATCTGGATGGCGACGGTGTGATTGGGGGTGGCGATCTTGCGCTCCTGCTGGGCGCGTTCGGGACTGGCGCGGCTGGTGATGCGAACGGCGACGGCGAAACGGATGGCGAGGATCTCGCGATCCTCTTGGGAGCATGGTCGTGAGTCGGCCAACGCGCGGGCTGACCCTGGTGGAAGTGATCGTCAGCATCGGCATCGTGGTCACGCTCCTTGGGTTGCTGGTGCCCGCGGTCTCCGGCGTGCGCGAATCCAGCAAGTCCATCGACTGCGCAACCCACCTTCGCGGACTTGGTTCAGCCGCAGCGATGTACGCAACAACGCATCGAGAGTGGTACCCGGCCGCGACCATGTGGCTCCCACCCTCCGGAGGGAACTCCGGCTGGGTGCTCGCGCACTGGGACCAAGAGCGACTGTCCGATGGATCGTGGCGCCCCGGCACGGTCGCGCGATTCCTGGACGCTGAACTCCGATCGTTCCAGTGCCCGTGCTGCTTGGAGCCATCACCCGAGGGCGAGGTGGCCACGGGCTACAACTACAACACGACTTTTGTGGGGACAGAGGGATTCATCCCAGCGCCCGATGGACACGGCGGCTGGCTCTCCGGCTGGTCGCTCGCGCGCTTGGGCATCCGGCCCGGACAGGCACGACGCACGGAGACTTGCGCGATGTTTGGTGACGGCGCATGGGCGGGCGGCACCAATCGATTCATGCGAGCGCCGGGGAACACGGTTGAGGGCGATCTCTCGACGGTGTACGCCGGCGGGCAGGCCTTTCGCCACCTGGGCGCGACGAGCGTGTGCTGGCTGGACGGGCATGTGAGCACGGTCGATGTGCCGCATCGCGGAGTCCACGCAGGCGTTGCTGGTGACTCACTGGTCGTGGATGTCCTCGGCGCCCCCCGCAATGGCTTCCTGAGTGACGATGACCGTGCGTACGACCCGCGCTAGCGTCGGCCGAATCGCTTCTCCACCTCGGCGAGCGGGATGCGGACGCTGGTGGGTCGACCATGCGGACAATTCGTCGCGCGCTCGATTCGGTCCCGCATCGCCAGCAGCTCTGCGACCTCGGCACCGGTGAGCCGGTCGCCGCCCTTGACGGCCGCCTTGCACGCCATCATGTCCAGCACGGAGGCGAGGACGGACTCTTCGTCCGGCGACTCTCCTTCGGAGTGCGGCTCCTCCAAGATTGACTTCACGAATCCGAGCGGCTCCACCCCACGCTCGAGGAGAAACACGGGGACACCGCTGACGGCGATGGAACGCGGGCCTGCGGCGGCGATGTCGTAACCGATCCGCATGAGCACCGGAAGCAGCGAGTCCAGCCTCGCCATGGCTGCGGCGCTGACTGAAGTCACGTCGGGGAGCAGTTGGCGCTGGCTGGGCAATGCCTCGCGGGTGATGCGCTCCTTGAGCGACTCGAACATCACTCGTTCATGGAGCGCATGCTGGTCGGCCACGACCAGCGCGCCGTCCTCTTCGAAGACCAGCCAGGTGCGAGCCACCTGGAGGACAGCGTCGGTGCCGCCCAAGATCCGTGCAATGGGGACGGGAGCCATCGGCTGGCTGCCCAGAGTGGGCGACTCATGGTGAATGGGGAGCGCCTCGCCGGACATCGCGGAGGGTCCCGTGTGTGGGAGGGAGACTCCGCCGCCGCTCGATCGAGGTGCCTCCATCGGGATGGCCTTGCCAAGCAACTCTGCGGCCTGCGGAACCAGCGACGCCGCCCGGAGAGCCTGCCGCACGCCATCGCGCACCAGCCGCCACATCGTGGACGGATGGCGGAATCGAACCTCAGTCTTGGCCGGATGCACATTCACATCCACCAGTTCCGGCGGCATCGACAGCAGGAGCACCAGTGGTGGGAGCGCACCTGGCTCCACCAATCCCCGGAACGCCTCGCGCACGGCGCTGACCAAGGCGCGATCCTGGATGGGTCGACCGTTCACCAAGAGGCGCTGGGCGCCGCTGCGTGCGCGCGCGTGTTCGGGACGGCACACCAATCCCCACAGTCGGACGCGTTGCTCCTCCATCGAGTCCGGATCGGCGACGGTGCACTCGGCATGGACTTCAAGCGCTCCCTCCCCGGCGTCAGCGAGGATGGACAGGATGCGCCGCCGTGCGTGGTCGGTGGCCGGCAGGTCGACGATGACACGGCCGTCGCTCTGCAGCCGGAATGACACGCTCGGATGCGCCAGCGAGAGTAATTCCATCGCATCAGCGCATCTCGCCGCCTCGGCGCGTGGTGTCTTGAGGAACTTGCGCCGCGCCGGGACCGCGGCGAAGAGATTTCGGACTTCCATCAATGTCCCTGCCGGACCCGCTGCCGGCGACACGCCGCCCACCTTGCCCGCGTCCACTTGGAGGGACGCCGCGTCGGTGGCACCCCGGACGCGGCTCACAATCCTGAGCCGGCTCACGCTGGCCACGCTGGCCAATGCCTCGCCCCGAAAGCCCAAGGTGCCTACCGCCACCAGTTCATCCATCGACCGCACTTTGCTGGTGGCGTGCGGCGCCACGGCCAAGGGTAATTCCTCCGGTGGAATTCCGTCCCCGTCGTCGACCACTTGAAGGAGGTCCGCGCCTCCACCCTCAATCACGACATCGACCCGCGTCGCACCGGCGTCGAGCGAGTTCTCCACCAGTTCCTTCAGGACACTGGCGGGACGCTCCACCACTTCGCCCGCGGCAATCTGGCTGGCCAGGGCCTCGGGAAGGATGGCGATCGGTCGGCGAATCTCTCTGGCTGGCACGGTGTGCCCACTATCGTATGACGCAGATGCGGACCTTCGTTATAGGCGACGTGCACGGCTGCGCGCAGGAGTTGGCTGCGTTGCTGCGACGGCTCGATCGAGAGGACGCGAGCGCTCGACTGGTGTTCGTGGGAGATTTCTTCACCAAGGGACCGGAACCCGAGGGAGTGGTCGAGGAACTGCTGGCGCGGCGCGTGGAAGGGCGCGAAGTGGTGCTGATCTGTGGCAACCACGAGATCAAGCTCCGTAAGCACCTGCGGCGCGCGATTGACCGGCCGAAAGAACCAATCGAGTCAGTCCACGCGCTGACGGTTCATGCCCTCCGCAACAGCGGCCTCCTGCACGAGGCCCTGGAGCTGGTCGAGGAGGCGATGTGCCGGATCAGCTACGCCGTTCCCGGCGAGCGCTGCACGGTCATCCATGGCGGGATCGATCCCTTGCTGGGGATCGCCTTGACGCCCGACGCCTACAAGGTCTCGGTCAAGAGCGAGGAAGACGATCGAGACTGGTGGTGGGACTACGACGGCCGCGACGGGCTCATCGTGGTGGGGCACAAGCCGTTCCGCGATGCGGTGATCGTCCCCCACCCCGATGGACGGCGCACACGGCCCATCGTCGTGAACATCGACACCGGATGCGCCTACGGCGGGAAGCTGACGGCCTACGACCCGGCCGCCGACACGCTGTTGTCGGTCTCCAGCCAACAGCCGGGGCAGTCGTGGTTCATGAACCGGAAACCATCCAGCCCAGAGATGCGCGCGCCGCCAGGGGCATCCGCCTCCCGGGACCGAAGGCTCTCTGGCTGACCTTGGGGACCACCGGCGCTTGCGCCCGCTTGAACTGGTTCCGGTCGATGGTCGCGCACCAGCGCACGACGATCGCCTCGTCAATCCCAAGCTCGCCGGCGATCCTCTGCGGGGACCAGTCGCGATCCACGTGGCCGCTGACGATCGCGTCGAGGAGTTCATAGGGCGGCAGCGAGTCCTGGTCCGTCTGGTCCGGACGGAGTTCCGCGCTGGGCGGCTTGTCGATGCTCCGCTGCGGGATCGGTGGCGCGGCAAACCCCACGGCCTGCCATCGCAGGTTGATCCAGCGGGCCAGCTCAAACACCTGGGTCTTGAGGACGTCCCCCAACGGCGCGATCGACCCACACATGTCGCCGTACAGCGTGGCGTATCCAGTGGCCAGCTCGCTCTTGTTGCCGGTGCTCACCACCAGCGAGCCAGTCGCATTGCTCAGCGTCATGATCGTCAGCCCCCGCAGCCTCGATTGCAGGTTCTCGTCCGTCAGCCCTTCCACCGGGACCGAGGCACCAAGCGAACGAGACATCGTCTCGTGAGCCGCCTCGATTGGAATGAGGTCGGGGGCCGCCATCCCCAGTGCCGCGGCGAGGGCTCGCGCGTCTTCCATCGAGTGCGCGCTGGAATACCGACTGGGCATCATCACACCGCGCACCCGGCCCGCGCCGAGGGCGCGCACGCAAAGCGCCGCGACCACGGCACTGTCGATCCCCCCCGACACGCCCAAGAGCACGGCATCGTGCCCCGTCTTGCGGACATAGCCCTCGATCGCACAGCAGAGCGCGCCGAAGAGGTCGCGGGGCCACTCTCGCGGCTGGAGGCGCGCCCGTTCGCCATCGGCATCAACCACAATGGTCTCCGCCGCGAACGAAGCGCCGGCCCGACCACCATGCGTGGCGAGGGTGATCTCGCCAGAGGCATGCACCACGGCACTCTGCCCCTCAAAGATGACATCGTCGTTGGCGCCGGCCTGGTTGACATGGGCGACTGGGCAGCCGCATCGTTCTGCGGCTCGCGTAACGATCTCGTGCTGCCGCGCCCACTTGAAGAGCCGGAAGGGGCTGGCGCTGGGCACGCAGAGCAGATCCAGACCCTCTCGCGCGAGGGTCTGCACCGGGTCCAGACCGTACGCCGCCCGCACGTGCGCGTCGGGGACATCCTCGGCCCGCCAAAGGTCCTCGCACACCAGGACGCCGATGCGCTGCCCCCGCTCCTCGAACACCAGTGGCCTGGAACCCGGATGAAAATACCGCCGTTCGTCAAAGACATCGTAGGTGGGGAGAAGCTGCTTGTCGTACCACTCCTGTGCCCGCCCCGACCGCACGAGTGCCACGCTGTTGTGCGCCATCCCGGTCGACGGATCCCGGCGCGGGCATCCCACGAGCGTGGTCACCGGCAGCGCGGCGGCGACTCCCAGCAGTGCGCGCTCGCACGCCTCGATGAACCCCTCCCGCCCCAGGAGGTCCCGCGGCGGGTAGCCGCACACCGCCAGCTCGCTGGTGATGCACAGTTCCGCACCCAGGGCGGCGGCGGCCTGCACCTCGCGCACGATCGCCCGCACATTGTGGTCGATGTCACCGACGACTGGATCCAGCTGGAGGAGCGCGATCCGCATGTTCATCCCCTCCTGGCGTCGGCGTGGTTGGGTGCCTCGGTGGGTGACGCGCCGGACCGCGTGAGCACCTGGATGCCATTTGATTCCAGGAGGCCGTAGAGCACCTCGGCATGTTCGCGGTGCCTGACTTCGATCTGGCACACGACCTGGACACGGCTGACATCCGCACCGGCGAAGGTCCGGTCGTGCATGATCTGCTTGACGCTGGCCCCCGACTGTGCGATGAGCGAAGCCAGGTGCGCCAGCCCACCCGGTCGGTCGCGAATCATTGCGGTGAACTGCACAAGGCGACCGTCCCCCGCCAGCGAGTGCTCGATCACGCGGCTGAGCGTGCTTGGATCGATGTTGCCGCCGCACAACACGAGCACGACGCGCTTCCCGCGAAGGTCCTGCAATCGTCCCGCGATGAATGCCGCCAGGCCAGCTGCACCGGCTCCCTCCACCACGCCACGCTCCTCTTCCACCAGGCGGAGGATGGCCAGTGAGAGGTCGTCTTCACCCACCAGTTCCACTCGCTGGACGAGGTCACGACCGATCGAAAAGGCCCGCGGCCCAACTCGCGGCACCGCCAGGCCATCGGCCAGCGTGGACTCCAGCGGTGCCATGACTGGTTCCCCGGCGGCGGCGGCGGCGGTCCATGAAGCGGCGCGCTTCGGCTCCACGCCGATCACGCTGGTGGCGGGAAGGGCGGACTGGGCGGCCACGGCGATCCCTGCGATCAAGCCCCCTCCGCCGATCGGCACGACGATGGCGTCGGCGTTTGGGACTTGCCTGGCGATCTCCAGCCCGATTGTTCCCGCGCCAGCGATGATCGGTGCGTCGTCAAACCCATTGATGTAGGTGCAGCCACACTCGGCGACACACTCATCGGCGCGGCTGCGTGCCTCCGCGATGTCCTCGCCGTGGAGGAGGACTCTGGCCCCGAGGGCGGCGCAGCGCTCCTGCTTGATGAGTGGCGCCCACTTGGGCATGCACACCGTGACGGCCATCCCAAGGTCCCGGCCGTGGTACGCCAACGCCAGTGCGTGGTTCCCCGCGCTGGCCGCCACCACCCCCCGGCGACGGGATGCCCCGTCCATCAGGAGCATCGCATTGCGAGCCCCACGCTCCTTGAATGACCCGGTGACCTGCTGATACTCCAGCTTGCACCAGATGTCGGCGCCGTAGCGCGCGCTCAGCCCTGGGCTTGGCGTGCAGGCTGTCTCGACCACGCCACCGCGGATGCGAGCCGCGGCCTGCTCGATGTCCTCGATCGTCACATCTGGGCGCGTCGCGGGCACCATGGTCATGGGGTCAGTCTAGGGCGAGGGCGTGCCGAGCCTTAGTGCGATGGGTGACCCCACGCGATCTCGCAGGGCAGCATTCGCCACATGGGACATTCGGAACATCCGATTCTGCGAATGCTCGGGGGTATCGCCGTCAGCGTCAGCTCGTCGGGCCGGCGGCTCGCACCTCGGGCGCGATGTCAAACTTCGCGTCGTTGGTGCGGAACTTGGCTGCAAGTTCCTTGGCCTTGGCGTCGTAGGCAGCCTTGTCGGCCCAGGTGTTGCGTGGATCCAGCACCTCGTCCGGGACGCCGGCCACCTTGGTTGGCATCTGCAGCCCAAAGATGTCGTGCTGCTTGGTGGGTGCCCCTCGGAGCGACCCATCCAGGATGCCGCGCACCATCGCGCGCGTGTAGGCCAGCTTGAATCGCGAGCCCACGCCGTAGGGACCGCCGGTCCAGCCCGTGTTGAGGAGCCACACATCGGAGCCGTGCTTCTTGATGCGCTCGGCCAGCTGGCGCGCGTACACCATGGGAGGGCGCGGCATGAAGGGACCGCCAAAGCACACGCTGAAGTTGGGCTGCGGCTCGGTGATACCCGCCTCGGTGCCGGCCAGCTTGGAGGTGTAGCCGTTGAGGAAGTAGTACATCGCCTGCTCGGGGGTGAGCTTGCTCACGGGGGGCAGGACGCCGAACGCATCGGCCGTGAGGAACACGACATTCTTCGGGTGGCCGGCGACGGATGGGATCCGCGCATTGGCGACATACCCAAGCGGGTAGGTGACGCGGGTGTTCTCGGTCCGCGAACCGTCGTCGTAGTCGGGCACGCGCGTCTCGGCATCAAGCACGACATTCTCGAGGACGCTGCCAAAGCGGATGGCGTTCCAGATCTCGGGCTCGCCCTCCTTGGAGAGCTTGATGCACTTGGCGTAGCAGCCGCCCTCGATGTTGAAGACGCCCTTGTCGGACCAGCCGTGCTCGTCGTCGCCGACCAGGTCGCGCGTGGGGTCGGCGCTCAGCGTGGTCTTGCCGGTCCCCGAGAGACCAAAGAAGAGCGCGCACTCATGGGCCGGGTCACGACCCACATTGCACGAGCAGTGCATCGGGAAGACGCCCATGTCCGGCAGGTCGTAGTTCATCGCGAAGAAGATCGACTTCTTGATCTCGCCCGCGTATCGCGTGCCGATGATGAGCACCATGCGGCGCTCCAGGCTCTGCACGATCGCCAACTTTTCCTTCACGCCGTACTGTGCCGGGTCCGCCAGCTGGAGGTTGCACGCATTGAGGATCGTCCAGTCCTGCTGGAATCCTTCGAGCGCCTCTGGTTCGGCATTGATGAAGAGGGTCTTGGCAAAGAGTGAGTGCCACGACTCCTCGGTGACCACGCTCACCTTGAGGCGGTAGTTCGGGTCGGCGCCCGCGTACCCATCAAAGCGGAAGAGGTCGTCCTTCTTGCCCAGATACTCCTTGACCAGCCCAAGCAGCGCGTCAAAGTTGGCGGGCGAAATCGGCTGGTTCACCTTGCCCCAGTCGATGGTGTCGTGGATCGCTGCGGTGTCCTCGAGGAACTTGTCGTTGGGGCTGCGGCCGGTGCGCTCACCCGTGTCACACATGAGGGCGCCATTGGCGGCCAGGACGCCTTCGCCTCGCTGGATCGAGAGTTCAATCAGCCGCGCCGCCGAGAGATTGCGGTGCGTCGTGGCAGACCCAAAGGCAAGAGACGGTTCGGCGGCGGCGACGGCAGTACTCATGTCGGTTGATCAACTCCAAAGTTGGGATATCGACCCTCAGTAATGAGGGGAATCGACCATGATACCGATGTGCCGCTCTCCATTGCGTGCCGTTGCCGCACGCGCGCGGGAGCGGTACTATGCGTGGCTGCCCTACGGCGACCGTAGCTCAGTTGGCAGAGCGCCAGGTTGTGGTCCTGGATGTCGCGGGTTCGAGCCCCGTCGGTCGCCCTCCATATACGGCGTATTCGAGCCGGGGAACAGCCATGCACGGCGCATTCGCGTCCGGGTCAGTCGTACGGACGGCCGCATTCGGGGCAACGGTCGCCACGAGTGCCCTCTGGCGACTTGGCGTGGAAGCACGCGCGGCAGACCGAAAGCCGCACGGTCCGTCGTCGGCGGCACAGCACCAGCAACAGTGGCCCACCCAGCATGAGCAGCGCCCAGAGTCCTGCCACCAGCGACCAGTATGAGCACAGCCCGCAATAGCAGCTCTCGCGAGACCGGATGAGCGCGTACCAGGGAATGGACAGCCCAGTGCCGATGGCCGTGCCCTTGATGGCCGATGAAATAAACCGCTCGAATCGATCCGGTTGCTCACGCGCGCGGCGCAGCAAGATGGCCGTCCACAGCGGCCACGAGAGGATCCAGACCCCGAGAAGTCCGATGGCCAGGGAGTGCTGAGCCCGAGAGCTTAATTCGATGTCCGCCTGGACCAGCACATCGATCGATGCCGCCACTGGCATCAGCGTGAGTATCGTCGCCAGCAGCCCAACCGCGAGCACCGAGGCCACGAGCGATGTCCCGCCGCGGCTCCCGGCCGTCGGGGGCGTGACGGGCAGCATCAGCATCACCCACTGAAGGACTGGCACGACCAAGATAACGGTGACCATGAAGAGCCACGCCAGCACGGTCATGGTCCATTGGAGCATGTCGTGGTCGCCACGACTGCTGGGTTGGATCGCGTTCCAGAAGCCAGTGAACAGCGTGTCCCACGTGTCGAGCGGAGCCCAATGGAAGGATCCCTCGCCGATCAACACCCCGACCGTCGGGACGATGGCCGCAAAAACCACGATCCACACCGGCAGCAACAGCCAGAGTGCTGGGTGCGGTGAGGTGCGGGTCGCGGCCTGCATGCGCCTAACCTATCGACCATGTATGTGGCCATTCTGCAGAACGACCCCGTGTGGGAAGACAAGGCGGCGTCGCGCCCCGCGATCGAAGCAGCGCTCCACGCAGCGGCACTTCCAGCGCGGACGCTGTGCGTGCTGCCTGAGATGTGCGAGACTGGGTTCACCTATCGCGTGGACACTGCGGTGGCCAGCGCATCAGCCGATTGGTTCTGTTCCGTCGCGCGTTCGTTTGGCCTCTGGCTCGTGGCGGGCGCCGCCGAGCGCGATGCCGAGGGGCATGCGAGAAACACGGCGTTCGTGTGCTCTCCAGAGGGCGAGTTGGTGGCTCGCTACTGGAAGGTGCAACTGTTCAGCCCCACCGGCGAGAATCGTTGGTATGTGCCCGGTGACGAACTGGTGATCGTGGATGTCGATGGGGTCAAGGTGGCGCCGCTCCTCTGTTACGACCTGCGATTCCCGGAGCTCTTCCGCGCCGCGGCCCGGGCGGGAGCTGAAGTCTTCGCCCTTGGGGCCTGCTGGCCCGCCGCGCGACTGCATCACTGGTTGGCGCTCGCGCGGGCGCGGGCCATCGAGAACCAGGCACTCATGGTGGCAGCGACCCGGACCGGCCAGGAGGCGAAGGTCGCGTACGCTGGCGGCAGCATGATCGTGGATTGGCAAGGGACCGTGTTGGCGGAAGCCGACGACCGGCCCCACGTGCTTCGCGTGGAGGTCGATATCAATGTTTTGCGATCGTGGCGCCGCAACTTCCCGGTGCTTGGAGACATGCGCCCCGAGTTCTTTTCGGACCTTCCGCGCGTGAAGGTCTGAGAACTCCGTGGATCTCTTGTCGAGGGGACCTCCGGATGAAGGAGGCGAGGCAGCCGGTCGTACGCTCGTCGGTCATGCCACGCGGTACCACAGCAGCCAAGCGAAGCCGGGGCCCCTCCGCAGCAGCAGGACGCGAGCGGAGCAACGCACCTGCCGATGGCGAATCGATCCTCCGCGAGGCCTACTTTTCGCTTGGAGCCAGGGCTGCACGGCGGCTGCATGTCAGCGCCGACGAGGTCGTGCGACATGCTCTGGAGACTGGGCTCCCTCCAGCACGATGGCAGGGACCCTGGATCGAAGACATGGTGCTGGCCACGGCCTGCGCGCGCGGCGACCAAGAGGCTTGGAGCGAGCTGACGCTGGCGCATGCATGGAGGCTTCGCGAGGCCGCGCGGGATGTGTTGAGTACCCATGAAGTCGCGCTGCTCGTCACCCGCTTCTTCGCCGTCCTACGCAAGGGCGAGCACGAATCGATCAGGCACTACGACGGTCGGCACTCGCTGGCGTACTGGCTTGGTGCGCGGTTCGCGATCTCGATCGGGAGTCGCCTCCCCAACCTTTCGGCGAAGGAACTTGACCTGCGCAGGGCATCACGTAGTCTTTCCCTCCCGTCGGAGGCTCCTCTCGCCGACGATCGCCTGGCTACTTAGCTCAGTTGGTAGAGCACCGCATTGAAAATGCGGGTGTCCCCGGTTCAAGTCCGGGAGTAGCCACTCCTCACGCGGCGCGCCGGCCCGGGACGATTCCGATGCGAATATGCCGCACGGTCAGTCCCATGGGGAAGTGTGCCTGCAAGAGCACCGCCAGTTCGTCGGAGGACACGATGCGAAAGACGGCCGGGCGTTCGAGCACGGCGGTGCAGAATCGACTTGCTTGCGCGAGGTGGCTGGCCGTTGTGGCCATTCGGATCGTCTCGGCCCTCAGCGAGAGAGGCACCACCCGGAACTGCCACGCCTGTCGTGCGGACACCAATTGAAGTGCTTCGACCGAGGGCCGGCCGATCGGCTCGTCACGGTCTGCTTCGTTGGAAATCTCGCGATACTGGTCCATCCAGACGGCTTCGATGATGTCCGTGGAGAGCCCGAACATGCGCTCGCAGAGATCTCCGAACGGGCGCCCCGTACGTTGCTGCACAGCGAGCACGTCCTGGACCTGTGTCGGCGTGAGCAGCCCCTGCTCCACCAGCCGCTCGCCCATCGGCACGGCGCGACCCGTGGCGGCATCCACGCGGTTGCGCGGGGGATACTCCGGCGCGCGGTGCGAGTCGGCTGCGGGGCGGGCGCTCTTCGGTGCGTCCATCAGGTCGGTGGGTGTGATAATCCAGTCTGCGTGCATGGCCATTCTCCGTCCCATGGGATCGGGATGCTGGAACGACCACTTCAGCGACGTAGCCGAATTATTGGATCTTTCCCCGCCGGGGGACGGTGAATCGCGTGGCGAGCGCCGATAATGCGCACCGGTGAGGCGCCATCACACGGAGCATCGACAGCGCAACCCCGCGCGCCAGCGCGACGCGCTGCTCTCTGAAGAGAGGATGCTCACGGCCCTGGACGAGTGCCGATGCCTCTGGGCGCGAGAGATTCCTGGGCCTGCGGGCCGAACCAGCGACTTCCTCGTGATGCGTGGCGGCACCCGGCTGGCGATGCACGTGAAGGAACTCGGCGGCACCGCGACCCCTGCGCAGCGAGTGCCCGCATGGCTGCAATCAATGGCTTCATTGCGCCGCGGCGTGGTGGTGGGGCTGGATCGATCCGACCTTCCTGCAGGCGGACGCCTGGGCCGACCAACGGCCGCTGCTCGTGCGCAGCTTGGGCAATTCCTCCGCCGGGGATCCATCGGCGATGTCCTCGCCATTCCGGGGCGCGACACGATTTCCCGGGATGCGCACGCACTGTTGCGCATCCTCGGTCCCGTCGCCGACTCGCATGGCGAGATCGAGTTCGTGCAGGGTGCCTCGGCCGACCCCTTCCTGGACGCCGCACGGATTCGCCGGCTGCTGGACCGCGCGTTCGCCCAGTTCATGCCGCGGATGGCCAACGTCATCGCGCTCTTCGGGCCACATGACCGCGCGATGGCGCTGGACATCGCCTTGCATGGCCGCCCGATGGAGCGATGGGATCGATTCCCCCGCCGTGGCGAACGCGTCGCCGTCGGGCGCAGCGACGACGGATTCTGGGCGCGAGACTCGCGACCTGAGAGTGCCGGCGTGCTCTGGGTGCCCACGACCGGCAAGCGCGGGGAACGCGAGCCGATCTTGATCGAGCGCCGAGCCAGCGCGGCACGGTGGAGTTTGGCCCAAGACCAGTTCCGGCTGCTCCATCAGGTCCGGGGCGCGCTCTCGCGTCAGCGCTGAGGGCGTCGTCGCTCCGTCCCCATGACCTTTGGTCGCGATCACTTCGGATGCAACCGCTGGTGCGGCGGGGCGGATCGCGCCGGGGTGTTGTTCGCGCCCCCCGATCCGAAGGCGAGGTCCAGCCCCTCCTTGCCGCGCGTGCCGTTGATGAGGAGGGGCACGCCGCCAGCGAGCAGTTGCTCCAGTTGGCCTCGCCCGACCTTGAGCGTAATCCGCACGCCGTCGTCCATCCAGTTGCGGTCAAGGACGGTGGCCCTGCGCTCCAGGAAGTCCAGCGCCTTTCCCTGCGTCGTGGGGAGCCAGACTTCCACTTCGCGGACATCGCCCTCGCGCATCACCTTGACCGCCGCGGCCAGCTGGGCGAGTCCCTCGCCTGACGATGCGCTGACCACGAACGTGCCCTGGCACACGCGACCCGCCTCTCGCAACGCCGGAAGCAGTTCGGCACGCCGCGCCTGGTCCAGTCGATCGACCTTGTTGAGCACCAGCATCCGTGGCTGGGTGGTGGCCCCGATCTCGTCGAGCACCTCCATCACCGTCTTGAGATGTTGGTGAGAATTGACATCTGAGGCGTCAATGGTCACCAACAACACATGCGCGTGGATCGCATCCTCCAGCGTGGCGCGGAAGCTGGCCACGAGGTGGTGCGGAAGGTTGCGAATGAAGCCGACCGTGTCGCCGAGCAGGACGGTGTCCCCCTCCCCGAGATCCCATCGCTCCACGCGCGTCATGAGCGTGGCGAAGAGCTGGTCGTTGGCAAAGGCACCGCCCGCGGTGACCGCATTGAAGATGCTGGACTTCCCGGCGTTGGTGTAGCCCACCAGGCACGCGGTGAAGTGCTCGGCTCGACGAGCGGCCACTTCGCGCGCCCGACGCGCGAGGACATCCTCCAGTTCCCGCTTGAGCGTGGTGAGCCGCCGCTTCACGATCCGGCGGTCGATCTCGATCTGCTGCTCGCCCGGGCCGCGTGTTCCCACGCCGACGGGAGCCCCGCCGGTCACCTGCCCCAGGTGCGACCACATGGCGCGCAAGCGCGGAGCCACATATTCCAGCTGGGCGATTTCCACCTGCAGGCTTGCCTCACGAGTGGTGGCGCGGTTGGCGAAGATGTCCAGGATGAGTTCCGAGCGATCCAGCACCTTGCACGAGGTGGCCTTCTCCAGGACCTGGATCTGGTTGGGCGCAAGTTCGTTGTCAAAGATCACCACCTTGGCGCCGGTCTCCCCCACCACGCGCACCAACTCCTCCAACTTCCCCTTGCCGATGTAGGAGCGACCCTCAGGCTGGCGCCTGGCCTGCTCCACCGTGGCCACCACTCGCACGCCGGCGGTATCGGCGAGCGCGCGCAGTTCCGCCAGCGGATCGACGGGGTCGAGGTACTCGCCGTCCAGGTGCACCGCCACCAAGACCGCGGACTCCTTCTGGAGATTGACTTCAGCGCGCGGTCCTTGCTCCATGAGGAGGGGAGTCTAGGGGCGCTACGCTCACGCTCCATGCTCGTGCTTGGAATCGAGACCAGTTGTGACGAGACCGCCGCCAGCGTGGTCGAGCGGTGCCCTTCCAGTGGCATGATCCGTGAGCTCTCCAGCGTGGTGGCCTCGCAGGAATCGATCCATGCCCCGTGGGGCGGCGTTGTTCCGGAGGCGGCCAGCCGTGCCCATGCGGAGCGGTGGTTGGGGGTCGTTCGGCTGGCGCTCTCACGCGCGGGTGCCACGCTGGATTCCATCGATGGCATCGCCGTGGCCACGCAGCCCGGGCTCATCGGATCCCTCTTGGTGGGCGTGAGCGCGGCAAAGGGTCTGGCGTGGGCACTGGGCAAGCCACTCATCGGCGTCGATCATGTGGTGGCGCACCTGGTCGCCGCGGAGATCGGCGCTGAGCCGACACCGTTGCCCGCGATCGGATTGGTGGCCAGCGGCGGACACAGCTCGCTCCTTCGGCTGGGGGCGGGTGGATCGATTCGACTGGTCGGCCATACCGTGGACGACGCTGCGGGCGAAGCGTTCGACAAGGCCGCCGCGATCCTCGGCTTGCCGCACCCAGGCGGGCCGCACCTGGAGGAGCTGGCAGAGCGCGGCGATCCGCGTGCCCTCACCTTCTCGGTGCCGCATGTGCAGGATGGTCTGGGCTACAGCTTCTCTGGCTACAAGACCGCGCTGCTCTACGCCGTGCGAGGGGCACCGGCACGTCGGGATGCTCGCGGCGTGGCGGAGTCCGCTCCCCCCGAGCCGCTGACGGAACAGCGCCGCGCGGATCTGGCCGCCAGTTTTCAGCACGCGGTCGTTCACGCCTTGGTGCGAGGCATCCGCAAGGCCGTGGAGCGGGAGCGCGAGGACTTGGGAGCCGCCGGCGCGGTCGAGCCAACCCGCGCGATCGTGATTGGCGGCGGCGTCTGCGCCAATCGCCTGCTGCGCGAGCGCGTCGAGTCTCTCGGGGCGCACCTTGGGCTCCCGGTCCGGATGCCGCCGCCGCGCTACTGCACCGACAACGCCGCGATGATCGCCGCCGCCGGTGCGCACCGGCTGGCGCGGGGCGAGCGCGACGACTTATCCCTCAGCGCCCACTCAGTCTCCGCGCTGGTGCGTGGGCACCGCGGCAGGCCCCTGCAAGGATCGCACCCATGACCTACACGCCGACTTACACCGACCCACGCGCCAAGTATGTGGATGGCGTGCACCCTGCCACCTTGGAGCCGGAAGTCCTGCTCCCACTGTGCGAAATCCAGACCGGCCGCGTCTCGGGACCCGGCGGCCAGCATCGCAACAAGACGGACAGCGCCGTTTGGATTCGCCATGTAGCGACAGACCTGGAGACGCAAGCAACCGAGCGACGCAGCCAACACGAGAACCGCCGCGTCGCGCTCTGGCGCATCCGTGTCAAGCTGGCGATCCGCTGCCGGACCGCTGTGGACCGCGACCGCCACAAGGCCAGCGCACTCTGGTGTCGTCGACGCCAAGGTTCCAAACTCCCGGTGAGCGCCACGCACCAGGACTACCCCGCGCTCCTTGCAGAGGCACTGGATGTGGTGACGGCGAGGCGATTTGACATCGCCGGAGCGGCCGCGGTGCTGGGCGTCACGATGAGCCAGCTCAGCCGCCTGATTCGCCACGAGAAGCACGCCTTCGCGATGCTCAACGACGGACGCGAGGCGACGGGCTTGCCGCGGCTTCGTAGCTAACGTCAGCCCGTCCAGTCGCCAAGCAGCACTCCGAGATCCACGCCATCGATCGAGCCGCTGCCGTCCAAGTCGCCCTGGCCGGGGAGTCCCCATCGGGCAAGCAGGATGCTCAGGTCCGCGCCGTTGACCAGCGTGTCCGCATTCACATCGCCCGGCCGAGGCGCGCCGCCGCGTGTGAGTCGAACCGCAGGAACAAACTGCTCGCTCCCATCACCGCTCACGCCTGAGCCAGGCCCCTGCCAACGCAGGAGAAGCCCGGCGGCGCCGCCGGCCTCGAAGAAGTCCACGCGGATCGCGTGCTTGCCAGCCGCAAGCGGCACCGTGCCCACGACCTTCTGCATGCCGTGGAGCCCGTCGTTGTTGACCACACGCACGCCATCGATCCACAGCGCCGAGCCATCGTCGCTCTCGGTCGAGAGGCTCCACCAGCCTGTCTGCGGAATGTTGATCCAGCCCGTGTACACGGCGCCGACATTGTCGACCATGCCGCTGTTGGCAAAGTTCCCGCTCGTCGACTGGTAAGCCAGCAGCGAGACCCATGTGTTGAGGACCGGCACGAGTTGCGACCAGTCCGGAAGCGCGCTCCAGGAGCCCTGGTAATACGCCGCGGCAAGCCCGGCGACATCGCCGACGGGAGCCGTCGGAGCCCACGGCTCCTTGATCGTCAGGAAGACGGTTCCCGCACCCAGCTCCACACCGCCTGCTTCGGAGACTTGGTACACGAACGAGTCCGTGCCCACGAAGCCCGCGGCTGGCGTGTACCGAAGCAGGGGTCGACCCTCTGGACCGCCGCCGATCACGATGCTCACTTGCCCGCCCGTCGGCGTCCCCGTCTGGTACTGCGCCAGCGACACCGCCGAGCAGTTCACCGGGATGTCATTGGCAAGAATGTCGATGTCGACGGGACCCGATCCCAGAAGCGTGAGCGCCTGGTCGTTGACGGCCGCGGGTGGAGCAATCGTGCCCTCGAGGCCGCAGTTGAGCGAGGCGATGTAGTTGTTGATGTAGCCGATGGTGCCCGGCGCTAACTCCAGGCGAATGTTGGACATGCCACCCGCGCAGATGTGGCAGTACGACATGATGGTCCCAATGTCCAGGTCCGCCGCGGTGCAATCCTGCGGGTCGCTGCCACAGCCATCGATGATCGGGTCGGAGTTGTGTGTATGCGGGCCGCCGACGTTGTGACCCATTTCGTGGGCAACCACCATCACGTCCCAGTTGTCCCAGTTATTGTTGAGCAGCGGGTACGGGAAGTATCCGCCGACGCAACTGGCGGCGTAGCTCCACGAGTTGCACACGGCGGGCAGCCAGGCCACGCCGCCGCCGCCGATGCCGCACAGGATGTGTGCCTCATGCCGCGCGATGCCGGACATGTTGCTCTGCCAGTAGTTTCGAAACTGCCCGAGTCGATCGCCGACCTCAAGCGAGTAGGGATCGGAGTCAACATCCGTCTCCCACAGTCGGATGTAGCCCACCCACGGGTGGATCTGCACATCGCGCTGGTAGATCTCGTTCATCGCGGCGTACAGCAGTCCGATGTACGCGCTCGCCGCATGAGTGTTCCCGCCGAAACGGTTGGCAAGAAACTCCACATCGGTCTCCACGGCCACGCGCATCTGCCGGCACACGCCCACGCCGCCGGCGATGCCGCCGTCAGTGTTTCCGGCTCCTGCTTCGGACGCGCCGTCGAACGCCTCGCGAACCTCACATGAAAAGTCGCTGGCGGGAAGCGTGCCCTCCGGCAACGCCGCCGGCTCAAAGATGATCGTGGGCTGTGCTCCGGCCTCGACGCCAGCACTCACCGGCCCGGACGAGATGATCCAGCGACGACCGGATGACTCGATGTACCCGTGCGTCATCGTGCTGCCGTCCGGGAGCTGTGCATGGCCGACAAACACATGCGACGATGGGTCGCCGTCCACCACGCCCGCGAGGGCGGTGATCGGCGCGTAGGTGTTGGGGTCGAGCGTGACCACCTGGGGCGACTTCAGCGGGTCGCCAACTGCATCACGGTCCCGCACGATCTCCAGCGTCGCATCCGGCGCGTACCCGGCGATCGGGCCCAGGACCAGCGTCACTTCATCGCCGCCGGGGAGTTGCAGGTCCGGCCAGCGGACGGAACGCGCCTGTTGAGCCTCATCAATCACGAACTGCGGGACGTCAAGCCTCGCGATGTGGCTGGCCAGAACGGTTCCCGAAGGTATGACTGCACCACCCCCCTGAAACATGGCGAACGACAGCAAGGCGAGCATCGTGGAGTGCATCCCGTCAGAGTAGCCCCCACGGGCGAAAAGTCAAGGAGTCCGCGCGTTTCGCTTGGGATTCTCACGCCGTTGCAGCGCTGGAGGCCTTGGCGGCAATCGCACAGATCAAGTCATCCCAACTCTTCACGAAGGAAGCCGCCCCTTCCGATTGCAGTTGTGCGGCGGTCTTCTTCAAGTCGATCCCTGCGGCGGCAAGCTTCGCGAGCGCATCACTCCCCCGCTTGTCTCCCGCGGTGAGAATGTCCGTGATCGAACCGTTCTGGGCCAATGCCTTGAGCGTCCCATCGGGCATCGTGTTCACGGTATTGGGCGCGGCGAGTGCATCGACATACATCGTGGGGCTGAGCGCGGGATCCTTGGTGCTGGTGCTGGCAAACAACAGCCGCTGAGGCGTAGCACCCTTCGCCGCAAGCGCGCGCCATGCGTCGCTGGTGATCAACGAGACATATTCCTCCCAGCACCGACGCCCGGCAGCGATTCCAGCGGTGTCCTTGAGCTCCGTGTGGCCGCTCGCCTGGAGCGCAGCGGTGCAGGGCTTCTCCCATCGCGACACGAAGACGCTGGCCACGCTGTGCACCACTGGATCCTTGCCGGCGCCGAGTCGCTTGGCGATGCCCCGATTCCATGCATTGGCCGCGGCTCGATATTGCGCAGCGTCAAAGAGAAGCGTGACATTGACCGGCACGCCGGCCTCCGCCAGCTGCTCCACGGCGGGCAGTCCCTCCGGCGTCCCCGGCACCTTGATGAACAAGTTGGGGCGATCCGCCTTGGCGTGCAGCGCCAAAGCCTGCTTGACCGTCGAAGCCGTGTCGTACGCCAGCTTGGGGCTCACCTCAAGGCTCACCCAGCCGTCCATGCCGCCGGTGCGTCGGTGAACAGGCGCAAACAGGTCGCAGGCGCGGCGGAGGTCGTCGATGGCCAGCGCAAAGAAGATCGACTCGGGATCCATCCCCTTCCCGGCCAGCTCCCGGATCTGTGCGTCGTAGGTGCTGCTCTTGGAAATCGCCTGGTCAAAGATCGTCGGATTGCTGGTCAACCCCACGACATCCCACTCGGCGATGTACCGGGCGATCGTGCCGTCGTCCAGGAGGGCCCTGGTGATGTTGTCCAGCCAGATGGACTGCCCGGCGAGTGCAAGCTGCGAAGTGTTGGCCATGTGGACGCCAGTCTAACGAACCCTCCCTGCCCGAAGCCGGGTGCGGCGGGTGTTACGCTTCGACCCCCATGGACACATCCTTCATCGCCCAGTCCAGCTCGCTGGATGCGCTGCCAGAGGACGCCGCGCTCAAGTCCCACGCAAGAGCGATTGCTGGCACGCACCTTCGCCAGTTCTTCGCGGAAGACCCTTCACGGGCGCAGTGGCTTGCGTTCGAGGGTGCCGGCATTCGAGCGGACCACTCCCGGCAGCGCATCGACAAGCGCGCCCTGGAACTCCTCCTCGCCCTGGCCCGTGCGAGAGGGGTGGAAGCGCGCCGCGCGATGATGTTCGGTGCCGAGCGCATCAATGTCACCGAGGACCGCGCAGTCCTGCACGTGGCGTTGCGAGCTCCCAAGGGCGAACGCATCATGCTGGACGGCGTCAATGTCGTCGACGAGGTGCACGCGGTGCTGGACCGGATGGCGGCCTTCGCCGACCGAGTCCGCAGCGGCGCGTGGACCGGCTTCACCGGCAAGCGCATCACGGCAGTGGTCAACATCGGGATCGGCGGGAGCGATCTTGGCCCGGCGATGGCGATGCTGGCGGTCCGCCCGTGGAGCGATCGATCGATCACCTGCCGGTTCGTCTCCAATGTGGACGGCGACGACTTTGGCGAGCAGACCGCCGACTTGGACCCCGAGACGACCCTCTTCATCGTGTCCAGCAAGACCTTCACCACGCTGGAGACGATGACCAACGCCAACACGGCGCGCGAGTGGTCACTGGCCAAGCTCAAGGACAGGGCTGCCGTCGCGAAGCACTTCGTCGCGGTGAGCACCAACCACGGCGAGGTGGCCAAGTTCGGCATCGACACCCAGAACATGTTCGGGTTCTGGGACTGGGTGGGCGGCCGCTACAGCATGGACAGCGCGATCGGGCTCTCCACGATGATCGCGTGCGGACCCGCACACTTCCGCGAGATGCTCGAGGGATTCCGCGAGATGGACGAGCACTTCCGCGACACGCCGCTGGAGCGGAACCTCCCCGTCTTGCAGGGGCTCATGGGCGTGTGGAACCGGAACTACCTGGGCTTTGCCACCGTGGGAGTCATCCCTTACTCGCACCTGTTGGCTCGATTCCCCGCCTACCTCCAGCAACTGACGATGGAGTCAAATGGCAAGTATGTGTGCCTGGACGGGAAGCGCGTGAAGTGGGACACCTGCCCAGTCGTGTGGGGCGAGCCCGGGACCAACGCGCAGCACTCCTATTTCCAGATGCTCCACCAGGGGTCAAGCATCGTTCCTATGGACCTGCTCGGATTTCGCCACAGCGCGCATGATGTCAAGGGGCATCAGCACCTGTTGCTGGCCAACATCCTGGCGCAGGCGCAGGCGCTCTCCTTTGGCAAGACCGCGGACGAAGTGCGCAAGGACGGTTGCGAGGAGCCACTGGTCGCGGCACGGACCTTTGAGGGGAATCGACCCATCAGCGTGTACATGCAGGACGCGCCGGGGCCGCGCGCTCTTGGCCGGTTCGTGGCGATGTACGAGCACGCCGTCTTCACGCAGGGCGTCATCTGGGGCATCAACAGCTTTGACCAGTGGGGCGTGGAGCTGGGCAAGAAACTCGCCGTGAGCATCGCGCCCGACCTCGCCCCCGGGGCACGCGCAGCGCCGAAGCACGACGCGGCAACCAACGCCTGGATCGAGTGGCTGCGCTCAAACTAGGGCTGGTTCCCGTGGCGTCCGCGATTCACTTCCCGACCGCGCCGCCGCCACCACCCGCGAACCCGGCGCCCGCCTCTTCAGCGACGCCCGGCGCAGGTCCCGCGTTTGAGGGGACCAATCCAAACGGGCTGTCTCCGTCATAGCGGCCATCGACTGCGTCCCGCTGCCGCGCAACTTGGCGCATGTACTCGGCGCGCTCGCTGCCTTGCGCCTGCGCCCGCTGCTCGTCGGTCATCGGACCATAAGGCTGATTCTGCCCGACGTAGTCCTGCCACAACTGGAGCCGCTGCATCTGCCCGCGGTGGAACGCCTCCATTTGCTGGCGCTCCTGCAGGTAATTGTTCATCGCCGAGGCCGGCATCGCGGGCTGGGCGCGCTCGGCGGGTTGTGCGCGCTGGACGCCGCCATGAGGCTGGACGGGAGCGACCGGTTCTGCCGCTTGCGCCCGCGCAGTAATCGGCGCGTACGGTTCCCACGGTGTCTGCGGCACGGCCGGAGCCGTCGGGTTCCACTGCTCCAGCGGCGCCGGGACATACGGGTTGTTCACGCCATCGTCGGGGAGCGTGCTGGGGTGGCGCGGGAGGTTCCCATCGAAGTGCTCCTGCATCGGGAAGCCCGAGCCCGAAAAAACCGGCATGAAGAGCGGCACCATCCCGTTGACCCGAGTCTGCCGCGCTTGTGCGGGAGTGGTGACCAGGATCGCGGGCGTTGCGGGGATCGACCAGCCAGGGATCTGGCGGATCATCTCCGGGCTGAACGGCTGGCTTCCGATGATCCCCTGCTCGTGCGTGAAGTTGGTCAGTGGCACGCTTCGAGCCAGCATGTTGGCGTTGGAGGCGCGCGGCACGATGATCTGCGCCATCTCGCCGCTGGAAAGTCGCTGGCGGTCCACGAAGTTCCACTCCCAAGCGGGAATCATGCAGATCCCGTTGGCATCGGCGGGGACGGTCTGGTTCGCGTCGGTTGGCCCGCCCCCGTCGGTGCCCGTGCCCGAGTTCGCCGGGTTCGTGGGTGGGAGCGGCGCCCAGCCGACGTACTTCCCGCATCCCGCCCAGCAGACCCAGGCCGGCGCCCACTCGTCGTCGGGGATCCAGTACCACCCCTCTTCTTGGTCGTAGTTCCATCGACCGTAGTGGTCAGTGAGCCAACTCCACGGCTCATCGCCGCTCCAGACGACGCCGCCGGGGAAACACCAGGCCCAATGCCCACGCGTGTACGGCTGCCACCACGACGGCGTGCCGTGTGGGCGCCAGACCGATCCCCACGGATCGATTCGACCCCACTCGCCCCAATTGGTCATCTCGTTCTGGAGCCAGTTGAGGTCCATGGTTCCGTTGGCGCCGGGAATCGGCCCCTGCCCCTGCTGTGACGACTGCGGTACCGCCGTCGCGCTGCGGTCCGCAGAAGCGGTGACGGCGCAGAAGGCGAACATGGCGAGGAGGGTGGGCCAGAACGGACGGCAATAACTTGGGCGCATCCAAGCATCGTAGGGAAAACCCCGCCACGTCAAGCGGACATCACGGGATCATCGCCGGAGCACGCCAGAGGAATCCGCGAGCGTTGCCACGACCTCGGCGAGGGAGTCGGCGCATCGGTCGATCTCCTCCCGGGTAGAAAACCTGGACAGACTCACGCGCACCGAACCGTGCGCCAGTGACTCCTGAATGCCCATCGCCAGGAGCGCGGGTGACGGTTCCAGCGAGCCGCTCGCACACGCCGCCCCGGCACCGATGGCGATTCCACGCTCCGAGAGTGCCAAGACGATCGACTCGGCTTCCAGTCCTTCAAACCCGATCGACGACGTGTTCCAGAGCCGCGGAGAGGCCACACCGTGGATCACGACGCGGATCGAGGGAATGCGGGATTGCAGTGTCCCAATGACGCGTGACTCGAATCGATCCCGCAGCAGTGGGCTGCAACCACAAGGATCTGCCATCGCCGCACTCGCCGCGACCGCGGCCACTCCCATGCCCACGATGTTGTGCACGCATTCCGTGCCGCCCCGTCGGCCACGCTCTTGCACGCCGGGGAGCATCGGCTCGATCACCACACCCGGGCGGATCGCCAGCGCCCCGACGCCTTTGGGCCCATGGAACTTGTGCGCACTGCAGGAGAGCAGGTCCACACCAAGCCTGGCGAGGTCGACCGGGACCTTCCCGACGGCCTGCGTGGCGTCCGTGTGAATGAGCGTGTTGGGCGCTGCGCGGCGGATGATCGGCACGAGCTCCGCGAGAGGCTGGAGGACGCCCGTCTCGTTGTTCGCAAGCGCGATGGAGACGCACGCGACGGGCTCGGCACCAAGGAGCCGCTCCAGGACATGCCGATCAACCAGTCCGTCGATCCCGACCGGCACGCGAATCGCCCTCGCGCCCAGGGATTCCGCAGTCTCGACGGCACCCAAGACCGCGGCGTGTTCCGTCGCGGCGACCAGGATGACGCCACCCGCAACCTCGCCACTGGAGCGTGCCGAGCGTGACACACTCTGGTGCGCACGCCAGGCTCCAAGAATCGCCGCCACCACACTCTCCGTCGCACCAGAAGTGAACACGACCGACTTTTCAGGACAGCCGAGGAGCGTTGCCACACTGGCCCGTGCGCGCTCCACCTCGTGGCGGGCAGCCAGTCCAGGGCGATGCGTGCTGGAGGGATTGGCCCACGATTGCGCGAGTGACTCCTGCATCGCCACGACCACCTCTGGGAGCGGCTGCGTGGTCGCATTGTTGTCCAGGTAGACCGAGTTCATCCGTGCGCTTGGGCCTTGAGTCCCGTCGAGGGTGGCTGATCGTGCTCGAGCATGCGCAGTGTCCCACGGAGCCGGCGGGTGAGTGCGCCTGCTGCGAAGAGCCCTGGTACGGACAGCACGGCGCACACCACGAACACGCGCTGTGCAGAGAATCCACCGAGGGACTCGTGCCGCAGCCCGATGTAGAGGACGCTGGCTCCCGCCATGAACAGGAAACTGAGCGTGTTCACGGCACCAAGCACACGACCCCGCTCGTGCGGCGAGATCATGAGGAGGAGCATGGTCTGCACGGCGACGATGACCGCGCCGGCCCCCAGCCCGCCAATCGCCAGCCAGGCCAACAGGCGAACCGGGTGAATCGGGAACGCCCCGACGGCCCCAAAGCCCAGCGCCATGAGCACACAGCCGATCGGAACCAGCGAGGGACGAATCCGAGCGCGGCATAGCCATCCCGCCAGGACGCCGCCGACACCAACCGCCAGCGACATCGCCACCAGCGCAATCGTGATCTGGTCGATGGAGAGCCCTCCTGCGCTTGATGCCTGAAAGTCCGGGAGCGCCAAGATTCCAAGCATGCCGATGAAATAGAAGCCCCCGTCGATCAGGGCCACCAGGAACACTGGCGTGCGAAAGAGGTCGAGTTGGCTGCGGACCAAGCAGGGAACGATGTTGGGATGGATCTGGATCGATGGCGCATGTGCGCGCAAGGGTGGGAGCGCCAGGCAGCCCACCAGCCCGATGAGTGCAACGACGCACAACGTGAGTCCCGGAGCCCAAGTCTCGCCCCTGCCGTAGGCGGCGGCCACCGGCCCAGCCAGCGCGGTGCCGCCGATGATCGCCACATTCGTGAGCATGTTGACCAATCCCGATGCCGGGCCAAGCTGGTCGGGACGCACCAGCTCCGGGATGATGCCGTACTTCGCAGGGCCATAGAGCGCACTCTGCGTGGCGAGGAGCACCATGCACAGGAGCGCGAACCAGGGAACGCCAAGGAAAAATGCGAGCCACGCCGTGAGGGCGATGAGGACTTCCCAGACCTTGACAGCCCAGGTCACCCGGCTCTTGGACCACTTGTCCGAAAACTGCCCAAACCACGGCGAGAACAGGACGAACGGAACGGTGAGAGCCAGTCCCACATACCCCTGGCTCCCGGGACCGAGCCGGTTTTCCCACAGTCCACCCGTGGCGAGAGAAAAGAGCAAGATCTGCTTGAGAATGTTGTCGTTGGCGGCCCCGAAAAACTGCACGACGCAGAACCCCACAAATCCCTTCGAGGCAAGTGCTGGCGTGTGCACGGGGGCAGGCTAGCTGCGTGGCCCCTCGGCAACCTCCCGAGATGAAACGGTGTGACTCACCCTGAGCCGCCGTGGTTCCTAGTGAACCGCCGTGAGCCGGTGTGAAAAGGCCCCGGTGAGCCGGCGTACCGGCTCAACAGGGCCTCGTTCAGATGCGGATGAGAGGGATCGAACCTCCACGGGATTTTACTCCCACAAGAACCTGAATCTTGCGCGTCTGCCAATTCCGCCACACCCGCGTCGAACCGCGCAGCATAGCACGACCTCGGGACGACCATGACTCAACTAACGCCAGGCCGGTTCGTAAGGACGGGGCGGACGGCCGTTCAGTTCTTCAGCCCGTCGCCCTGCGCCGGCGTCGCGCCCTGCTTGGCCGCGGGGAATCGCTTGGCGAGGATCTTCCTTCGGACATCCGCCGCGAATTCTGGGTTGTTGCGCACGAACTCCTTGGCCGCCTCACGTCCCTGCCCCAACTTGAGGTCGCCCGCAGCGAACCACGCGCCGGACTTCTGAATCACTCCTTCGGTCACTCCCAGGTCCACCAGATCACCCGAGACGCTGATGCCTTCATTGAACATGATGTCGAATTCCGCCTCGCGGAACGGAGGCGCAACCTTGTTCTTCACCACCTTCGCGCGGACACGATTGCCGACATTCTGCTCGCCGTCCTTGATGGCACCAATGCGGCGGATGTCGATGCGCACGCTGGAATAGAACTTAAGTGCGCGGCCGCCGGTGGTGGTCTCGGGACTGCCGAACATCACCCCGATCTTTTCGCGAAGCTGGTTAATGAAGATCACGATGGTCTCGCTCTTGGCGACGGCGCCAGTGAGCTTGCGGAGTGCCTGGCTCATGAGTCGAGCCTGGAGACCAACATGAGAGTCTCCCATCTCGCCCTCGATCTCGGCTCTTGGAATGAGTGCCGCGACGGAATCGATGACGACAATGTCGACGGCATTGGAACGCACCAACATCTCGCAGATTTCCAGTGCTTGTTCCCCCGTGTCTGGCTGCGAGAGCAGCATGTCATCCACATTGACGCCCAGGCGCTTAGCCCACGAGGGATCCAAGGCGTGCTCCGCGTCGATGAAGGCGGCCGTCCCACCCAATCGCTGCGCGTTGGCCAAGACCGTCAGCGCGAGCGTCGTCTTGCCGCTCGACTCTGGGCCAAAGATCTCGATGATGCGCCCGCGCGGCAGTCCTCGGCCGCCCAATGCGAGGTCCAGACTCAGTGTGCCGCTGGAGACGCTGGGGATCCGCGGGATGTTCTCGCCATCCAGGCGCATGATGGCGCCCTTGCCATAGTTCTTCTCGATCTGGCCAAGCGCGGCCTCAAGTGCCTTCAACTTGCCCTTCTTATCCATGCCCGCGCTGTTCTTTCGGTCACCCGCCATCTCGGACAGTCCTGCGGTGGCGTGGGCGTCAGCAGCACTGGTTGAGGGAGTCTTGGGTTCCACGGCAGACGAGGATGACGGGGTGGACTTGCTCACGGAATTGGTTTCGTTGGATGCTGGGGAGACTGAACCACCCAATCGCACACCACGATCGGTTGGCGTTGTTGTTGTAGTCGAGCTCACGGCGATTCCGGGCTTCTTGGGGGTGACGGTCGAGATTGGGGCGTCCTTGCTGATGGCCATGGTGTCCATTCCTTGTATATGGTGTTTCTGCCCAACGGGCTGTTCGGTGTTTGTAAGGATACCGAACATCTGTTCGGTGTCAACCCCAAAGTACCTTCACATTTTCATCCTGACTCACTCGACCCCGTTTTTCCATGTCCTAGTGCCCCAGTCCCACGAGGACGGCCACTCTTAGTCCGATAACTCTTACTTGGCCAAGCGTCAATAGTTTGGCGTCGGCGCGCGGACCCCCGTGAAGTCGACGGTTCGGAACCAGTCGATGGTCTTTTTGAGCCCCGCATCCAACTTGATCTTCGGCTCCCAGCCCAGGACTTTTCTCGCGAGCGAGATGTCAGGACAACGCTGCTTGGGGTCATCCGGCGGGAGCGGTCGACCAGTCTCCACCTTGCTTGATGATCCGGCGATCGACACGACCTTCTTGGCCAGGTCGAGGATCGTGAACTCGTCTGGGTTGCCGATGTTGATCGGGCCGGTGACGGAGTCATCGGTCTCCATCATCCGGATCATGGCTTCGACGAGATCGTCCCGATAGCAGAACGAGCGCGTCTGCAGGCCATCGCCGTACATCGTGATGGTCTCCCCCGCCAAGGCCTGACGGATGAAATTGCTCACCACGCGGCCGTCAAACGGGTGCATGCGAGGGCCGTAGGTGTTGAAGATGCGCGCCACCTTGATCTTCACCTTGTGCGTGCGGTGGTAATCGAACATCAGCGTTTCCGCCGCACGCTTCCCCTCGTCGTAGCAGGCGCGGGGGCCGATCGGGTTCACCAGCCCGCGGTACGACTCTGGCTGCGGGTGCACCTCGGGGTCGCCATAGACCTCGCTCGTCGACGCCTGCAGGATCTTCGCCCTCACGCGCTTGGCCAGCCCGAGCGCGTGCATGGTTCCCATGAAGCTGGTCTTCATGGTCCGTATCGGGTTGTATTGGTAGTGGCCCGGAGCCGCGGGGCACGCGAGGTTGTAGATCTCGTCCACCTCAAAGGAGAACGGCTCGGTCACATCGTGCCGGACGAATTCAAACCGCGTCTGCCCAAGGAGGTGCTCGATGTTGGAGCGCTGGCTGGTGAACAGGTTGTCGAGGGCGATGACCTCGTGGCCCTGGTCTAGGAGCCGCTCACAGAGGTGGGAGCCGAGAAACCCGGCTCCGCCTGTCACGAGGATTCGCTTTGGCATACGGCAGGAAGTCTATCGGTCGAGGACAATGCCGCCATGAGCCAGAACACGCCGATCCGCGCCATCGGATGCATGACTGGCACCAGCTGCGACGGGGTCGATGCTGCGCTGGTGGAGGTGGACACCGCCGCGCTGACGGGTCGATTCATCGACGATGCGTCGGTGTCGCTGGAAACCCTCCGCCAGTCGGGCGGCGAATCGCTCGGGACGCGCCTTCGGATGGCTCGGGAACAGCGCCCGTTGGCCGCACACGAGTTCGCGCTGCTGGCTCGCGACGCCTCACACGCCACGATCGAGGCGATCCGCCCACTGGTCGACCGGCACGGGACGCCGGACCTCATCGCGCTTCATGGGCAGACGCTGGTGCATGCGCCGCCCTTGTCGTGGCCGTTGTGCGACCCCTGGTCGATTGCCGCGGCGTTCCGAACGCGCGTTGTCTACGACCTTCGCGCCGCTGATCTCGCCGAAGGCGGCCAGGGCGCGCCGCTCGTACCCTTTGCCGACTGGGTGTTGCTGCGCGCACCGTCGCCACGCGCCGTCCTGAATCTGGGTGGCTTTGCCAATGTCACGATGCTCCCTGCTGCAACGGCACACGCCGCATCGGGGGCAGGGCTTGTCCAGGGAGGCGACCTCTGCGCGTGCTGCCAGTTCCTGGATGGACTGTCCCGGGAGGTTCTTGGCGCTCCCTTCGATCGTGACGGGAGCGTGGCCGGGAGCGGCACGCCGCAGGCTTCATTCGTGGAGGACCTCATCGCAACGCTGACCCCGTCGGGTGAAGGCTCGCTTGGCACCTCCTCGGAGCGCGATGCTCGCCGCTCGGTCGCCGCTGCCCTCGCCTCGGGAAAGGTTCAGGCGCTCGGCACAGCGGATCTCCTCGCTTCCGCCGCCGTTGCAGTGGCTTCCACGATCACCAACCAGATCAACCGAATCGCGGCACGAACCGGCGCCGCCACGCCCGCCGACTGCCTCGTCGCCGGGGGCGGTGCGCGGCATGCGGTGTTGATCCAGCAGCTCGAGCGACGACTCGGCATCCCCGTGCACTTCACCGACGCCGCCGGCGTGCCAGCACGTGCCCGCGAGTCCGCCGCGTGGGCCGTGCTCGGTGCCTGCCGGGGGCTGCACGGCGTCACGCTCGCCAGCGTGACCGGCCGACGCTCGTTCCACCTTGTCGACGGCGCCGAAATCCGACCTTCTGCCGCTGAATCGACCGACCCTCACGCGACCTGAACGAAACGCACATACCGTGACCACCTGACCCTGCCACCATTCCCACCGTGACTACAGGAATCGAAACAGCCATCGTCGTTGAGGACGAGCCGGAAATTGCCGAGCTCATTCGATTTCACCTGGAGCAGATGAAGCTCCGCGTCCAGATCGCGGGCAGCGGCCGGCGCGGGCTGGTGCTGATCAAGGCCGCGCCGCCCACCGTGATCCTCCTGGACCTGATGCTCCCCGACCTCTCCGGACTTCAGGTGTGCCAGCGAGTGCGTGCTGCGACCGAGACCGCGGCAACGCCGATCATCATGGTGACCGCGAAGGGATCCGAGGCGGACATCGTCGCGGGGTTGGAGGCGGGCGCCGACGACTATGTCACAAAGCCTTTTTCCCCGCGGGTGCTGGTGGCCCGCGTGCGAGCCGCCCTCCGACGGGTGAAGCGCGAGAGCGATCCTGGCGTGCGCGCCGACCGCCTCTCCCTCTACGACAGCCGGCTCTGCATCGACCTTGGACGGCATCTGGTGACCGTCGACGGGAAGCCCACGGACCTCACGATTACGGAGTTCCAGCTGCTCCACTACCTCGCGTGCCGCCCGGGATTCGTGCGCACCCGGGACCAGATCATCGCGGCCGTCCACGGCCGCAACACGATCCTCTCTTCGCGCACGGTGGACGTGCATATCACCGCGATCCGCCGCAAGTTGGGCGACATCGGCCCCTCCATCGAAACCGTCCGCGGCGTTGGGTATCGTTTCAGCGAAGTTGGTGAGCGCGAGCCGTCGTTCGCCACCGACTGACGATCGCCGGTATGGACGCCGAGCACACTCCCGAAACTCCAATCGACCGTCGCCCCTCGCTCGAAACGAAGTGGGCGCTCATCGGCACCGCCGCGCTCGTTGGCACGATCGCCACGGCGATGGCTGGCTGGACATGGGTGGCCGCGATCCTCGCCGCCGGCACGGCGTTGGCGTTCGCGTCCGTCCGCACCGCGCGCGTCCACCGCTCCCTGCGACGGCTGACCACGCATGTGGAATCGCTCCCGACCGGCTCGAAATCGACGAGGATCGATGTCGATTGCCCCGAGACCGCCCGGCTGGCCCGTGCCATCCAGCGCATCTTTGACCACGACGCCGCGCAGGGCGCACAAGTGGAGACCGAGCTGGATGACCTGCGCCGCACGCTGGAAGTCATCGGGCACGGGCTGTTGGTGGTGGACGCGCATCATCGGCTGGTCCGAGCCAATCGTGTCGCCGAGGTGCTCTTTTGCCTGCAGCCCGAGGGATGGCGGGGCCGCGTTGTGGAGGAAGTGGTTCGCGAACCCGCCGTGCATGACCTCATCCGCCGGTGCCTCAGGGATGGCGAAGTGGCACCAACGGAGCTGCGCCTGGGCGATGCCGCGCGCGTCTACCTCGCTGCCGCGGAGCCCCTCCGAGGCGCTCGCGGTCCCCAAGGAGCGCTCCTTGTCTTTGACGACATCACGCGGCTGAAGCGACTGGAGGCGCTGCGCACGGATTTTGCCGCCAATGTCAGCCACGAGCTTCGCACACCGATCACCAGCATCCGCGGCTACGCCGAGACGCTCCTGGGCATGGACAAGCCGGACCAGGCACAGGTCAGGCGATTCACCGAGATCATCGCCCGGAACGCGGCGCGGCTGGCCACGCTCATCGAGGATATTCTGGCCCTTTCGTTCCTGGAGTCGCCCGCATCGCAGCGCACGCTTGAGTTCTCGTCCGTGCCGATCGCGGCCGTCCTCTCCGAGGTGCGCGAGACGCTGTCACCGACCGCAGAGGCCCGGTCGGTCACTCTCGCGTGCGAGTGCGACCCGCTCCTCTGCGTCAATGGAAACGAGACGCTGCTCGCGCAGGTCATCACCAACCTCGTGTCCAACGCGATCACATACAGCCCCACCGGCGCGACGGTGACTGTCAGCGCGCGAGTGGCGGCAGAGTGGCTGTCCATCGACGTGTCCGACCATGGCCCGGGTATCGGCGCGGAACACCTACCACGACTGTTCGAGCGGTTCTACCGAGTGGACTCCGCCCGGAGTCGGGAACTGGGTGGCACCGGGCTTGGGCTGGCGATCGTGAAGCACATCGCCAAGCTCCACGGCGGCGATGTGACGGTTGCCAGCACGGTCGGTTCGGGGTCAACGTTTTCGCTTCGGATCCCTGCAGGAACCCCTCGCTCATGGTGAGGTCTGATAACAGGTTCCACGGCGCCCCATCGGCTCCCTTTCTCATCGCGGCGCCACCTTTCTCGATCCGTGGGCCACTCCTGAACACAACCTGAACGGGAGCAAGGGATGATGCTCTGCAGACTCGTCCACTCTCCATCCACTCTCCAGAAAGGGACTCTCCATGCATCCGATGACTGCGCTCCTCTCCACGCTCGCGATCGCCACCACGGCCCTGGCCCTGGGTGACCTCAAGGGCAACATCCGCATCGATGGTTCCAGCACCGTCTTCCCGATCACGGAAGCGGTGGCCGAGGAGTTCGCCGCCGAGCAGCCCAATGTCAATGTAACCGTCGGCGTGAGCGGCACCGGTGGAGGCTTCAAGCGATTCTGCGCGGGGGAAATCGACATCGCCGACGCATCGCGCCCGATCAAGCCATCCGAGATGCAACTTGCCGCGAAGAACGGCATCGAGTTCATCGAGATCCCCGTGGCCTACGACGGCCTCACGGTCGTGGTGAACACGCAAAACACCTGGGCGACCGACCTCACCGTCGACAACCTCAAGCGCATCTTCTCCACCGAGAACACGGCCAAGACCTGGAGGGATGTCAATCCTGCCTGGCCAGCCGAGCCGATCCTGGTCTACTCCCCCGGCACCGATTCTGGCACCTTTGACTACTTCAAGGAAGTCGTTCTGGGGAGGGACGGCAAGGCTCGCTCCGACATGAGCGTCTCCGAGGACGACAACGCGCTGGTGCTGGGCGTCAGCGGCAACAAGTACGCCATCGGCTTCTTCGGCTGTGCCTACTACTTCGAGAACACCGACAAGCTGACCGCCGTGAAGGTCAACGGGGTCTCCCCCTCCGTCGCCACCATCGAGAACGGAACCTATGCGCCCTTCAGCAGACCGCTCTTCATCTATGTCAATGCCAAGGCTGCCTCGCAGCCGCAAGTGAAGGCGTTCGTCGACTTCTACCTTGCGCAGGCACCCGAACTGGCCGGCGAGGTTGGCTACGTGAAGTTCCCGGCGGCGTTGTACGGCAAGGCCGCGAAGAACTGGACCGCCGGTCGCAAGGGCACGCAGTTCACCACCACCGCCGGCGAGAGCGTCACCACTCCCTTTGCGACGACCTACCAGTGAGGTGACCAAGCCCCCTCACGCTCGCCACCGTTCCGAGCCCGATGTCCCCCTCCGACCAGATCAGCCTGTCGCACGCCGCACGCCGAGGGCGGCTTGTTTCTCGCCGTTCGCGACTGCGAAGCGAGGCCATCGTGCGGCAAACGCTCTTTGGGACGGCGCTCCTCTCGGTGGCGACCACGGCGGCCATCATGGTCGTGCTGGCGATCGAGGCCTTCACCTTCTTCATGCTCCCAGACCACCCCGAGATCTCGCTGGGCCAGTTTGTGACGGGCACCGAGTGGAGCCCGCTCCTGGGCGCCCAGCCGAAGTTTGGCGTGCTCCCACTCGTCTCCGGGACGCTTCTCATCACTGGCATCGCCGCGCTGGTGGCGCTGCCGCTGGGGCTCATCATCGCGATCTTCCTCAGCGAGTACGCGCCTCGATGGCTGCGCACCCCACTCAAGGCCACCCTGGAACTCCTCGCCGGCGTCCCGACGGTGGTCTACGGCTTCTTCGCGCTCACCTTCATCACGCCCGACATCCTGCAGCGCGTGGCGCGATGGGCGACGGGCGAAGAAGTCTTCGGGACCTACAACGCGCTCTCGGCCGGCATCGCCGTGGGAATCATGATCCTGCCCATCGTGTGCTCGCTCAGCGAGGACGCGCTTCGCTCGGTCCCGCGCTCGCTGCGCGACGGCGCCTACGCGCTGGGAAGCACCAAGTTTGACACCAGCGTCCGCGTGGTGCTCCCTGCAGCACTCAGCGGCATCGTGGCCGCGTGCCTGCTGGCGGTCACTCGTGCCGTGGGAGAGACAATGATCGTGGCGCTGGCAGCCGGCAGTGTCCCGCAGCTGACGATGAATCCAGCATCGCAGTCACAGACCATGACGGGCTACATGGTGCAGATCTTCCTCGGCGACGCCCCGGCCGGCGGCGTGGAGTACCAGTCGGCGTATGCCGTTGCTGCCACGCTCTTCCTCATCACGCTCGCGCTCGCCTGGGGCGGTGCTGTGATCCTCAAGCGCTTCCGTGAGGAGTACGAATGAGCGACATCTCCTCCATCCCAGGCACCCCTGTCTCCCCGGCGCGGCTCCTGCTCCGCAACCGCGCGTTCCTCGCGCTGTGCCTGCTGGCCACGACTTCGGCGGTGGTGGTGCTGTGCGTGCTGCTGATGTCAGTCGCGTTTGACGGGTGGGATCGACTCTCCTGGGACTTCCTGGACTCCTTCGCCAGCCGCAAGCCGGACAAGGCAGGCATCAAGGCTGCGCTCTTTGGCAGCCTCTGGGTCGTGGTGACCTGCGCCCTGACGGCCATACCCATCGGCGTCGGCACCGCGCTGTACCTGGAGGAATTTGCTCCCAAGAATCGGCTCACGCGGTTCATCCAGCTCAACATCACCAACCTGGCCGGCGTGCCTTCGATTGTCTACGGCATCATCGGGCTCACCGCATTCTCGCGGATGTTTGGGCTGTTCCGCTCCGACGATCCTGTGGTCCTGGGCAACAGCGAGAGCTTCTGGTTCCTCCAGCTCCCCTTCGGCCCAAGCGTGCTGGCCGCGGGGCTCACCCTGATGCTGGTCATCCTCCCGATGATCATCGTCTCCAGCCAGGAGGCGATCCGAAGCGTGCCCGGCACGATTCGCCAAGGCTCCCTCGCGATGGGGGCGACGACATGGCAGACGGTCTGGCGCCTGACGCTGCCGGCGGCCATCCCGACGATCCTCACGGGGACGATCCTGGCCATCAGCCGGGCCATCGGCGAGGCGGCGCCACTCCTCGTCGTCGGCGCGGCGCTGCTCATTTTCAGGACTCCCGAGAACCTCATGAGCAGCTTTACCGTCCTGCCGCTCCAGATCTTCAACTGGGCCGGACGACCTCAGGCTGGCTTCCATTCCATCGCGGCCGCGGCCATCCTGGTGCAGCTGGGGCTGCTGATCGTGTTCAATGGCACCGCCGTGGCCCTGCGGCTCCGACTCCAGAAGCCACTGCAATGACACCGCCCGCGGCGACCGCTTCCCGTGCCACGCCCCTCCACCCATCGCGAATGAGCCAACCCTCCCCGATGAACTCGACCGAGCGACCGACCGCCAACGGACCAATGGGGGCGCCGGCGGTTGAGCCCACCGGTGCATCCACGGCTGTGTGCCTGGAGGCCAGGAACTTCGATGGCTTCTACGGCAACTTCCAAGCGCTCAAGTCAATCTCGCTGCGGGTCCCTCGACAGGCGGTGACGGCGCTCATCGGTCCTTCGGGCTGCGGCAAGAGCACCTTCCTGCGATGGATGAACCGGATGAATGACACGATTCCAGGCGCCAAGGCTGCCGGTGAGTTGCTCCTGGACGGCGAGGACATCCTGGACCGGACGCTGGATGTCGTGGACCTTCGCCGACGCGTGGGCATGGTGTTCCAGAAGCCGAATCCGTTCCCGAAGTCGATCTATGACAATGTCGCTTTCGGCGCTCGACTCCACCGGATCTACAAGCGCGCCGACCTGGATGACCTGGTGGAGCGAAGCCTCCGCGGCGCCGCACTCTGGAATGAGGTCAAGGATCGACTTTCAGCAAGCGCGCTGGGGCTCTCGGGGGGGCAGCAGCAGCGCCTGTGCATCGCGCGCGCGATTGCGGTCGATCCCGAGGTCCTGCTCATGGACGAGCCCTGCTCGGCGCTGGACCCCAAGTCCACCGCGAGCGTGGAAGAGCTCATCGCGCAATTGAGCCACACCTACACCATCGTCATCGTGACCCACAACATGCAGCAAGCATCCCGCGTTTCAGACCGTACCGCATTCTTCTTCGAGGGAAGCCTCATCGAGGAAAACGAGACCGAAGTGATCTTCACCAAGCCTGCCACGAAGCAGACTGAGGACTATGTCACCGGCCGATTCGGCTGATGCCCGTTCCACAGCACCCTCGCTCACCCTGACCTCCCGCCTCCAAGACTTCCGACCCACACCACCTATGGCCATCGACCTCAACCAGCAACTCCTCGAACTCCGCCGCGAGATCCTTGCCATGGGTGCGCTCGTGGAACAGCGACTCGCCGCCTCGATCCAGTCCCTCCTCCACCATGACGAGGCCGGAGCGACCGCGGTGGTGCGCGGTGACGACGACATCGACGCCTACGACACCAAGATTGAGGCATCCGCCGTCAAGCTTCTGGCGCTGGCCCACCCAGTGGCGGGCGACCTGCGCGCCATCCTGGCATCGATCCGGATCTGCACGGAGTTTGAGCGCATCGGGGACCTGGTGAAGGGCGTCGCCAAGCGCTCTCGAAAGCTGGCTCACATGGACGCGGAGCCGCCGGCGCTCATCGTGGAACTGGGGATGGCCGCGCGGACCATGCTCTCGGATGTCATCGCCGCGTACGCCGACTCCGATCCCGTCCTCTGCCGGCGCCTCCGAAACGCCGACGACCGCGTGGATGACCTCCAGAAGGCGGTGCTCATCGACCTTCGGGAGCGATTCCGCGGGACCGAGCACGAATTGGATTGCGCCATTCATTGGATGGCCATCGCCCAACGGTTCGAGCGCATTGCCGACACCGCCGTGGCGGCGGCCGAGGACGTGATCTTCCTCGTGGAGGGCGAAAACGTGCGGCACGCCCCGGCCTGAGCCCGGTCCCTGCGGGTTCTTGCGGTCGCGTGGCTCCTGGGGTACACTTCCCTGCTCGATTCGGAGCCCCCCATGCACTACCCCCACAGAATTAGCCGCATCAAGAAGGTCCGCTCCGTGGGGTTCCGTGCCCGCATGGGGACGGCCAAGGGGCGCAAGATCATCAACCGGAAGCGCCGCCTGGGGCGCCGGATCAGCCCGCGCTGATGTCCAACGCCGGGACGCTGGTCCTGGTCGGCATGCGGGGTTCAGGAAAGTCTGTCGTCGGGGCGCAGCTCGCTCGGGAACTTGGCCGGCGATGCGTCGATACCGATGCCATGGCGTGCGCGCAGCTGGGGGTGGCCAGCCCCGCAGAGGCCTTTCGGACATCGGGAGAAGCTGGCTGGCGTCTGGCGGAAGTGACGGCACTCTCGCTGGCGCTGGATCGCGCCGCTGCGGGTGGAACCATCATCGCGACCGGCGGCGGACTCCCCACGATTCCCCGGGCGCGTGAACTTCTCGCGCAAGCAAAGACATCGACACGGGTCGTCTGGCTCGCCGTGCCGGTCGAGGTGCTTCGGGACCGACTGCGTCGAGACGCCGGCGACCGCCCGACGATCCTGGGACACGACCTCCTGGCGGAACTCCCCCAACTGCTCCAGCTGCGCGAGCCGTTCTATCGCGAGGTCGCGGACTACGCCGCTGACGCCTCGGGTCCCGTGGACGAAGTGTCATCCGACATCATTCGATGGTTGTCTTCACCGTCTGGATTGGATCCCTGATCGCCCTCGTCGGGGGCCACCGGCATCGCCGACCAATCCACCTCAGGCTCTCCCTCGGGGCTGTCCACGACGATCCCCAGCGCCCGCAGCGTTGCCTCCGCGGCCGCCTGCTCGGCCTCGCGCTTGCTCCGAGCCCACCTGGGGGCATATCTCACGGCACCCATTTCGACCGCCACTTCAAATGCCTTGTCGTGATCGGGACCTCGCTCATCCAGCAGTCGGTAGCAGGGATTTCCCTCGCCTCGAAGCTGGCTCACCTGTTGCAGCACGCTCTTGAAGTTGCGGTGGTGCCCCGCCTTGCAGGCACGCTGGACTTGTGGCTCCAGCAATCGCCGTACAAACTGCCTGACCGGATCTATGCCCGCCTCGATCAGGATCGCTCCCAGCACGCTCTCCAGGACCGCGGCCTTGACCGACTGCGGGAGCGCCGATGCGTTCATCCCCTTCCCCACCGAGAGCATGGCACAGAGATCCAGTTCCTCGGCGATCTGCGCGCACACCGCGCGGCTGACGATGAGCGACTTGATCTTGGTGAGTTCTCCCTCAGGCAAGTGCGAGAGGGACTCATAGAGCATCTCGCAGGCGACGAAACCAAGCGCCGCATCGCCAAGGAACTCCAGCCGCTCGTTGCTCTCCCCCGGCGTCGGGGCGGCAGAGGCATGCACGAATGCTTGCCGCACCAAGTCCGGACGCGCGAAGCGATAGCCCGTGATCCGCTCGACTTCCGCAATCAGTTGTTCGTCCGACAGCACGATCCAAGACTCCGCCACCGTCCTGGTGGCCCACCGCAGCCCGGTGGTTTCAGCGACCGCTCGGGTCGCGCTCTGGGGGCGGATGTGCCGGGCACCCCCACGATGGGGGCAGCCGGTGCATTCGCCTCCGTCATCCTAACCACGAACGCGTTGGCGCTCGTCGCCGATCAATCCTCCGTTGGATCGCTGCGGGGCCTACGCCTCAGCTTTGATCCAGTGATCTTCCAAATGCGCGGCAAGCCGCATTCGGTCGTGTTCGCTCTCGAACTCCTCGATGTGTGCGGCCATGCGGCGCGGTCCAGGGTCGTCCTCGTCGGAGAAAACCCGCACGACACGCCCCTTGCCACGGATCGCCCGCACGCAGCCGGGGAGCTCCAGTTCAAAGTCGATCCGGGATCCGGTGGGAACCGCCTGGTCCAGCTCAAAACGGAGTCCGTGCGCCGAGACGTCGTAGGCGTGGCCCTCCATCCCCTCGGTGCTTGGCTTGGACTCGGCGATCGCCGCAACCCTCGAGCCCGCGGGTGCCTCGGGATGCACGACCACGCGCGTGTATGGCGCGTTGGCGCGGAACCGCTGGTCGGCTCTGAGGTCCTGGGGGTCCATGATCATCGAACGACTGCCTTATTATCGGCTACTCACCCGGGAGGCATGAGCAGCGCGAATTCAAACTGAACTATGCCACAAACTGAAAAATGGGCAACTGCACCCCCCGCTATCCTCAAGAATCGATGCCAGGTTCGACACAAACTGGTGAAACCACGGGGGATCTGTACCGCAGGGATCGGAATTCCCCGCCGGAACGGCCTTCCCCGCTCGCCTGTGTTATCGGGTTTGGGAACCAAGGCTCGGCACACGCAGGAAACCTTCTTGAGAGCGGCTGGGGGGTCACTGTGACCGGGCGCCCCAACTCGGCTGCTCTTGCTCTCGCGGCGAAGTCTGGCTTCCGGGTGGTCGACCTCGCCGAGGCGCTTACCAGACCCGACCTCGTGATCCTCGCGGTACCGGACCAGGTTCACGCCGCAGTCTGGGCGAGAGTCTCGCCCCTCCTGCCACCATCGACGGTGGTCGGATTCCTTCATGGTGCTTCCGTTCACTTTGGCATCGTGCGCCGCCCAGACGACCGAGCATTCGTGCTCGTCGCCCCCAAGGGCCCCGGGACGACGCTCCGCGAGAGGTTTCTCGCCGGGCTTGGCATTCCCGCGATGGTCGCGGTCGAAGCCCCCGAGGGAGACCGCGCACGCGCGCACGCCTTGGCCATGGCCTGGGCCGACGGCATCGGGTGCACGAGGGCGGGCGTGATCCAGACGACCTTTCGCGACGAGGCCGTGGCGGACATCTTTGGAGAGCAGGCGATCCTGTGCGGCGGATTGGTCGCGCTCATGCGCACCTCGTTTGACACACTGGTCGCCGCGGGAGTGGACCCGCGTGTGGCGTACATCGAGTGCATTCAGGAACTCAAGCAGATCGGCGACTTGGTCTACACCAAGGGAATCGCGGGGATGCGGCGCGCGATCAGCGACACCGCGGAGGCTGGGATCGATCATGCCGCCTCGACGCTCCCGCTCGACGAACTGCGAACTGGCATGGCCACGCTCCTGGCCGAAGTTGAATCGGGTCGGTTCTTCGGGCGATTCCTGGACGATGCCGCCGCGGGCGGCGCCGAGCTTCGGGCCGCGCGCGCCGAACAGGCCGCAAGCGACATGGAGCGGGTGGGCGACGAGGTCAGATCCATGTACCTTCCACGCGCAATGCCCTTGCAGGAGCCCATTCACCAGTGACTTGGCTGGACGCGCTGATCCTGGGCCTGGTCGAGGGGGTGACCGAGTACCTGCCGGTGTCCTCGACGGGACACCTGATCCTGACGGCACAGCTGCTCGGGCTGCGAGACTCGCTGGCTTCAAGGCATGCCGTTGATGCCTTCAGCATCGTGATCCAGGGCGGCGCGATCCTGGCGGTCCTTCGCCTGTACTGGTCGCGCGTGTGCGCGATGACCCGCGCGTGCTTCGCCACGGTGGGGCTGATGCGATTTGGCCCCAACCATCGATACGACATCGTGCTGGCGAGGAACCTGGTGATCGCGTTCCTGCCAGCCGCGATCCTGGGACCCCTCCTGGAGGACACGCTTGAGGCGCGACTCTTCCACCCCGTGCCCATCCTGGCGGCCCTGGCGATCGGCGGCGTCGCGATGATCATGGTCAGCCCGAGCGTCCGGGAGCGAAGTTCTCTTGCGCAGGGCCGCGGGCACAGTGGCGACACGCTTGGCCCCGCGCGGGCTCTCTTGGTTGGACTCGCGCAGTGCCTGGCCATGTGGCCGGGAACCAGCCGCTCGATGACCAGCATCCTTGGTGGGCTGGGGGTGGGCATGCGAGCGAAGGAGAGCGCGGAGTTCAGCTTCCTCCTGGCGCTTCCCACGCTCGGTGGTGCGTGCGTGTGGAAGTTGCGCAGACTGGTCGACGCGCCGGATGCCGTGTCGCAGCTCGGGGGATGGTGGATGATCGTGCTGGGAACGGCGGCCGCATACTTTGCCGCGCTCCTGAGCGTCAAGTGGATGGTGGCGTACCTCTCGCGCGGAGGCATCGCCCCGTTCGGGTGGTGGCGCGTGATCCTGGCGGGGGTGCTGGGAACCGCGTTGCTTGCTGGCTGGGTCAGCCTCTAGGCAGCCGAGCCACCTTCGCGACCAACGGGTGACGCCCCCTCGCGGCTGAGGGCTGAAAACCCTAGAATGCTGTGTTCCCCATGGGACAGCTCGCCCTCGCCCTTCGCAGCCTTGCCTTCAAGATCGCGGTGTTCGTCGCGCTCGCGACTGGATTAGCGTGGATGGTGGGCGGCCAGCTCTTTCCGGGCTGGCGCAGCGTGCACCTCGATTCGGTCCGGTCTGCCAACTGCGAGTGGGTCATGGTCGTGGAGGGACATGCCTCCAAGCCCGGCGCCGGGCGATGGAGCCTGGAGCGGACGCTCCTGAGCGATGACGACTCCACCACGAAGATCGAGTTGCTCGAGGGTGGGTGTTCATTCGCCGTGGGGCCGGTGATGGAGGAGGGTCGAGTGGTCGTGCTCGCCCGATCGGCCGAGGGGGCCTCGCCAGCGTGGTATCGAGTGACGCTGACCGAGGACGGCGGCATCGAACGCACCGCCGTGGACGCGCCATCGGTCCTCCCGGGATCCACGCCAACGCTTCCCTGAGACACGCTTCGGTCAGGCTCGATCGGGGCGAGGCACTCCCAGTGCGTCCAGTGCATCGACCAGCTTCGCTTCGTCCCACACCTCCACCCCCATGGCGCGTGCCTGCTCCAGCTTGCTGCCGGCCTTCTCTCCGGCGATCACCAGGTGAGTCTTCTTGGAGACGCTGCCGGAGCAGGTGGCGCCCATGGACTCCAGGATCTCCTTGAGCGCCGGACGGTCCCATCGCCCAAGGGTCCCGGTCAAGACCACTGTCTTGCCTGAAAACGGCGTGGCAGCGACCGGCGCACCGACAGGCGGACGGTAGGTCTGGCTGCGGAGGTCCACGCCGGCTTCAGAGAGGCGGCGAATCTCCTCCCTCATCGCGGGCGTGGCCAGCGTGCGGACGATCGATTCGGCGGTGAGCGAGCCAAAGTCCGGGAGTGCCTCAAGGTCCGCCGGTGTCGCGGCAAGCAAGGCGTCCATGTCTGGGAAGGACTTCGCCAGCATCTTCGCCGCGGATTCTCCGACAAGCCGGATCCCCAGCGAGGCCAGGACCCTTCCCAGCCCACGTGGCTTGCTGTCTCTTGCGGCGTCGAGCAAGGCTTTGGCGCTGATGTCGCCCATCCGCTCAAGCGCCAGAAGATCGTCCACTTTGAGCAGGAAGACATCGGCGAAGTGCCGGACCAGCCCCGCGTCGATCAATTGGTCCACCAACTTCTCGCCCAGGGTGTCGATGTCCATCTGTCCGCGCCCGACGAACCACTTCAGCCTCTCGCGAAACTGTGCCGGGCACGCCGAGTTGGTGCAGACGAGGCGTGGGCTCCCCTCGGCCTCGGGCTCCACGGCGCCAGCGCATGCTGGACACTGCGTCGGCGCGACGATCGGCAGTTCACTCCCCTCTCGCGCCTCCGCCACCACTTCCACGACTTGCGGGATGATCTCTCCGGCCTTTTCCACGATGACCATGTCACCGATGCGCAGGTCCTTGCGGGTGATCTCGGCGATGTTGTGGAGTGTCGCGTGCTGCACCTTCGTGCCCGCGATCACGACCGGTGCCAGGGTGGCGCGCGGCGTGAGCGTCCCGCCCTTCCCCACTTGCCACGCCACCTCCAGCAATCGAGTCTCCTTGCGCTCCGCTGGGTACTTGAAGGCAATCGCCCATCGCGGCGACTTGGCGGTGGTCCCCAGCGCCGCCTGCTCGGCAAAGGAGTCGATCTTGGCGACCAAGCCATCGACCGCGTAGGGCAGTGCCTGCCGCGCGTCCCGAAACTCCTCGATTGCGGCCACGACCTCGTCCACCGTGGCGCATCGCCGCGTGAGTGGGTTGACCGGCACACCGAGCGCCTTGATCACCTTCAGAAAGCCCCTGTAGCCGTCGCCTGGCACCCCCTCACAGGCACCGCGACCGTGCGCGATGAAGCGAAGCCGCCGCGCGGCGGTGACTCGCGGGTCCAGGTTCTTGAGCGTTCCCATCGTGGCGTTTCGCGGGTTGGCGAATAGCTCTTCGCCGTCGCGCAGCCGTTGCTCGTTGGCCAACTCAAAACTCTCAAACGGCATGAACACCTCCCCGCGGACTTCCAGCACAGGCGGCGCATCGCCTCGGAGTCGCAACGGGATGGATCGGATCGCGCGTGCGTTGGCGGTGATGTCGTCCCCCTGCTGCCCATCGCCACGGGTGACCGCACGGACGAGCGTTCCCTGTTCCCAGCGGAGGCTGACGGCGAGACCGTCGATCTTCGGGTCGCAGGTGACGACGGGCGGATGACCCAGCGCCTCTTCGCATCGCGCATGCCACGCACGAAAGTCAGCCTCGCTATAGGTGTTGTCCACGCTCATCATCGGGAGCGTGTGCGGGACGGCCTGGAACGCACTCGTCGGCGCGCCCCCCACCCGAGCCGTGGGACTGCTGGGGTCAAGGTCTCCGGCAGCCACCTCCAGCTGCCGCAACTCCTCCAAGAGCTGGTCAAACTCCGAGTCCGCCATGGACGGCTTGCCGTCGGCGTAGTAGTCGTGATTGGCGCGGTGGAGGAGCTCGCGCAGCTTCAGGACGCGCGCTCCCGAACCACCCGGATTCCCCGACGCCCGGGCGCTCATGTCGCGGGACCGCGCTTCTTGGCCTCGCGCGCCTCCTGGATCGACCTCTCCTCGCGCATGCGCTTCACCTTGGCCTGCGCCTTGGGCGTGCAGTGGAAGACGATCTCGCACTCACCCACGCGGCGCTCGCGCTTGTCGCGGGACATCTGCTGGCAAATGCTGATCGTGAGCGGCACATTGAACTCCGCGCCAAGCTCCAGCGAGGCATCCAGGTCGCCGCAGTTGGTCACCGTGTAGATCGCCGGCCCGTAGCACGGGCGCAGGAACCGGTACTTCATCTCCTTGCACACCACGATGTAGTCGCTCCCGCACCGCTGGAAGAGGTACATGCCAGCCGCGACCTCGCTGTTGCCAAGGAGCGCGGCTCCCGCCATCGCGTTGTACCAGTTGCGGTTGAACCGCCGGAACGGGAGCACCGCCGTGAATCGCTTACCCGTGATCCGGCGCATGCTGATGCCGCTCCGGAAGGCGTAGGGCAGCCACACCAGCGAACACACGCGGTGCCAGAAGTTGCTCTTGGTGGAGAGTCGGGAGAGCCACGCCTCGAACCGCTCCATCCGCGTGCGCGGTGGTTCCACGGCAGCGGCGGGGCTGTCTTGCGTCGGTTCCAAACGACATGCATTTGTACCATTGACTCGATGCCCAACCCAGCATCTGAGCGACTCGCCGTGTGCTCCTGGAGCCTCCGTCCGGACGGCCCTCGAGAGCTGGCGGCGACGCTCCGGTGCCTTGGCATCCCCAGAGTCCAGTTGGCGCTGCTGCCGCTCCTAGAGGACGGGGCCACCTGGTGCGATGTCGGCAACATCTTCGTGGACGAAGGCGTCCATGCGGTGAGTGGCATGATGCAGACGGTGGGCGAGGACTACTCCACGCTTGGATCGATCGCCCGCACCGGCGGGGTTCGGCCCGACGAGACATGGCCGGCCACGCTGGACCGTGCTCTGCGAACCGCAGACATCGCGGCATCGCTGGGGCTCACCTTGGTGACCTTCCATGCGGGTTTCATCCCGCACGATGCGGGCGCGGATCGAGAGGCGATGCTGGGACGCCTCCGCACGCTCATCGACCACTTCGCCACGCGTGGCGTCAGCCTTGCCTTTGAGACGGGACAAGAGACGGCGGACACGCTCTCCAAGGCGCTGGACGACCTGGATCGCCCCTCCGCAGGCGTCAATTTCGATCCCGCGAACATGATTCTCTACGGCAAGGGCGATCCGGTGGCATCGGCACGGCGGCTCCTGCCGCGCATCGTGCAGGTGCACATCAAGGATGCCATTCCCGCCGCTGAGGCCGGCGCGTGGGGAACCGAAGTCCCCGTCGGCAAGGGTGCCGTGGACTGGAGTGCGTTCCTGGCGGTCATCGCCTCCGCCACCACCGCGCTCCAACTGGTGATTGAGCGAGAGGCGGGGTCCTGCCGTGAGGAAGACATCGCCGCCGCGAAGGCCGTCGTCGAGAGGGAGTGCCGCTGATGCCCACCTATGTCTACGCGGTCGTGAAGCCGGACGGCTCGCTTGGAGACACCTTTGAGGTCTTCCAGCGCATCACGGAGGACGCGCTCACGCAGCATCCCCAGACCGGCGAGCCGATCCAGCGCGTGCCCGTCTTGCCACAGGTGCAGACCATGACCGACAAGGGTCGATTCTCCAATTCCAACCTGGAGCGCCTTGGCTTCACCAAGTACGAGCGCGCCGGAGATGGCGTCATGGAGAAGAAGGCGGGCCAGGGGCCCGACATGATCAGTGCGGATTGACCGTGCGCTGGCCTCGATCGGCTGGGGGCTGGTGCTCACCTCCAGCTGGACCTGGTGCATCGGGCTCTTCTTGCCGGTGCTCCTCATCAAGCTCTTTGGCTGGACAGGCTTCTGGCTCTTCGCCATCCCCAATGTGATCGGCTGCACGGCGTTTGGGTGGATCGTGTCAGGGAAGCGAGGCGTGGCGCTGGCGAGGCGGCTGCGCAACGGGATCGTGGTCTTTGCGCTGTGGACGATCGCCTTCCAGGCGTTCTTCCTGGCACGGTTGTTCCTGGATCCATCGGTCGATGCCGGCGTGCACGGGATGGGGCTGGCGGCGGTGGTGATCGTCATCGGTGCCGCACTGACGACGGGTGCTTCGCGTGAGCCGAGTACCGCCGCGTGGATGCTGCGGGCCGCGGCGGGTGCGGCCCTCGGCGTGGCAGCGTGGTGCCTCTCCCCGGCGTCGTTCATGGTCGATGCGGCAGCCACACCACTCCTGGGAAGCCGGGCCGCGTGGGCTGCGGGCCCATTCATCGCCCTTGGATTCCTGGCGTGCCCCCTGCTCGACCCGACCTTTCACTGGGTGCGTGAGCGTGCCGGGAGCGCCGCGCCTTTTGGCTGGTTCGGGCTTTTCTTTGCTGCCACGCTGGCGCTCACAGGGTCGATGGCGGGAAGCGGATCGTGGCACTTGACTCCGCTCCTGGGCGTATGGGTGGTCTTTCAGGTGATCTTCACGCTGGTCCTCAATGCCCGGTGCGTGGAGGCGCTAGACGCGGTCTCGGCGCCTGGAGCGATGCGGCGGTTGGTCTCGCTGGCGTGCGTCGCCGGAGGTGCGGTGGCAGCCATCGCGTGGCTGGTCGCACGTGGTGCGGGAGTCATCGAGAACAGCTTCGATGTGGCCTACCTGGGGTTCCTTGGCGCGTACTCCACGATTTTCCCGACGTTGGTCTTTCTGGGGGGCTCGAACCGGACGGCGCTGCTGGTCGCCACCTCGCTCGCCGCCGTCGGGCTGGCGGTTCCCGGGGTGTTTGGAGGCGCCACGATCACGCTGACGATCGCGACGGCGGTGATCATTGCGGTGCCGCTCGCGTCCGCGCGGCTCAAAAGTCGATGAAGGTCTCCAGCTCCGCGGACTCTTCTTCGATGCCGACGAACTCCGGCTCCAAGCCCTCGGGAAGTGCCGCGAGGAAGGCCCTGCCGTAGAACTTGGTCTGGATGCGGGGATCCAGCACGACGACCTGGCCGGAGTCCTGGTGCGAACGGATCAGGCGTCCGAATCCTTGCTTGAAGCGGAGCACGGCGCGAGGCAGCGCGTCGTCACGGAAGGGATCTCCCCCGCTCGCCTGGATGGCCTCGGCTCGCGCCTCCACCAGCGGACGGTCCGGGACATCGAAGGGCAACTTGGCGATGATCACGTTGCGGAGTGCGCGCCCGCGGACATCGATCCCCTGCCAGAAACTCGTGGTCCCCAGGAGGACGCTGCGCTCATCCAGGCGGAACTGTTCCAGGAGCGCCGTCCTGGTGGTGTCCTCGCCGTGGACCAGGAGCGGTCGGTCGTCCTGCCGGAATGCCTCGCGGCATCGGGAGGCGACATCCTGCAGCATCGCGTAGCTGGTGAAGAGCACGAAGGCCCCGCCGTCGGTAGCTCGCGCATGGTCGACGATCCGGCTGGAGAGGACCTCCCCGGCGCGCTCCGCCGCGGTTCGCGCCAGCGAGACATCGATGACCAGCCGGCACTGCCTGCGGTAATTGAAGGGACTGCCCAGCTGCACGGTGCGCGGCTCCTGGCATCCCAGGCGCGTGGCGCAGTGCGTGAAGTCGCCCTCGCCGACGGAGAGCGTGGCGCTGGTGAGGATGACGCCGCGCTCGGGCGTGAAGAGGTGCTCGCGCAGGATGGGCGACACATCGATGACCCCGGCGCGCAGCGTGATCGTCCCCCGCGCAGCACGAGCCTGTGCCGCCCTCCCCTCCTCGACCCAGTAGACGCATCCTTGCTGCGTCTGCGCCAGGATCTGCGTGAGGGCATCGGCGCTCGAGGCGGCTCGATCGGCCTGGGCGTTGAGCTCAAAGGTGTCACCCTCGGACGACGCCGCGTCTCGGCACGCACGCAGCGCGCCGGAGAGTTCCTGGAGCGAACCCGAGAGCGCATCGTGCACGCCCAGCGGCTCGCGCAGCCGCTCAAGCTTGGATTCGCGCCGCCACGAGGCGATCGAGTGAAACAGGTCGTTGGCGGCAGTCTGGGCCTCACCCACCAGGCGCACCGCCTCCGACATGCATCCACCATCACCCTCTGAGCGAAGCGAGGCCAGGATGCCCCGCTTGGTGCGCGCCGACCAGAGCGTGCGGAGGAAGTGCGTGACGCGAGCCTCGCTGAAGGACAGGCCGAAGTGGTCGCTGGCGACATCCTCCATCGCATGCGCTTCGTCCAGGATGACATGGTGGTACGCGGGGAGGAATCCATTCCCCTGCATGCGCAGCGCGAGGTCACTGAAGAAGAGTGCGTGATTGCAGACCAGGAGGTTGGCGCCCTCCATCTCGCGCCTGGCCGATTGGTAGAAGCAGGGCTCGTAGTTGGGGCAGCGCTTGCCCAGGCAGTTGCCGTGGTCGCTCTGGACGGATTCCCAGATGCGCATGTCGGGCTTGATGGGGAGCGTGGCAAGGGACCCATCCCGTGTCGACACCGCCCACTCCTCGATGGCCTCCAAGTGCGACGGCGCATCCTCGTCGGCGAAGAGCCGCACCGATCGTTCGCTGGCGATCTGGAGGCGCCGGAGGCTCACATAGTTGTTCCGCCCCTTCACCAAGACGGCTCGAAACGAGGCGGGGAACACCTGCTGCAGCAGCGGGATGTCCTTCCCGATGAGCTGTTCCTGGAGCGTAATCGTGTTGGTGGCGATGACGATCACCTCCCCGTGCTGCATGATGCGCTCCACGGCGGGCGCAAGGTAGGCCAGGCTCTTGCCCACGCCGGTCCCGGCTTCCACGACCAGCGTGGCTCGATCCTCCAGCGCGCCACGGACCGCGCGCGCCATCTCCAGCTGCTGCTCCCGGACCTCGAACCCCTGGATCGCCGCGGCAATCGCGCCGCCCTCGGCCAGCCATCCGTCCGCCCCGCAGCCCGCCCCGCAGCCCGCGTTGCTCACAGCGTCCAGGCACCCAGGAGCAGCGCCAAGTCTGCGCCATCCGTGGACCCGTTGCCGTCCAAGTCGCCCGCGGCGGAGTTGCCCCACGCGCCCAGGAGCAACGCGAGGTCCGCGCCGTTGACAGAGCCATCGCCGTTCAGGTCACCCTCGGACGATGGACAGCCCGAGATGGACACCTGGAAGTCATCGATCGCCGCCTCGACAATCGATCCGCTGCCAAGGTCCTGGGCGCGGAATCGAAGCCGCATGGCGGCGGTCGGTGACGCAATCGAGGCGATCTCATACGACTTGAAGACCCACGCGTTGGTGCTGCCATTCGCGGGGATGGTCTCGAGAGGCTGCCATGTCGCGCCATCGTCGCCGGAAATCTCGATGGGGAAGGTGTCTGAGGCGGGTGCAGAACCTCGGTTGTTGGAATACCACATCCAGAACGACACGCTGGCTCCATCGCGACCGTCGAAGGCACTAGTGGCGAGCGTGGTCACGCCGCCGTCCACGTCGTGGGTGCCAAGCGAGGAACCGGCAAGTGGACCCGTGACCCAGCAGGAGGTACCGGGATCCGAGTGGTCGGCACCGGGCTGGGCCGCTGTTCCCTGAGGCTCGGCGCGAGCCCAAAGCCCCGCGGTCGCCGTGTCACCCACCGCCCCCGCCGTCCAGCCGTCCGGCTGCTCAGCGTTGTTCTCGGCCACGACCGTTTCGCTGAGGATGGGGGTGGTGATCACGCCCGCGGCCGGAGCGAACACGGTGACGCCTGCGGCGCTGGCTGCGAATCGCCAGGCCACTTCGCTTCCGCACGGGAAGGGCGGAAGCGATGCGGTCCAATGCACTCCATCGCCGGAAATCGCTGGAACGGACTGCTCCGGCGCACCTCCCCAGGAGTAGCGCAATTCCGGCGCCACGTTCATCGTGCCAAACTGCGTGAACACCGTTGCGGTCAAGGGATGCGGCGTGCTGGGCGCAATCGCCGTCGGCAGCGGATTGGGAAGCTCCACGAAGACGGGGTGATGCGCGAACCACGTCCCCATCGCGAGGAACGCGTCGAAGTTCTCCTCGGCATTGGGAACGATTTCACTTGGCGGCATCACGAATCCGTAGCTGCCCGTGTCGCGGACCTCGATCGTCCACGCTGCGGCTGAGCCCTGCTCGTGGATCCAGTCCACGCTGCTCCCGTCCGCCACATAGAGCGTGGGGGCGATGGGTCCCGTGGTGTAGGGCGTGCCATGGGTTGCCTCGATGGCCTGCTCCATCGCATTCGTGCTGGCCTGGTACACGCTGGCATTGGCAGGCACCTGCGCGGCGGTGAAGCCGTAGGGCCAGAGGATCAGCTGGCTGTAGGAGTGGAAGTCGATGGCAGCGACGATCTCCGGCCTCGCGAGGATGAAGTCGCGCATCGCCTGCGTCTCTGGCTCGGACCAGGGCGACGGACCGCGGTAGGTCTCGCTGGAGGTGGTCCCGCTGGAGCCGGGCCCGCCCCACATGAATCCCCAGTTGCGATTGAGGTCAATCCCAAAGGTGCCGTCGCCGTTGTTGCGGCGATTCTTGCGCCACAGCCGCTCGGGTCCCCAGGTGTGGACATAGCCGTCGGCGTTCACCACGGGCACGACATACACATCGAACGTCGCCAAGACATCGCTGATCGCGGGGTCGCCGGATTGCCACCCGGTGATCAGGCGCTCGGCAATCCAGAGGCACGTGGGAGGCGTGGCCCACTCGCGCGCGTGCTGGCATCCATTGATGAAGAGTGCCGGGCGTTCCACGCCGGGCGCGGCCACCGCGATCTGCAGGCCGCGGATCTCCCGCCCTTCCAAGGTGTGGCCGACCAGCACCTCCGTGGCAATCCCGCCAGACCCTTGCGCCATCTCCGCCAGCCGGGCGTGGATGACCTCGATGGGCCGGAAGTCGGCGAAGAAGTTCGTACCCGCGAGGCCGCCGTCCTGCTGCGACAGGCGTACTCGCTCGTCCTCCACCAGCGCCTCCAGGTCTTCGATCATCACGCAGTAAGGAATGTCGAGTGCATCCAGCATGGCGCGACCACGCTCATCCACCACCACATCGATCGGCCCAGGGCCGACACCGTGGGACCATGTGTCCGTCGCGGCTTCCAGGACCACGCGCAACTCCCGTGCGGTCGATGGTGAGACACGGACAACGCTGTCGGCGACGGTCACCGTGGTGAGCGAACCGATGATGGCCAGACCGGTCGTGATCACTGCTGCATGTCGTGGAGCGGCGCGCATGGAGGGAATGTAGGCTCATCCGCCGCCGATGCGAACTTTCTCAGGAATTGGGCCGCTTTTGGTGGCCATTGTGGCGACCCTCCAGGGCTGCGTGTCGCCGTCGGCCGTCCGGCCAGTAGCCGTGAACCCCACTCAGTCGCACGTCTGGCGGGGTGATGGCACCCCGGCCTCGTGGCAGGAGATGCTCGCTGACCTCCGTGGCGCCGACGCCGTCTTTCTGGGCGAAGAGCATGACGACGGCGCGGGCCACGCACTCCAGCGGCAGATCGTGGATGAACTCTTCGTGTCGTGGGGAGGCGGCGTCCTCAGCCTGGAGATGCTGGAACGCGACGAGCAGCCGGATGTCGACGCGTGGATCGTCCGTGACCTCTCGACGGCCGACTTCATGGCCAGCACCGGAAGCACCTCGTGGGCTGGCGAGGGATCGTGGGTGGCCTGGTACCAGCCGATCCTGAATGCGGCGGTGCGACGAGGCGGCACCGTCGTCGCGGCGAACTGCCCGCGGGAGTTCGTGCGGCAGGCACTGGCAGACGGCTACGAGGGACTCCCCGCGTGGGATGACCCAGTGCGCGCGCAGTTCGATGTCCCCGCTTGGGACCACCCGGAATACCGCGAGGACCTGCGCGAGCTGATGGTTCGATCCCGCGAAGAACTCGCAGAGGGCGCCAAGGAGCCGGAGGATGCACCGGCCGCAGAGGAGGTCGAGGACGCCGAGGAGGTCCTCGTCACGGAGGAAGAACTGGACCGGGCACTCCGCGCCCAGCTGGTCTGGGACGCGACGATGTCTCGGTCGGCCGCCGCCGCGCGGTCGAAGGGTCGAGTCGTGCACCTTGCCGGGCACTTCCACATCGACCATGCTGGCGGCACCGTGGCCGAGTACCGGCGACTTCGCCCCTCCGACATCGTCAGGACCGTGACGGTGCGCCAAGAGTCCGGGTTTGCGCCAGGCGATGACGAACAGGGAGCCGCCGACTGGATCATCGGCTCCGCCTCCGCCCGGCGCTGAACGCGGTCCGTGGGTCGACTGCTACTTGCCCAGGAGCCCCTTGAGCTCCGACTCATCCGCCGCAAACTTGAAGAACTTGTCGATCTTCATCATCGACAGGAGTCCCTTGAGTTCCTTGTTGGCACCGACGACGATGGGCGTCGCACCTGCATTGTTCGCGGCGGTCCGGCAGTTGATGAGGAAACCCAACCCCATGGAACTCATGAACTGCACGCTGGACAGTTCCAGCACCACATGTCGCAATCCCTTGCCGATCTCCTTGAAGTAGGGTTCCACTTCGTTGGCCAGCACGGGAGCTTCCTTCTGGCCCACGTGCGGACCCCGGGGAGCAATGCGAAGCGTCGCACCATTCCAGGAGATCTTCGAGTACGCGGAGGTCGATTCAGGTGGAAGCGAGCCGGACATGGGAGACCAAGCGTACCAATGCGCCGCCGTACAGTATCGGGATGACCTACGCCCTCTCCAACGCGCGCATCGTGACGATGCGACCGATGGATCTCGGGGTCCGAAGGGGAACACAACTGTGCGACCTTGGCACGATTCCACGCGGCTTCGTGGCGATCGACCACGGCACGATCACCGAGTGCACCGCCGGCGACCCGCCGGCGGGAATGAGATCGATCGATCTCCAGGGGCGCACGATCCTCCCGGGATGGGTGGATTGCCACACCCACGCCTGCTGGGCCGGTGATCGAAGCAACGAGTGGGCTCGCAAGCTCTCAGGGGTCCCGTACCTCGAGATCTTGGCCTCCGGAGGTGGCATCATGAGCACGGTGCGGAGCGTTCGCGCCGCGACGGCGGAGCACCTGACAGCCCTGCTGGTCCGGCGGCTTCATCGAATGCTGGCGCTGGGAACGGTCGCCTGTGAAGTGAAGACGGGGTATGGGCTCAGCGTCGATGCCGAGTCCAAGATGCTGCGGTCGATCCTCTCAGCGGGAACATCGATGCCCGGGATGCCAGTGATCCCCACCTACCTCGGTGCGCACGCCCTCGACCCCGAGCATCCCGATTGGGTGCGCGAGTGCATCGATCGCGCCCTGCCGGCAGCGGCGCGTGCGGTACCGGGGATCTCCTGCGACCTCTTCTGCGAGAAGGGCGCGTGGTCCGTCGATGATTCGCTTCGGCTCCTGGAGCGCGCGGCCGGGCTTGGCTGCCCGCTCCGCGTCCACACCGACCAGTTCACGTCCACAGGCCTGGTTCCTCACGCCGTCCGCATGCGCGCGAAGTCGATCGACCACTTGGAGGCCTCGACGGACGACGACTTGCGATGCGTGGCGGAGAGCGGCACGATCGGCGTCGGGCTTCCCGCAAGTCCATTCGCGTTGTCCACGCCGTACATGCGGGGCCGGGCCTTCATCGACATGGGTGGGGCGATCGCCATTGCCAGCAACTGGAATCCCGGAAGTGCTCCCACGCCAAGCGTGGCCTTCGCTGCGGCGCTCGCCGTGCGCCACATGGGATTGACACCGGAGGAAGCGATCACCGCCGCCACCTGGAATGCGGCGCATCTCCTGGGGTTGGAGTCAGACACTGGGGCGCTCCATGTCGGCAAGGCAGCGAGGCTTCAGGTCGTGGACGCTCCGGATGAACGAGCCTGCGTCCTGGAGCTGGCGGGCGGCGCGCCTGCGCTGGTGGTGTCTCCGATGGGGGTCAGTGGCTGCGATGCAGCCCTGGTCGCTGCCGCGACGAGCGCTGATCCCCGCTAACTTCCACCCCCCAATGCCGATGCTTGCTGACCAGGACATCGACGGCGCCACGCAGGCAGCGGCCTGCGTCGTGGAGATCCACCGGCGGCTGGTGGGGATGCTCTGTCCAGGCGTCACGCTGGCGCAGGTGGACCAGTTCTGCGCCGACCAACTGGAAGACCTCGATTGCGTCAGTTGCTTCAAGGGCTACCGCGTTCGCGGGCATCCTCCCTTTCCCAGCCACACCTGCCTGAGCCTCAACGACTGCGTGGTGCACGGCACGCACGACATGTCCGCCGCCCCTTTGCGCGCCGGTGACCTGCTCAGCGTGGACGTCGGCGTCAAGCACCGAGGCTGGATCGGCGATGCCGCGTGGACCTACGCCATCGTCTCGCGCGACGCCGTCGGCACGGCACTCATGGACGCCGGTCGCGAGAGCCTGCGACGAGGCATCGCGGCGCTGCAGCCGGGACGACCGCTGATCGACTTTGCGCGCGCCGTGCAAGGGCATGTCGAGCGAGAGCGCGGCCTCTGCCTCATCCGCGGGCTCGGCGGCCACGGCTACGGGCGATCGCTGCACGCCCCTCCGTACGTGTCCAATGTCGTTCCCTCCTATCCCGGCGAGTGGCGCGAGGCCTTCGAGCAGGTGGAGCCCGGCATGCTGCTCGCGGTGGAGCCGATGATCAGCGTGGGTGCCACCGAGACCACGTCGGTGGGCCAACAGTGGCCGCTGCGCACGGCGGACGGGTCGATGAGCGTGCATTACGAAGCCAATGTCCTCATCACGCCGGGTGGACCCATCAACCTCACCCAAGGCCTCTTTGAACTCCCGGAGATACTCGGATGAGCCCGATTGCTGCACTGGACGAACACGACGCGCCGCTGGCCATCTTGGCGGAGAGCATCCACACGGTGGCTGACGGCATCTTGGCCGAGTCCGGGTTCCGAGTCGAACGCGTGCCCGGGGCGTTGGAGGGCGAGGCCCTGCGCAGCGCGGCAAGCCGTGCACAGGTCGTGGGGATCCGAAGCAAGTCCACGATTCGAGCCAGCGAGATTCAGTCTCCGGGCGGCATCCTGGCGATCGGGTGCTTCTGCATCGGCAGCAACCAGGTGGACCTCCACGCCGCGGAGGTGCACGGGGTGCCAGTCTTCAACGCGCCCTTTGCCAACACCAGAAGCGTGGCAGAACTGACGATTGCCGAAGTGGTGACGCTCTGCCGGCGCACCTTCGCGCAATCCAGCAAGCTCCACCGCGGCGAGTGGGACAAGAGCGCCGCCGGCTCCCACGAAGTCCGTGGGCGCACCCTGGGGATCGTGGGATACGGCCACATCGGGTCCCAAGTGAGCGTGCTTGCGGAAGCGATGGGCATGCGCGTGCGGTACTTCGACATCGCCCGCAAGCTGCCGCTGGGCAATGCGCAGTCGTGCGCCACACTTGAGGAGCTGCTTCGCGAGAGTGACATCGTGACGCTCCATGTCCCGGCCACGCCGATCACAGAAGGGATGGTGGGTGCTGCCCAAGTGTCCTTGATGCGCAAGGGCGCCCACCTGATCAACAATGCTCGTGGCACGGTGGTGGACTACGCCGCCGTCGCCACCGCCCTTCGCGATGGGCGCCTCGGGGGCCTGGCGGCCGATGTCTTCCCAGAAGAGCCGTCCAAGAATGGCGAGGTCTTCGCTTCGCCGCTGCAGGGATTGGAGAACGTCATCCTCACGCCGCACATCGGGGGCAGCACCGCGGAGGCGCAAGAAGCGATCGCCGTCGAAGTCGCCGAAAAACTGGCGGCGTACTGGCGCACCGGGTCGACCAGCAGCGCGGTGAACTTCCCGGGTGTCGACCTTCCTCGCCTTCGCGAGGGTGAGACGCGAATCATGCATGTCCACCGCAATGTGCCGGGCGTGCTGGGTCGCATGCATACGCTCCTCGCGGCACAGAGCGTGAACATCAACGCAGAATTCCTGCAGTCGACCCGCGAGACCTCGTATGTGATCCTGGACACCGAGCTGGTCCGAGACCGCGCCGTGCTGCAGGCACTCGCGGCCATGCCAGAGACCATTCGGATGCGCGTGATGCGGGTGTAGCCTAGCATCGGCGGCATGCCTGCCAGCACTCTCTCGTGGTTTGTGTGCGTCGGCATCCTCCTTGGCTGCCAGCCATCGGAGCACTCGGCCCCCACTTCCGTCGCCGCGCCGGCTCAACGCACGAACGCGTCGGCATCCACTCCCCCGACTACGCGAACCGAACCTGTCGTCGACACCTACCACGGCACCTCGGTGTCCGACCCGTACCGTTGGCTGGAGGCGCTTGAGCAGGACTCGCCCGAGGTCAAGTCGTGGACGGACCTCCAGAACGAACATACGCGGACCGTCTTGGACTCGCTCCCCTGCCGCGAGGCACTCACGGGCGAGCTCACCACGCTCATGCAGCTGCGTGGCGTCGGTCTGCCAAAGATGGCGGGAGAACTTGTGTTCTTCACCGAGCGCACCGGCACCCAGAACCAGCCTGTCCTCAAGGTGGTGAAGGCCGGCGAGGATCCCAAGACTGCGGCTCGTGTGCTCATCGACCCCAACGCGCTGAGCGAAGCGGGCCTCATCAGCCTGGATTGGTGGGAGCCAACCAAGGATGGATCGCTGCTCGCCTACGGCACCAGCCAGTCGGGAAGTGAATTGAGCGAGCTTCGCATCCTGCGCGTCGACACCGGCGACGCCCTGCCAGACGTGATCACCGGCAAGGCGAGCTTTGGGGGATGGAATCCCGACAAGCGGGCGTTCGTGTACAGCGGCCTGCGCGACATCAAGGACCCGTACAGCCGCGAGAGCCGCTGGCATGTCCTGGGCCAAGACGCGGCAGGCGACCGGGTGATCGTGAAGCAAACCGAACCCAGTCGCATCCCGTGGGCTGGCATCACCGACGATGGGAAGTGGTTTCTTGTGGGGCTCTCCGACGGCTGGCAGCGGAACGACCTCTGGATCGCGGACGCGCCCGCGTGGATCGCGGGCAACGAACTCAATCGCATCCCAGTCGCGGTCGGCCTGGACGGGCGGTTTGAGCCGCAGTTCTCCGAGTCTGGGCGCTTCGTGATGAAGACCACGTTTGAGAGCCCTCGCGGCCGGCTCGTTTCAGTGGCGTGGGGAACTCCCGAACAGGCCTCCTGGAAGACGATCGTCCCGGAAGGGAGCGCCGTGCTGGATGGTGCCGGGCGGACGAAGCACGCGATGCTGGTGTCGTGGGAGGCTGATGTGCACAGCGAGGTCACGATCCACTCGCCCGAGGGACAGCGCACCGGATCAGTTCACCTACCGGGAATCGGGACGGCGAGCGTCTCGACCAGCGACGAGCACGGGAACTTCTTCGCCTTCTACACCTCGTACAACAGCCCGCGGACGATCCTCTCGTACGACGGTCCGAAGGCCAACCCGTCCGTGTGGGCCAAGACGGAAGTCCTCGCCGACCTCTCTTCCATCCAGGTCACCCAGCACTTCACTCCCAGCAAGGACGGCACGAAGATCCCGTACTTCATGGTGCGATGGAAGGATGTCACAGCCACGGGGGCGAATCCGACACTGCTCTACGCCTACGGTGGCTTCAATGTCTCGCTGACCCCGGCATTCCAGGCGACCATGCTGCCCTGGCTGGAGCGCGGCGGCATCTCTGTGGTGGCCAACCTGCGCGGAGGAAGCGAGTACGGCGAGGCTTGGCACCGAGCGGGAATGCAGGCGAACAAGCAGAATGTGTTCGACGACCTCTACGCGGTCGCGGGCGCGTTGGTCTCCGATCGATGGACCGACGCGTCACACCTCGCCGTGGAGGGCGGCTCCAATGGAGGGCTGCTCACCGGCGTCGCAGTGACGCAACGACCAGAACTCTTTGCCTGCGCCATCAGTGCCGTCCCCCTCCTGGACATGCTCCGCTTCCACCAGTTCCTCATCGCCAAGTACTGGGTGCCGGAGTATGGATCCAGCGAGACTCCCGAGGGATTCCGGGTGTTGCAGGCCTACAGCCCCTACCAGAACGTCACGGCTGGCACGCCGTACCCCGCGGTGCTCTTTACCGCGGGAGAGAACGACTCTCGCGTCCACCCGCTGCACGCACGCAAGATGGCGGCCCTCATGCAGGCGCAGGCGACCAACGGGCCAGACGACCCTATCTTGCTGTGGGTGGACCGCGATGCCGGCCACGGTGCGGGCAAGCCGCTCGCCCTTCGAGTGCGTGACGAGGTCGACCAGTGGTCGTTTGTGATGTGGCAGACGGGACTCTGCGGCGAACGCTGACGCTCGTGCCGCGCCCTGATCTCGCACACCGCCGTCAGCCGATCACCTGGAGTTTCACGAAGTCCAGGACCAGTGTCCTCACGCCGGCGGTGCGGAAGGCGACGCGGGCCTTGGAACGACCTCCCTCGCGAAAGACCGCCTCCACGCGCCCAACGCCGAACTGGAAGTGGCGGACCAACGCGCCGGTGCCGAGGCCGTCGGGCTCCGCGGTGGCATCGGCGTGGCCCAGCGCCACAATCCGACGCCCCGGGAGCGCTCGTGGGCTCGTGCGGGAGCCCACGGGGCCGGATGGTTCGTCGTCGATGTCGCCGCGCCCCCACCCCGCACACCCACCCGTGTTGCCTTCGCGCTTGAGATGGTCCTCGGGGAGTTCCTGGTCAAAGATCGACGGGATCGTGGGGAGCCGGATGCCGTTGCGGGTCCGGAGCGCGGCGCTGGAGAGCGTGAGGTCGCGCCGAGCGCGACTGATGCCGACATAGAGCAATCGCCGCTCTTCTTCCAACTTGTCCGGGTGCGACAGCGATCGCTCATGCGGAAGGATGCCCTGCTCGATCCCGATGATCGACACCTTGTCAAACTCCAGTCCCTTCGCCGCGTGCAGCGACATGAGCGTGACCGCGCCGCGCTCCGGGTCCACCATGTCCGCGTCCGCCACCAGCGCCACCCGCTCCAGGTACGCGCGCAAGGCGCCCATGAGCGTGAGGTCCACCGCGCGCGCCAGCGCCAGCGTGCCGGCGTCCGCGTCAGCAGCCGCATCGGGACGTACCGGCACAGGTGTCTCCGCTGCCGCGTTGGCCACTTCAGTGAGGTTGGCGCTGCGCTCGTCGCCTTCCTCCTCGTCGGCGGAGTCCTTGATGACCGCGATCCGAAGCCCGCTCACTTCGATCAAGTCCATGACAAACGGTCCCAGCCGGCAGGTGCCATTGGCATCCCACCCAGCACCGGAGAGCCTCAGCGAGAGCGCGTCCAGTTCGGCAGCGAAGCCCTCGCACGCCTTGGCGGTCCGAGCCGCAACACCGGCGGCACGCGCCTTGCCCAGGACCGCACGAACGGAGGTGCCGTGCATCGCGGCATACGCCGACAGTTTTGCAAACCCGGAGTCCCCGATTCCGCGCGACGGGTTCTGCGCGGCGCGCTGCAGCGCCATGTCATCCGCGGGGTTGGCCAGCACGCGCAAGTAAGACAGGATCGTCCGCACTTCCGCGCGTTCGTAGAACGCGGTTCCGCGCGCGACGACATACGGGAGCTCCCTACGCAGGCACTCTTCTTCGATCGCACGGCTGAGCGCATTCATCCGGTACAGCACCGCCATCTCCCGGCATGGCGTTCCGGCCGCAAGCGAATCCAGCATCGACTGCACCACGACGCGCGCCTCGTCACGGTCATCTCCGCAGCCGACACGCCTCACCGGCTCCCCCGCCCCAACCATGCTGAAGAGTGGGCGCTCGCGCCGCGCGAGGTTGTGCCTGATGAGGCAATCCGCCGTGGCCACGATCGGCTCCGTGCTGCGGAAGTTGTCGCCCAGCGCCACGATAGCCGTGCCTGGCCACGCCTCCTCAAACTCCAGGATGTTGGAGATGTCCGCTCCTCGCCAGCCGTAGATCGACTGGTCAGGGTCTCCGACCACGCAGATGTTGCCGTGTTTCTGGGCGACCATCCGGGCGATCACGAACTGGGCATGGTTGGTGTCCTGGTACTCGTCCACCAAGAGGTGGCGAAATCGATCCTGCACCGCACTCCGCACCGTCTCGTCCTGGATCAGCATCCACGCGGTCCGGACCAGGAGGTCGTCAAAGTCCAGCGCATTCGCTCGCCCCAAGATGAGCTCGTACTCAAGGAAGACCTTCGCGGCGGTGCGCGCCACGAAGTCCTGCGCTTCCTCCTGGCATTGCGTCGCCGTGCGCAGCCGGTTCTTCTGCTCGCTGATGTAGCCCATCGCCCAGGCGGGTGTGAAATTCTTCGGATCCAGGCCAGCCGCCTTCACCGCCTTCTTGGCGCTAGCGCGGGCATCGGCGGCATCCAGGATCGTGAATCCCGACTCGAGCGGTCCCGTCACATGTCGTGCCGCAGGACTGGTGGGGCCAAACTGGCGAAGCAGTCGCGCACACCAGGAGTGGAAGGTCGACACCGTGAGGCCGCGGCGGCCAGGCGTGTCGGCCGGCACCAATGATTCCACGCGCTCCGCCATCTCGCGTGCGGCCTTGTTGGTGAACGTGAGCGCGAGGATTGACCACGCTGGAACGCCGCGAGCGATGAGCGAAGCGATTCTCCGCGTGATGACGCGCGTCTTTCCGGATCCCGGTCCCGCCAACACCAAGAGCGGTCCGTCGCCATGCACGACCGCGCGTCGCTGCGGCTCGGTGAGCCCGTCCGCAACCCCGTCTTTGGGTTGAAATCTCTCGATGGCACCGTCCATGGCGAAGGGGCGAGTCTAGGAAGCCCACACCACGGATGTGGAAAGCGTGTCGGAACCGCCTCCATGGGGGAAAGAGTCGTAAGAATATGGTTCTCACCCAGTTAGGGGATTGGCACACAAAATCCAACAATTTGTGGTGGACACCCATGGGAACCACAACCCCTAGTGGTATGGTGATCGGACCTGACCCGTATGTGGGGTCGGGTGCGTCGCCCACGGAGGGCGGCGCCGATGAATGTGCCGATTCTGGAGCCCATTTCGGTGGGTGCCCGAATCGGCCGCCGGAACGGCAAGGATGCTCGCCCGGCACAGGTGGTCGATCTCGGGTCCAGAGATCTGAGGTCGGTTCGTCGATGCGATGCGCAGGCTCGTGAGCGGGACACACCGCGAGTGAGTGCGAAGAGCAACGACATCGGGTGCCAGGGCACCTGAGGAGGATCGTGGTGTGGCTTGTCTCCCCAGTTTTCCAATTCCCGTCCGTCGCAACATCCAGCGAGTCCGCTCGCTCGGGATTTCGCAACGACCCACCCATGTTCCTGGCCTGGGCCACTCTGCCCACGGACACTCCCCCCACTGATTGATCGGCGCCATTGATCCCGGCCCTGCGCGTGTTTGCCGCCGGACCCGGATCAAAGGCGCACCAGCGTGCATGAAGGATCATGCGCGCCATCGGTCGCGTTCGCGCGAACCAGGCATCCACTCGCACACAGCCCCCCATCCACCCGTCCAGTCCCCCAGCCCGTTCCCCTGTTCAGGCAAGCATCCCGATGAAGCTCCCCCCGTTCCGCTCTCAGGAAGGATTCCAGATTCCATGAAGGTCACCCGTCGTTTCACCACTGCAGGCAAGGATGTCTACAGTTCGGTTGAGTGGACTCGCCGCTCAAGCAAGATCTCCAACGCGGACGGCAGCACCGTCTTCGAGATGCGCGATGCCGAGATTCCCAAGGAGTGGAGCCAGCTGGCGACGGACATCGTCGTGAGCAAGTACTTCCGCAAGGCCGGCGTGCCGCAATTGACCGAAGAGGGCACGCCGCTCGTCAAGGATGGGCAGTTCGTCTTTGGCCCTGAGCGCAGCGTCCGGCAGGTGGTGCACCGTCTGGCGGGTTGCTGGCGGCACTGGGGCGAGAAGCACGGCTACTTCGAGACCACCGAGGACGCCGAGGCGTTCTACGACGAGATCGCGTTCATGATGCTGCGGCAGATGGCCGCTCCCAACAGCCCCCAGTGGTTCAACACCGGGCTCCACTGGGCCTACGGGATCAACGGCCCGGCCCAGGGCCACTGGATTTCCGATCCGACCACCGGCCAGCCTCGGCTGGCCGACGACGCCTACACCCACCCTCAGCCGCACGCCTGCTTCATCCAGTCGATCAGCGACGACCTGGTGAAGGAGGGCGGCATCATGGACCTCTGGACGCGCGAGGCGCGGCTCTTCAAGTACGGGTCCGGCACCGGCACCAACTTCTCCAACCTGCGCGGCGAGAACGAGCCGCTCTCGGGCGGCGGCAAGAGCAGCGGTCTGATGTCATTCCTCAAGATCGGCGACCGCGCCGCAGCCGCGATCAAGTCGGGCGGCACCACGCGTCGTGCAGCCAAGATGGTGTGCCTGGACGTGGATCACCCGGATATCGAGACCTTCGTGAACTGGAAGGTCCGCGAGGAAATCAAGGTGGCGGCCTTGGTAGAGGGAATGAAGCACATCGCCCCCGAGCACCGCGAGCTGGCGGCGAAGCTGAACCTCTCGCTTGACTACGACTTCAACGGCGAGGCCTACATGACGGTCTCGGGCCAGAACTCCAACAACTCGATCCGGATTTCGGACGAGTTCATGGAGTCCGTGGAGCGCAACGACTCCTGGACGCTCACCCGCCGTACCGACGGGACGGTCCACAAGACCATCCGTGCGACGGACCTCTGGGAGCAAGTGAACTTTGCCGCGTGGCGCTGCGCGGATCCCGGCGTCCAGTTTGACTCGACCATCAACGCCTGGCACACCTGCCCCCAGGGCGGTCGAATCAACGCCAGCAACCCGTGCAGCGAGTACATGTTCCTGGACAACACGGCGTGCAACCTGGCGTCGCTGAACCTGATCACCTTCTACAACTCTGAGACTCGCACCTTCGACATCCCCGGCTACGAGCACGCGATCCGGCTCTGGACGGTGGTACTGGAGATCTCGGTGCTGATGGCCGCGTTCCCCAGCCGCGAGATTGCAGAGCTCTCCTGGAAGTACCGCACGCTTGGCCTCGGCTTTGCCAACCTGGGCGCGATGCTCATGCAGGCGGGCATCCCCTACGACAGCGACGAGGCCCGCGCCGTCTGCGCGACAGTGAGTGCCCTGCTCACCGGTCGCTCCTACGCCACCAGCGCGGAGTTGGCTGGGCAGCTTGGCGCGTTCGCCGGCTACAACGCCAACCGTGATTCCATGCTGCGCGTCATGCGCAATCATCGTCGAGCGGCCAAGGGGCTCAATCGCATCAGCCCCGAGTGGGAGTCGCTCCGGATTCGGCCGGTGCCGATCGACCACGCGCTCTTTGCGGGCGGCAAGATCAACATCGCCAACGCGACGGGACTCCTGGAGGCCGCCGTCCGGTCCTGGGACGAGACGGTCTCCCTCGGCGAGCGCCACGGATTCCGCAACGCGCAGACCACCGTGATCGCGCCGACCGGCACCATCGGCCTCCTGATGGATTGCGATACGACGGGCGTGGAGCCGGACTTCGCGCTCACCAAGTACAAGAAGCTGGCGGGCGGCGGGTACTTCAAGATCGCCAACCAGTCCGTGCGCCCCGCGCTCAAGGCCTTGGGCTACCCACAGCAGCAATCGGACGCCATCTTGGCGTATGTGATGGGCACGATGTCGCTGGACGCGCGCGTGCCGGCGGCCGATGGGCTGTCAGAGGCAGGCGCTCCCACGCTGCGCGAGTGGCTGGTGGGCAAGGGCTACACCAACGAGGAGTTGGTCGCGATCGAGAACACGCTTCCTGGTGTCCCCGAGGTCTCCTTTTCGTTCTCGTCCTGGTCGATGCCCGAGCGGATCATCCTTGCGCAAGGCCTCTCGCCGGAGGCTGCGCGCGCGGACAAGAAGTTCGATGGCCTGCGGGCGCTCGGACTCACGCGCGCGCAGATCGACACGCTCAACCGCACGATCTGTGGAACGCTGACGGTGGAGGGTGCGCCGGGACTCAAGGGAGAGCACCTCCCGGTCTTTGACTGCGCCAACCGCTGTGGATGCCTGGGACAGCGCTTCATCCGACCAGAGGGACACATCCTCATGATGGCGGCGTCGCAGCCGTTCATCTCCGGCGCCATCAGCAAGACAATCAACCTCCCCAATGAGGCCGTGGTCGCTGACATCGGTGCCTGCTACCGGATGAGCTGGGAACTTGGCTTGAAGGCGAACGCGCTGTATCGCGATGGGTGCAAGTTGAGCCAGCCGCTCAACTCCGGCGCCGACAAGGCCACCGAGGACTCCAAGGTCGAGCGCGAGGCGGAGGACACCGAGGGGCTCGCCCCCATGGTGATTCCAGAGCCCCAGATCATTGAACGCATCGTGGAACGCATCGTCGAGAAGCCGATGCGCCGCCGCCTGCCGGACACGCGAAGTTCCCTCACCCATAAATTCAATGTGGCGGGGCATGAGGGATACCTCATCGTCGGCCTCTATGAAGATGGCCGCCCCGGCGAACTCTTCATCACGATGGCCAAGGAAGGCTCCACCATCGGCGGACTGATGGACTCGCTTGGCACGGCCATCAGCGTGGCGCTGCAGTACGGCGTCCCGGTCGAGAGCCTGGTCAAGAAGTTCGCCCACCAGCGGTTTGAGCCGATGGGCATGACCACCAACAACGACATTCCGTTTGCCAAGAGCCTGGTGGACTACATCTTCCGCTGGCTCGGCATGGAATTCATCGAGGGATACCGCGACGAGAACGCGCCCCCGCGCGCCACTCCCGCCAAGGTCCCGTCCAGCAACGCACCCGCGATGCACACACCCGCGGCCGGCCCCGCCGGAACCGTCACGGAGGACACGACATGCAAGGATCGCATGGGAACGACGATCGTCGAGCCGGCAACGGGCCGGACCACGCCAGCCACATCGAACTCGCCGACCTCGAACGGCGCCGCAACCTCGCCCTCACGCGCGACTTCATCCGGCACACCATCAGCCGGTGGACCGGCGCTCTGGGCCGTTGCTCGGGCTGGGGCGGTCGCGGGCGGCGCTGGCGCGCACCGAGCGAGCGTGACTTCACCAGCAGCGTCATCCGCGAGAGTGCCTCGGTCGGCCCTTGACGCCGCCAACCAAGGCATGATGGGCGATGCGCCCGCCTGCGATGCCTGCGGCTCCATCACCATCCGCAATGGCACGTGCTACAAGTGCGTGAACTGCGGGCAGAGCATGGGGTGCTCGTGATCGACGCAACAACACACTCACGGCCGCACGCATCCAACCGGCAGGACGCTGGTTGGGTCGTGACCGCCAATCCAGAACCGCGTGTGGCAGGACTCCGATTCTTGCCCCACGCACATGCGGTGGGGGTGCCCCCAAGGAGACAGATGGTCGGCGAGTGAATGGACACTCGTTCGCACTGGCCGGACAAGCAAGGAGCTCGTTTCGTCCGGCCCTCGGCGTGCTGAGGAGACCCAAGGATGGGATCCGGCCGGCGCCGTGTGACCACAGACCACAGGGTCATCCCCACCGCAGCCAATCCATGATCGGGCCTTCGGGCCTGGTCACCCCCGAAGCCATGGTCGGCTTCGGGATCCTCCTGTGCCCCGTCGCGGCCCACCTCCGCGGCGGGGCTATTTTTTGTGCGAAGCGCGCGGACAGCGAGTTCAGCCAGCCGTCCCCCAAGCACCGATGACCGTGACCGGGTCGGCGACGGGCGGCTCGTAGGCGACGGCCGGCGGCGGGGACGAGATGTCCAACGCCGAGCCATTCGTTCCCGCAGTGTTCCCCTTCTTCGCGCATCCCGTTGCTGCCACAACCGCCAACGACAACAACGCCACCCCGTAAATCAACCTGCTTTTCACAATGAACCTCCGGTTCAGTTCAGTCCAATTCCTGTACTTGCTGCGCGGCATCCATGTCGCGCAAGACCTGTTTGGGATTATTGGACGTGAGCCGGAGGAGACTTCAATCTTTTTTCTTACGTGTCGTCGTCCGTATCGTCGTCGTCGTCATCGTCGATACGGGCCTTGCGCGAGGGGATGGCGGTCAGCACGATCTGCTGGATTTGCCCGCGATGCTCGTTGAACCAGGAGATCGGCCCGAGGGCGATCTGTTCGGCGGCGTCGTGGACCGCGACGACCTGCTCGCCGGATTGGCCGACGCCGGCCAGGCTTTCGTTGTAAAGAATGACCGTGACCCGTCCCGCCAGGCGGTCCAGGACTTGCTTCCGCGCATCGACTTCAAGCGCCGCCAGATCGTTTCCGTCGAGAAAAACCCAACTGGCCCGTGAGCGAAACACGGGGACGAGGCTGAAAAGAAACTTGATGGCAGGATTGATCCCGTCGCGGTCGACTTCGGGCATGGGAGTCGCGAGGCCTTGGGACAACTGATCGGCGATTTTCTGCTCCAGCCCGCTGCCGGCGGCCAGAGCGTCGAAATCTCTTTGGAAAGACGGGTCGTCGAATCCGGGGGACCGGCTGATCGGGCCGGGCGGAAATCGGAACGACGACGTCGCCCACGCGGCGCTGGCAACGATCGAGCGAACCAGCGAAGGGTCGTTTCCGATCATGCAGCGGATGATGAACGGCAAGGTGTAACGATTCAAATCAATCGGGGCGCACAGCGCGATCCGGCCATGGGAATCGATGATGAACTTGCGAAGCGAGCCTTCCAATTTCGGCGACGGGCATCGCAGCCCGACGCTGGCGGGCAGCGGCGCGGGCGGGGCGTCGGATTCAACTGACCAGCGGACGAAATCGAAGTATCGCCGCACCTGCGGATAAAAGCGGTTGAACGACGTGATCGTCCGCACGCCACCGCGGAATGTCACAAGCGCGTAGCGCAACGCGACGAGATAGGCAACCATGCCTTCCCAGCCGCTGCCGCGCAGGATCGCGCCGCGGCCCAGCGCGACCATGCTGATGGCCAGCACGACGCCGAGAAAGATATTGCCGATCAATTCACTGTCGGCGACGACGCGCAGGCGGACCATGTAAGCGTCGAAATAGTTCTTGATCGGGTCGGAGCGCACCGAGGTTTCAGCGTCGAAGTCGCGCTGAACGATGATGGCCGACTTGTGGGCCTGGACGATCCTGCGGTATTCGGCGACGGCGCCGCGGCCGTGCTTTTCCGCCAGGTGCGAATAGAGCGCGCCCTTCACGTTGACCCGATAGAGAAAAATCGAGCAGACGCCGATCATCCCGACGAGCAGGAGCGTCAGCGTCCAATGAACGTAGAACAGCACGCCGACGGAGGCGATGAAACAGATGGCCGGTGTGACGACGCCGACGGCGATGGAAACCATTCTGCCGCAATACAGCGATTCGCTGCGCACCAACGCCGTGGCAGTGGCGTCGTCGAACCGCAACGGGCTGCCGGGCACGGTGTGCGGCGCGCCTTTCAGGATCGCCAGCACTCGGATCGAGCAGAACTCGGCGTAGCGGCGCCGGAGCAACAGCGTCCATACGCGCGACGCATACTGTAGCACGGCCGAGATGACCAGCGCCACCAACACCGCGCTGCCAAATCCCAGCAGCAGCGCCATCGATTCCCGTGGGTGATAGCTGTGGCCGAAGAGCGTAAAGGTTTTGTTGTCCTCGAACAGATGCGTGTAGTAGATGGTGAGCGCGATGGCTTTGATCTGAAGCGCCACCGCCGCCGCGCCGGCGGCGATGACGCCGATAACCAGCCAGCGGAAGCGCCAGAACGCATCAGATGCCATCCAGCGAAGGAACGCGGTGTAGCGCGACAGCTTCGTCCCGGCATCGAAGTGGAGATTCGCATCGGCATCCGGCGCAGTCGCGGCGGAAGGCTCGGAGTGCGGAACAGCAGATGAGGTTTCTGAATTCATTCGGCGTTCCGTCATGCCTCAAGAGCACTGCGCATAGATGCCCGCGTCCTGGCCTTCATTCAAGATTTTGCACCCCTTCTTGCGGAGCATATCAAGGCAAATGTCGCGCGTTGGCTTGCCGTCGCGCTTGAAATGGGCCGCGATGTACAGGACCTTGATCCGGTGAAGCTGTTTGTCCAGGCCCTGTAGCACCTCGATCTCGGCGCCGTTGACCGTGATGATCATGAAATCGACCTTTGGCTGGTCCCATTTGACGAGGATATTGTCGAGCGTATCCGTGGGGACCACCGCCTCGTTTTCGCGGTCGAGATGATCGATGCTGACCAGCGAATTGCGCTGCCGGCCCATTCCTTTGACCGCGAGCCGCCCCGGCTCGCGCCAAACGCCGCAGTGCATCACATCGATACACGCCTGCATCCCGTTGTCGGCGATGTTGCGCTTCAGGATCGGGATGTTCTCCGGCATGACCTCGATCGCCAGCACCTTGCCGCTGGTCGTGACGTGCTGATCGACGAATCGCATCGTCTTGTGACCGACGTAAGCGCCGACCTCGACGATCGTCCCGCCGGGGCCGGGGAGGTATTTCTCCGGATACCACTTGTCGTGCAGATAGCGGATGGCAACGTCCTTGGCGGTCAGGTACGTCCACGGCGTCAGGCAAGGCGAGAGCTTGTCGGCGAGAAACGCGAATTCGCGCTCGTGCTGCTTGCGCGACGGGTGCCCGTAGAAAATCCGCCCGTTCTCCAGACGAACGAACGGCACGCCCTCGCGTTCGCCGGCTTCGACGAACTTGGCAGCAAGCAGGATATGCGTGTGCTTGAGAATGCTCGGCGGAATGCGCCGGATCTTCTTTTTCCTGAACCTGCGCACCACCTCTTTCGGCGTCTCCCCGCGCAGCTCCGCCAGGCGCACCAGCTTCGGCCGCACGGCGGGTTCAAACCGCTTCAAAAAATGCGCGTCGAGGAAGCGATCGACTCTGTAGACCAGTAGATCATAAAAACATTTCATTCCTTTACCGGGCATCGTTGAAATCCCACCATATCGGGTGCGTGAGCACGCCGACGACTTGGCCGGATTCCTTGTCCGTTCTTCCAAAGTCCTTTCGACCGCGGGTGTTTTCCCGGAGGCGGAGGTTTCCGCCGCTGTCCGTGTGGTAGAGATCGCGGGCGATGTCGTAGGCCTCGTATTCAAGGCCGAAATCGAACATCGACAGCTTGCCGAGCTCAATCGACGACTGGCCGCCAGTCGGCTTCTTGAACGCAACCGTTCGCGGCCCGCCGAAGCGGTCATCGCAGCATTCCTTGAACAGTTCCCAGTTGCGGAAGTTGAGCTCGCGGCAAAGGGCATCGCCGTGCGTGCTGGTGCCGACGATGGGAACGCCGTAACTGCGGAAAAAATCCAGCTCCTCGCGGAGCATCGCCCGCGGGTCGATGCCTTCGGTCAGCGCCAGCACCACGAGGTTATTGTGAAAGTTCACCTCATGCCCAAGCTCGACGATCTGCTGGGCGGCGTCGAGGACATCTTGCGTGTGACGATAGCGCCCGTCAGTCAGCTCGCCGTAGTACCACGCCGTATGGAGAAGGCAGTACGTCGTGTTAAGGCCGCGGTCGCGCTCCCACCTGGCGATCTTCACCGCAGTCAGGTGATCGTGATCGACATCGTGGCGGATGATCAGGATCTTGCGTCCGTCGAGGCTCTTTTCGCGCACGTAATCCCGCAGGCGGAGGCTCTCGTGGGTCTTCATGTATGGTTCGAGCAGCTTCTGATAGTCGTCGGGGTTGTACTTCCGCCGGCGGCTGAACAGGAGCTTCTGGGCGGTGATTTTTGCCCAGGGCAGTTTGTACGTCGGGTACTTTGCCATCGCGGTGGTCTGTTAGGTTGCTGTGGTCATGGGTTTGTGATTCGTCGAACTCAGGTCATATCCGTGCCGAGGCATGTCCCGCTGACACTCGCGCTCGATCGCGGCGACGTCAGGCGCCTGAAGCTGCGTCCGCCAGCGGCCGATGCTGTCCGTGAAAAAGCCCTTCTTCAAATTCTCGGTGTTGGGGTGCCGGCTGTTGAGCACCGTCGCCGTGGAGTTCTGAAATTCGTACACCGCAGGTTCCGGATTGACCGGCAGGACGGAAAAAAAATTCCCGATCGTCTCGATCGGCTGGCTGACCAGATCTTCATATCGGATCATTGCCGCCTGCTTCGGATGCCTGGCCAGAAACGTCTCGAAGCTGTGCAGGTGCCGGTTCCAGTCGCCGCAGATCTGACTCAGAGTACGGTCAAATTCGCGCTCGCGCATGGAAACGATGATGTCGCGCGGGTCGCGGAGGATGTAGATGAACGAGGCGTTGGGGAACGCCGCGATTCTGTCGTCGAAACGGTGCCCGCTGTACTTGAACCCGCTGAGCAGCGAGCCGTTTCGCTTTTGCGGTTTTTGCACGACCATCGTGCAGAGTCGCAGGCGCTCTTCCATCGTGGTCAGGCCGGTCCTTCCCTGGCCGATCAACGTTTTCAGGACCTCTTCGACATCTTCGGCAGTGGTGCCGGCTCGATGGCAGCGGCTGAGCCATTGGCCGATGTCCTTGTCGCCGCCTTTGCGCAGATGCGACCCCGCCCGCGCGAAATCGTTGTGGGCGAGCGTCATTCCATCGCGCAGCTTGCCCAGGACCGTCTCGACCCCCGCCAGCGGCGGCGGGAGAAGCTCGTAGCCCAGGCATATCTTGCTGTGCGCGTCGAGCACCGTCGCCAGCAGCGTCGTACCCGAGCGCGAAATCCCGCACGGAAAGACCATCGGCTCTTCGCTGATGATTCTGACCGGGAGGATGTAATCGTGAATCAATCGACGGAGCAGCATCTTGTTGATTAATGACGAAACTCGAATGACGAATGACGAATCAAATTCGAATGTTCAAATGCTCAAAACTGCGAAGTTGGGAGGGCGAGGCTCCCGATTGCTTCGTTTCGAGCTTGATTCGTCATTCGTCATTCGTCATTCGAGTTTTAGCTGCGAATCTCTTCATCCCACAGAGGATGCCTTGACAGTTGGATACTCGTACTGCGCCATCTTCCCCCCACATCGGGCGGTGATCTGGGCAACATCGTCATCCGACAAATCCTTTTCCCAGCGAGCCACGCTCGTGCTGAAGAAGTCTTTTTGCAGATTTTCGGCGTTCGGGTGGTTCGCGATCCGCTTGGTGGCCTTGGAGTCGTAGAAGCGGAAGACCTGCTCCTCCAGCGGAATCGGCAGAATGCTGAACATCCGGCCAATCGTCGCGCGCGGGTCAGAGACAAGGTCTTCGTAGCGCACCAGCACGCTGATCTTCGGATGCGCTTTGTTGAACTTCTCGAACGCTTCGGTGTAGTTCATCCACGCGCTACAGATTTCTTCCATCGTACGATCGAACTCGCGCTCGCGGTGCGAGGCAACGACGTCGCGCGGGTCGCGCAGGATGTAGATGAAATATCCGCCGGGGAAAAACTGGTACGACTGTTCGTATGAAGGGATGTTGAGCTTGAAGCCGAAGAGCTGGGCGCCGGTCTTCTGCTGGCCGGCCTTGGCGATGCGCCACGCGACTGTCAGGCGTTCGCGGAACGTTGCGATTCTGGTCAGACCCTCGTCGCGCAGGCCGGTGAGGATGCGGCGGGTGTCGTCGGCGTCGATTCCGGCGCGACAACAGCGGGTGATGAACAGACCGGCGTCGTTTTCACCGGACTTGCGAAGGGCCTTTCCCGCGGTCGAAAAGTCGCCGTCCGATAACTTCAGGCCCCTGTCCAGCGCCGCCAGCAGCTCCGCCGGTCCGGGCAGCGCCGGGGGGATAAGTTCGTATCCCAGCGAGACTTGGCTATGCGAGTCGAGCACCGTCGCCAGCAGCGTGGTGCCCGATCGGGACATCCCACAGGGAAACAACATCGGTCGTGAGTCAATGCAGGCTCCGTCGCCGGCCATGCAGATCCTTTCTCAAAGCGCGTTCGTGCCGTATATACAGTCACACGATCCGGTCAAGTCGCGGATTGTACCACAGGTTGGGTGAAAATCCGTCTTCGCCGCCGCCGATGTCTTCAACTGGGAAAACGAGTCGGCCAAGCTGCTGGAGCTGTATCGTTCGTTACGGTGAATTTGTCCCCTCTCCCCTTGGGTAGAGGGAGAAATGCATATGTCCATCAACGCCCGTTATTACGATTACCTCGATCACTTTGGCCAGACGGTGACGGTCGGCGAGCTGCACCAGGACCGCCAGAGCAAACGGCTGGTGGCGCTGCGGCACGACGTGGATTACGATCTCGATTTCGCGATGGAAATGAGCCATTGGGAGCACCAGCGCGGAGTGCGCGCGACGTATTTCCTGCTGCACACCGCGCCGTATTGGAACGACCCGCGGCTGGCGCAGAAATGCCTCCAGATCCAGGAATTCGGGCACGAGGTCGGGCTGCATGTCAACGTGCTGACCGAATGGGTGCAGGGGCAGGTTTCCGACGTCGGACAACGTTTGGCCGAGTTGCTCGAACCGCTCCGGCAGGCGGGCGTTCGGATCATCGGCACGGCGGCGCACGGGGACCGGGAATGCTATGAACGCGGGTTCATCAACTACTGGATTTTTCGAGAGCTGCGTCCTGCCGACCCCACGACCGAGGAGTCCGGCCGCACCGCCGAGGGCGTTCGCGTTGAAGGCGAGCAGGACCGCATCCAGTATCCGGCGATCAACGCGATCAAGCGGAACGCCGATGGCCGGCGCCTTGCGCTTTGGTCGGTCTCCATGCAGCAACTCGGCCTGGAATACCACGCCTGGCACGTGCCGCACGACCAGTATTTCACGGACAGCGGCGGGGACTGGAACCGCAGCGACGACCCGCTCGACCATCCGCTGACCAGTGGACGCGCGCAGATCCTCATGCACCCGATCTACTGGCGCGGGCCGCAGAAGTATTATTTCTTTCTCTCAACCGCGCGATCGGGATCCCAATGGCTGGCAAATTTCCTCGATCGCGCGACCAGCTTGACGGCGCGCCACGAGTTCATGCTCAACCACGCATATCGCGACGGAAAGCTCATCGCGGCCAAGCGCACGGGAGTGAACTTCGCTGATCTCGTCAAGGACACCGCGGAAGTGAAGGACCTGCTGGGACAGACGCGAGCGTATATGGAAACACAGAGCGGCGACCAGGGCGAGGCCAATGTCTACCTCGACCGCTTTCTGCCGACGCTGCGATACATTTTCCCTGAAGGAATTTTCGTCCATCTGGTCCGCGATCCAAAGGACGTTGTGCGATCGGTCCTGAATCGGGACTGGTACGACACGCCGGAGGACCGCCGGCATCCTCCGTTGCCGCTGGACGGGTGGGATCGTCTCTCCCGCTTCGAAAAAGCCTGCTGGTATGCCCGGCTGACCAACGAGACGCTGCTCGATGCGGCGCATCGGACGCTGGTCTTCGAGCGCATGGTGCGCGACCTGAAATATCTGATCGAGCAACTCCGCGACATGGGAATCGCGGTTTACCCGCGGCTGACCGTGGTGGAGCACGAGAAGAAAATCAACGTCGGCCGAAGAGATATCTTCCCGCATTACGACGACTGGGCCGAAGCCCTGGTGCGAACGTATCACGGCATCTGCGATCCGATCCTGGAAAAGCTGGGCTACGTCGGGACGCGTACGGCGGGAGTGCGCAGCGGCCTCATCGACGAGACCCTGGCCGCCATCCTCCACGCCGGCGTCGCCAACGCCACGCCCCAGCTTGTCACCCAAACGTCGTTCGGCGGCGGACAGGTCCCCGAGCACCTGTCGCTCGTCGGGTGCCGCGCCAGCGCCGTCAACGGGTCGATCAAGATCGTCCCCGACCCGGAGCGGCATGCGCACGTGCTGTTCGCCGGCGCCGCCTGGAATCGTCTGAAGAAAGTCGCGGGGTGGGCCACGCAACCGGGGCATTACTATCGCGGCTCGCTCGACGCGAGCATCGACGCCAACGAGGCGACGCTGTTCTGCCTGATGTACGACCGCGCCGGCGATCTGCTGGAGAAGCGATCGCTCCAACTGCTCGGCCCGTGCCAGCCCGCGCCAGCCGCCGGCGATCGCATCGATTTCACGTTTCGCGTGAGGCCGGACGCGCAGCGGTTCAATCTGGCGTTGTATATCCCGAAGTCGCCGACGCCGGCGAACACGCCGCGGATTCACCTCAGGTCCCTTCGTTTGGAAATGCTGCCGCTGTTCGATAAGTCCGCGCCCCTCGCGCTGGCTGCGGCCCCGATCTGGTCTCGCCGCCCTCGATCGCGATGGTGACGCGCGGCGCGAACTGGGTCAATCTCGATGACCAATCAATTCTCAGCGCATTCGGCGACACGAAGCGCAACCGTCAGCGCCATACCCATTGGGTCGGACAGTATTCGGCCGATCGTAATGCGCCGCGTGGTCGGCTGATCCTGGGCGCGCTCCTCGCCGATCGTCCGGTTCTGGTGATGAGCGAGGCCGTGCTGCGGACAGCCGAACCCGAGACGATCGCCCTCCTCCGCGAGCCTCCGCGCCTTCTGTTCCCGCTGATCGAACCCTCACGGCCAGCGCCGCCCGGGGCCGCTTGGGTCGCCTTGCTCGACGAGTCGGGCGTTCTTGGAATCGGCCCCCACTCGTGGTACGACTCGGTTCGCTCGACCCTCAGACCGCGATTCGGCTCAGACGCCCCGAGCGACATCGAGGACGACGCGGTAGACGATGAGGAGTAGTCACCGCGCATCATCGGGGTCCGAAGGCACCGCCGTCGGGTTTCGCAAGCGACTCATCATCGGTGGCATGCCCCGCTCGGGCTCGTCACTTCTGCGCACGGTGATCGACGGTTCGCGCACGATCGTGAGCCCGGACGAGACCGGCTTCTTTCTCCGTCCGCTCAAGCAACGCCAGTCTCACGCCGGGCTCGAACGATCCGCACGTCGTGCGGACCGCGTACTGGACATCGGACTGGAACCGGTTCGGGCGATTATTGCGGCTGCGGACAACGAGCTCGAATGCTTCGACGCGCTCATGGCCGCGTTCGTCTTTGCCCACGGCATAGCCAAGGACGTCTGGGCGGAGAAGTCGCCTCGCAACTGCGAACACTACGGGCGACTCGCGGCTCTTGACGGGGCGCTGGTCTCGAGCTCCGGCAGAGAGCAACCTCCGCTCTTCTTTCTCAGCACCGTGCGCGACGCGCGCGGCGTGCTCACTTCGGTGCTGGACGAGGCTCGGGGCTATCACTGTTCGATCGAACGATACTGCGAGGCGGCGCGGCACATTCGTGACTTCCGTCATCCTCGCCACCTCGTGGTCCGATACGAGGATTTCGTTGCCGATCCGCCGAGCTCGGCGCGGAGGGTACTGGACTTCCTCGGCGAGCCCTTTGATATGGGCATGCTCGATCGGTATCAGTCGCCATCGGCAACGACCAAGACCTCGGCGGAAAGACAGCCAATGACCGTCCAGCCGATCACGGTCGCTCGCGTCAGCGGCTGGAAGGATCCCCGGCACGCCGACCGGCTGCGGGAAATCGCATCGGAGCCCGCCATCGGCGCACTCAATGCGGCATTTGGCTATGGGCAGGAACGCTAGTCTCGGCGGCAATGCGGCGCGCCCCAAGCACGCTGCGATAGATCGACAGCAGCGTGGCCTCCTCGTGCTCCCAGTTGAGCGTCCGCGCGGCGAGGAGGCACTTCTCGCGCATCCTTACCATGCCTTCGCGGTCGGCGAGGCATCGCAGCACGCAATCGGCGATAGCCTTCGGATCGCGCTCGTCGAAGAGGACGCCGACACCCCACTCCTCGACCAGCCTCCGCTTCTCCTCGTGATCGCTCATGGCTAACGGAACGCCCGCCATGAGGCTTTGGAAGATCTTGTTGCTAGCCTCGAAGCGGTAGCTCATGCACACGCCCTGGGTGGGCACGACGCTCAGGTCCGCCGACGCGGTCCATACGAGCAAGTCCTCGCGGGGCACCGCGGGAAGGAAATGGACGACGCGATCCAACGTGCCGTTGGCGCGAGCCAACGACAGAAGACCCTTCTCGTACTCCGCGTTGGTCGCATAGCCCATGATCACGATGTGCACGCCGGGCATGTGGACCGCCGCCTCAATGAGCAACTCGAGTCCGCGATTGAACGTGATCGCACCGGCGTAGAGGCAGATCGGCGCGTCATCGGTCAGGCCGATCCGGTCGGCGATCTCACGCCCCCGTTTCGGCGGTGCCTCGTAGGGCTGGGCATTACGCACCAGATGCGGGTGCTGCACGCCGTACTTCCTAGCCAACCATTCGCAGATCCCTGCGGCAACGGAGATCACAGCATCGCAGCGACCGATGAGGGAACGCTCGAATCGTCCCCATACAAGCCGATCGACGAATCGGCTGCGGCTGCCGATGTTCCGGTGCAGCCAAAGTTCATGCGAGTCGTAGACGAGACCGCAACGACACCGCCTTGCCACCACCGCGCCGGCAGGCAGGGTGTTCAGGTCGTTGGCGTGCAGGACGTCGGGCTGAAGCGAGAGGGCCCGGGAAATCATGGGACGCCATGTCGCCACCACCCCGGTGTTCGGAACGCTCAGGGCAACCCACCGAAGGGCGCGATTGCAGGAGTTCTTGATCGACGTGACGATCGCGCCCAAACTACGGGTGACCGGCAGTTGGCCCTTTTGCCTCTTCCTCTTCTTGTTTTCGTTGGCGCCTTGAGCCGCCCCCGAATTGGCTCCCGAGTCGGAACCCGCCCTAGAGTCCAGACGCGGTGCCATCGTCTGTCCGGGTCTCGGTCGAACGAACGGCGTGTCGTCGGGCTTAAGCCGATGGGTCAGCGGCCACTCCGTCCATCGGGCGAGAATGAGGATCGCAACGGCCGACAAGCGGCTGCCCGGCCGAATGCGATGGATCGAATAGGTCCGCCCGCCCGTCCCGCGCGGCTCGAACTCTGGAAGCCCGCCACCCGCTAGGGCGATGACGTGCACGTCCACGCCAAGGCTGGCAACCGATTCGGCTTCCTTGGCGACACGGGTGTCGTGGGTGAAGCGGTTGGCGACCAGCATCACGCAGCGAGGTTGGTCGGCGCCGTTGGCCGCGTCCGACACTCCCGACGCGTCGCTCATGCCGATCGTCCGCGTCCCGCATCCGTCGATGCCACCGCCCGGACCATCGCCCGAGCAAGCCATCTCATTGCTCTGGGTATCACCATCCACGAGCTGCGCTGCTTCGGTGGAGGGTTTCGAGGATTGGGAGGAATGCGACAAGATTCAATTCCTTCTCTGATTTCGCCACGGGTTGCGCTCAGAATTCCGTGCGGGACGTCATCCCCCGCACTTCGTCATTCAAGGTCCGATTGATAGGAATTCGCTTTTTCAGTGTCGCGGGCGCGCGCCCGACAAGTCCACT
>JAQCEQ010000027.1 GCA_027618565.1 Planctomycetota bacterium | reverse complement strand
CACGCGCGCGCCCTTGGAGTGGGCCAAGGCCTGTGCCGCCGACCGGCAGCGCTCTCCACCCGCACTCCGTGCGTCTGTCACATCCGCCACGCCCAATGCCCCGCTGCGTCCGAATCGTTCCGGATCCAGGGCGCCGCTCAGCGCGAAGAGCTGCGCTGCCAGTCGCCACGCCCCCGGCGACTGGGCGCCATCGGCCACGGTCTCCGCCAGGAGGAAGTACGACTCTGGGCTCTCCGGCACCAGCGCCTCAAGCGCCGCGGTGCGACCGCCAGACCCGTCACGCCCAGCCGCCGGGGACTGTGGGGCGGCCTGCGGCGTGGCGGTGAACGCCACCAAGCCCGCTGCCACGAGGACGCACCGCTTCATGCCTTGCCTCCCAGGCTGAACTGCAGGTGGAGCCGGAGCTCGGTGAGGGCGAGCAACGCGCGAGCGTCGCTGGCCAACTGTTCCAATATCGTTGCAGCACCATCGCGACTCCGTGTCGCGCCCTCGACGATCCGCCCCACGGCCTCGCGTTCCGCCGGCCATCGCGACACGATTCCCGACGCCGTCACTTCGACCATCGTCCACTGCACCGCTTCAAATCGCTGCGGGGGGCCATCGGCAGCACGAATCCGCAGTGCCAAGGCCCTCGCGTGCCCCTGTTGCTCGGAGGCAGGTGCCTCCGCCAAGAGCTTCGCCAAGAGCTTCGCCAGGACCAGGGCGGCGCACTCTTCCGCGGTGCGGGCGGAGGCCACCTCGCTGGGGCTGGCACCAACCACCACGGCACGCGAGCCCACCGTCGCCCGCAGCGTCTCCGCGCGCCGGTCGATCGCCACGCTCACGGCGCTGATGTCGTGCAGGGCTCGATCCGCGAGCGCTCGAGTAGCCCAGGCGCGCCACCGCGCCGTGGGAACATCGCACGACTCCTGGAGGTAGCGCTCCACGAACTCGCGGGCCTCGCGTTCCCGCGCCGGAAGTGCCAGCGGCAGCGCATTGACCATCGCCAGCGTCATCGCACGGCTGCCCACGAACTGCTCCAGCACCATCCTCTGTGCAAGGCTCCTGACATCGACGGATTCGTCCGAGAACGCCGCGGTGGCCAGCGCGGCCGCGTTCTCGGGTCCGATTCGATTGGCCCCCTCTCGAGCGAACTGCTCCAGCGCACGACGGCGCGAGCTGGCCGCCTGGCCTGCCTGCTTGAGCGAAGAACTCAGTATGGAATCCGCCGTTTCCACGGTCGGCAGGACAGGGCGCACGGCCAATCGCGCTGGACTGGCGGGCGTCGATTGCAGCAGCCCGGCCGCCGATTCCAATTGGCCATGTTCAATCGACGATGCGGCCTCCAGGAGCGCGTGAGTCCTCTCCAGCCGCGCGATCACTTCCAGCGGCGAGGCCGGGAGCTGCTCCAGTTCCCAGGTGGACCTTGCGGCCTGATTCCATTGGGCGAGGAGTGCGAGCACGCGATCATCGCGGTGGATAACGACGGGCGCTGGGGTGGGAGCGGTCGATGCGTCTCCCCCGCCGCCCTCTGAGTGTGGGGCGTTCGATTCTCTTTCGGTGCGTCCGGGCTGGCCCGCGGAGCCCGCGCCGTTCTCTGGCACTCCGTCGACGCCGGGGCCCGCTGCAACGGCGACATCGCTCTCGGTGATGCGATCGGCCGTCGTCCGGTCGGGGTGCCGCACGGTCGGCTGAGCGTCGCCACTCCCGTCGGGCGCGCGCATCGCGTTCCACGCCACGATTCCGGCGGTCAGGCTGAGCAGGGCTCCCGCCACCACCAACATTGCGGTGACCCAGCGGCTCGACCGTGGCGGATCGATCACCACATCGATGCTGGCGGCGAGGCCCTCCATCGCGGCCGCCGGAAGATCCGCCTCGCGACGGCTGGGACCACGCGCTCGCGCACCAATGACTTTTGTGAACGCCAGCCGGAGCTGGTCCGCGGACAGTCTGCGGTGCCGAGCCCAAGCCATCACGCGTTGCCGGCTGCGCTCGTTCCAGCCCCCTGCGGCCCTCAGGATGGCCGCCAACTCGCGTGTGGTGCCGTCGGGCAAGGACACGCCGGCTGTCGCGGTCCCAGAGGGCGGCTTCTGGAGAACCTTGCCGCGAGCCCCCATCCGCTCAGCGCTCTCTCGCTCCCGAGCCAAGGCATCCCGCATCAGGCGCCGCGCCGCCTGCACGACCCTGGCTCGAGCCTCCACGCCACGCGGGCCCTGGCTGTTGGGGTGTGCGGCGATTGCCCGGAGCCGGATGTCGATGGCATCCGAGATCTCCTTGCGGCCCGGAAGTGCCAGCACACCAACCACCGCCTCGTCGCTGGCACCATCGGCGACGCCACACGCCTGCGCCAGAATCGAAGTCACGATCCAGCCTCCACGCCAAGCCGACGCGCGGCATCGCGAAGGACCGAGCCTGCTGGCTCCGGACCCCACGATGGGTCCAACGCCTTGTGTTGCTTCAGGAGCGAGCGGGCCGCCTCCGGATCGGATCCCTCAAGCACCCCTACCAACTGCACTTTGGCCTCGTACCAAGTGAGGTCGCCTTGCCGAGCGCCGGTCATGGCGGCGGTGAAGGCGGCCTTCGCATGGTCAGCGTTCCCCAGCGCCAGCGACACCCGTCCGCGCATGAGGAGCGTCGCGGGAGCTCGCGCGTCCGCCTCGGGAAGCGCATCGAACGCCGCAGCCGCGTCCGTGAGTCCATCCCTGTCGCCTACCGCCAGAAGAAGTTCGCAGGCACGGAGCGTCGCCCTCGCGTCACCACCCCGTGCATCGGTGAGGAGTTCGCGAGCACACTGACTGGCCACTCGCGCCACGCTTCCGTTGAGCGTGCCGCCGCCGGCAACCACGCTGTCGATCGAGCGGAGGTAGATGGTCCTGGCCAGGTCTCGCCACGCACGACTTGGCTCCCGCTGGTCCAGCTCGCCGAACCGGCCCGCCGCTGCTTCCAAGTCACCCTCGGCACACGCGACCTGGACCTCGCGGCAGGCCAGTTCGGCCTCGGCACCCGCCATCAGGCCTCGCGACGCCAACTCGCGCGCCACCGCCAACAGTCTCGCGGCGGTCACGGGATCGCCGGCAGCGCCGTCCAGCGCCACTTCCAATTGCCGGCGGAGGATTTCCTCGGGGCCGGGCCGCCCTTCCGCCACGGGCGGCAGGGGCAACGCCAGGAGCGCGCGCGCCTCCACCAGTCGCTGGTCTCCGCGCGCATTGCGGTAGTGCCAATAGTGGATCCTCGAGAGTTCCCGGATCGAGTCCGCCCACGCGGAATCAGCGGCCGGCACCTGCGAGAGTGCGGACACGAATCCAAGTTCGGGTGGTTGGCGCGAGGCGCTGTCGCGCACCAGCATCGCCGCCCCCTTGCCCATCGCGCCAAAGCGGGCTTGGTACTGCTCTCGTAGTCGCGCCAACTCCGCGTCCTTGAGCGCCAAGTCCCCCGCAGCACGCTCTCGTGCCACGATCGCCAGCCACAAGAATCGCTCCGCCTGCGACCAGTCATCTTCAGCTGCCTTCGCCAGGATGGGCGCGGCTTCGGCGGGTCGACCACTCTCCAAGAGTGCCCACCCCAGCGCCGCTCGTGCGCTCCGGGCCAGCGGCTGGTTAGCAGAGACATGATCGGTGGAGAGAATCTCCCGCAAGGGAGCCACCGCATCCCAGGCCGCAGCACGACGCGGCGCTCCGTCGGACTGTTCCGCAGCCACCAGTGCCATCGCGGCGTCCACCAGTGCTGCGGCAAGCGTGGTGCCCTGGCTGCCGGCGGGATCCCCAAGGCGACGCAACCCATCGCCGTGCCGCACGATCGATCTCCAGGCTAAGTCGCGCATGAGCCCCAGCGCGGCGCCGAGCGCGGCCTGGGTGCCCAGCGGATCGCCCTGCCCGCCAGCCAGCGATGCCTCGAGGACGCATTCCATCGCGTGCGCCGGCGCATTCGACTCGTTGAGATGCTTCTCGACCCGCTGCCAGTCTCGAGCGTCAACCGCCGTGATCACCGCCAAGGACGCGGCGTTCTCGCGCGAAGCCGCCGCCGTGCGCTCATGGTTCAGCAACTCCACCCACGACGCGGCCATCACGGCATTTTGCTCGCTTCGGGCGATCAGAGCCTGCGACAGCGCCATGCCCTCCAGGGCACTGGCGTAGTAGGGCTCGCCTCGAAGGTCGATGCTGGCGTCGGCCGCACGCGGATGACCGGAATCGATCTCAAGAACCCTCGCAAACCGACTGACCAGCTCCTCCCCCTCTCGTTGCCGAGCGTCTTCCGCCAAGCCATCCCACGCCAGCCACGCGAGCCTGTACCCCGACCACGCGTGACGGAACTGGGCCTCGACCAGGCTTGGGCGGACCAGTTCCAGTTTCTCAGAGAGCTCCTGGCGGTGCCGCGCATCGGTCGTGGTGCCCGCAGACTTGGCAAGCGACGCCCGCGCCTGCTCCAGAAGGACCCGCGCGCTCTCGCTGGTTCGCTCCGCCAGTTGCAGCCACTCTTGCGCCTTGGCCAGCTCCTCGGGGGTCAATGTGTGCGTGCGCCCGCTCTCGGCGATGGCTTCGCCCCGTTCATACGCCCGGCTGGCGATGGCGAGCGCCAGCGCGTTCTCGATGCCGACATCCCACACCTCCATGAGGCGCAGCATTCGGTCGCGGCTCGTGCCCTCCAAGTCCAAGCGATCGGCGGCCAGCGCACTCAGGTACAAGCGTGCCAGTTCCTCCGCCACGGGCTGCTTGGTGGCTGGATTCCCGGTCCCGTCCAATTGCGATTCCAGTTGCCCGATGCGCAGGTGGTCCAGCCCGAGCTGCTCGATGCGTCGCTCCACGCGGCCTCGCTCGATGTCGGTGGCCTGGGCCAAGGCTCCGCGCTCCAAGGGTGCGAAGGCCGCAACGACGAATGTCGCCATCGCCAGGGCCAGCCGCGACGACGATCCTGCGGCGCGCGACGCACCCGCACTCACCGATGGGTCACGGCAAGGCAGGCACATAGGACACCTCTTCAAATCCGGCATTGCGGCCCGCTTGCATCGCCGCCGCGGCATCGGCCACGATCACGCCATCGTGGACGCGCACGACCAGGCCAGGGCCCCGCGGCAGCCCGCGCAGTGCCGTCTCCAGGGATTGGCGATCTGAATGGTTCACGACACCAAGCCGGAAGACCGCCCCGCCAGCCGCGCCGGGAAGCACATCCACGACCTGCGGTTCGAGCATCGCCGCGCCGCTGGCACGGTCGGACTCCGTCGCCGTCTGCGCACGAAGGTCGCTCTCGGGACGCTGCATGCCGGAAGTGAAGATGAAGTACGCCAGCAGCAGGAAGGTGGCGTCGATCATGCTGGTGAGCCCAAGAACGGTGGATCGCGACCGGCGCCGGAGCGCGTGCGAGGCAAAGCGCATCAGCGACCCTCCGGCGCCGTGGCCAGTCGCACGGCGGTGAATCCGGCGTCACGAAGCGTCTCGACAACGAAGTTCAGTCGGCTCGCCGGCGCCCGCCGGTCGGCGCGGATGATGGGGATCGCGCCAGGATTGAGGTACGCCGCCTCGCGGGCCAGCGAGTTCAGCTCGCTGGGGCTGCGAGCATCGTCCATCACGATGTACGAGCCGCTCGCATCGATGTTGACCACCAGCGCCGAACGCGCGACCAGATCCCCCTCCTCACCCTCCTCCTCCGGAAGGTCGACGGCGCTGCGGGCGGACTGCGCCATCTGCGTCGTCGTGAGGAAAAAAATGAGGAGCAGGAAGACGACATCCACCATCGGCGTCATGTCCGGTGCGGGCGACAGCGCTCGATGCCTGGCAAACCTCACGCGTGTCCAGCCTCCGGGGACATGCTGGCACGCTCCGTGACGCTCAGGATGCCATCCACGATCGCGCCCACCTCGTTCGCTGCGTTCTCGATCTTGGACCGATACCAGCTGTGCAAGACCAGACATGGGATCGCCACGACCAGCCCCTGGAAGGTCGTGATCAAGGCCACGGAGATGTTGGCGGCGAGCCGCTCGTAATAGCCGGTGTCTCCCACCGCCTGCGTGGCCACCGTCTCAAAGGCGCCGATCATCCCCTGCACCGTCCCCAAGAGCCCCAGGAGAGGTGCGATGGCCGCGATGACGGCCAGCGGCTCCGCCAATCGAAACAGCCGCATGGTCTGTGCTTCACCCTCCTCTTCCGCCGCATGCCGAGCATCGATCCCGCCAAAGACGCCCCGAGTGGCGCGCTCCAGGGCGGCACCGGCGATCCGGAAGACATAGCAGTCGTTCTCGGGATGCTTGCAGGCCTTGAGTGCGGTCGCCAAGTCGCCGCTCGCCACCAGCGAACGCAACTTCTTGACTCGATCCTGCGGCACCAGGACGGAGAGCCGCAACTGCAGCCCCGTCGCGATCGCCAAGGCCAGCGCCACGATGCTCATCAACACGATCACCCCGCCGATCCATCCTCCCCCGATGACATACTTGATGAGGGTGTTCGTTGCGTTGCCCTCCAAGGTGGCGTCAGCCATCGCAAGCGTGGCGGCGACCAATCCGGGCCCGTGAACCAGTGGCATCATTGCTTCGTCGATCCTTCCATGGTGCCGGGAGCGTACGCCCCGATCACGCGCTCTGCCGCTGCGTTGTCACCCATGCCGCGGAGCACGCGCGCAGCCTGTTGTGCCGACAGTCGAGCCAGTCCGGGCTCCTTCTCCGAGGCGATTTCCGCGGCCTCCACATACGCCAGCACGGCCTCGCCAGTTCCGGTGCCATCGCCCTCTCGCTCCCAACTCCTCGCGCGAGCCAACGCAGCCCACGCCCGCTGCCATTCGTGCGTGAGAGGCATCGCCCCAAGTCGCTCTCGGGCGTCCGACCTCGCCCGGTCGTCGCCAGAGAGTCCCTTGATCCAGAGATCCAGGAGATCCATTGTCGCCACCCACTCCACGGATCCGTCGCGATCACTCGCCTTCGCCGGTTTCTTTGCGCGAGTCGATCCCTCGCCGCCCGCCTCGGCTGCGGCGATCGCCAGGACGCGCGACCGGAGGGCCTCCTGCGCGGCGGCACCGCCCGTGCCCCCAGGAACGGCAGCGATCGCAGCCTCCGCCAGCTTCGCCGGCACAAACAACGGAGGCACGCTGGGCGCCAATCCGAACCCGTCCGCGATCGGATCGTGGAGCTGCTCGAAGGCATCTGGTTGCTTGGATCCGACACGCCGAGCGGCCGCATCCAAGACAAGCGACCACGCCGCCGGGAGGTCATCAGCCGTCAATCCGCGACCGATCATTGATCGAAGCCAGCCCTCCATGAGCAACTGACCGGCCTCGCCGTCATCGTCGCGAAAGAGTGCGCTTGCCTTGGCAAAGCCCTCGCACGCCATCTCGAAGTCGCCGCGACCCAGCCGCTGCTGGCCGCGCCAGAGTCCATCCGACGCCTCCAGCCACCGCCGCATGGCGGCCATGCGGTCCGAGTCCGGCTCTGCGATTTCGACCGACGCGATGCGGGTCCACGGAATCGTGGTCGGTGTCGAGTCGCCCGTGCGCACGATCAGGACACCGGCACCATCCCACTGGCGAATCGTGCCTTGCACAGGCTCCTGCACGTGCCGGATCACCACCGTGTCGGGAATGAGTCCGTGTGACGCAGCAAGAAGCGCCCCGGCGGGGACGACGATGCATGCGAATCCGAGGATGCTGCCGGCTGTCCAGACCCTGACCTCAACCACCGCCGTCCCCCATCGCCGTGCGGCGGAAGGTGCCACCGGTTTCCTGCGCAATCCGCTGCAGGCTCTGGCCCTGGTCGGAGTCGCCGGCATTGAAAAGGATGCAATGGATCGGAGCCGGGCCGCGAGCGCGGTTGATCGAGAGGATGGCCTCCACCTCCTCCTCGTTGATCTCGCCGTCGGAAAGAAGGAAGATCACATCGGGTGGGTCTCGATAGTTAAAGAGATGGCGAATCGCCCGGGAGGGTCTGGTCCCCCCCTTCGCGGACACTGTCTGCATCCAGGCACGGAGTGCGTCGGTCTTCTCAGGCCGCGCCTTCACGAAGCCGCGGATGTCCTCGCCCCCCACCACCGGCGGCGGCGGCGTCACGCAGTCCTCGCTGAAGAAGGCGATGCACACGCTGACATAGTCAGGGAGTGATCCGATCGATCGCGCCAGTTCGGCGCGGGCGCGGATGAGCCGCCCCGCGGCAAGCATGCTTCCCGACGAGTCCACCGCGTAGCCAATCCGCCGCCCCTTTCCAGCTGAGCCAAAGAACCGGACTTCGGCACCGCCTCCCGCGCCACCGCCACCCGACGCGACGATTCCCGCGGGCCTGATGGACTGGCCGCCGCCTTCGGTCACTAGCGTGATGCTCGGCGGCGCAGGGTCCAGCAGTTCCGAGGACTCCACGAAGGGCTGCGTATCCACGGATGGGGTGTCCGCCGCCGCTGGCGCGGCGTCGCGCGAGACCGGTGCCAGCGCGACCACGATGTCCACCGCGGGCTCGTCGGACCTGCCGATGCTGCCCGAGGGCACGGACCACCCCGCAAGTATCGCCACCAACAGGGCGTGGAATGGCAGCGACACGATCACGCCCAGCAGAAACAGAAACCACGGCGAACGCCTCGCGGGTGATCGCCCAGAGGTCGATTTCCGCTGCTGGGAAGGTACTTTCATTGTGACGCCGACCTGTGGTTGATTGTAGTACGCTCCTTCACCTTCCCGACGATGAGCACCACGCCCAATCGAGTTCTCCTCAAGCTCAGCGGCGAGAGCCTCACCGTCCCCGGTCAGTTTGGCATCTGCCCCGACGAGCTGGCGTTCATCGCCGGCGAGATCGCTCAGGCGCACTCGACGGGCGCCCAGATCGCCATCGTGGTGGGCGGCGGGAACATCATCCGCGGAGCGCAACTCGCCGCGACCGGACACATCGATCAGTCCACCGCGGACTACATGGGCATGCTGGGTACCGTCATCAACGCGCTCGCCCTCAAAGAAGCGTTGGGTGCCCGCGGCCTTCAGGCTCGAGTCCAGAGCGCCATCAGCCTGCCTGCCGTGGCCGAACCATTCATCCGCGCACGAGCGATCCGGCACCTGGAGAAGGGCCGCGTGGTGATTCTGTCCGCGGGGACCGGCAACCCATTCTTCACGACCGACACCTGCGCCGCGCTGCGCGGCATCGAGCTGGGCGCCAGCATCCTCCTCAAGGCCACCAAGGTAGATGGCATCTACGACCAGGATCCCCGCAAACACCCGGCCGCGAAGCGATTCGACCGACTGACCTTTGGGGAGGCGCTGAAACGCCAGTTGGGCGTGATGGACCTCACAGCGATGACGATGTGCATGGAGCACAAGCTCCCCGTCGTCGTCTTTGACTACAAGACTCCCGGCAACATCGCCAAGGCGGTTTCCGGTGGCTCGATCGGAACACGCGTGAGCGCCTGACGGATCAGGGGCAACGGCCCGAACGCCCGGTCGCACGAAGCGCCCAGAAAGGAACACCCATGGACACCGACACCATTCTGCTGGAGTGCGAGGAGGCCATGGAGAAGGCCGTGGAGTACTTCACCAAGGAACTCAGGGGGCTTCGCACGGGGCGAGCCACCACGGCACTCCTGGAGTACATCAAGGTCGACTACTACGGCAGCGCGACCGACCTCCGCGAACTGGCTGCCATCTCCGTTCCTGAGGCCACGCAGCTCCTGGTCAAGCCCTTCGACCCCGGCACCAAGAGCGACATCATCAAGGGGATCGAGAAGAGCGGCCTGGGACTCAACCCGATGGCGGAAGGCAACCAGATCCGCATCAATATCCCATCCCCCAGCGCCGATCGGCGCAAGCAGCTGTCTGGGCAGGTCAAGAAGATGGCGGAGGAGTCCCGCGTGACCATCCGGAACACCCGGCGCGATGCCAACAAGCACATCGACCAGCTCCACAACGACCCCAAGGTCAAGCTCTCTGACGACGCGCGCGACGGCGCCAAGGAATCGGTGGACGACCTCACGAAGAAGTACACGCACTCCATTGACGCGCTCGCCGACAAGAAGGTCGGCGAGATCGAAGAGGTCTGAGGCACATGCGCGAGGCGCGAATCGGTTCACTCCTGCTTGCCTTCGCCGCCACGGCGGGAGAGATCGCAGGCGCGTCCCCCCAGGACACCACACTTCCGCTGGTCGAAGTCCGCTCCGACAACACGATGATCCGCGAGTCGTGCCGGCTTGTATTCCCCGTTGGCGCGATCCCCGATCTCAACGGCGACGGCGTGGTCCAGATCCAGGCACCGGGCATCACCGTGGACCTGGGAGGCGGCACTCTGCACGGCGCGATCGTGGGTGCCCCCCCTGACCGGCTGCGCGGGATCGGAATCGTCGTCGATGCCCCAGGCGTCACACTCCAGAACGGCGGCGTGGCGGGCTACATGGTGGGGATCCTGGGGCGAGGCTGCACCGGCGGCTCCTTCATCAACCTCAATGTGAGCGACAACTTTGCGCAGCGGCTCCTGAGCACTGACAGCGCCGAGGACCCCTCCGACTGGCTCTGGCCCCACGAGAACGACTCGCAGGAGTGGCGCACCAACTACGGCGCCGGCCTGTGCGTGGAGTCCGCGGGCGGTGTCACGATCCGCGGCATCACGGCTCGACACACGCAGAACGGGATCATCCTTGATCGCGTGCGCGACAGTGCGGTGGTGGACTGCGACTGCTCCTTCCTGAGCGGCTGGGGGCTGGCGATGTGGCGCAGCTCGGGCAACACGGTCGTGCGCAATGCCTTCGATTTCTGCGTCCGCGGCTACAGCCACGGCATCTACAACCGCGGCCAGGACTCCGCGGGAATCCTGGTGTTTGAGCAATCGTCCAACAACCTGTTCGCCGAGAACTCCGCCACGCACTGCGGCGACGGCTATTTCTCCTTCGCCGGCCGCGAGGCGCTGGGCGAGGGTGGCCGGGGCTCACCGCTCCCCGAAGACCACAAGGGGCTGGGCTGCAACGACAATGTGCTGGTCGGCAACGACTTCTCCGACGCGGCCGCGCATGGCGTGGAGATCACCTTTTCGGAGCGGAATCGCGTGGTGGGCAACACCATCTCGCGCAACGCCATATGCGGCGTGTGGGGCGGCTACTCGGGAAACCTGTTCATCGCCGAGAACACGATTGAGCGCAACGGCGAGGCCGGCAGTGGCGCGGAGCGCGGCGGAGTCAACATTGAGCACGGTCGCCAGTGCGTCATCGCACGCAACACCGTCTCCAAGTCCCCCGCCGGCGTGGTCCTGTGGTGGGACGAGGATCCTTCGATCTTCGCCACGCCCTGGGCGCGCGCGACCGGTACGGATGCGATCGGCTCCTCCATCTCCGGCAACACCTTCAGCCGGTGCGCGGTTGGCATCGAACTGCGCGACACCAAGGACACCACGATTGCGGGCAATGCGTTCGTCGATTGCTCCATCGAAGCCACCGACAACGGCCAGCCGCTGACCCAGGCTGAGCACCCTTCGCCGTCGTCCGCCGAGGTGTCCAACAGCGTGACCACGATCCGCGCCGCTGCCAACAAGGCGGTAGAGACCTTGGCGCCGCTCAGGCGAACCGTTGGCAATCGCTCGTCCCTCACCGGTCGCGAGCGCATCCAGATGACGGAGTGGGGACCGTGGAACCAGGTGACTCCCGTCCTGGTCAGGCACGGGCTGGGAATCGATGAGCACTACTTTGATCTCCTTGGTGCCAGCGTCGAGGGTGCTCAAGTTCTGGGTCGATTCGGCATCCGGACGACCATCGATATCAACACCGACACGGTTCATGTCTATCGCGAGCCACCCGAGGAACCGGATGAACTTGGGCAGGAGAGCGCCGTGCTTCCCTACTCGCTGTCCGTGCGATGGGGCAGCGACCGCGCGCAAGTGATCCGGCGCAGCGGCGTGATCGCTCCCATCCTCTGGCACACGCGGGCGTTTGCGCTCCCCACCAATCCAGTGGATGACCCCGCCTCTTTCGAGCAGGCGGCGGCAACAGCCACCGACCACACCGTGCGGGGTGGCCTGAACTTCTCCCTTGGATCGGCACCGCTCTGGTCACATTCGGAGTGCGCGTTTGCCCAGGGAGTCCCCGCGGACAACTTTGGCTTCCGGGCCACCGCCAAAGTGCTCTTCCCCCCGGGCTGCTGGCTCCTGAAAACGGTGAGCGACGACGGCATTCGCGTCCTCGTCGACGGCAACCCGAACATCGAGGACTGGACCCACCACGGCGCCACGCCCCATGAGGCCACGATCTCGGTGACCCAAGCGCGGGAAATCGACCTCCAGGTGGACTGGTTTGACCTCGACGGCCACGCCACGCTCAGGGTGTGGTTCGAAGCGTGCCCGCCGCCCCTGGTCACACCCTGACTTCGGCCCCTCACTGCAACGCCCCTTGACGGGCACCGAGGTCCCGCAGATCATCCCACCAGCGTGTTTTGCCCTTATTGCACCCACCCCGAGAGCAAGGTGATCGACAGCCGCGAGGCTGACAACGGGGAATCCACGCGCCGCCGCCGCGAATGCGCCAAGTGCGAGAAGCGATTCACCACCTACGAGCGGATGGAAAAGACCGCCCGCTTGGTAGTGGTCAAGAAGGACGGCACCCGCACGCCCTTCAATGGCACCAAGATCCTGGCAGGCATCCAGACCGCATGCGGCAAGCGCCCTGTCCCCGAGGAAGCCAAGCTCAAGCTGGCTCAGTTCATCGAGGACACGCTCCACCGCGAATTCGAGAAGGAAGTGGACAGCCACGAGATCGGCGTGCGCGTGGCCCGTGCCCTCAGGCGGCTGGATCGCATTGCCGCGCTTCGCTTCGCCAGCGAGCTCTACGAATTCAAGGACCTCCAGGACTTCATGCGAGAGGCCGAGGATCTCGCCGCGATCCCCGAGGAGTCACCCACGCAGCAGCGGCTCTTTGATGATGGCGAGCCGCAGCCCGGCAGCGAGTCGCCGCCAAGCGCGTGACTCCCGCGACGGCTCAGCACGCTGTCACCCAAGTATCCTCCCCAGATGCCCTGCATCCGCCTGCCTGATGGCAGTGAACGACGCTACGACGCTCCCGTGACCGCCGCCCAGGTGGCCGCTGACATCGGCCCGGGACTGGCGAAGGCTGCGCTCGGCGCCAAGATCGACGGGACGCTGTGCGACCTTGGGACAACGATCGGCAAGGACTGCTCGCTCACGCTGGTGACCGCCAAGAAGCGCGATGGAAGCGTGGACGATGACGCGCTCTTTCTGGTCCGGCACAGCGCGGCGCATGTCATGGCGGAAGCGCTCGGGCGCCTCTATCCGGGCATCCAGTTGGTGTACGGCCCGCCGGTCGAGGGCGGCTTCTACTACGACATCGCGTTCCCGCCAGGCGCAACCCCCAGTTCCGACGACTTCGCGAAGATCGACGCCGAGATGCAGTCGATTGTGGCCGAGAATCGACCCTTCACGCGTTTTGAACTTGCCGCCACGGAGGGCATGAAGCGCGTTGAATCGGAAGGCAGCAAGTACAAGCTGGACAACGCGCAGCGAGCGTGCGAGGCGGGGTCCACGACTCTTTCGTGGTACGCCACGGGCACGCCGGGCACGCACTTTGAAGACCTGTGCCGAGGTCCCCATGTTCCGACGACGGGTCGCATCGGCGCAGCGAAGGTGATGTCCATCGCCAGCTCGTACTGGAAGGGCGACGAGAAGAGCGACCGGCTCACGCGCGTCTACGGGACGGCGTTTGCCACCAAGGCTGAGCTGGACGCGCACCTGGCGCAGCTGGATGAGGCCAAGAAGCGCGACCACCGCGTGCTGGGGAAACAGCTCCACCTCTTCCACACCGACGAGCGCGTCGGCGCGGGGCTCATCCTCTGGGCACCCAAGGGCGCCGCGGTCCGCCAGGAGCTCCAGACCTTCATCTCGGAGGAACTGCGCAAGCAGGGCTACCACCAGGTCTTCACGCCGCACATCGGCAAGCTGGACCTCTATCGCACCAGCGGACACTTCCCCTACTACCGCGAGAGCCAGTACCCACCGCTCGTCGATCACGAGCAGTTGGCGATGCTGGCCAAGGAGGGCTGCACCTGCGGCGAACTGGTCAACCGCATGGAGAAGGGCGAGATCGACGGCTACCTCCTGAAGCCGATGAACTGCCCCCACCACATCGCGATCTATGCCAGCGAGGCTCACTCCTACCGCGACCTTCCCGTGCGATTGGCGGAGTTTGGCACGGTCTACCGCTGGGAGCAATCGGGCGAGATTGGCGGCATGACCCGCGTGCGCGGCTTCACCCAGGACGACGCGCACCTCTTTGTCCGCGAAGACCAGATCGCCGAAGAGTTGCTCGGCTGCCTGTCGATCGTCAAGCTCATCTTCCGCACGCTGGGGATGAATGACTATCGCGTTCGCGTGGGGCTTCGCGGCCCCGACAGCAGCAAGTATGTGGGCGAGGCTGCGAACTGGGACAAGGCCGAGGACGCGTGCCGCAACGCCGCACGCACGCTTGGCGTCCCTTTCTCGGAAGAACCCGGCGAGGCCGCGTTCTACGGGCCCAAGATCGACTTCGTCGTGAAGGATGTCATCGGCCGAAGCTGGCAGCTGGGCACGGTGCAAGTGGATTACAACCTGCCAATCCGATTCGACCTCTCGTACACGGGTGCTGACAACAAGCCGCACCGGCCTGTCATGATCCACCGCGCGCCCTTTGGCAGCATGGAGCGATTTGTGGGCGTGTTGATTGAGCACTTCGCCGGCGCCTTCCCGACCTGGCTCAGCCCCGAACAGTGCCGCGTGCTCACCATCTCCGAGAAGAGTGACGCCTACGGCCGCGAGGTCCTCGCTGCACTCAAGGCTGCCGGCATTCGTGCCACGCTGGACGACTCCAACGAGCGCGTCCAAGGCAAGATCCGAGTTGCCGCCGAGGAGAAACTCCCTTGGATGGTCATCGTTGGCCCCAAGGACGCCGAGGCGCGCGCCGTCTCGGTCCGCATGCGTGGGAAGCAGGACAATCTAGGAACACTCCCGCTGGACACCTTCGTCGCGGGCCTCTCCGAAGAAGTCCGGTCCCGCGGGGCAACCTCGCTTTCGGCGGCATTCCCCGCAGTTTCTGCCGGATGACCGCCTCGGGAGTGGAAAATCGCTCGGGCCGTTCTCCCATTTGGCTTGCCTCTTACCCGGGATGCGGTACATTTCCCGTCACGAGGCTGATGCCTCACCTTGGCGATGTCAGGAACTGCCCACGAATGATGCTCATCATCGGACCCCTGCTGTGACCAGCAGGCGGTGGCTCCTGCCCACCATCCTGAATGTGTTCAAGACACCCACCGCCGGCACCGGCCCGGCGGTTGCGGTCGCATCCAACCTGCCGGCTGAAGGAGATTGTTCTTATTAGCGGTTACCCAGCTCGTCCGGGCGGATTCAGACCTTCCGGCCCCCCAGGTTCGCGCCCAGGTGGATTTGGCGGCCCTCGCGGACCCCGACGCGATGCGGCGCCTCCAGGCCCGCGCATGAACGACCGCATTCGCATCACGCCGATCCGCCTGATCGACCAGACAGGCGAGATGGTGGGCATCGTCGAAACCGACGAGGCCCGTCGGCAGGCCTACGAGGCCGGCCTCGACCTGGTGGAGATTGCCCCCGATGTGCGCCCTCCCGTGTGCAAGATCATGGACTACGGGAAGCACAAGTACGAGACCTCCAAGCAGGAGCGTGCCAACCGCGCGAAGAGCAAGACGCAGGAACTCAAGGAAGTGCGCCTCGGTCGATCGATGAAGATCGACCCGCATGACATCGGGATCCGCATCCGCCAGGCGCGCGGGTTCCTCCTCGAGGGCCACAAGGTCCTCATCGTGCAGAATTTCCGCGGCCGTGAGATGCAGTTCCAGAGCAAGGGCCTGGAGCGCATGCAGAATGTGGCCACGCAACTCTCCGACCTCGCCAAGGTGGAGCTGGTCCCGCGGCTCAACGGCCGCCGGCTCAACATGATCATGGCGCCCGACAAGTCCAAGGTGGATCAGTACAAGCGTCGCGAGTCGAAGGCCGCCGAGGCTGCGATCGCCGCCTCGCGCGCAGTCACCGAGAATCCAGAGCCGGACCACGACGATGATGACGACCATGTCGAGCACGACAATCAGGGTGTCGAGGTCCTGACCGACCTGACCGACGCTGGGCCTGATGGTGCAACTGGCGACGCAGGCGCGGACGGGCAGTCGTAGGTTGGCGCTGCCAGTGCCGCACGCCCCAACGCACTGAGGCTCTGAATTGGTGGAAAGAGAGCGTTAACCCGCTCTATTCCACCGTTTCAGAGGTCTAGATGTCCGCTGAGCCTCGGCGACGACGCCATGCCACACCTCTCCGCCAGGTACATCTCGCGCATTGCCTCGTAGTCCCGCATGATGTCCCTGATGCGCGACGGCGCTGGAAGCAACTGGAATGAGCCGGGCCGTGCGAGGTCATATCTGGCCCACGCCGAGTGGAAGTAGCGCTCCTTCCAGGCCACGACCCGATCGCGCAGGTCGGTCATCGCCAATGCCGCTTTGGCCGAGGGGTGCGCCGCGAGCCGAACTCGAGCTTCACAGACCTCCGGATGTATTCGAAGCCGCTCGGAAGTACCGAGGGGTAATGAAACAGCAGGTCTGTCTCCGCGCCTTCGCCCTTGAAGACGAGGCTTCCCGCGAATTCGCTGCGGAAGAGGACCGCAAGCAACCAGCACACCCAGAAGTCCTTCTCGATGATGACTGCCGATACGCCACGGCGCGCGGCGACCTCCTCGATGTACAGCCTTTGCTCCGCCACCGGAAGTCCTAGGAAGGCAATCCTCACCGTCCATCTCCAGCCAGGTTTCGGAACATCGGATGCATCCACGCCGGAGCAAAACACAGGTCCTTGAGCAGGGCGCGCCGTTCCGCCGCCGGGATCGTCCTATTCAGGTGCGCGATCCGCTGCGGCGTGACACTGCGCTTGCCGAGCGCGCGAAGCGCTTGAATCAAGATCCCACTCAAGCGACCCGCAGTTGCCATGTTTCGCGGAGTTGTCCGACGTATCTCAATGGTGGTACGGCCGATCCGCACTGCGCGCGTGGCGCCGTCGGTGAGGAATACAACCCTCGCCGGAACCTGCTCGCTGAGCCCAAGCAGGTTGGCGGCGTACGCGCCGCTTGGCTGCAGGCGGAGTCGGTCGCGGCCCGCAAGCGCTACCGCGATCACATCGGCCGACGGGGTGACCTCACCGAGCACTCGATGGTGTTTCGGGAAGTCGTAGACGCCGCGTCCGAGGCGACGGATCTCGCCACGCGCTACAGTTCCAGCCCGATGATTCGCCTGACCGAAGTCGTCCTCCCGCTTGACCACGCTCCCGAGGCGATCGGTGCGGCAGTGCTCTCGCGACTCGGCGTGCCGTCGACGGACGTGCACTCCATTGACATTTTCCGTCGCGGCGTCGACGCGCGCAAGCGCAGTGCGATCGTGTTCGTGTACACGCTCGACTGCACAGTCACTGATGAAGCGAGGGTCCTGAATCGGCTCAAGCAGGACCGGCGCGTGAGCATCGCGCCTGACATGCGGTACAAGCCAGTCGCGCACGCGCCAGCCAACCTCCCCGCCGCCGAACGACCACTGGTGATTGGCCTGGGACCCGCGGGCTTGTTCGCTGCACTCATCCTGGCGCAGAGTGGATTCAAGCCCATCGTGCTAGAGCGCGGCAAGTGCGTGCGCGATCGGACGAAGGACACCTTTTGCATGTGGCGCCAGGGAGTCTTGAATGCCGAGTCCAACACACAGTTCGGGGAGGGTGGCGCGGGAACCTTTTCCGACGGCAAGCTCTACAGCCAAATCAAGGATCCGAAGCACTACGGGCGCAAGGTTCTTCGCGAGTTTGTCGACGCGGGCGCGCCCGACGAGATCCTGTTCGCCAGCAAGCCGCACATCGGAACCTTCCGCCTGGTGAGCATGGTTGAGAAGTTGCGCGCGACCATCCTCGCGCTCGGTGGCGAGATTCGCTTCGAGAGCCGCGTCGATGACATCGAGTGCGAACCGATTGGCGACGGTGCGCAACGCACGCAGCGGGTGTGCGCCATCACTCTCGCAGGCGGCGAGCGGATCCTTGCGAACCATGTCATCCTCGCCGTTGGCCACAGCGCACGCGACACTTTTGCCATGCTGCATGCGCGCGGCGTCTTCATCGAACCGAAACCATTCTCGATCGGCTTCCGCATCGAGCACCCGCAGTCACTCATCGATGCATGCCGCTACGGGGCACAGGCCTCGCATCCCTTTCTCGGCGCCGCGGACTACTCGCTCGTCCATCATGCCAGCAATGGCCGTTCCGTCTACAGCTTCTGCATGTGCCCGGGCGGCACCGTCGTGGCCGCGACGTCGGAACACGGGTGCGTGGTCACCAACGGGATGAGCCAGTACTCGCGCAACGAGCGCAATGCGAACGCTGGCATCGTGGTGGGAATCACGCCTGAAGTCGACTTCCCTGACGGGCCGCTCGCCGGCATCGCGTTGCAACGCGAACTTGAGTCGCGCGCGTTCACACTTGGTGGATCGAACTACTTTGCTCCCGGTCAACGCGTCGGCGATTTCCTCGCGGGACGGGCGTCGACGGCGTTTGGGAGCGTGACGCCGTCCTACACCCCGGGCGTGCATCCTTGCGACCTTGCGGGCGCGCTTCCGGCGTTTGCCATTGACGCGATCCGAGAAGCGATCCCCGCGTTTGCAAAGCAGCTCAAGGGCTTCGATCTCGCGGACGCCATGCTGACCGGCGTGGAAACGCGGACATCATCGCCCATTCGCATCACGCGTGGCGACGCGGACTTCCAGAGCCGGAACACGCTCGGCTTGTTTCCCACTGGCGAAGGTGCGGGCTATGCGGGCGGCATTCTCTCCGCTGCGGTTGACGGCATCAAAGTCGCCGAGGCGGTTGCCCTGAGGACGGTGGCAAGCCTCGCTCCTGGACACCCCTAGCCCACGCCCGATCTCCGCGCAGGTCGCACGCGAGCACCCGGCTGCCGAGCTGCCACTGGCACTGGCACTGGCACGACCCCGCAGGCCTGAACCCCGGGGGTACTGTGGATGACTTGACATTTATGCAGAGTGTTGTATAATCATGCACTCATGTCGGCCCGCCTCCCCCGCCACCACTTGATTGCGCGCCTCATCGGCGCCGGCAATCTGTACAGCCAGGCCGAATTGGCTGCGGCGCTGCGGTCCCGTGGGGTGGAAGTCACGCAGGCCACGCTCAGCCGGGACCTCGCGGAGCTTGGCATCCTCAAGGGTCCCGATGGGTATGTCCTTCCGGGCGAGGTGAACGCATCAACGCGACCGGACCTCCATCGCGTGCTTCGAGACACCCTGGTCAGCGTCGAGGTGGGCGGCACGATCGTTGTCCTGAAGACCGCGCCCGGTCAAGCCAGCATCCTTGGAGTGGCCATCGACGCGTCGCCCGATGACTCGTCGCTTCGTGGCGCATTGGGCACCATCGCCGGCGATGACTGCCTCTTCATCGCCACCAGAGACGCGCGATCGGCAGCGAAGATCGCTGCAGCACTGGGTGCGTCAGCCGAGTTGCCACGGGGTTCCTCACGCGACACTCCGCGCGCGGTGGCCCACCGCTAAGTCGGATTCCCTATGAATCACCACACAGAGTCCATTCCCGTTGCCGTGGTCGGCGCCGCCGGATACACCGGTGCCGAGCTCTGCGAGCGATTGCTGGGCCACCCCAACGCGCACATCGCGGGCCTCTTTGGGTCGCGCGGCAAGAGCGGTGATGGCTCCGCGTTTGGAGATTCGTTCCAGCGATTTGCCGGCGTGCTGGACCTGCCGATCCTTGAGGGAACGCCAGAGGAAATTCTGGAGTCAGGCGCTCGTGCCGTCTTCCTGGCCACTCCGCACGAGGCCAGCGCGCAGCTCGCCCCGGCATTGCTTGAAGCCGGGTGCGTAGTGCTTGACCTCTCGGCGGCGTTTCGCCTGGGAGATGCGGCGGCGTATCCGGCGCACTACGGCTTCCAGCACCCTTCGCCAGAACTGCTGTCGTCGGCGGCCTATGGGCTGGCGGACCTCAACGCCGACTCCATTCGGGCAGCAGACCTCATCGCGGTGCCCGGCTGCTATCCCACCTCGGCGATCCTCGCTCTCCGTCCGCTGGTTGACGCCGGGATCATCGATGTGCACGAGCGCATCATCATCGACAGCACCTCGGGAGTGAGTGGCGCTGGGCGACACCCCACCCTCAAGAATCTTTTCTGCGAGGTGAGCCAGCAGGCGTATGGCGTCCTCTCGCATCGCCATGAGCCAGAGATCATCGAACACTCCGGCGCCGAGGTCATCTTCACGCCGCACCTGGGACCGTTTGATCGAGGCATTCTGTCCACGATCCATGTACCCCTGATGCCCGCGTGCAAGGAGTCCGACATCCGCGCCGCCTGGTGTGCTGCCTACTCCCACAGTCCCTTCGTGCACACGCTGCCCGCCGGGACATGGTCATCCGTGGCCGCCGTGCGAGGGACCAACATGTGCCAGCTGAGCGTGAAGGCCTGCGAGCGCCGTCGCCATGCGGTCATCACCAGTGCCATCGACAATCTTGTCAAGGGCGCCGCCGGCCAGGCCATCCACTGCTTCAATCTTCGGCATGGCTTGCCGGTGACGGCGGGCCTTGGGCCGGTGCATGCGCGTTTGGGTGCGCCAGCGACTGTGCCCCTGGAAGGGAGCGTGGCATGACTCGGCGCTCGCATCCCTTGCAACCAATCATCATCAAGGTGGGCGGCGCGGTGCTGGACGACGCCACCTCGCTTGGCCGCATGTTGGACGCCGTTGCCGCGATGCACCGTGCCCAGCCCGGCTCCGTCGTCTTGGTGCACGGCGGCGGCGCTGCGATCGAGCGCGCGCTCACGGCGCTGGGCATGACCACGATGAAGCGGCATGGCATTCGCGTCACTCCCCCAGAGCAGATGCCCGTGATCGCTGGCGTGCTTGGCGGGACCGTGAACGCGACGCTTGTCTCCGGCCTTCTCATGCGCGGAGTCAACGCACAGGGCATGCGACTGCTGGACGGCGCCCTCGCTGCATGTGAACGAGTTGACCCCTCTCTCGAAGTTGGCGAGGTGGGTCGCGTCGTTGGCGGCGATCCCACGGTCGTGCGCGCGATTCTCGCTGCGGGCACGCTGCCGGTCATCGCTTCGATCGGAGCCACTCGCAACGGCGCCCTCCTCAATGTGAATGCCGACGATGCAGCGGCGGCGCTGGTGTCGGTCCTTGGCGCACGCGGATTGGCGCTACTCACGGATGTCGCAGGCATCCGTGGTCCGGATGGCACGGTTGCCACCTCGCTGGACGCCGCCCACATCGATGAATGGATCTCGCTCGGCATCATCCATGGCGGGATGGTGCCCAAGGTGAAGGGGGCCCTCGCCGCAGCGGCAGCGAGCGGCGCGCCCGTCACCATCGCCTCGTGGCAGGATGCCGACGCACTCGCCGCACTGGCCCAAGGGCATGCGGCGGGGACCACCATCGCCTGTCCCACATGCGCGGCCGCCCGGCCGCAGGAGGTAACCGCATGACCACTGTCGTGACCCCATCCACGCTGACCGAACCCAAGTTCTCGCTCGGCTCCAAGCATCTGGCCCGCATCCTGGACCTCACCGGTGGCGAGGTCCGCTCGATCATCGCACTCGCCGAGCGCCTGCGCACGCAGGGCTACGCACCGTGGTCGCACGCGATGTCGGGCCGCGCGATGGCGTTGGTCTTCGAGAAGGCCTCGCTGCGCACGCGCGTCTCCTTCGAAGTGGGATTCCAGCGACTTGGCGGCTCGGTCATCTACCTGGACCAACAGAACAGCCCGCTAGGCGTGCGCGAGACGCTGGCCGACTTTGGCCACAACATGGAGCGGTTCGTCGATTGCCTCGTGGCTCGCGTCATGAAGCACTCGGTGATCGAGGGTCTTTGCGAGTCCATGCACGTCCCGGTCATCAACGCGCTCTGCGATCGTCACCACCCCTGCCAGGCGCTGGCGGACTTCCAGACGCTCCTTGCGTTGCAACCCGATCCCGCGCGCATCCACCTGGCCTGGGTGGGCGACGGCAACAATGTCTGCCACTCGCTCATGGAGTGTGCCGCGGCACTGGGCTCGCGCATCACGGTCGTGACGCCCAAGGGGCTGGAGCCGGACGCGGCGATCACCGCGAAGGCGCAGGGACGCGCGATGCGCACCGGAGCCACCATCACGCTCAGCAATGATCTTGATGCCATCGCCGGCGTCACCGCGGTGTACGCGGATGTCTGGGTCTCGATGGGCGAAACAGACGGCGAAGCCAAGCGCGCGGCGCTGGAGCCCTTCCAGGTGAACGATCGCCTCATGGCCATCGCTGGCCCGCAGGCTCGATTCATGCACTGCCTGCCCGCCAAGCGAGGCCAGGAAGTCACCGATTCGGTGATGGACTCGCCAGCCTCTATCGTGTTTGACCAAGCGGAGAATCGAATGCACGCGCAGGCGTCACTCCTTCTCCACCTCCTTGCCCCGACCGCGACTCACTGACCGACCGCACGCGATCGACCCGCCCCGTCTCTCCATTCATCGACTGCACCAGCCATGCCATCCGCCACCAACACCGTGAAGCACAATCTCCCCGCCTGCACCAAGATCGCCGTTGCCTATTCCGGCGGCCTGGATACCAGCTGCGTCATCCCCTGGCTCGTGGAGAACACGGGCTGCGAGGTGGTGGCAGTCGTTGCCGATGTCGGCCAGGGCTCCGCCGAACTTGTGGGCATCGAGAAGAAGGCCAAGGACACCGGCGCCAGCGAGTGCCATGTCATGGACCTCCGCGAGGAGTTCCTGGAGGAGTTCGCCTTCCCGATGGCGATCTCCGGTGCGGTCTACGAGGGCCGATACCTCATGGGGACCAGCATCGCGCGGCCCTGCATCGCGCGCGCCCAAGTGCGTGTCGCACTGGAGACCGGTTGCGATGCCGTCGCCCACGGATGCACCGGCAAGGGCAACGATCAAGTGCGCTTCGAGGCCACCTACGCAGCGCTCGCGCCGCACCTCAAGGTCATTGTGCCGTGGCGACACTGGTCGCTGCGCAGCCGCGAGGACATGCTGGAGTACCTGCGGGTTCGCAACATTCCCACCACCGCGAGCGCCACCAAGATCTACTCGCGCGATGCCAATCTCTGGCACATTTCTCACGAGGGCGCAGAGCTGGAGGACCCGTGGAACGCGCCCAACGACGGCGTGTGGATGCGCACCGCCAACCCCGTGGACGCGCCGTCCACGCCCGAGGATGTCCACATCGAGTTTGATCGCGGCTTCCCCTGCACCGTCAACGGAAAGGAACTGGATCCCGTGGCGCTCCTCGAAGCGCTCAATGACATCGCCGGACGCCACGGCGTGGGACGCGTGGACCTGTGCGAGAACCGCCTCGTCGGCATGAAGAGCCGCGGCGTCTACGAGACCCCGGGCGGCACCATCCTCACGGAGGCGCTGCGCGGTCTGGAGCAGTTGGTCTACGACCGCGACACGCTCCACTTCCGCGAGAAACTGGCGCACGAGTTTGCGTCGATCATCTACAACGGCACCTGGTTCACGCCGCTGCGCGAATCGATCTGGGCCTCGTTCGAGTCGATGTCCGAAGTGCTCACCGGCGAGGTGGTCGTGCGGTGCTTCAAGGGTTCCGCCACGGCCTGCCGCCGTCGTAGTCCGCACAGCCTCTTCTCCCACGCCTTCGCCACCTTTGGCGAGGACGAGGTTTACGACCAGCACCACGCCGAGGGCTTCATTCGACTCTTCTCACTGCCGTCGCGCATCCGCGCCCTCAACGCGCAGGCGAATGAGCCCTCACACACTGCCTCCCACGGCTCCTGCGGTTGCGGCCACGGTGGCTGCGCGTGAGCACGCCCCAGTCGTCCGCGACGACGACGCCACCCACTCCCGCATCCGCCACCACGCTCTACTCGGGTCGATTCGCGCAGGAGGCCGACCCCCTCTTTCGTGAGTTCAACGACAGCCTTCCTTTCGACTGCCTCCTCGTACGCGAGGACATCGAAGGAAGCGTGGCGTGGGCAGAGGCCATTCGCGACGCGGGCGTCCTCACGCCTGAGGAGTGCACTCGTATCTGCACTGCTCTGACGGAGATCCTCTCCACTCTGGAGGCTGCGCCGCAACTGATCCGCGACGCCAACGACGAGGATGTCCACTCGTGGGTGGAGCGCGAGCTGGTGGCTCGCCTGGGCGACCTTGGCAAGAAGCTGCACACCGGCCGCAGCCGCAACGACCAAGTGGCCACCGACCTGCGACTCTGGGTGCGCCGCGAGATCGGCGTGCGGCTGGAGGAGATCGATTCCACCATCACCAGTCTCCTCGCGCTGGCCGACCGCGAGCGCGAGACGGTCTTCCCCGGCTACACGCACCTGCAGCGCGCGCAGCCGGTTCTTTTTGGGCACTGGTGCCTGGCCTACGCCGAGAAGCTCCTGCGAGACCGAGACCGCTTGGAAGACGCCGCACAACGCGCCGGGCAATGCCCGCTCGGGTCTGGCGCACTGGCTGGCACTACCTACCCAATCGACCGCGTCGCGCTGGCGGAACGGCTCGGCTTTGATGGCCCCACCGCCAATTCGCTGGATGCCGTGAGCGATCGCGACTTCGTCGTGGAGACGCTCGCGGCGATTGCGCTCTGTGCCGTCCATCTCTCTAGATTCGCAGAAGACCTCATCTTCTACTCCTCGGCGGAAGCGTCCTTCGTGGAGCTCCCCGACGGCGTGACCAGCGGCTCCAGCCTGATGCCGCAGAAGAAGAACCCCGATGCACTGGAGCTCATCCGCGGGAAGACCGGCCGGCAGATCGGGCACCTTGTCTCCATCCTCGTGGCGCTCAAGGGACTCCCACTCGCCTACAACAAGGACCTGCAAGAGGACAAGGAGGGGCTCTTTGACGCGATGCGCCAGCTCTCCATGTGCCTGCGCATGGTGCCGCGTGTCCTGGATGGACTCAAGGTCAACCGAGAGATCGCCAGGACCGCCGCGCAGGGCGGGTACTCCAACGCGACGGAACTGGCGGACTACTTGGTCGCCAAGGGGATCCCCTTCCGAGACGCTCACCACACCACGGGGCGCCTTGTCCGCACGGCACTTGCCGAGCACAAGCCACTCGAGGGGCTCGCGGTGGAACAGATGGCCAGCGTGGAACCCAAGATCGGCGACGATGTGTATGTCGCGCTCACGGTGGAGAAGGCGCTCTCCAAGCGCGATGTTCCTGGCGGCACCGCTCCCGCGCGCGTGGTGGAGGGCATCGCCGGCACGCGCCGCGCGCTGGCGGGCCGTCGGTCCTTCGAGCTCTCCGACGGTGAAGTGGAATTGCGGGTCCCCAGTGTGGCTGATGTCCCGGGCATCGCCGCAATCGTTGAACACTGGGCCAGGCTGGGTGAGCACCTTCCCCGCTCGCAAGAAGAGATCCTGGAGTGCCTGCACGAGTTCGGCGTCGCGTGCAAGGGCAATCGAGTCGTCGGCTGTGGCTCGCTCCTCATCTACACGCCTGAACTGGCCGAAATTCGCTCGCTGGGGCTGCTCCCAGAAGCCCACGGCTCCGGGATCGGCAAGAAGTTTGTTCGATACTTCCTCGACTGGGCGGCTGAGCTGCGCATCCCGCGCGTCTTCGTGCTCACCCGCGCGCCCAGTTTCTTTGGGAAGTGCGGGTTCAAGCAAGTGAGCGTCAACAGCCTTCCCGACAAGGTGCTCAAGGACTGCGCCAAGTGCCCTCGCAACACCTGCTGCGACGAAGTCGCGATGGTGCACGACATCCCCCTATGACATCGACGATGACTGACCAGGCCGCGCCGCGCCAGTGGCCAGCGGGGTTTCGTGCTTCCGGCGGCACTGCCGGGCTCAAGCCTTCGGGACGACCGGACGTTGCGCTGCTCATCTGCGACGGGCCTCACGCCGCCAGCGCGGCCGTCTTCACGCGAAACATCGTGCAGGCAGCTCCCGTTCGACTCTCGCGCGCGCACCTGGCCTCGGCGCAGGGTCGCTGCCGCGCCCTCTTCGTCAACTCCGGCTGCGCCAACGCCGCCACCGGGCCTGAGGGAGATCGTCGAGCGGCATTGGTCACCGCCTCCGTCGCCGCCGCGTTGGGCTTCCAACCCTTCGAAGTCCTGCACAACTCGACCGGTGTGATCGGCGTGCAACTGGATACGGACAAGATCGCCTCTGCCATCCCCGGACTCCTCACAAGGCTGGCGGCGGGCTCCGTCGACCCATTCGCCACCGGCATCCTCACCACCGACACACACACGAAGACGGCATCCGTCCGAGTGACTGATTCGCAGGATCGATCCGCAACCGTCACCGGCGTGGTCAAGGGCGCGGGAATGATCCACCCGGACATGGCCACGCTGATCGGTGCGATCACGACGGACGCAACCCTGGACCCCGCTGCGTTGGATCGGCTCTTGCGGGCGGCGGTTGATCGTTCTTTCCACCGCATCTCCATCGACGGCGACACTTCCACGAATGACGCGGTGTTCGCATTGGCATCGGGCGCCGGTCCCACGATCGACGAGACCGCGCTGCAAGAGGCGTTCACTTCAGTCACGCTCTCCCTCGCACGGCAGGTGGTCATGGATGCCGAGGGCTACGAGCGCGGGCTGGAAATCGTGGTGCGTGGCGCCCCCACACCAGCCGACGCACTGCAGGTGGCCCGCACCGTGGGCCAGAGCCTGCTCGTTCGCACGGCGATCACAGGCGGCGATCCAAATTGGGGACGAATCCTGGCCGCGATGGGCCGCGCTGGCGTGGCGTTCGACCCCGCAAGGGCCTGCGTCACCGCGAACGGCCTGCCGCTCTTCACGGACGGTGCGCCCGCCGCAACGCCGCGTGAACAGCTCCGCCGTGCATTCTCGTCGGCCCATGTCGCGCTGGAGATCGACCTCCACTGCGGCGGGGGAGCGGATCGATTCCTCACCTGCGGCCTCACCAAGGCGTATGTGGAGTTCAACGCCGAGTACACGACCTGAGCGGCGCGATCCTCCTCCTCGCGCAGCGCGTTGAATTGCGCCACCAACTCCCCTGCGCACACGCACGCCCTGAGTCTCTCTCCCGTCGGTCGTGCGTTCCATGCGACCGGAAGTGAACGAGCCCTTTCGGATGATCGGGACTTCGGGACACACATCCAAGCGCGCGCCATCTTTCAGGGGCCCCTGACGGAGTCAGGGGGTTGTGCCATTGGTGCGCAACCGCGAAGACTCACCCAAACTGCCGAAGGAACCGTGCGTCGTTCTCAAAGAGCCAACGGATGTCGGCGATGCCGTGCTTTCGCATGGCGATGCGCTCCACCCCCAGGCCGAAGGCGAATCCGGTCCACGCTTCTGGGTCGACACCGACCGCTTGCAGGACGGCCGGATCCACCATCCCACAGCCGCCGATCTCCACCCACTGCCATTGCCCCTTGATCTGCATCTTCATGTCCACCTCGGCGCTTGGTTCCGTGAACGGGAAGAAGCTGGGTCGCATGCGAACCTCTGCCTCCTCGCCAAAGTACGCGTGCGCGAACTGGATGAGCGTCGTCTTGAGGTCCGCCATCGACACGCCCCGGTCGACAGAGAGCCCCTCGACCTGGTGAAACATCGAATAGTGCGTCGCGTCGTGCGTGTCGGGGCGGTACACCCGGCCCACGGCGACCACCTTGAGCGGCAAGGGCATGGACTCCAGCGCGCGGATCTGCACCGTGCTGGTCTGCGTCCGCAGCAACCGCGCCACGCCGCCAATGCTTGGCATGAAGAAGTTGTCCGTGCGCTCTCGCGCCGGGTGGCCCTCTGGGATGTTGAGGGCGGTGAAATTGTGCCACTCGTCCTCCACTTCGGGACCGTCCACGACCTGAAATCCCATCATGCGGAACGCATCCACGATTCCATCAATCGTCCGCGAGATCGGGTGCCGGCGACCGAGCCCCACCTCGACCCCCGGCTCGGTCACATCCAGCCCCGCAGTGGCCGCCGCGGGCTCCATCGATGACTTGCGGGATTCAAACGCTTCCTCCAGCGCGCCCTTCAGCTCATTGAGCCGCTTCCCCAGCGCTGGCTTCTGGTCCTTGGGTGCACCCTTGAACTGGTTCATGAGGTCTCGAATCGCCCCATTCGCCCCGAGGTAATCCACCCTCCACGCCTCCAGCGCCGCGGCGCTGGCAACCTGGCCAAGCGATTCAATGGCCTTTGCTTCCAATTGGTCGCACGTCTGCCGCATCGAGGCAAAGTCTATCGGCGCACGGTGAATGAAAAGAGAGGACCCCTGAGGGGTCCTCTCTGGACTTTCTACAGTACTCACCCGCCAGGAGGCGGGACTCCCACATCAAGCGTCGGCCGCGGGCGCCGCGCCGGCATCGGTCTCGGGAGCGGCGGCGGCTGCCGTCGCGCCCTTGCGGCGCTTGGAGGCAAACGCCGAACGCTTGTCGGCCTGCTTTCGCCGGCCGCTCTGTCCGCCGGACACCTGCGCACCGACTTCGCGCCCCACCAGCTGCAGCAGCACCAGGTCAGTCGCGTCGCCGAGTCGGCGCTTGTCCAACTTGACGATGCGGGTGTAGCCGCCGGCGCGCCCCTCAAAGAGCGGCGCGACCTTGGTCATGAGGTGCTGCACCAGGCGCGGGGCCTTCTTCAGCTCGCCGTAGCGATTGAAGGAGATGTCGCCTTTGCTGGGGAGCTCCCAGAAGTCGGACTTCTTGCGCTCCTCCTTCACGTTCTTGTCGGCCACCCACGCGAACACCTTGCGGTCGGTGAGCTTCGCCGTGATCTGGCGCCGGGAGGCGAGCGAGCGCTTGCGCGCCGCGGTGATGAGCTTCTCGACGAACGGCTGGACGGCCTTCGCCTTCGGAAGCGTGGTGACGATCTGGCCGTGTTCGAAGAGACCGGCCGCCAGGTTGCGCAGCATGGCGCGGCGGTGGTCGCTCTCGAGGCAGAGTTGCTTTCCAGCGATCTTGTGACGCATGTCAGTGCTCCATCAGGGCCAGTCGGCCCAATCTGTGAACCGGTCCGTCGTGCAGGGTGTGGTCGAGTGTGCGTGAGTGGTCAGGCGTTGACTGAGGCGCCGAGGGCAAGCCCGCGGCTCGTGAGTTTCTCTTCGACTTCCACCAACGAGGTCCGCCCAAACGCGCGGATCCCGAGGAGGTCATCCTCAGACTTCTGAATCAGTTCTCCGACGGTCGCAATGCCAGCGGATTGCAGGCAGTTGAGGCTGCGCACGGAAAGGTCCAGCTCCGTGATCGATGCCACGAGGAGGCGGTTCTGCTCGTCCTCGCGCGCATCCTCCTCGGCCAGGCCGCTCGCCGCCAGCTCGTCACCGGCCTCGTCGTACTGGACGAAGGCGTTGAGGTGCTTGCGCAGGAGCGTGGCAGACTCGATGAGCGCCATCTCCGGGGAGATCGAGCCATTGGTCCAGATGTCCATCACCAGGCGGTCGTAATTGGTGCGCTGGCCGACGCGTGTGTCCTCAGTCCGGAAGCGAACACGCTGGACCGGCGAGAAGATCGCATCCACGGGAATCTCACCCAGGATCTGCTCCTGGCCTGAAGCGTAATACTCGCTTGCTGGGCGGTAACCGCGACCGCGCTCGATGGAGAGCGTCGCGTTGAACGACACGCTGCCCGTGATACGGCAGATGACATGCTCGGAATTCAGGATCTTGACGGCGGCGTCGCACTCGATGTGCGCGCCAGTCACGTCACCGGGGCCGTTGACGCTGATGCGAACGTCGCGCGGCTCCTCGGCGTCCATCTGGACGATGAGCCCCTTGATGTTCAGGAGGATGTCGACGATGTCCTCGTTGATGCCCTCGATCGAACCGAACTCATGCGTAACGCCCTCGATCTGCACTTTGGTCACCGCAGCTCCCTCGATAGACGAGAGCAGGATGCGGCGAAGGCTGTTGCCGATCGTGGTGCCGTAACCTCGCTCGAACGGCTCGGCAGAAAAGGTGCCGAAGGTCTTGGTCAGGGTGCGCTGGTCGGCTTCGACGCGCGCGGGAAGGACGAGATCTCGCCAACGAATGTGGGTTGCCATGGGTCAGTTTCTCCAACAATCTGGCACGAACCTGGATGCCGGACTCGCCGGCGTTCGGGTGAACCCGCCTCGATCGGATGCCGATGCGCCGTGCCAGGTGGCGCATCGACCCCTGCCGTGAGGCGGGAGGAGTCTTGGGTCAGCCGCGGCGCTTGCGGGGCGGGCGGCAGCCATTGTGCGGAAGCGGCGTGTGGTCCTCGACGCTGAGAACCTTGAGGCCGTTGTGGGCGAGCGCCGTGATCGCCGATTCCCGGCCGGGACCGATGCCGCGGACGCGGACTTCGACTTCCCTCAGGCCCAGGCGCTTCGCCTTGCCCACCGCACGTTCGCTGGCGCGAGTGGCGGCGAACGGCGTGGACTTGCGCGAGCCCTTGAAGCCCGCCGCGCCGGCTGAGTCCCAGCACAGGGTCTCGCCGCTCGGGTCGGTGATGGTGACGATCGTGTTGTTGAAGGAGGCGTGCACGTGCACGACGCCCTTGATGACATTCTTGCGGACCTTCTTCTTGGACATGGTTCGATGGCTCCTCTGGGGCGATCAGGCCTTGACGGGCTTCTTGCCGGCGACCGTCTTCTTCTTGCCCTTGCGCGTACGGGCGTTGGTTCGCGTGCGCTGGCCGCGGACCGGCAGGCCCTTGCGGTGGCGCTCGCCACGGTAGGAACGGACATCCTTCAGCCGTGCGATGTCCTGTGAGACCTTGCGGCGCAGTGCGCCCTCCACCAGGACATGTTCGTTAATGTCGCTGGCGATCGCCGACAGCTCCTGGTCATCCAGGGAGTTGGACCGGCGGTCGGGGTCGATGCCCGTCCGCCGCAAGATGTCTGCGGCGGCCTTCGGGCCGATGCCGTGGACGTACTGAAGTGCGAAGATGATCTTCTTCTTCTCGGGGATGTCGATGCCTGCGATACGGGCCATGGTTCGTGCTCCTGTGGTCGGCGGTCAGGTCAGCCTTGACGCTGCTTGAGGCGGGGGTTCTTCTTGTTGATGACGAACCGCTTGCCCTTTCGGACGACGATTTGGCAGTCTCGGGTTCGACGCTTGATGCTGCTGCGGACCTTCATGGTGGTGCTCCGTGCCTTACTGGCGGAAGGTGATGCGCCCCTTCGTCATGTCGTAGGGGCTGATTTCGATGGTGACCTTGTCTCCCGGGAGGATGCGGATGAAGAACTTCCGCATCTTGCCGCTGACATAGGCGATGATCTGCTGGCTGTTGGGGAGCTTGACGCGGAATCGTGCATTAGGCAACGCCTCGACGACTTCGGCTTCTAGGGTGATCTTGTCTTCCTTGGCCATATGGGGTGATACTCAGCCTCGAGCGCTCCGAAGTCGGGGACCATCCTCACCAGTCGTGGAGAGGAAGCCTGCGTAGTTTCGCATGAGGAGGTTGGCCTCGATGCGCTGGACAAGGTCAAGCATGACGCTGACCACGATGAGGAGTCCCGTGCCGCCCAGGAACTGGGATACATAGGGCGGGACCCCAAAGAATTGCGAGACGAACGAGGGGATGATCGCGATGATGCACAGGAACCCGCCGCCGACATAGGTCATGCGGCCGATCACCGTCTCCAGGTACTCCGCCGTGCGGGGGCCCGGCCGCAGTCCGGGAATGAAGCTGGAGTGCTTGCGCAGCTCCTTCGCCATGTCGTCGGGCGACAGCTGCACGGTCACCCAGAAATAGGCAAAGAAGTAGATCAGCACGATCTCGACCACGATGTATGGGTACGAGCCCATCTGGAAATTCAGCGCCAGGAACGCGGTCGCCTGGACCAGCCACTCGGACCATCCCTCCAGCGCCGCCTTGCCGGACAGCCAGCCAAAGATCGTGCTGGGGAAGACCATGAGCGACGAGGCAAAGATGATCGGCATCACGCCGGAGTGGTTCAGCCGCAGCGGCAGGTGGTGTCGCTGGCCGCCGTAGACCTTGCGGCCACGGACATGCTTGGCCTGCTGGATCGGGATGCGCCGCTGGGCGACCGTGATGAGCACCGCACCACCCACGACCACGCAGAAGCCAAGGACCAGGAGGGCCACGCCGACCACGCCCACCTTGCCGTCGCCCGATTGGATGCTCGGGTTGAAGTTTGCCACGACCCACTCCACGGCCGCGGGCATGCGCGCCAGGATGCCGGCGGTCAGGATGAGCGACACGCCGTTGCCAATGCCGTGCTTGTCGATCTGCTCGCCAAGCCACATCAGGAAGAGGCTGCCGGCGGTGAGCGCCGTCAATCCTGACACATAGAACACCATGCGCCCGGTCCCCGCCATGTAGCTGGGCTGGACCAGGTTCTGGCTGTACATGTAGCCAAGCCACATCATGCCCTGCACGATGCACAGGCCGATCGTGGCGTACCGGGTCCACTCCTGGATCTTCTGCTGGCCGCTCATTCCCTCCTTCTTCAGGTCCTGCAGCGGCTGCCACACGGACTGGAGGAGCTGGAAGATGATGGATGCCGTGATGTACGGCATGATGCCAAGGCCGAAGACCGTCGACTGCCCAAGCGCACCGCCGGAAAACACGCTGGCAAACTGCAGGATCCGGCCGAATCCGCTCGCGTCGTCGTTCGCCTGCTGCGCCGCCTCGGACAGGGCCACCTGGTCCACGCCGACCAGCGGGATCCAGAAGCCGATCCGATAGATCGCCAGCATGCCCAGCGTAAACAGCACGCGGTTGCGCAGGTCGGCGACTCGGAAGATGTTCAGGAAGGCAGTGAGCATTCGAAAGGTGATGCGTGAATCAGTCCGTCAACAGTGAATCAATCAGTCCGCGGTCGCTTCGCCGCCCGCAGCCGAGATCTTCTCGCGTGCCGTGGCGCTGAAGGCGTTGGCGACCACGGTCAGCTTCTTGCTGATCGTGCCGTTGCCAAGGATCTTGAGGGGCTCGTCGCCCGACGGGATGAGGCCCATCTTCTGGAGCGTGTCACGGTCGACGCGCGCGCCGGCGTCAAAGTGCTTGTCCAGGTCCGCCACATTGATGACGGCATAGATGGTGCGGAAGCCGGCATTGGAGAAGCCGCGCTTGGGGAAGCGGCGCATGAACGGCGTAGCGCCGCCCTGGTAGCCCGGCCGGCTACTCCAGCCGGCGCGGCTCTTGGCGCCCTTATGGCCACGGCCGCTGGTGCCGCCCTTGCCGCTGCCTTCGCCGCGACCGACGCGCATGCGCTTCTTGTGCTTGCCGACCTTGGCGGTGATGTCATGGATCATCATGGCGTGTGTTCTCCTACGGGAGTTTCATCAAGTTCAGGATTGCGGGGTGTCCGAGGACGCTGCCGGGTGAGTCGCAGGCGCGGTGCCGGCTGCGGGAGCAGTGGCTGCCGCGGATGAAGGCGCACCGCCGCCAAAGCCG
>JAQCEQ010000054.1 GCA_027618565.1 Planctomycetota bacterium | reverse complement strand
GCGCGACTCGGCGTGATGCGCTTTCATTGCGAGGGCTATGGCGACGCGGTGGATGCCGCCTTTGCTCAGTCCTCCTCGCCGACTGCGCCCCAGACGGCCAGCCCGAGCGACCTCCCTGTCGCGTCCGCGCTCCCCGGCACCTTCATCGGCTCCCTCTCCGTCGGTCCCGCGTCGCTCACGATCGTCTACCACATCACGCTGGCGGAAGACGGCACGCTGTCCGCCTCGATGGACTCGCCCGACCAGGGCGCCTACGGCATTCCGTTTGACTCGGTGGAGTTCAACGCGGAAGACCGATCCCTGACGCTGCCGTGCAAGTTGGTGAACGGCCACTTCAACGGCACGCTTTCCGAGGACGGCACGTCACTGGAAGGTGCCTGGACGCAGATGGGCAACACGCTTCCACTCACGCTCACACGCGGCGAGCTGGAGAAGCCCAAGCGCCCGCAGATGCCCGCGCCGCCCTATCCGTACATCGAGCGAGCGGTGACGATTGAGCGGACGCCGGCGCAGGGGGAGACGCAACCGACCTTCACGCTTGCCGGCACGCTGACTCTTCCGACGGGCGCCGCCTCCGCCGCCGCCGCCGCCACCGCCGCCGCCGCCGCCGCCCCATTCCCCGCGATCATTTTCATCACGGGCTCCGGCGCGCAGGATCGCGACGAGTCGCTGATGGGGCACAAGCCATTCCTGGTGATCGCCGACGCGCTGACTCGAGCCGGGTTCGCCACGCTGCGCCTGGACGACCGCGGTGTCGGCGGATCAACTGGCTCGATGGCGACCGCGACATCGCATGACCTTGTCTACGACACCGCCGCCGCGCTGGAGTGGCTCAAGGTGCAACCTGAGATAGATCCCACTCGCATCGGACTTCTGGGCCACAGCGAAGGCGGCATGATCGCGCCGATGCTGGTCGCCCATCTCGCCGCCCAGTCTGCTGCGGATCCGACCGCTGGAGTAGCCGCCACCACAGAGCCGCCCACACCCCGCACCGACATCGCCTTCATGGTCCTGCTCGCTGGCCCCGGCACGCCGTGCGACCAACTCCTCGTTGAGCAGACCGAGCTCATTGCGCGCGCCGCCGGTGCACCCGAAGAAGTCCTCGCGACGCAGCGCGACCTCATGAACCAGTGCGTCGCCTGGGCCAAGGATCCGACGATCTCCACGCCCGACCTCATCGGCCGGATGCGTGCCGCGGTGCTGGCGCAGGGCGAGCCCATCCCGCCCGAGGCCCAGCCCGCGCTTGAACAGCAGTTCCAGGCGATGGCCTCGCCGTGGATGCGCGCGTTTCTGGCCTACGACCCCACACCCGCGCTCTCCGTGGTCACTTGCCCGACACTCGCACTCTTTGGCGAGCGTGACCTCCAAGTCCCCGCCGCCAGCAACGCTCCCGCGATGCGCGCGGCGCTCGCACACAACCCACGCGCGGTGGTCGAGACCGTCCCCGCCGCCAACCACCTGTTTCAGCCGTGCGAGACCGGCGGCATCGACGAGTACACCAAGATCGAGCTGACCATCGACCCCGTGGTGCTGGACCGGGTCACGCGGTTTCTGAGATCAGCGGCAGTATCCGGCTCGTGAGCCTCTGCTGCCTACCATGCGGTTCGATGTGCCCCGTACCGACTGCATGTGGAAGCGTGTTCGCTCTGGCTGCCTCGCTGGGACTGTCGGCGTTCGTCCACGCCGACACCATCACCCTCTCCAGCGTCAAGGACGCCACGATGATCCAGGATCCGACCGGTGAGTGGGCGTTGGGAGCGGCCTACAACTTCTACGCGGGACGCGTTGGCGAGAATGCCGGCGGGACATTCCGCCGCGGGCTCATCCAGTGTGACTGCTCATCGATCCCCGCAGGCTCCGTGATCACGATCGTCCAGCTCAAGCTCAACATGAGCAACACGCAGCCGGGGACCTTCACGGTCGGCATCCACAAGTCCACCATGGATTGGGGCGAGGGCACTTCGTTTGCATTCGGTGGCGGCGGGGCACCTGCGACCGAGAACGACGCCACCTGGAACTACCGTTTCTATCCCGATGTGCCGTGGCCCACGCCCGGTGGATCGTTCGTCGCGACGGCGAGCGCCACCAAGAGCATCGGCGCCGTGGGCTGGTACACCTTCGGCTCCACCTACCAACTGGTGAGCGATGTGCAGGATTGGGTCGACCATCCCGAGACCAACATGGGCTGGACCGTCAAGGGCAACGAGACGACACTGCAATCGGTGAAGCGATTCGACGCTCGCGAGGCGGGCGCCACGCAGCCGCAGCTCATCGTGACCTTCACGCCGCCGCCTTCCAACCCCGCCGATGTCAATAACGATGGCGCGGTGAATGCATTGGACCTCACGCCGATGCTGGCCGCGTGGGGGACCCCGAACGCGGCCGCGGACATCGACAATGACGGCACCGTGGATGCGAGAGACCTGGCCATGATCCTGGCGGCGTGGACGGGGTAAGGGCGGTGCGATTGAGCCCGAGATGGTGAAACTGAAGCCGCAAGCCGCCTGCGAAGGTGTGCCTTCATCGATTCCTTTGGACCCTCACGGGATGCCCCTCATCGTCAATTGGAAGTTGGCCGGCGCGGCGGCGTACGTGTCGCCGTACTCGTTCGCCTTCGCGACTCCGCTGGCAGAACTCTTGTTCGACGCGGAAACTGATTGAGGCGATCGGCGCAATGAAGCCTCGATTCCCTACGGCGAGTGGTATTCGCAGGAGACGCGCGAGCGCTTCCGTCCTCTCGACGAGCGTGCGGACCCGCGCGCCGGATTCGATCCCGATGATCTTGAAGCAATCACCCACTTCGCATCGCTGGCGACCCTGACCCTCAAGCAGGCGTCTCCACGCGCTTGATGGTCGTGTGGATGGTCAAGATGGCTGAACGGCGGGGTCCCGGTGAGACCTTGCGGCCACCTGCACAACCCTGCGAAACCAGTCAATGGGCGATAAAGGGCTCGAAGAACGAGAGAAAACACCGGGAAATGCAGTGGTTTCAGATCCGGGTGGTGCGGAAAGCGGTGCAGATCGAGATGCGACTGGGCCAGGCAGCCAGAACTCTGACCAGCCCACAGACTGGCTGGGAGTGGATCCAAGTGTCTTGAGGCGGCTCAGTGGCGTGTATGAAGGGGAGTGGGTTCGAGACTGGCTTCGTCGACAGCCCCAGGCATCGGGCTAACCATTGCCTGAGGCACTGCCGGTCGCAATACCTCTCCACTTTCGAACCACCCAGGCTACGAGCATGTTGAGCACAGGGAGAAAGACGCAGACATAGGCAATGGTGTGCCCCAAAACCTGGTGTCCGCTTCGCACCAATTGATGAGGGCCGCAGCTACGACCACTATGGGCCGACGCACTCAAAGCCACGTATGCCGTGCATATCAGTTCCACGAGTCCTTCGCTTCAGCAAACCTCTTCTTGAACTCCACGTTCTCCCGATGCGCTCGCTGAATCCTCCCGGTCCAGTAGCCCCACGCCAGGATGGGCACCAACATCAGCCCAAGAGTGGAAACCACTACTCTGAGGACAAAGGTCTTCTCATCAGGATTGATGAGGAACTCGGCGCCAAAAAAGAGAAGCACCATCAGACCAATGTGAACGAAGACCCATCCAAGGACCTCCCAGGGTCGCTTGTTCTGACGGAAGAACTCTTTCCTTCGCTTGCTTGCAGCCTTCCGATCTTGGTACTTCTCCCATCGCAAGTCGTGATACTGAACCGTGATCGGGGCGCTCAGCCCAAGCTCTGCCTTGATGTCAAGTGTGGGTCGCGGGCCAGCGATCGGCGGCGGAACATCGGTCTCGTTTGGCATGAGGCCATCGACTGAACTCGCGGCTGTCCATCCCTTCATGCCCTTGCACCACACACGGGTGTCCCCCGAGACCTTGCCAGCGGCAACGAGCTCCCTGAGGACCTCGGTTGTCACGGGCCCCTCAGGTTTGCCGACCGATTCGTAGTACCAGGAACCGGCCATCGAGTCGGCCGCCTATCAAACGGGCGACTTCCCCAGAAACACACACTCCACCGCACATCCAGGGCTTGCATCGGTCCCTGCCTGGGCTACATTAGTGAACAGACGCCAACCCGGGGATCCGTGGGCGGCGCAGGAGACAGAGCGGCGTCTCTGTTCGCCTACGGCCCGCACTCGGGGTCCAGAAACGAATTGTCAGCATTAGTGCGATGCTCCGCTGCACCCGGCTCCACGGAATTAGCAGACGATTCATCTACTTGTCGGACACTTTGTGGGACATCCGACCACGCTGCGCAGGGGTCAGCGCGTGGTGCGCGTGACGGTGGAGTCGGGTTCAAGAAATGATTTCAATTGTGAATGCGTGGTGTTGCAGGTCGGTTGGAGCAAGTCGAAAGCTCCGAGGCCCAATGGAGGCGCATACGACGCGTTCATAGCGTGGGAGAATGCACAGCCATCAAGCCCCGATATCAACGGCGATGGCGCTGTTGATGCCCTCGATATCGGTGTGATGCTGGGAGCCTGGGGCGCATGTGGTGCGACCACGAGTTGCCCAGCCGATCTCAACCATGACGGATCTGCGGATGCTGGCGACCTAGTCATCCTGCTCGCTGCCTGGACCCCCTAGCGCAACTATCCGTAGAATCCCGTGTTCGAGGAATGAGCGGGACAGCATTTCCATCCCGGCGTTCGCCACGGGTGAACGCAACTAAGGCGCGACCTCAAGTTGTTGCATCTCGATGCGGCCGTATGGGCGCTGATGACGGGGGTGGCCGAGACTTACTTCGTCGCGTTCGCGTTGAAGGCCGGCCTTTCAGATGTTTCAGCGGGTCTGGTTGCGACAGTTCCTGTTCTGCTTGGAGCGATCTGCCATGTCGTGACGCCGTGGGGAGTACGCCATCTGCGCAGCCTCCGTAACTGGACGGCGTGGGCAGCAGCGCTTCAGGCGCTGTCACTGGGCGGGCTCGCCGCATGCGCGTGGAGCGGCGGGATCTCGGGACCGATGCTCTACACATTGGTCACCCTGTACTGGGCGGCAGGGTTCGCGACAGCGCCGACATGGCAAACATGGATGCCGACGATCGTGCCCAAGCCGATCGCGACGCGCTTCTGGGCCGCGCGAAGTCGTACGGTGCAGGCATTCCTTGGATTGGGGCTTGTCTTTGGTCTTGTGCTGCAGTGGGGGAGGGACAACAACCAAGAGATGGCAGCCTTTGGCATTCTCATGTCGTTCGCGTGCCTTGCTCGGCTTAAGCGTGCAGGTCTCGGGAGCGTTTTACACCCCGTACATGCTTGACCATTTGCACTTTGAATACTGGCAGTTCGTGTGCATCATCGCGGCGACCTTCGTGGCGAAGGTGGTGGCGCTGCCGGGGGTCGGCAAAATTGCCAAGCGCTACGGCCCCGGAGTCGTGCTCTGGATGGGCGGTATAGGCATCATCCCCATGGCCACGCTTTGGCTCGTGTCGGACTCAATCTGGTGGCTGATGCTCTTGCAGTTTCTTGTCGGTATCGCTTGGGCCTGCTGGGAGACCGCGACATTCCTGATTGTGTTTGACCGCATCCACTCGGAGCAGCGAGTTGCGACCATGACCCTCTTCAACATCGGTCAAGCAGCGACGATGGTTGTGGGATCTTTAATCGGCGCCTTCATCCTTGAAGGGATCGGTCTGACGCGCACTGGTTACGCGGTCGTGTTCGTTGCGACGGGAGTCATGCGACTCATGACGATCTTCCTTCTTGTGGGGATAGAACCGCGCCGGTTCAGGCTCCACCAAGGGGTGAATCTCTACCTACAAACGCTTGGCATTCGCTTCGGAGCTGGCACGATCGACATTCCGCACATCACCGATAGCTCCGAAAGTTCCAACACCGGCAGCCGCGCCTGAAGAGGGCGATCATGATGGTGAGCCGCAGATCCGTCGGGGAGCTGTTCGGCTAGGACGCCGGCTACGCCAGCGGAAACAATGATGTGTAATGGTTGGCGATCTGGCCGGCGGTGGCGATCCACGCAGTGTCGGACCGGCGCGCAACATGGGCGAGCGCCCGGCG
>JAQCEQ010000053.1 GCA_027618565.1 Planctomycetota bacterium | reverse complement strand
AACTCAAGTCCATGGGGGTCGTGGTCAAGGACGGCCCACAGGGAGCGACGTGGACGCGCGCGTGAGCGCCGCAGCCACCAGCCCCATCCCACCGATGCGCATCCTGCTCCTCAACCAGTGCTTCTTCCCAGACATCGTCTCGACGGCGCAGATTTCCCACGATCTGGCCACGTACTTGGTCGCGCACGGGCACCACGTGACGGCGGTCTCGTCGAGGTCGATCTACGGCGAGGCGGGCGACTCGCTCCCCGCGCACGAGACGGTCGATGGAATCGACATTCACCGCGTGAAGGGCGCGATGTTCGGAAAGCGGGGGATCCTGCTCCGGGTCGTGGACTTCGGCGCGTTCTACGTGCGCGCCTTCTGCCGTGTCGTGTCGCTGCCGCGCCACGACGTCGTGGTGTCGCTCACCACGCCGCCGTTCATCTCGCTCGTCGGCATCATGGCCGGCTGGATCAAGGGCAACCGCACCGCCTACTGGGTCATGGACCTGTACCCGGACCTTCCGTTGGCGTGCGGCGTCCTCAAGCCGCGATCCCCCGTGACATGGCTCACGGAGCGGGTGAATCGATTCTGCCTGCGCCACTCCACCGTCACCGTCGCCTTGGGCCGTTGCATGCGCGACCTGATCCTTTCCAAGGGGATTCCCGCCGAACGAGTCCGCACGATCCAGGTGTGGAGCGACCAAGAGGCCGTGAGGCCCGTCCCGCGCGAGTCGAACGCGTACCGCAGGGAGTGGGGCGTCGGGGACCGCCTGCTGGTCATGTACTCGGGCAACTTCGGCCTGGGCCACGATGTGCAGACATTCCTCGACGCCGCGAAGCGCCTCCAGGGCGATGACCGCATCCGCTTCGCGTTCGTCGGGGGCGGCAAGAAGAAGGCGGAGGTCGAGGCGTTCGTGAAGTCACGGTTCCTCGCCAACTGCGTTCTCGCGCCGTACCAGCCACGCGAGCGCCTGGACGAGCTGCTGAGCGCCGCAGATGTCCACCTGGCCAGCCTGAGCGACGGCATCGAGGGCATCATGGTCCCCAGCAAGCTCTACGGGATGATGGCCGCGGCCCGCGCGTCGATCTTCATCGGGCGCGACACCGGCGAGGTCGCCCTCACCATCGTGGAGCAGTCGTGCGGCACCGTGATTGGGTGTGGCAACGTGGACGCGCTCGTCGCCGCCATCCAACAGTACGCCGCTGACCCCTCGCGCGCCATGGAGGAGGGCCAGCGCGGCCGTGCGGCGGTGGAGCGCCTCTACACCAAGGACTCGCTCTGCGCTGCGTGGATGTCGACCCTGGAGGAAGCTGCCTCGCGGCGCCGAGCCGGCGCACGGGCAGGACACCGATGAACGATCCCACCGACCGACCGCCGCTGCGCGTCTACCTCATCACCGAGGACGACCCGCTGTATGTGGCTCGCTTCTTTGAAGTGTTTTTCGCCGAGCTGCCGCGCGACCGCGTGGAAGTCATCGGCATCACGGTCTCGCGGGCGTTCCACGAGTCGCTCCTGAAGACGGCGCGCCGCGTCCACCGCTTCTACGGCACCGTTGACTTCATCCGGCTCTTCGCCCGGTGGCTCCCCAACAAGCTGTGTGGCAAGAAGATCCGTGACTACGCGCGTGACGCCGGCGTCACGGTCTTCGACGCGCACAGCGTCAACAGCCCAACATTCGTGGAGTTCGTGAAGGGCCTCAACCCCGACATGATCGTGAGCGTGGCGGCACCGGAGGTCTTCAAGGGTCCACTGCTCTCCGTCCCGCGCATCGGTTGCCTCAACATTCATAGTGGGCGATTGCCTCGCTACCGCGGGATGATGCCCACCTTCTGGCAACTGCGCCACGGCGAAAGGGTCGCCGTCGTGACCGTCCACGAAATGGTCGCCAAGCTGGACGCCGGCGGCGTCGTCCACACCCTGGAGTTTCCGCTCCTGGAGCACGACATCCTCCACCGCGTCATGGTTGGCACCAAGCAGCAGGGGGCCCGGCTCATGATCGAGGTGCTCTCGTCCATCGACCCGCGAGATGGACGCATGCCAGCCGCCACGCCGCTGGACATGTCGCAGGCTGGGTACTTCAAGTACCCCGATGCCGACAACGTGAAGGCGTATCGTGCCATGGGCCACCGGTTCCTCTGATGAGCCCTGCGAACTCCGCCGACCCACGTGCCACCTGCGCCTCCAGCGCGACTCCACGAGCCGCCATGTCCATCGACGTGGAGGACTGGTACACCGCGCAGAACCTGGCGGCGGGCGTGCCTCGGGACTCGTGGGACACGCAGCCACGCCGCGTGGAAGCCACGATGGGACGGATGCTGGACATCCTGGCGCAGAAGGGGGTTCGATCCACCTGCTTCATCCTGGGCCTCGTCGCGGAACGACACCCCGCACTCATCAAGCGCATCGCCGCCGAGGGCCACGAGATCGCCTCGCACGGGACGATGCACGACCTGATCTACGACATCGGCCCTGATCGATTCCGCGAAGACGTCCGACGCTCCAAGAAAACGCTGGAAGACCTGACTGGCCAGCGCGTCGATGGCTACCGCGCACCGTGCTTCTCGATCACCGACTTCGCGCTGGACATCCTGCGCGAGGAAGGATTCACCTACGACACCAGCGTCTTCCCGATCAAGGGACACCGTCGCTATGGAACGATCGCCGGCCAGCGCACGGATTGCGACATCTACGAGATCCGCCCCGGCCTCACGGAGGTCAACGTCAGCGCCATGCCCATCCTGGGGAAGCAATTCCCGTGGGCGGGCGGCGCGTACTTCCGCCTCTACCCATACGCCATGTTCCGAGCCGGAGTCCGTCGCATTCTGGCGAGTGGGCGACCGTATGTCTTCTACACCCACCCGTGGGAGATCGACTGGGAACACCCGCGACCCATCGGCGTGAGGATGGATGATGTCTTCCGCCACTACCACAACATGCATAGGTGCCAGGCGCGCTGGACTCGGCTCCTTGGCGACGTGCAGTGGACCACCTGCCGCGAACTGATCGCCTCTGGAATCGGACGGACCAGATGACCCGCCGACCGCCCGTCATCGGCATCGTCGGAGGCATTGGCGCGGGCAAGTCGGAAGTGGCGCGCGCCCTCGCCGAACTCGGGTGCGTCGTCAGTGACTCCGACCTCCAGGCCCACACGGTGCTGGGCTGCCCGGAAGTCGTGGAGCAACTCGTTGCACGGTGGGGTACTGGTGCCCTAGCGCCAGACGCCACGCCGAACCGAAGCGCCATCGGGCGAATCGTGTTTGCCGACGCCGCCGAACGCGCCTGGCTGGAGTCGATCATCCATCCCAGGCTGGAGGCGACCCGCAGAGCCATCTTTGCCGCGCACCCGGACGCCCGCGCCCATGTGATCGATGCGCCACTCCTCCTGGAGGCCGGATTGGGGCCGACCTGCGATGCGATTGTCTTCGTGGATGCCCCTGCCGGTGAACGGCTTCGGCGAGTCCAGTGCTCCCGGGGGTGGACCCAGGCCGAGTGGAACCGGAGGGAAGCGACTCAATGGCCCCTTGACCAGAAGCGCAAAATGAGTCATCATGTTGTCTGCAACGACGGCGATCCAGCGTCGCTGCGCGTGTCGGTCCGGGCGGTCCTCGACCTCATCGACCCCGCCCCTTCCAACTGAATCCGCTGGAATCACGCCACGGCAGCGCCCAGGAGTTTGACGATCGGTCGAACTTTTCGGTGGGCGAGGCAGCGTGCCATCGAACATCATTGAATCTGACCATGAGCGAGAACGCAGACATGAGCGCGACGGGCAATTCCCCCCAGCAACGAGAATCCAAGGAGTCCTATATGAACAAGGGTCGTCGGCGTCGTCGCCGTGGCGGCAGTGGTGGCGGTGGCTCCGGTGGCCACAGCGGTTCTGGCGGTCATGGTGGTCATGGTGGTCATGGTGGCGGCGAGCGCGGCGGTGCCGTGGTCGCGGAACCGTTTGCCTACATCGGGCCGGGCTCGCTCCCAACCGACGAGCAGCTGGCTGCGGAAGCAGCCGAGCTCTCCGAAAAGCTTCAAGGGAAGTACAAAGTCACGGACAAGGAAGAGCTGAACCTCGGTTCACTCCAGAAACTCTCCGGCGACAAGGTGGCCAAGATCGCACGCGACGAGGGGCTGGAAGACATCATCGGCCTGCCCAAGCAGCGCCTGGTCTTTGAGATCCTCAAGAAGCGCGCCGAAAAGCACGGCCTGATGACCGCTGAGGGCACGCTGGAGATCATGCCTGACGGCTACGGGTTCCTCCGAAGCGCGGAGTACTCCTACCTCCCCAGCGATGACGATGTGTATGTGTCGCCCAGCCAGATCCGGGCGTTCGGCCTGCGCCGTGGCCAGATCCTCCGCGGGCTCGTGCGTCCACCCAAGGAGCAGGAGATCTACTTCGCGCTGCTGCGCGTGGACACCGTCAATGGGCGCGACCCCAAGCTGGCGCACGACCTCCCGACCTTTGAGAGTCTGACCCCGCTCCACCCCGACAAACGCATCCACCTGGAACTGATGGACAAGCCCACCAAGGTGGAGCCTCGCGTGATCGACATGGTGACGCCCATCGGCTTTGGCCAGCGCGCCCTCATCGTGGCCCCGCCGAGGACCGGCAAGACAGTCATCCTCCAGCAGCTAGCCAACTCGCTCAGCGCCAACCACGCTGATGTGCATGTCATCGTGCTGCTGGTGGACGAGCGCCCCGAGGAAGTCACCGACTTCCGCCGAAACACCTCTGGCAAGGTGGAAGTCGTCGCCAGCACCTTTGACGAGGAGGCGACCCGGCACATCCAGATCGCTGAGATCGTGATGGAAAAGGCTCGGCGCATGGTGGAGTGGGGCGACCATGTCGTGATCCTGCTCGACTCGATCACGCGACTGGCCCGCGGCTACAACAACGCGATGCCAGGCTCGGGCAAGATCGGCTCTGGCGGCGTGGATAACGCGGCCCTCATCAAGCCCAAGAAGTTCTTCGGCAGCGCACGCAACATCGAGCACGGCGGGTCGCTCACCATCATCGGCACCGCGCTGGTGGAGACCGGCTCGCGCGCGGATGAGGTGATCTTCGAGGAATTCAAGGGCACCGGCAACGCGGAACTCCACCTCAGCCGAAAGCTGGTGGAGAAGCGCATCTGGCCGGCCATCGACATCTCCGCCAGCGGCACGCGCCGCGAGGAGCTGTTGCTGGATCCCAAGGAGCACGAGCTCATCGTCAAACTCCGCAAGGTCGTCAGCGACATGAATGTCGTCGAGGCGATGGAGCTCCTTCGAAGCCGCCTCCTCAAGACCAAGTCCAACGCCGAGTTCCTGATGACCTTGGCGATGAGTTGATGCCGGCCGGAATCGGCATCCCAAAAGCGCGGTGGGCCCGCGCTCGGCACGCGTCGCCCGTCGCCCGTCGCTCGGCGCTCGGCGCCCGTCACTCGGCGCCCGTCACTCGTCACTCATCACTCGGCAATCGGCCAAAATGGGCGAACCAGCCCTGAATCCCGCCCGAATGGTTGAGTTGGACACGATGGAGCCATCCATGACCACGACCCCCACGACCGACCGCCTTGCCCTGCGCAGCCGCGGATTCACGCTCGTCGAGATCCTGGTGGTGATTGGCATCATCGCCGTCCTGGCAGCCATCCTGGTGCCCGCCCTGAGCACCGCACGCGCCAACGCCCTATGGGCCACCAGCCAAAGCAACCTCAAGCAGACCTTCACCTACCTGCAGGCCTACACCACGGCGAATCGAGACATGATCCCGCCGAGCCGGTTTGACTACACCAACAACTTCGTCCGCGGTCGAATCCGCAGCCCGGAGGAGCGGGGTGGCTCGACGGTCCAGCCTCCGATCGGCAGTGCGCACATGGGCACTTGGGCCGACATCCTCTGGAGCGACGGCGGGCTCGGTGGCGTGGCCGTGGTCCTCCCCTCGGGCGAGGAATACAACTGGGTGCACGATTCACCGGATCGCCTCCTGTACGAGGCGCAGCCGGACTTCAGCAAGAATCCGTTCCGGTCTTCGGTCACGATGTCAAAGCCATTCAACGAGGACGAGATGTCCACCGAAGAGGCAACTCCCTACGGCACGGGCGCGGCGGAGTCTCAAGAGCAGAGCCACCTCGGCTACTTCGCCGCCAACGACTTCTTCGACAG
>JAQCEQ010000003.1 GCA_027618565.1 Planctomycetota bacterium | reverse complement strand
CCGCCGGCGGCGAGCCAGCCGGGTGGTCTCTCCCGCTGCGCGTTGCCGACGACATCGAACAACACCAGCGACGCGCACAGCATCGCGATGCAGTCCGTGGTGATCCAGGCTCCGCCCGCCAAGACATACGGATTCCACGCGGCTGGCAGGGCCACGGCGGCGGCGGCCCAAGAGCTCAATCCGAGCCGAGTGGCCACCAGCCAGATCACGGTCAATGCAGCCAGCGAAGCCAGCAACTGCACGACTCGAAGCGGCATGAGCACCTGCCGATACCGGTCCATGGCAGCCCACTCTCCGGGGAGGTCGCCCCGTGCACGGCAGACCATGGCCGTGCCGACAGGGCCAAAGTCGCGCGCCAGTCCCTCGGCATCCTCGCCGTCACAGAGGCCTCCCCGCACGCGCTCCACGCTCTCTCGGGCTACCCCCCCTGATCCGTCCTGCTCTATCTGTAACAGGATCGTTTCCTGGCCCGAATCGATCCACTGGCTCATCCCTTGGGCCAGGCGTGAGCGACGAACCATTTCCGATTGCTCGATTTCCGGCGCCGTCCAGGGGTACAGTTCCCGCAGGGATTCCGTCGGCACCAATCCCGCGCGCGACACCAATCCCAAGAGGTAGTGGTAGCCCGGGCTGGTCGCCGATGGATAGTTCGTGAAATCGGGACGATCCCACGTCTGGGCGAATCGGCTGACGAGGACCGCGTGATGAAAGTTCTGGTCCCACGCCTCACTTCCCGCATCCGGTCGGGAGACTAAGAGCCCCACCGGCAATGCGTGCGCCAAGAGCAGCACCGCCAAGGCCCAGAAACTTCGTCCCCCGTGTGGCTTCGTGGATTGACTCATAGGAGCAGGCGCGAAAGCATAGGCTCCACGCAATCACAGAAGAGCACGACTCCGGCGCAGACTCCCCATCCCAGGACGGCAACGCACATCCACGGATCCTCTCGAAGCGCCGCCAATGGCGAGTCGCTCAATCCACGAACTGCGCGCCGATGGAAGCGATGCAAAGCCAAGAGCACCAGTGGCGACAGCATGGCCAGCCCGTAGGCGCGGCCCTTGTACAGCGTCTGAGCATGCTCGCTGGTGGTGTACATGAGGTACGCCAGGAGCGTGACCGCAGCTGCGATGCCCAGAAGCCAGTCCAGCTCCCGCGCATCGCCATAGCCGGCACGCTGCTTCCACTGGTCGGCCGCGGACAGATCGCAGAGCCGCTTCACCAACCCCAGGAAGAGCGTCAGGAAGAAGCAGCAGATGAGGAGCCATGCCGACATCGGAATGTCTGACGCCACCGCACCTGCGACGGCACGGAGGCAGAATCCCGCTGCAATCGTGGCCACATCCACATAGGCCGTTCGCTTGAGCCTCAGGTTGTAGAGCACCTGAAGACCGATGTAGGCACCGATCACGATGGAGGCGGCTTCGCCCGCGAGACTTGCGATCGCCAACCCACCCACGACAAACGACAGGCCCACGGCCCAGGCCACGCGGACCGGGACAGCACCAGAGGCAACCGGTCGGCCGCGCTTCGTCGGATGCTGCCGGTCTTCGGCGGCATCGAGGGCGTCATTGATGCAATACCAGCCGCTGCTCACGGCACAGAACGCGACCAATGCCACGAGAGAACCGCAGAGGACTGCGTGCTGCGCCTCGGTGCCGGCGTCTCGCCCCGTGCTCGCTAGCCAGAAGATGGCTGGGATCAGGACGAAGACGCTCTTGGTCCAGTCGCCTGGCCTCAGGAGTCGAACGATGGCAAGAAACGCGGGCATGGCTCAATGTATCGGCTCAGAGGCCGTGGGTTCGGTCAAATGGTGGGGACCCGACAAAGGGACCCTCGATCAGTCCTTTCCAGCCAGCAGTTCCCGGATCACTTCATTGGCCAAAGGCAGCCCGCGCATGGAGAATCGCAAGCCCCGCTCGTCAAAGGCCATGTGGCCGCGGGCGCAGGCTTGCTCGATCACCCGCCTCCGGCGCTCACCCTGCAGTCCCATCTTGAGCAATGACTCCGCGCGATCTCGTGGCATGCCATCGATCAACCGGAGCCCCATCATGAAGGCCTCCCCCACCCAGGTGTCCTCGTCGGGAACTTCGAGGTCCACGGCACCACCCAGGGCGGGGCCGGCGAGCCAGTCGCCAAGCCTTGGCACCACCTTCCATCGCCGTCGCCCCACCTGTGCCGTGGCACTCGGCCCAAGTCCCCACCAACTCCCCATCAACCAATAGAGGAGGTTGTGCCGACACTCGTGACCCGGCTTCGACCAATTGGAGATTTCGTAGTGGGTGTAGCCCGCTCCCTCGAGGATCGACCTCGCCAGCTCAAGCATCCCAAGCTCCAGTTCCTCGTCCATCTTGACGATGCGCCCCTGCCGCAGCTTGGCCTCGAGCGGCGTGTTCGGCTCGAAGGTCAGGTTGTAGCACGAGACATGCGTTGGCGAGAGTCCAAGCACCTGCTCCAGGTCCGCGGACCAGTCCTCCAGCGAGCTTCCCGGGATCCCGAAGATGAGGTCGAGGTTGATGTCCTCGATTCCGGCGGCTCGCAAGAACTGCGCCGCCCGTCCGACGCTCGCCGGGTCATGGTGCCGCTCGAGGGTCTCCAGGTGGCGTGGATGGAACGACTGCGCCCCGATGGACACTCGCGTGACGCCGGATCGAACGAGGGCATCCGCGCGAGCCGCATCGACGGTCTCCGGGTTGGCCTCCACCGTCCACTCGGCATCTGCTGCGCGAGGCAGCGATCCGATCGCCTCCATCGCGCGCTGGAGCAGCAGTGGTTCCAGGAGCGTGGGAGTGCCGCCGCCGACAAAGATCGTGGACAGTGGCTCCGTGAGCCACGCCCGCGACGCTTCTATGTCCCGTTCCAGCGCAGCGACATACGCCTCCTGGCGACCGTCGCGATCGACAAAACTGTAGAAGTCGCAGTAGTGACACTTGTGCCGGCAGAACGGGACATGGACATAGAGCCCGGAGACCGCATGCGCGCCCGGCGTCGGCGCGATCGCAGCGATCCCGAGCAGGCCTCCACCGTGCTGCGGCAGGCTGATGGACGAGGCGGTTGCGGCTTCCATGACCGCTGGAGACTACGAGTGCGCGGCGGCTCGCATGGCCTGCATCGCTAACATCCGCCACTTCATGCCACGGAACTCCGCGTCCGCCTGCTCCCCCACCTCCCAGACCTCTGGGCACACCGCCGTCGTCGGTCTCCAGTGGGGTGACGAGGGCAAGGGAAAGATCGTGGATGTGCTCACGGCGCGCCATGATGTCATCGTGCGATACAACGGCGGGGCGAATGCCGGCCACACCGTGGTCGCGGAGGGGCAGAAGTACGCGCTGCACCTGATCCCGTCGGGCATCCTGTATCCCGAGAAGACCTGCGTCATCGGCAATGGCACCGTCGTCGATCCCGAGAAGGTGATCGACGAGATGGAGAAATTGCGTGCCCGCGGCATCCGGGTGGACGGGACCAACCTCAAGATCAGCGACCGGGCGCATGTGGTGATGCCGTGGCACAAGGAACAGGATGCGGCGCTGGAGGAATACCTCTCGAGCGTCACGGCCGGCCAGCGCGGAAGCCTGGCGATCGGCACCACGCGGCGCGGGATCGGCCCCGCCTATTCCGACAAGGTCCGACGCAGCACCGCGATCCGGATGCGGGACCTGCTGGACCCCGAGTACCTGCGCGAGCGCCTGCGCGTCATCTGCAAGCTGCGTTCGGCAGAGTTGGAAGCCCTGGGTGTCAAGGCGCAGCCGCTGGACCCGGACGCCGTCACGGATCGATACGCCGCGATCGGAATGCAGCTAGCCCCGCACATCACCGACACCGTCTTTGCCCTGCACGACGCAATAGCCGAAGGAAAGTCGCTCCTCTTCGAAGGAGCCAACGCCGCGCTCCTGGACATCGACCACGGGACCTATCCGTATGTCACCAGCTCCAACTGCTCGGCACTGGGCATCCCCGCGGGGACGGGCGTTCCCGGCTGCCATATCCACCGCGTGCTTGGGATCATGAAGGCGTACAGCACTCGCGTGGGTGGCGGGCCGTTCCCGACGGAGTTGCTCGACGAGACCGGGGACCGCATTCGCGAACGCGGTCGCGAGTACGGCACGACCACCGGGCGCCCACGGCGCTGCGGCTGGCTGGACCTGGTTGCGGTGCGCTACTCGACGATGCTCTGCGGCGCCACGGGCGTGGCCTGCACGCTCTTCGATGTGCTGGCGGGCTTTGAGGAGCTCAAGGTCTGTGTCGCCTACCGTCGACCCGACGGCTCGATGACCGATCGATTCATCCCAGACGCTCGCGGTCTGGAAGGGATAGAGCCGGTGTACGAGACGCTGCCCGGATGGCCGGAGTCATCCACTCCCGCCGCGAACCGCAACGCGCTTCCCGCCAATGCAAGGGCGTACCTGGAGCGGGTCGAGGCTTATCTCGGAGTCCCCATCGAGATGGTGGGCATTGGTCCCGACCGCGCACAGACGCTGGTGCGGGAGCCGGTGGGATGCGGCTGATACCGCGCCGCCGGCTCGCCCAATCATCCCCACTCACACCACCTGGACTTGGGTCAGGGGCACACCTTCTGGGCGATCGCCACGCAGGTCTCGTCCCAACTGATCGTGCAACACTCAAGGAAGATGCCGCACACAAGGGAGCAGCAGCCCTTGTCGTTGCAGTAGGGCGTGCCGTGCACCGAGGCGCAGTCCCCCGCGGACGGCGATCCGCAGTACAGGCCCTGCGTCGCGCACAGGTCGCCGCAGTTGCGGGCAGCCTGGTCGACACATGTCTGGTCCCACGACTGAACACAGCAGTACGGATCCTTGGCGCACACTTCCTCGCAACAGCTCGCATCGTCACACGCGGGGTCGATGTGGGCGATGCAGCAGTTTCCCGTCCCAGGTACGCCGCAGGTGAATGGGCACGCGCCGCCGTTGTCTTCGTAGCAGAGCGTCCGGGCCGCCGATGCGCAGAACTGGTCCCACTCCACCTCGCAGCAGTAGGAATCGGAGGCGCACACGGCATCGGCGCACTCCTCATTGTCGCAACTGGGTCCCGCGTGGCTCTCGCAACAGGGGCCCGCACACGGGTCGCCGGGTTCCTTGGCGCACGGGCAGTCGTCACTCGCCAGCGCCAGCGACACGCAGGTGGCATCCCAGGAGACCTCGCAACAGAACATGTCCTTGCCGCAGACGGCATCGCAGCAGTCTTCGTCGCTGCACCCGACATCCAGGTGGACCACGCAGGGATCGCCCAGCCCGTCGTCGCCGCACTCGGGACGCTCGTCGGCGCAGTCCGAGTCGGCCAAGGCGAGATCAACACAGGTGCTGTCCCACGCCGTCTGGCAGCAGAAGATGTCCTGCTCGCACACGACTTTGCAGCACTCCGGGATGCTGCACCCACGCGAACTCCTGGCGACGAAGCATCCCGTCTCTGTGCTGTCCGAGCCACAGCCGGTGCAGCGTTCCGCCGCCAGGTCCGCACAGAACCCGTCCCAGCCGCTGGAACAGCAATACGGATCAGACTGGCAGACCGCTTCGCAGCAATACGGATCGTTGCAGTAGGGCGACTCGTGGTCGGTGAAGCAATCCTCGTTGCAGCCCGAGCCACAGCCAATCGGCCCACAGCAGAGATCTCGCGCCTTGGAGACGCACCCTTCGTCCCAGGAGTCGATGCAACAACCGGGATCCACTTGGCACACCACCGAACAGCATGACTCGTCGTTGGAGCCGGGGTTGTCGTGAATCTCAAACGGGCTGCCAAAGCACGGGCACTCCCACTGGGGGAAAGGCTTGCAGTAGACCAGTGCCGTCTGGACGCAACTGGCGTCCCACGACTCGTTGCAGCAGGTGGGATCCACACCGCACACCACATTGCAGCAGGCGATGTCATCGCAGCCGGGCTCGTTGCGCGGGCTGAACGGCGACCCCTGTGACGGGCAGGAACCGGTCACCAGGCAGAGCACGCTAGCGGCGTTCACGCAGGACTGGTCCCAGAAGAGCAGGTCCTCGCAGCAGGCTGGGTCGACGGAACAGACGGTCGCGGTGCAGTTCGCATCCGCGCAGCCAGGCTCGTCATGGACCTGCAGGCAGTCACCGCGCCCGGAGCCGAGCGGAGGACGGCAGAAGGTGATGGCCTCCTGCACGCAAATGGCATCCCAGCGAGCCTCGCAGCAGAACGGGTCGTACTGCGTGCAGATCATCGTGCAGCAGTCGTCGTCGCTGCACCCGGGGAGCGTGCTCCAGGTCTCGCACGGGCGAAGCCCGTCCGCGCCGCACTGCTCGATTGGCTCTGGGCAGAGGGAATCCACCGCCAGTGCCGCGCAGGTGAAATCCCACTCAAACTCGCAGCAGAACGGGTCTGCCGCACAGACGGCCTCACAGCAGCTGCCCAGGTTGCACGAGGGCGATCCATGGGCGACATAGCACGACTCGGTCAGAGCCTCGCCGCAGGATTCGCACTCCGACTGCGCCAGCTTCACGCAGCTGGCATCCCAGCCATTGGCAGGATCGCAGCAGAGCGGATCCAGGGAGCAGACTGTGTCGCAGCACCCACCATCGTCACAACCCGGCGTGACATGGGGAACCAAGCAACTCATGGCCAGTGGGTCGTTGTCCAGCTGGAGGCCGCAGGTGTCGGCAAAGTGCTCCGAGCAGAGCGACTGGGCGACCGCCACGCAGGCGCTGTCCCACTCCACGCCGCAGCAGAAGCCGTCGGCATTGCACACGGTGTCACAGCAGGCCCAGTCATCGCATCCGGGGCCTGCATTCGTGTCGAAGCAGCCGAAGTACGGCGAGGGCGGGTCTCCGATGGGCCCGCACGCGCATCCGCCGAGCACATAGTCATCGGCCAGCTGCGCGCAGAAGATGTCCCACCGGACCGTGCAACAATACGGATCCTTCGTGCACACGATCCCGCAGACCGTCTCGTCGTTGCAGCCGGGCGTGGCCTTGGAGAGACAGCACGATCCCGCCGACGGCGAACCACATTGCGACGCATTGCAGTAGTCCGCCGCGTAATCCACGCACGGCTGGTCCCACGAAGCCGTGCAGCAGGTGGGGTCCGCGCTGCAGACCGTCTCGCAACACACGGCATCGGAACAATTGGGGTACGCGTGCACGAGGGAGCACGGCCCCGCCAGGGCGTCGCCGCAGGAGAGGCACTCCTCCTGCGCCTGTTCGGCACAGGAAGCGTCCCAATCCAGGATGCAGCACAGCGGGTAGATCGCACAAATGGCCGAGCAGCACGCGGGGTCGTCGCAGTACGGGTTGTCATGCGGATCCAGGCAGCCGCCCGTGCCAAGGCCGCCGCAACTGGTGCACTGGGCCTGCGCCAATTCGGCACACGAGGAATCCCATCGCACGGAACAGCACGCCGAATCGACGTTGCAGACATAGTTGCAGCACTCGGCGTCGTTGCAGTAGGGACCGATGGAACTGCTGAAGCAGTCGCCTGCGCCGACCGAGCCGCAGTACGCCTCAGGCTGGCACTCGGCGTTCTTGGCCCCTGGAGTGTCGGCGCCGTAGGCGAGCGGGCTGAAACTTCGCCAGGTGCCGAACGGTTCGCAACGCCATGCGTGGTAGGTGGCCGCCTGCCCATCCGGGGGAACGGAGAAGAAACTGCCTTTGGCATAGGGACAGCCGTAGGTCGCATTCTGCGATGAGTTGGAACTGCGCAGGAGCGTCACGCCATCCAGGATGAAGTCCCACGGCGGCACCTGGTCCCCAACCGTGCCGCTGCGGTTGTCGATCTGGCACCCGGGTGATGGAACCTCGTCCACATCCTGACCGATGTCGGGTCGCGCCACGGGCGATGAGTACGCGCCCGCCGAGGGGCGGCGGTACACCAGCAAGTGCACCACATTCAGGTCTTCATAGAAGGCCGAGATGCTTGGAACCGTCGAAACAGGATCGCCGAGGTTCCGCTGCGCGTAATTGCGCGGGGTCTCGGCCTCCGGTGGCAAGGGCAACGGAAAGGTCGTGTTCTGGTAGTCGGGGTCCAGAAGCAGGCACTTGTTGGCGCCGGATCCAATCGTCCCGAACACCTTGCCACTCAGGTCCTCCACGGCGACGATCACCCCCTGTTCCGCCAGCTGCCCCGATCCCTGCTTGGCGATGGCGAGATAGAACACGCCCGCGGGAAACACCCCCGTGAATTGGGTGGTGACCGGCTGGGTGGTGATGCCGAATTCGATGAACCGGGCCTGGTCAAGCCCACCAAAGTTAGGTCGACCCCAGCGGAGCTCGCTGAAATAGAACTGGGGGATGCGGAGATTGTCCGCATTGGAGAAGTCCACCGCCCGCTGCAAGTCGGTGACATCGCGCTGGTTGACGACTCCGTCTCGGTTGAGGTCGCTCCTCGCCTGGTAGACGCCTGAGGCAAAGTCCGCGGAGATCACATCCAGGTCTCTATTGTTGACGCGGCGGTCGTCGTTGAGGTCCCCGAAGGTGCCCGTCACCGCTGGCCACGGTATCTGCGCTGCGGCGCCCCGGACCCAGTCGCCACCGCACACCACGACCACAACCAGTGCCACGACACGGGTGAGGCCGCTCCGCCATACTGGGTCGATCCAACAACTCGCTCGATCCATATTCGTGGCCATTCCGTCCGTTGCAGTGCGGCGCCGCTGGCGCGCCCACGCGGCTCGCCAGAGCATGCCAAGTGTAGCCCCGCACACGCCAAATGCGACTTTGGCAGCAGGAATCGCTCGGCTGCATGGCGAGGCTGGCTGCGGTGGGGTCATCGCCTGCCCCCAAAGGTCCTCGTGCGGCGGCGAAAATCCTCGAGGGCCCGGGAGAGGTCGTCTTCGTTGAAGTCCGGCCAGAGGGTCGGGACGGAGATGAACTCGGCGTAGCTGGCCTGCCACAGGAGGTAGTTGGAGAGGCGCATCTCGCCGGCCGTCCGGATCACCAGGTCCGGGTCGGGCAAACCGGCCGTCCCCAGGCACGACGCGAACATCGACTCGGTGATCTCCTGGGGAGCCAGCCCCCCTTCCGCCACCCGCTTGGCAAGTTCACGTGCGGCATCCACGATCTCTGCACGCGATCCATAGTTGAGCGCCGCAACCAGGGTGATCCCCGTGCACGCTGCCGTCGCGCTCACGGTCTTGTCCAGCTCTTCAAGGACCTGCGTAGGCAGTCCTTCGCGGCGGCCCAGGTGCAGGACCCTGACATTGTTCTTCCTGAGCTCGGTGCGCTGCACGGCCAACTGGATCCTGGCCAGACCCATGAGCCCCTCCACCTCCTCGGCGGCGCGCGACCAGTTCTCGCTGCTGAAGGAGTACAGCGTCAGGACCTCGATGCCACGCACCGCGCACGCCTCCGTCACGGTGCGCACAGTCGCCACGCCCTTTTGGTGGCCCATGAGGCGAGGCAATCCCTGCGCCGCAGCCCACCTTCCGTTGCCATCCATGATGATCGCAACATGCCTAGGCATCCCCTCGGCACGGGGAGGCAGGCTGGAGGCCACGGGCTGCGTCGTCGACACGAGGCTCATTCGATCACGGCACCTTGGTGAAGTACCGAATGCGCGGCTTCTGCCCCGGTCGATCGACCGGCGTCCGGTCCACCAACATGACATAGCGTGATTCGTCGATGACCGCATCCGGGTCCGTGGCGTCCCATCGACCCGTCAGGCTGTTGGCGCGGAAGGTGCGCACCAAGAAGTGGACGGTGAAAAAGTCGCTGCGCACGGACGCGATGTTTGACATCGCCGACTGCAACATATTGAGTTCCTCAGCCGTTCCCACATCGCCATCACTGCTGGCGATCGTCGGCTCCACCTGGGTGGTGAGCACCAGGTCAGACTGCACCACCGCGGGAGTGCGGTCCAGCGAGATCCTCGCGTCCAGGCTTGCGCCGGAGTACCAGCCAATGTTCTCCTGGGGGTAGGTCGGCGAGAGGGGATCTCCTCCGTACGGGTTCATCCCCGCGAATTGGATGCTCCAGTTCCGCCCCCACGCCGGGTACTGCGCGGTCGAATTCTGCCCAACCGTTCTTGTCAACAGCGCCAGTTCGCCCAGCGACCAGATGCCCTGTCCACGCCGCATGCCGGCCCACATGCCAGGGGTGCCCGGAATCTGGTCGGGGACCAGTCCTCGATCGGTGTACAGCGGCGGTGCGGTGGTGTTCGCGGGGTCGTAGCCAATGGACCCACCGCGCAAGTCGCGATACAGCAACATCGATGACGGCACGCGCACCAGTGGAGTGAGCGAGGTGTCCCAACCGCTCCCCACCAGGTCTGGTCCCGCGCCGCCGGTCGTGGCCCACATCGGTCCCGCCGCCTGCTCATTCACGACGAGCGCGCGCATGAACGGCATCGCGTTGAGCGATTCCAGGATGGCGGTGTTCAGGTTGATCAGGCCCGGCGTGGACTCCGCCGTATACCCCATCGCCAACCGGAATCGGCGATCTTCCGCACGCGCCTGGCTGGCCTCGCGCTGGGCCTGCGTGGATCCGCCCTGCTGCAGCTCAGCGTAACTGCCGGCGACATAGGCGGCGCCGCGGTCATCAAGGGTGAAGCCGTCAAAGACGGCACAACCAGCGGGAATCGCCGGCAAGTACGCCGCCACACTGCGCAGCATGGTCCGGGTCAGCGTCGGGTCATACAAGTGCGGGTCGGTCTGGTTCGCGTTGGCGGGGTCGTAGGGGAAGCTGAGCCGATTGGCCAGCGTCCCGTCGGTGGCAGTCACCGTGGTCCCATCATCCTCCACCCACGGTCCCTTGATGATCGGGTACTCGTCCACTTCACCCGACATGATCTCGCTGAAGGTGGCGTACGTACTGCCGCCCGAGAGCACCGGTCCCCACTGGAACACATTGGCCACCTCGCCGATCAAGTCAAAGTCACGGTCCTTCCAAGTCATGTCCAGCGTGCCGCGCCAGATCTCGCATTGCTGTCCATCGGTCGCCGTATCCGGCTCCAGCCCCTTGTCGCCGGGTTGCACAACGATGCCGCCCAGCCCGCCCGGGGAGGTGCCGGAGTAGTCGCCCCACGTCGTGGATTGCGGGTAGTTGAAGGCAGTGGACAGCCGGTCGGTCCCGGTGGTGCCCAGGTAGACGCCCTGCGAATTGAAGTTGGTGGGCTTGCCACGCACCAATCGACCAAAGATGTCCAGCGTCGTGGTGGCGAACCAGGGTTGAGGCGTCGCGAGCGCCGCACCGTCAGGATCCTGCGCCTCGTCCCAAATGCTGCCTGCCTTGGGGCGCGTGGACCCGCCCTCCATCGACTTTTGCTCGTCCGTGACACGGATGGGACGGGCACCGGAAGCCACCACGAACCGTGGCGCTCGTTCGCTCAGCTCGAAGGCACCGTCCTTGTCCGTGTCAAACGACCATGGGCGTGCGACACGCACCCAGGTGCAGAAGAAGTCGCCGGTCGTTCCAAGCCGAACCCCGTTGAAAGTGGGAGTCTGAGTTCCGCCGACCGTTGGGTCGGCTGCCGCGTCGTAGGCCGAAGGAGGCGGTGGCACATGCTCCCCGGTGGCATCGAGCAGTCGCGTGAGGGCATCGCGGAAGTCGCCGGCATCCGCATTGAATTCATTCTCGAGTCGGTCCACCACGATTTCCGCCACGCCGTTCACCGGGTCCAGCGGGATGATGGTGCGGAGCAACTCCACTGTTGGACTGGTGGTGCCATCGATGAAGGTGCGGTACTTCGCCACGCCACTCTGGGTCGTTCCCTCGTCCCAACGGCCGAAGATGTTGCCAGGCTCCTGCGTGGCATTGAACACCATGGTGTCCGGGTAGGCGGTGGTGGCGTCCTCGAAGAGGTCGGTCTCGGTCTGGTCCGGGGCCAGTGGCCAGGGCTGGAACCCCGCCGCACCCGCCGCCGCCAACTCTGCCTGAAGATTGCTCGGATAGGGGTGAACCGTGGGCGCGGTTGCCGGTGCGCCCGATCGGAGCCACTCGTGGGTGATATCCAGGAAATCCATCCACTTCGCCCGGAACGCCGTGTCCGCCGAGAGTTGCTTCGGGCAGCAGAAGACGATGGCACTGCGCGGCGCGGTCTCCGTGGCTGGACCGAGGACGGGTGTCACGCCGTAGCCCCATCCGGTCGAGGCCAGCTGCCCGAACCGGAAGGTCTGCCCAAACGCGCGGACGGCAAAGTTCTGCAGCTGGATCGGCTCGTGATGCGGATTGGCGATCTGCACCGCGAGGACGACGGCCGGCTGCTGATCGTCGCCACCTCCCACGTCATAGGTCACGAATTGCTCGCCACCACTGGGGTATCCCGGCGGGACCTGCTCCTGCCCCGCAGTCGGCCACCCGGGAGGCACGGTGCTGTTTGGATACACCAGCGCGAAGAACACTTCCTGGATGTACGGCTGCTTCTCGTAGCCGATGTAGGAACGAGACTCGCTCCCACCCACATCTTCTTGGATGGTGTACGCCTCCGACGGATGGAACGGATGATCCACAAACGACCCGTCGGGCTGCACCTTGGGGGGATCTCGGAAGGTCTCGATGTTGGCAGCCCACGATGCGACCATCCGGCGCGTGGTGAGCACGGCACTGCTGCCAGGTTCCTGGATCCCGAAATAGGTGGCCCGATCCTCATTGGGGTTTGCCACATCGACCGGCGGATCCAGGAGCGATCTCTCAAGGACCCTGGACATCTGGTTGAGGAATTGTGTGCGGGCGTACCGCATCGCAGAACCGTTGGTCAGCGTCCAGCTCGGGTCGTAGATCGGCTCCACGGCAGCCTGTCGAAGGTCCACCTTTCGATTCCACGCCAGCCAGTCGTTCCGGGAGTACCCGTTGCCGGCGATGTACCCAACACTGGCTTGTGCGGACGCATTTGGTGCTACGGCAGGAGCCGGCCAGACTTGTGTTGGCGAACAGCCACTGAGGTAACTCCACACGCCCGTCTGAAAGTCAAAATTGCCACGAGGAGTGGTCCACAGCCACGGCGGCAGCATCTCGTTGCGCGCGCCGGAAAAGAGCGTGAGCTTGCGGCGATTGTCGCGCAGCAGCTGCTGTGCGTTCAGGCGGCGGAAGCGAGTCCACTGACCACTCGTGCCGGCTGCCTGCCAATCCAGTTCGTCCAATGTCTCCAGCCGGTCGTTGCTGGCACGGAGGAAGTCGTAATAGGTGTCCGGGTTGGCATCCGCCCCGGCGCCCAAGGCGTCCGTCCGCTGCACCGCGCGTTCAAACCGTGACAGCACGGACGCGTTGTTGCTGGAGGCATACATCCGCAACTCGATCTCGTCACTCTCGTCAAAGGGACGAAGCCGCGCTGGAGGATCCCCGCCGGCCGTTCGGAGGAAGACTGAGGCACCGGGACCGCCGGATGCCGTGTCGTCAGGGTTGATCCAGCTGTTCACCTCACCGTCCTGGCCCATCGCCTTGAACCAGCGGACCCGTTCATTCGCATCGCGAAGCTGGTAGCGGAAGGGATCCAACAGGCTTGAACCGCCGGCCGTCGTCTGCCGCACCGCGCCAAGCGCGCGAAGGAAAGTTGGATTGTCAGCATCACCCGTCAGCACCATGGTCGGCGTTGCGGAAGGGCTCGAGGCGTTGGATGCGGCGCCGTACATCGCCTCGTCGTAGCGGACTCGCGTCGGCGGATAGAGGAAGTTGGCGGAGGGGATGGCCCCGGTGCCCGCCTCCGGCTGATTGGCAGGATCTGTGAAGAGGCCCACGGGGAGGTCGAAGTCGTTCAAGTTCCCGCCGATGAGGTCCATCGAACCCACCAAGGCCACATCCGCGGGCGTGGCTCCAAACGAAGTCCGGCGGTCAAATCGGGTCGCGACATTGGCATTGACCAGCGCGCTGTTGTCCGTGATGGACACCGCGACGGCCTGGCGAACGCCACGATCGGTGCTGGTGGGAGCCAGGAACCAGTATGAATCGGTGAATCCATCACCGTCTGCGTCAGCCAGCGTGCGCGTGATCAGCTGCCGCGGACTGCCGTCGACATACTCGTCCGTGGGCGGGCCCCAGGAGGCAAGCCGGAAGAAGTTGGGCAAGGGATCGGCATTCGCCGGATTGACCCCGACCAGGTTGTAGTAGTTGGCGAACCACGACTGCGCGTGCGTCCGGAACTGCTGTGCCACCAGCAGGGATCCGTTGGAGCCATTCAGGTGCTGCCGGTATGAGACATCGGGGATGGCATCCGGCAGCCACTGCTCGTAGGGCATGTCCAGCGCCCAGCCGGCTTGTCCAATCAGCGGCGAGCCGAGATTCTGCGGCGCGAACGCGATGGACGCAGCAAGCGACAGGTCCACATCCTTGAGGTCCGTCACCAGCCGCCAGCCATTGTCCGCCGTCGGAAGCCATGACAAGTGCTGCCAATGCGTGAAGTCCCCGAATGGAGAACCATTTGGAATTGGAGGATTGGCCAGGTTGGGCGAGATCAGCTGCCGGACCGGCTCGGCACTTCGCAGCCACCGTGAGTCGCCGTACGACGGGTTGCCGGCAGGGTTGCCGTCACCCGGGAACACGCCAAAGACATCCGGCCAGTTGGTCCACGCCTGCACCACATACGGCGCGTAGTTGTAGCCCTCGGGAATGCCGTCGCCCCCAAGGGCTGCCGTGAGCAAGCCGTCCAGGTCGGCGTCCTCCACCGTATTGAAGAGGTCCAGCGCATCAATGCTGTATCGGTGCGCGTTCGGGTCCACGGCACCGCGCGGCCGCGACGGCGACGGCGTGGGCATCTGGGACCCGCTGTCCGGCGGGATCTGGAGCCACGGGTCAGCTGGATCGGCGGGTCGCACGAAGAGCGCCTCGGAAATGACCTGCGCGAGGTTGTCGCTCAGCGCATCGATCCGTTCGCCACGCGAATTCGCCAGTTGCTGCGCCGCCGCCGTGCTACGCCCGGCCTGCGTGCGCGAGAGGTAGGCCACGGCGACAATCGCGAGGAGGACCAGTATCGCCGTCACCAGCACAAGCGTGTTGCCACGGCTCATGGCGGCGCTTCGCGGCAGGGCGGTCGTGGGTACGCAGTTCATCGTTCTCGTCCCCCTGCCCTGGTGAGTTCCACGACAAACTGCAGTTCCTTCCCCTTCTCGATCCGCTTCTCCTGGTCGTGCAGTCGGGCGGTGAACCGCAGGGCACTGGGGAGCGGCGTCACATCGGTGCGGCACGATCGCCTGATCGTGACCGGATCGGTGCTGGCATCCACCACGACACTCACCCCTTCGTCATGGTTGAAGCCGAAGGTCGCCGTGTACACCCACAGCACGGGGTTCCCGTTCGATGGCCAGGCGGCGACGGGCTGTGGCACGGCGAGCGACGCGTTGAGTCCGCCCTCAATGCGTTGCGGCCCGATTCCCGACACGGGATCCCACAGCGGCGGATACAGCGTGGGCTGGGCTGCTCCGGTGCTGAAACTGAACCCCGCCGGCGCGCCGGTCCCCACGCGCTCCGTCAGCGAGTAGATGCCTCGCGCATCGGGTCCTGCGCCGGCACCGCCCTGGCCAGGCAACCCATCAGGAAGCCCGTACCACACGCGCGGTTCTGCGAAGTTTGGGATGTAACCGCTCGTCGGCCAGGACTGCGTCCCCGCAGCGTTCGACACCGTGAGATCGGGCGAGTCATGATCGCCCGTGTGTTCATGTCCCACCCACCGGTCCCAGGTCCAGTCGACCGAGAACGACGAGCAGTTGCCCGCCAGCATCGGCGCCACCAGCATCTGGTCCTGTCGATCCATGCTGGGTGCTACTTTTTCAGCGCGTGGATAGCCACCAACCGGGACGGCACCGATGAATGGGCCGAAGTTGCCTCCGATCAGGCGCCCGCGGACCTGTTGGTTCCACAGGGAGGCCGATGTCCAGAACGGAAGATTGGTCTCGTAGAAGACTCCCCACGACGATCCATTGACGGGGACGAGCCCGTTCCCAATAGCGCGCTGCACCTCATCGATCGTGCTGGTCGCGGCATCGACGCGGCTGGAGATGATGTCGTAGGCGGGGGTCGGTGCGTTCACCGACTGCCACGCGTTTGCCTGCTGAAAGAGGCTGACGGTTGCCGACGGCCCATAGGAGTTGTCGGTCGAGAGGTGGTCGCGAGAACCCCCGTCGTTCGCGAGGAGGACCGAACTGCGCGCCAGGATCCATTCGCGAGACTCGGGCTGACGACCGTTGCGTCGCGGTCCGCCGGCACCGCTTGGCCACTGCAGCGTGTCGAGGCTGGGACCATCCAGCGGGTTGTCGCCGGCCCACGGCGTCAACGGGCCGTCGTCAAAGCCGGCGGGGTCCAGTCTCTGGACGGTGGTGCCGTTGTCAATGACCGAGTCTGCCATCTGGACCCCATGGCCATAGGTGACACGCGACATCGTCGCTGCAGGAAGCCCACCAAAGCTGCCTTGGTCCCGGCTGCCGATGAACCGATTCGTCTCTTCTTGACCGTGCCGGAAGAACACGATCCGATCCGCGCGTAGATACTCGCCCGCGTCCTTGGTGGCATCCAGAAGCGGAGCGTTCGGATCACCTGTTGGCCAGAAGCGCGGTGCATCGTTTCGGACCGCCACGCACTGGATGAGCATGTATCCCTCATTGGCCAATGCCTCCAGATCCTGGCGGACCATCCGCTCCACGACGCTGGACTCCTGCAGCAGGTCTTGGTTCGCCTGCCCCAGCCCCGCCACTTTTCCTGCGGTCCCGAAAATCTGCGCCGTGGCAGCGATCACCACCACCAGCACGACGACGGCCACCAAGATCTCGGTGAGCGTGAACGCGCGTCCGTGCTGGCGTGAGGTCGTGTGCATCAAAGCTCCTGCACCGCGATGAAGACCGGAGTGATGGTGTTGCCTGCAGAGTCGATGGTGGGCATGAACCAAATCTGGTCGATCCAGCTGTTGGAGACCTGACCTGCGTCAAAGGTCCCGGAGTTGAACGGCGTCCATCCGTAGGGGAAGTTGGCGGCGCACGGCGCCTGGAACTGGATGGGGCTGGTCAGCCGGCACGGTCCCTCCGACTTGTTCCGGCGGCCACGCGCAAATCGATGCACGGAGCCGTAGGTGTCCAGAATCCATTGTCCGGGTGCCTGCCAGGCAAAAGCGTCATCGCTCAGCGTCCAATTGCCAGGTCCCGTGTTCGCGTTCGTGCCTGGAACGACCGTGGCGTCCGCCGCCGTCTGCAGATTGTTATCCAGGCCGCCGGTTCCCCAGCGCTCGTTGGTCGGCGAGATTGGAAGGATGTAACTGCGCGGAAAGACAGGCAGAGGCCCGCCCAGTGGATCTGTGGGGCTCGCGGTGATTTGATTCGTGGGGACGATGTACGGCGAGGACTCGCCGCCCGGGCTGGCCGTTCGATAGACAAAGACCGCCACCTGAATGCGACCGCCCTTGCGTCGGAACATGCAGTCCCACACATACTGCTGCTTCGCCAGCGAGCCATTGCCATTGCCATTGCTGGGGTCGTAGTCCGCACCCTGCGGCCAGGTCCGCTCGCGCATCGTGACGATGGCCCAGGGCGGTGACCCTTGCGAATCGATGTTCCAAGGGATGCCGTAGCAACGCCCCAGGTTCCCGGCGGTCATCGGGTAGCCCGAGAGGGTCGTCTCGCAACGCACATTGGCGGGAGCCACGCGCGCGATGTAGGACCCGGTGCCCGCATTGATCGTCTCGAAGACCGTCGCGCCGAAGATGTCGATCGCCGACTGGTAGCCGGTACCTGGACTCAGCCCCGCGATTGTGTCCTGGAAGATGATCGCCGGCCGCTTCCACCGCCAGTCACCGACGAGCGGCCTGTAGTTGGCCGGCACCATCGATGGGAAGTTGGTGGCCAGGGTCTGCGGGTGGATGATTGGCGTGGAGCCGACCAGGCCGGGCAGGAAATCTGGGCTGGCGATGCCCGATCCATCCTGGAATTGCTCAAAGGATCCAAAGTCCCGCACCCGCACCTTGCCACGCAACACGGAGAGTGCGCTCTCAGCAACCAGGGGTCCAAAGGTGTCATCCTGCGCGGCGCGCTGCTGCACGATTCCCGCCGGGAAGATTGCGCTGACGCCAATAATGCCGATCGCCAGGATAAAGACCGCGAGAAGCAGCTCGATGAGGGAGAAGCCTCGCCTCGTACTCGCGATCGCCGTTCGTGCCGTGCGACTCAACGCACCCTCCCTGCCACGCCGGTGTAGCGATTGAAGTGGATGCGGTCCGCGAACTGGTCGATGTACTCGGTGAGGTCGGCGCGGCGAGCGTCCTCTGCGGCGTTGGTGCCGCCTCCCGTTAACGGGTTCCACGCCGCAGGTTGATACCGCTCCCGAGCATCACGATCGTCGTAGATAGCCAGGAACTCCACGACATCGCCGACGGGCTCGTCGAGAAGCTCGTCGTAATCAAAGTACTTGCCGTTGGAGCTGCCGGTGGTGGTGCCGATGTCGACCAACCCATCTCGGTCGAGGTCCACCCAGAGCGACGCATAGGCGGTGTCGGTCGCGGCCGTGGGCGTGATGTTGGCGGGCAGGGCTGGATTGCGCGTCTGGACGCTGCCGTCGGGGCCAAAGCGCACCACCAGCATGGTGCCGTTCTCCGCGTTTGAGAATTCCGGCTGAGTCACCCAAGTTTCGTCTGCCGATCCATACTGTGGACTGGAATAGTCGGTGAACGGCCCCGCCACCTTGATGCCAATGGGCAGTCGCCGAACCGGCACACCATCCACCGGGAGGAACTCCTCGGCGATGAGGTCATTGTCCGTAGCGCCAGCACCTGGGTTGAGATTGAGTATGCGACCCGTCCCCATGGCCACCACCACCGTCGCGTGTTGGTCCGACGCAGAATTGGCCCTGAAGACGCCGAAGGCGACACAGGTGGGTTTGTTCTCCCGGATCGAGATCGCCCGCGCCTCGCCCAGTGCCGCCATCACCGTGTTCGTGCCGGTCGCCAGGCGCGAAGTGGCCGCGACCTTGTTCACACTGATGGCGGTGAGCGTGGCCAGGAGCGCGATGATCCCCATGACGACCAGCAACTCCGCGAGCGTGAAGGCTCGGCGAGCGAATCGGCCGGTGATGGGCGGGGTGCGGATCATCGGGTGGGGTAACTCTCGATGTTGTCCTCGCTCAACTTGTAGAGCGTGGACGAGGTTGGCTGCGTGATGTCGCCAAAGACGCCATCGGGACCCGCGCTCAAGAAGCGGATGCGCCGGTCGAGGCAAGAGCCGAGCAGAGTCTCCTGCGCGGAGCGCACGGTGCCGTCGGCATCTGCTGCCGCCGTGTCCGGCCCAGTGCCCTCCCCCCACTTGCGGCACGGGAACACCACGCGGATCGGCTTGCCCCACGGGTCGATGAGCTCGGATTGCGTGGCCGTGGTGCCGGGCATCTTCACGAGGACCTTGGCCGGCAGGTTGGCGAGGATTTCTCGCGGACGCTCCGTGTAGGCAATCACGTCGAGAAATGTCCGGCTCTGCGTGTCGGCCTGAGCGGTAGGCACCTCCTGCACATCCCATCCCAAGGTAATCAATGGGGTATTCGGGTTGCTGTCGTGGTCCAGCGTGATCGGGTCTGTCGTGAATCCCGTCACCACCTGGGTCCGCCGAAAGGTCATCTCCCTCCCCATCTCTACCTGCCACTCCTGCACCGCGGCGTCCAAGATCGAGAATGCCTGTTCCAGCGCACGCTTCTCCGCGCTGGCGGTCAACGAACCACTCACCGCCAGGACCAGACCGATCAGGATCAGGATGATGCCCATGACCACCACCAGCTCCAGCAGCGTGAAGCCGCGGCCCTGCGAGCCTGCCGCGAGGCGTGCCCTGCGTGCCCGATGCAAGGTCATGGCCCAGTCTCCACGATGTTGTCGGCGTTGGTGCCCGCGTTGTCCACGCGGACGAGGGCGTTCCAGGCGCGATCGGGACCAGTGGACAGCAGCGCGAACTCTGCCGCGACCAAGGCGCGGGTCGAACTGGTGTCGCCGGTGGTATCGGCATACCCGTCGGATTCGGTGCCTGGGGTGATCGATTGCGGCCGCAACGCCACCACATCCGAAAGGTGGAAGTCAGTGCTCGTGCTGGCGGGGTCCAGGGCGTTGTAGCCGCGGCGATAGAACCGGATCGGGCGACCCCAGTAGTCGATGAAGCACTTCGGCAGCGCGTCGAAATTGGGTGTCTCCTCGGCGCGAAGCACGATCGGCTCGCCCTGCGCATCCGCGCCCGAGATCCCCCCGATGATGTCAGAGTCCTTGAGTTCCAGGTACGGCCCAAGGACGGCGCCACGCACGCCCTGACCATCCCAAGTGTTGGGGTTGCCGCTCGCCCCGTTTCCGGGATTGCGTTGCTTGTAGTAGCCGATGGCATTGGCGGCCAGGATCTTCGGGTTCAGTGCTCCCCCCCACACACCGTCCCGGCCGGAATGACGGATGCCCGCGGGCGGGATCTCGCGCGCACCGGGGCTTCCGTTGACCGGTTGCTCGATGTCGAAACCGTACCCGTCGAACTGCCGCGTGTCATATCCCAGGAAGTAATCGGGAAGCGAAGTGATCGACCACCACGCATTGACCGAAGCCACCTCCGCCGCCGTCGGAGCGTTGGCGTTCGCGATCGCCGGAGGCGCCAGCAAGTCTCGCGCAAAGCCTCGAGTGCCCGCCACGCTGGACACGGCGCCGCTGGCCGTCCCGACACCAAGGACCGGCGGGTAGTACCCCGTGTCCTCGCGGAACTGGCTCAGTGCGGACATGAGGGAGTGCATCAGGGTCTGCGTCTTGGCCACCTTGCTGAATGCGCTGGCACGGTTGAGCCCGACCAGCAGCACGCCGAGCAGCGCCACGATGATGCCGATGGTGACCAACAGCTCCAGGAGCGTGAACGCACGCGGGAACGCCCGGTGCGCTTGAGGCGCGCGCGTCGGGAGTGGGCTCAGTTCGGGCTGGTGCTTCGAGTCACGCATTGCTTCAGGCTTCACGCATCACTTCGCGGACGAGACGCTCTCGATCATGGAGACCAGCGGCATGAAGAGCGCCAGCACGATCGTGCCGACGATGCCGCCCAGGATGACCACCATGAACGGCTCCAGCAGGCTCAGGAGGCTGCCGACCGCCACATCCACTTCTTCCTCGTAGTTGTCGGCGATCTTCATGAGCATGATGTCCATGTCGCCGGTCTCCTCGCCGACGTCGATCATGTTCACCACGATGGAGTCGCAGACCTTGGACTCGCGCAGCGGCTTGGCGAATGTCTCGCCCTCGCGGATCGAGTCATGCACGCGCTGGAGGGCGCGCTCGTAGAGCCAGTTGCCCGAGGTGTCGCGCGTGATGTTGATCGCCTCCAGGATGGGGACGCCCGCGGTCACCAGCGTGCCCAATGTTCGAGTGAATCGGGCAATGGCGGTCTTCCGCACCAGCGCGCCAATCACTGGGACTCTGCTCCGTATGACATCCGTGGCAGCCCTCCCGAACTTGGTCTTTCGTATCAGGATCACCGAGAAGTACACGATGAACGGCGAGAACGCGATCCAGGCCGCCCCGGGTATGGTCTGGCCGGGGTTCTGTCCCGCCACCCAGCGAGACGCATCGATCAGGAAGAGCGTCAACCCGGGCAACTTGACGTCGAAATCGTTGAAGATCTCCTGGAACTTCGGGATGACGAAGTACATGATGCCCGTGACGATCGCCACGGCAATGCAGATGACGACCGAAGGGTAGATCATCGCGCCGATGATGCGACGCTTGAGGCGCTGTCCCTTCTCCATGAACTCGGCCAGACGCTGCAGAATGACATCAAGCACGCCGCCAACCTCGCCGGCGGCCACCATCTTCACATAGAGGCGGTCAAATGCCTTGGGGTGCTTGGCGAAGGCAATCGAGAGCGAGTCGCCGCTGGAGACATCTTCGCAGACGGTCTCCAGCGTGCTCTTGAGCCTCCCAGCCTTCTGCTGATCGCGCAGGATCTGGAGGGAGCGCAGGAGCGGCAAGCCCGCGTCCTGCAGCGTGGAGAGCTGGCGGGTAAAGGTGGTGAGCTGCTTGGCGCCGACGCCGCCGATCGCCAGAGAGAACCCCTTCTTCTTCTTCGCGCCGGATTTCTTCTCGGCCTCCTTCTTGACCTTGAGCGAAGCGCCCGTCAGGCCGCGGCCGTAGAGGAGTCGCTTGGCCTCTTCGGCATTGGCGGCCTCGATCTCGCCATTGGCCTTCTTGCCGGCGTTGTCCTTGGCTTGGTACGCAAATGTTGGCATGGTTGGTCAATTCCTCGTGCGGTGGATCACTCGTCGCCGAGTGTCTCGCGCACAACCTCTTCAATCGTGGTCTGTCCTTCGTACAGCGCCAGAAGGCCGCTCTCTCGGAGCGTGCGCATCCCTCGCTTCCTGCATTCCGCCGCAAGCACGGAGGTGGAGGCGTTCTGCATCACCAGCTCGCGCAGGTCGTCGTCCATCGCCATGATCTCGAAGAGGGCCCGCCGGCCGCGGTAGCCGCCGCTGCACTTGTCGCAGCCCTTGCCCCGGTGGAGCGTCCGCCCCCCAAGGTCGGCCAGCCTCAGTCCCAGCTCCATCGACTCCGCCTCCGTGGGCGAGAACTCTTCCTTGCAATGGACGCAGATGCGCCGCACGAGCCGCTGCGCGACGATGGCCTCAAGGGTGGCCGTGAGCAGGAAGTTCTCCACCCCCAGGTCCAGCAAGCGGAGGATGCTGCTGGGCGCATCGTTGGTGTGGAGCGTCGTCAGCACCAAGTGCCCGGTGAGCGACGCCTGGATGGCGATCTGAGCCGTCTCAAGGTCACGAATCTCGCCGATCAGGATCACGTCGGGGTCCTGACGCAGGAAGGACCGCAGCAACTTGGCGAAGGTGAGCTCCTGATCCAGGTTCACCTGGCACTGGATGAGCCCGTCGATGTCGTACTCGACAGGATCCTCGGCGGTGAGCAGTTTCGTCTCGATGTCGTTGAGGGCGGAGAGGGCCGCGTACAGCGTGGTGGTCTTTCCGGAGCCGGTTGGACCCGTGACCACCACGATGCCATTGGGCTTGCGGATGATCCGTTCAACCTTGGCCAGTTCGTCGTCTCGAAGGCCGATGTTGTGCAGGTCCAGCTGGACGTTGGAGCGGTCCAAGACACGGAGCACCACGCTCTCCCCGAAGATGGTGGGGAGGACTGAGACACGCATGTCGATGGGCTTGCCACCAAACTTCAGTGCGATGCGTCCATCCTGCGGCAAGCGGCGCTCGGCGATGTTGAGCTTGGCCATGACCTTCACGCGGCTGACACACGCGCTGGCCAGGCTTGGATCGATCCCCTTCATCTCGTAGAGCACGCCGTCGATGCGTTGCCGCACGCGGAATCCAGTCTCGAATGGCTCCAGGTGGATGTCAGAGGCGCGCTCCTGCACCGCGGTCAGCACCATGAGGTTCACCAGCTGGACGATTTCGTTCGCGTCGGCCGCCTTCGCAAGCGTCTCTATGTCCAACGACTCGCCGCGGCCAGCCGCAGCCTTGACCGCCTCGGAGAGGTCTCGCTCCGCAGCCACCGTCGGCGCACCCGACGCCCCGCCGTAGAGGCGCTTGAGCGCGGCATCAATCTCGGCAGCCGGCGCGACGATGGCCTCGACGCGACAGCTGAGGAGTTGCGCGATCGAGGTCGTGTCCAGAGCCCCCTCGACACCGGCGACGGCCACGCGGAGCTGTCGAGTCGAGTTGTCCCACGCCAGCGGAATGATCTTGAAGGATCGGGCCGACTGAGCCGTCACTCGCTCGGCACACTCGGGGGGCACCTCCACCCCCTCCAGCGAAGGCAGATAGTCAAACCCCTTCGACCCAGCGATGGCCTGTTCGACTTGCCGCTCTGTGACCCACCCCTTCGCCACGCAGATGGAGCCGATCGTCGTCCCGGAGCGATCAGACTTGGGGTCGCGTCGAGACTCGATCTGCTCGTGCATCGCCTGCTCGGCCTGCTCCTTGGTGAGCAATCCAAGCTTGTTGAGGACACGCCCGATGCGCCGTCCCTTGAGTTCGTCAATGCTCCGTGCGCGCATGATGGACCACTACCAAGTTATTCGACAACTCCGGCGATTCAGATCCATTCTAGCCCAAAGAAAGCATTTGGACATCGCGTTTTAGTAAGGTAAACACTCTCCTCTACCAACGCTGTTCGCCACGATTCTCGTGGCGAGGGCGTGTGAAGGGCGCGATCAGGCCTTTGCAGGAGCCTTTCCGTCCCCGACCGAGACATCCGGCTGGTCCAGTTCGGTCCGCCCGACCGTTCCGCCACTCCGGTGCACCTTGTCGGTCAGGTCGCCGGGATTGCGACCCTTGTCGATCATCTCCTCCGCGGAAATCCACCCCTTGGAATAGAGCGACCAGAGGTGGTCATCCAAGAGCTGCATGCCAAACTTCTTTCCAGTCTGGATCGCCGAATCGATTCGGAAGGTCTTGTTCTCGCGGATCAAGTTGCTGATGGCGGGCGTGATGACCAAGAACTCGTAGGCCGCCACCCGACCGAGCTTGTCGCACCGCGGCAGCAGCGCCTGGCTCAGGATGGCGATGAGCGAGGTGGAGAGCTGGACGCGGACCTGCTCCTGCTGGTTGGTCGGGAACGCGTCGATGATTCGGCTGATGGTGCCCGAGGCGCCCGTCGTGTGGAGTGTGGCGAACACCAAGTGCCCCGTCTCGGCGGCGCGGATCGCAGCCTCGATGGTCTCGAGATCGCGCATTTCACCGACCAGGATCACGTCGGGGTCCTGGCGCAGCACGCGCCTGAGCGCCTCAGAGAAGGACGGCACGTCCTGTCCTACCTCTCGTTGGTTGACCACTGACTTCTTGTGATAGTGGTAGTACTCGATCGGGTCCTCGACGGTCACGATGTGGCGGTCGAAGTTCTGGTTGATGTAGTCCACCATCGTGGCCAGCGTGGTCGTCTTGCCGGACCCGGTGGGGCCAGTGACGACGAACAGGCCACGGGGTCGGCGGATGAGTTCCCGGCAGATGACCGGGAGGCCGATCTCATCGAAGGTCAGCAACTTGTTCGGGATCAGTCGCAGGCAGATCGAGACATTGCCTCGCTGGCGGAAGACCGAGACTCGGAAACGAGCGGCGTCGCCATAGGCAAAGCCGAAGTCCGTGCCCCCAACCTCCTGGAGTTCCTGCTGGTTCTTCTCCGGCGTGATGGACTTCATGAGCCCCACCATGTCGTCCGGCTCCAGCACCTTCGTGGCCAGGTTCTTGAGCGATCCATGCAGGCGAAGCGTCGGCGGCCGGCCCACCGAGAGGTGCAGGTCGGACGAACCCGTCTTGACGACGGTATCCAACAGACGATCAATTTGCATGGTGCTCATGGGGGTCTCTCGTGGGCGTGTCTCGTGGGCTCGGTGCGTGCCATCGGGAACGGGCTCAGGCGGCATCCCCCGCGTCGATGCCCTCGACCTGTGCAAAGGACGCCACCTCGGCCGGCGTCGTCAAGCCCTTGAGGATCTTGGTCCGACCATCCTCCAGGAGGACCTGCATGCCGGTGCGGATCGCGGTCGACCGGAGCTTGGCCAGCGTCGAGCGCGCGAACGCCAGCTCGCGGAGTTCCTGGTTCATCATGAGGAGCTCGAAGACAGCCATCCGGCCCTTGTAGCCGTTGGTGCAGGCGGCGCAGCCCTTGCCCTTGAGGATCTTCCCGCTCTTGGCCATGCTGGTGAGGCCGGTGAGCTTGAGGTACTTCGGGTCGGGCTCCATGTCCGGCTCCTTGCACTTGGGGCAGAGGACGCGAGCCAGGCGTTGCGCCATGATCGCCTGGATGCTGGAGGCGACCAGGAACGGCTTCACTCCCATGTCGATGAGTCGCGTCATCGCGCTGGGGGCATCGTTCGTGTGGAGGGTGGAGAAGACCATGTGTCCCGTGAGCGCCGCCTGGATGGCAATGTCCGCCACTTCCCGGTCACGGATTTCGCCGACGAGGATGATGTTCGGCGCTTGGCGCAGCATCGTCTTGAGGATGATCGGGAACGTGAGCCCGATGTGCTCGCGCACCTGGACCTGGACGATGCCCTCGAAGTTGTATTCGACCGGGTCTTCTGCGGTGATGATCTTGCGATTGGGAGTATTGAGTTCCTTGAGCGCCGAGTAGAGCGTGGTCGTCTTGCCCGAGCCCGTGGGCCCCGTCACCAGGAAGATCCCGTTGGGGCGCGCGATGATCCGGTTGAACCGCTCCAGCATCGCTGGCTCGAAACCCAGCTTCTCGAGGCCCAGGTTGACCGCGTCGGGGCGCAGGATTCGGAGCACCACGCTCTCGCCGTGGTAGGCGGGGCAGGCGCTGACGCGAAAGTCGATGCTGACCTCGTCGATCACCATCTTGATGCGGCCGTCTTGCGGAATGCGGCGCTCGGCGATGTTCATCCCCGCCATCAGCTTGAGTCGGGCCAGCACGGAGGACTGCATGTCCTTGGTGATGCCGCCGGGCACCTCCAGGCAGACGCCGTCGATGCGGTAGCGGACGCGCACCACATGCTCCGACGGCTCCACATGGATGTCGCTGGCGCGGTTCCGCACCGCCTCGATGATGAGGCGGTTGACCAGGCGGACAATGTTGCTGTCGCCTACGTCCGCGTCGATGGACTTGTCCATCGACCGGTCCATGGTCTTGTCGACGGTCTGGTCCATCGACGAGGTCTGGATCTGCTTGAGCTGCGCGCCCCCGCCGCTGCCCCCCTTGGAGCCGCCCTCGAGGAACTCGCGGATCTGCGAGCGGCTGGAAATCACCTGGTCCGTCTCGCCCACGCGGAACCGCAGCGTCTCCAGCAGGTCAAAGTCCACGGGATCGTGGATCACGATCCGGAGCTTCCCGTTCTCCTTCTCCAGCGGGAGCACCTGGTTCTTCTTGATGATGTCGTCGGGGAGGTTCTTGCGCTGGACGCGCGCCGAGTTCTCCGGCTTGGAGAGGTCGAAGAACTCGATTCCGAACTGCTCGCCCAGTGCCCTAGCAACATCTTCTTCCGTCACCAGCTGCTTCTCGACCAGCACCTCGCCGATCTTCTTGCGGCTGGCCCGTGCCTCGACGAGGGCGGTGTCCAATGCCCCGACCTGCACCTTCTTGGCGGCGACCAGAATCTCTCCAAGCTTCTTTCTCGACTTGCGTGCCACTGAGGTGAATCCTGCTGGTTCGCCCCGTGCTTCGGGGAATCTCTAAGTCTAACACTCCACCTGACGCTGGATCATTCGCGTAGAGTGCCCGCCGAGGTTCCACACCCATGCAAATCGGTTTCGTCGGATTGGGTCGGATGGGCGGCAACATGGTCAAGCGGCTCCAGCGAGCCGGGCATGCGTGCGTGGTCTTCGACCTGTCCGCCGAGAATGTGGCATCGTGCGTGTCAGCCGGCGCCACCGCCGCCACCTCCGTCGCCGATGTCCTGGCCCGGCTGGATCCGCCGGGCGCCATCTGGCTGATGCTGCCCGCAGCCCTGGTGGACCGGACAATCAATGGCCTTCGCCCGCACCTCAGGCGCGGCGACATCGTGATCGATGGCGGCAACTCCTGCTGGCGGGACGATGTCCGCCGTGCGAAAGACCTGTCGTCCGATGGCATCGAGTATGTGGATGTCGGCGTGTCCGGAGGCGTCTGGGGACTGGAGTACGGCTACTGCCAGATGGTGGGTGGTTCCGATGCCGCCGTCGCGCGTGTCGCGCCGATCCTCGCCACGCTGGCGCCCGGTGCCTCTCAGGCTCCCCCCACACCCGGGCGCGACGACTCGAGATCGACGGCCCACGAGGGCTGGCTGCACACCGGCCCCGCCGGTGCAGGCCACTTCGTCAAGATGGTCCACAACGGCATCGAGTACGGCATGATGGCCGCGTACGCGGAGGGGCTCAACATCCTCCGGCATGCCAATGTCGGCAAGGGCGAGCAGACCATCGACGCCGAGACCGCGCCCGTGCGGGATCCGGAGCTCTACCAGTACGACCTGGATGTCGCCGAGATCTCGGAGGTGTGGCGCCGAGGAAGCGTCATCCGATCTTGGCTCCTGGACCTCACGGCGCAGGCGATGGCGCAGGACCACACGCTGGATGGATTCGCCGGCAATGTCGCCGACAGTGGCGAGGGTCGATGGACCGTGGAGGCGGCGATCGCAGAGGGGGTGCCTGCGGATGTGCTGACCGCCGCCCTGTTTGCGCGATTCTCCTCGCGCGGCCGGGCAGGCTTCGCCAACAAGGTCCTGTCCGCGATGCGCCTGGGGTTTGGCGGGCACATCGAGCGCCCGCACGCGGGCTGACCTGCCGGCGGGCGGGGTGTCTCAGTCGCGCGTGCCGGGACCAAGGGCTCGACGCCGAGCGACCGCCGTCCGCGTCGTCACTTCCGGCACGCCGCACAGGGACGGGTCGATCAAGGTGAGGAACACCAATGCTGGAGCGATAAGGAGCGCGCTGCGCACCAGCGCGCGGACGACCGTGCGGAGCGGCGTGGCGCGCGGCGGCGTCCGCGTGGCGTTCGCGGGAGGTCGCACCACGACCACGCCCGCACCGACCAGTCGCTTCCCGATGCTGGTGCCGGTGGCTCCCTCCTGGATGGCGGAGCTGAGCGTCAGGGAGGCGATCAGCGCCCCGCCCCACCGCGTCTCGGCCTCGCTCATGTTCCAGAAGCTCCACGGCCACCACTCGCCGAAAGGCACATCCTCGCGCAGCCATGCCAGGGCGAGCCATACGGGGATCGCGTCGATCGCGAACGCGAGGATCCTCCAGACGAGCGGCAGCGGCTCCCATCCGGAGGGAAGGGTTGCGGGGTCCACCCCCCGCCTACCGGGCCGCAGCACGATGAGCGCGATCACGGCGGCCACCGTCAGGCCCCCCACGAGCGGGAGGATCCACCACACGACCGCCCCGCCTCCTGGTTCTGTGCGCTGCTCCAGCACCACGGTGTCCACCGCTCCCGACACGGCGTTGATCAGGCTGATCTTGAATGGGGCGGCATCGTCAGCCGTGTCAGTGGTCGGACCACCCGCGGAGGAGCCGTCTTGGATGACCAGGAACCCGCCCTCGCTGCCTCCCAGATAGGCGACCGTCGCCCGTGGATCCGCGGAGACGCTCCCAAACGGCTGCAATCGAGGAGTCGATGGCTCTCCGCTGCCGTACGCAACCTCAATGCGTCCCTCCATCTCGCGGAAGAGCGCCGGCGTGCGACTCCCGGTGACGGTCAACCATCCATTGGCTCCGGACCAGTCGATCGTCCGGCACTTCATCGGCGCGTTCGAGCCTGTTCCAGAGCCGTGCCCCGCTGGCACCGCCACCTGCAGGTCGCTCCCGCGCGATCGGCGCAAGGCCCAACCGGATTCGTCGGGCCACGGCGTCAGGATCCAGCCACCCCTCGGATCGATGGGGCTGCCGTCGATCTCCACGGCGAGCTCCACCGCCCCGAGCGGAACGACCTTCCGGAGCGCACCATCCTCCGCCTGGAACAGCAGGCCCTCCGAGGTCCCGGCGCACTGGACCGGAACGGCACTCGCGCCAAACGACGCGATGGGTTCGATGCCTCCCGATCGTGGGTCTTGCAGCCCAGTGGAGGGGAGCATTCGCGGCGCGGTCAGTCGATAGACCGTGGCACCGCGCGCATCGATCCCTCCGGTCGAGGGTTCTTGATGCGGCAGCAACAGCCACAGGACCTCACCGTGCGCCGCCATCGCCTCGGGAAGAACGGGGAGTTCCAGGACCTGCCGCGGCCGGGAGGGACCGGCATCATCGGTGAGCAGCCACAGTCCAGGCGTTCGAGAGCCGCACGCGATCCACACCCTGGCGCCGGTGCTGGCGACCAGCGTCCGCCCATCGTTGCTGGGCTCGCCGCCGATCGCCGCCATCGAACCGCAGAGGACGCCCGCCATCGCGCCGAGCGTCGCGGCACGGCACGCGCACCGCATCACTCCTTCCCAGCCTCTCGCTCGATGGTCGGCTTGAGCGATGCGCGCAAGGCGTCCAGATCGAAGAAGGCATCCCTTCCGCCCTCCGCGGCCACACTCCCGATCCAGAGGGTGAGCCGGCTTGAACCATCGGCTCGCTCGAGGTCGATGCGCGCGGGGACACAGGGACCACCCGACCCCTGCGGCCCAATCGGAACGGTCCCCGTCCACGAGGACTTCCACAAGGACGCACCGGATGGCCCGATGGCGGTCACCCCGGTGATCCGTTTCCCGTCCGCGGACGAGCGCCACATCCATCGATTCTGGCGCGAGCCATCGGGCGGCGCGAGGTCCCCCGACATCCCCAGCGCGATGCGTATCGATCCAGGGCTGAGCAAGACACCGATCGGGTGCGACGGCGAGAGGTCCGCCGCCGTCCCACGCGTCAACGCCATTCCGGTGTCGAGCTTCTCGAAGAGCCACCAGCGGTCGCCAGAGCGTCCAGCCCAGGCGATCCGCGAGCCCAACACACCGAGGTCGCAGGCCATCGCCTCGTCGCCCCTCAGCCACAGCTTGACATCAACCTTGTCCTTGTGGTTCGTGCCGTCGCCATCCTGCCAGCTCAGTTCCGCCTGCCCACGAAGCGTCAGGTCCGGCGGGATCCCGGCACCAAGCGCCGCGATGAGGCCGGGGTCGGCGTCGATGCTGGCAACGCTCCCGTCCGCGCCCGCCTTGGGTGGGGCATCGCACGACGCCGGGACCAGCGCGAGCAGGACGAGGAGGAGCCGTCTGCCAATCACCCGTCACCTACGGCCATGATCTCGCCCAACTGGGATGCCAGTTCCTCCGTCAACGACGCCAGGTCTGCGTCGGCCAGTCCGGGGTCCGCCACCTCGAAACTGGCGGCAACCTCCAAGCCTCGGCGGCGGAAGATCCACCAACTGGTGCCGTCGTCCGCACGCCGGATCGAATCCTGTCGAAGGACTCTCTTTCGGAGCAGGAGCAGCGCGAGCACCCATCGGAAGGCGCGCTGCCGCGGCTCCGTCGCGTCCGCCAGCCGATGCACCATCTCCAGCAGCGTGTCGTCATCGATGAACCTGGTGCGGCGCTCGTCCGGTCGCGGGGCGGTGGAGTGCCAAAAGGCCAGCAACCCGTCCGGGCGTGGTCCCGATTCCCACGCCGCGAGCGACACATCCGCGCGGGCAAGCTCTGTCTGTCCATCGTCTCCGGTGCGGTCCACCAGCGTGGCGACATACCTCGCGCCCGGCTCGATCACGACACCCTTGATGGCGCACGAGCCAGTGAAGGCACCGGGCTGAAGGCTTCCATCCATCGCCATCGCAGTATCGTAACGGTGCGATGCCCCTCCACCCGCCGATGGCGATGCCACCCACCATGATTGGCTTGGAATGGACTGGCGTCGTGGAGTTCGTGGTGGTGTGGCTCTGCGCCTACGCCGCCCTGGAGATGCTCGGGAAGTCGCGAGGCGCGGGCGTGGTGAAGGGCGTGCTCTTCGTGGGTGTCGTGGTCGCCTTGCTTGGCAATGTCAGCGAGGTGTACTCCCGGGACCTCGCGCGGCTGCATGTCATCCTCACGGGACTGGTCTGGGTCGTGGCGGCCGTGGGGATCGCCGTGTTCCTCCCCGAGATCCGTCACGCCCTGGTTCGGGTGGGCGAGTCCACGCTCGAGGCGATGGACCCGGCGCTGCGTCGCGGCACTCGATCAGACACCGCCGCCGCCGTGTCCGAGGCTGCGGACACCTTGAGCCGGCAGCAGATGGGGGCCATCATCGTGCTGGAGCGTGGCACGAACCTGTCGGCGCTCGCCGCGGGCGGCGTGCCGATCGACGCGGTGCTGACACCGCGCCTGCTGGAATCCATCTTCTGGCCATCCACGCCGCTCCACGATCTTGCGGTGGTGATCCGCGCGGATCGCATTGCCGCGGCCAATGTCGAACTCCCGCTCCCGGCACCCGGAACCGTCCCCGATTCGCTGGGATCCCGGCACCGCGCCGCCGTCGGCGCGACGCTGGATACCGACGCCCTGGTGGTGGTGGTCAGTGAACAGACGGGGGCGATCCGACTGGCGGAGCGAGGCCTTCTTGGAGAGCCCGTGCCGCGCGATCGGCTGCGCGGCCTGCTCGCCGCAGCCCTCGCCGCCGGTTCGGACAATCCGATGACACCCAAGTTCGTCGGGGCAGCGACATCCGCCCGCCCGCCGGAGGTCCCCTGACATGGCGCCTTCGTTCTGGACGGTGGTCCGAGGCCGCCTCTTCAACGCCGCGGCCGCCAGCGCGATCGCTGTCTTCGTGCTTCAGGTCGCGACCAAGTCCATCACCGAGGTTCGCGAGGTCGTCTGCCGGGCTCGATTCGTGGCCAACTCGGAACGGATGCTCGTACAGCCCGCCGAGGTCTTTGCCGTCACCTGCAAGGTGTCCGGGACCGCCGCCAAACTGTCGGAATTCGAGGTCCTGTCCCGCCGCGTGATCGACCTGACCGCCGGCCAGGGCGGTGTGCCCGGTACGCAGGGGAGCTGGCCCATCGGCGAGGGGTTGCACGACTTCGTGAGTGCCCAGTTCCCGGATTCGGGGGTCTCGATCGATTCCGCCTTGCCTCCACCCAACCTGTCGACCCTCACGATCGTCGATCTCGTGGAACGCACTGTCGAGGTCGTCCTGCAGCCAAGCGAGGGCGTGCGAAGTGCCACACTGGACGGTGCCGGCACGCAGACGCTGCTCGTGCCACCCGACCTGGCCAGCGGACCGCTCTCTCTGGACATCAAGATCTCGCCCCTCGACCGGCCGGCTGGGGCCTACAAAGAAGCCTTGCTGCCCAAGCTGAACAACCGGTCCGCGTCCAAGGCGGCCGAGGTCAAGGGCATCGTCCCTGTCGCGGTCTCGTACTCCATCGTCTCGACCACGCGTGAACTCACGCTCTCGCGCGTCCCCGTCCAGATCGCGGGGTTGCCGGAGACACTGGCCCGGTATTCCGTGACGCTCGCCCCCGACAGCCAGTTCATCGCCGATGTCGTCGTGGTGGGACCACCCGAGGCGGTCGCCTTGCTGGAGGACAACTCGGCGAAGGCGATCGCCGTCGTACACCTCACTCACGAGGAGTTGGTCAGCCGAGCCACGACCGGCATCGTCGACTTCTGGCTCCTTCCCAAGGGCGTTAGGGTGGTCTCCGTCGGAGGAAGCACGGAGAGCCAGCCCAGCGTGCCGCTGGAGATCACGCCCATTTCGGTGCAGGCACCCACAGCAGCCCCTGCCCACGGTGCGGCTGCCGAATCGACCCCCTGACGGCTTGCACGAGGGATCCTCCGGCACTCCCGGTCGCCACTCCCGATGACAAGCCCGCCGACGCGCGGCACGAATGCTCGCCTGGTCCCATCACACTTCTGCCCTTCAACGGCACGTCTTGATGGGACCTTGGTCAGAGTGGTGCATCAGCTCGGCGGAGCAGCTCGGCGCAGCACGCCCCACTGCTTCTTGCCCCGGCGAAGGAACACAATGCCACCGCTCGCAGATCCGAGCAGGTCGCTGCCGGACAGCACCCGGTCCGCCGCGCACTTCTCGCCGTTGATGGCGAGCGACCCTTGCGTGGCAAAGTCACGCGCCTCGCGCTTGCTCGCCGCCAGGCCGGCTCGCACCACCGCGTCCACGACGGAGAGCGTGCCAGCGTCCTCCGCCTTCCACTCCCCCCCTGCAAGGTCTGCCGCCGCCTCGGCGAGCTGGGAACCATCCAGCGAACGAAGATCGCCCGTAAAGAGCGCCCGACCGGTGGCCTCCGCGCGGGCGCACTCAGTCTCGCCATGGAAGATCGTCGTGAGGTGGTCCGCCAGCGCTCGCTGCGCGGCGCGCTCCTGAGGTCGATCCGACGCGGCGCGTTCCAGCAACTCGATCTCCTCGCGACCGAGGAAGGTGAACCACTTCAGGAACCTCGACACATCCGCGTCGGCGGTGTTGAGCCAGTACTGGTGGAATCGATAGGGGCTGGTTCGATCCGCCGTGAGCCAGATGGCGCCCTTCTCCGTCTTGCCAAACTTGCCGCCATCCGACTTGGTGACGAGCGGATTGGTGATGCCGAACGCGTCGCCCTGCTCGCACCGGCGGATGAGGTCGATGCCCGACACGATGTTGCCCCACTGGTCGGCCCCGCCCATCTGCACGGAGCAGCCGTGGGATCGATACAGGTGCAGGAAGTCGTACGCCTGCAGGATCATGTAGGAGAACTCGGTGTACGAGATCCCCTGCTCGCGCTCGTTGAGCCGCGACGCGACGGAATCGCGCACGATCATCTGGTTCACGCTGAAGTGCTTGCCGACATCGCGCAGCACCTCGATGTACCCCAGCTCCTCCAGCCAGTCCGCGTTGTCCACCATCGCGGCTCCCGATGCGGGCGACAGGTCCAGGACGCGCTCGAAGATCTTCCGTTGCGATGCGACGTTGGCCCGGACCTCGTCGCGCGTGAGCAGCTGCCGCTCGGCACTCTTGCCACTGGGGTCGCCGATGAGTCCCGTGCCGCCGCCGGTCAGGACGATCGGGCGATGTCCCGCACGCTGCCAGTGCGCCAGGAGGACCATCGGGACATAGTTCCCTACCGTGAGGCTGGACGCGGTGGGGTCAAACCCGACATACGCCGTGTGGGGCGCACCAAGGAGTCGCTGCCGCAGGTTCTCGGACGTGGTCTGGTGAAGGAGCCCACGCCACTCCAGCTCGGCGATGACATCGGTGGTGGCTCCGGGCGTGCCGGCGCGTGCGGCGGGGACGGGCATGGGTTCCATCGTATCGGTCGCTTGCCGCGTGGGGGATTCGTGATACACTGCTCGGCTCAACTCAGCACCGCATGTACTACCCCGCTGCCTTGGTCCTCGGCTGAACCTAGGCGTCCCCGGAGCCCGGATCACCGGATGCCCCGGACAAGTGGAGTAGGAGGTTCGAGCCCATGGCCAAGAAGGTCACCAAACAGTTCAAGATCATGGCCCCAGGCGGCAAGGCCACCCCGGCCCCGCCGCTGGGTCCCGTGCTTGGCGCCAACGGCGTTAACCCCGGCCAGTTCATCACCAAGTTCAACGACCTGACGAAGGCCCAGAACGGGCGCATCGTCGTGGCCGTCGTCACGGTCTACGGAGACCGCACCTTTGACATCACGCTCAAGAGCTCACCCGCTTCCGAGCTGATCAAGGAGGCCGCGAAGGCCGAGAAGGGCTCGGGCAAGCCGAACACCGACAAGGTGGGCAAGATCACCAGCGTGCAAGTGCGCAAGATCGCCGAGGAAAAGTTGGAGGACCTCAATGCGGGAAGCATCGAGGCCGCCATGCGAATCATTGAAGGCACCGCCCGCTCCATGGGCGTGACGGTGGAGGGCTGAACCGATGGCCACCAAGAAAAAGATCGTCGGCCACAGCAAGCGCGCGCGAGGCAACGCGGAACTGGTCGTCACGGAGCCGCAGCAGCCTGCCGACGCCGTGAAGGCACTGCGCAAGTTCAAGGCCACCAAGTTCAACCAGACCGTCAACGTGGTCGCCCACCTGGGCATCGACCCCAAGCACGCGGACCAGGCCCTGCGCGGTGCGATCACGTTCCCGCACGGCACCGGAAAGATCGCGCGCGTCGTGGCTTTCTGCAGTTCCGACAAGGTCGCGGCAGCCAAGGCGGCCGGTGCCGTTGAGGCCGGCGCGGAAGACCTCGTGGCCAAGATCGAGGGCGGCTGGATGGAGTTCGATGTCGCCGTCGCGAGCCCCGACATGATGCGCGTCATCGCCAAGCTTGGCAAGGTGCTTGGTCCCAAGGGACTCATGCCCTCGCCCAAGGCTGGCACGGTGACTCCCGATGTGCCGGGCGGCGTCAAGGCGTACGCGGCCGGCAAGACCGAGTACCGCAACGACGACTACGGCAACATCCACTGCATCATCGGCAAGCTCTCGTTCTCCGACGAGCAACTCACCGAGAACCTCACGCACTTTATCAACACGATGGCCAAGGCGAAGCCTTCCGCTTCCAAGGGCCTCTACTTCAAGAAAGTCTGCATCTCCGGCACCATGACGCCCAGCGTCCAGGTCGCCGTCTGATCCGCAAGGAGACTCACCATGAGCAAGCAAGTCAAGGACATGATCGTCCGCGAGTACCAGCGCCGCTTTGACGGCATCGGTGAGGCCGTCCTCGTCGAGATCCGCGGCATGAGCAGCGCCGAGGATTCGGCGTTCCGCACCCGCTTGCGCAAGCATGGGGTGCGCGTGACCGTCATCCGAAACAACTTGGCGAAGCGCGCGCTGGGCGGCACGCCGCTCGAAGCGATCCTCCCGGGCCTGAGCGGCCCGTCCGCGATCGTCTACGGACGAGCCAGTGTCGTCTCGATCGCGCGCCAGCTGGTGGAGGATGCCAAGAAGAACGAGAAGCTCGGCCTCAAGGGCGCCTGCATCGACGGCGAGTGGTTCGCCGGCAAGGCGGGCGTGGAGCGACTGAGTTCCTTCCCCACCAAGGAAGAGTCGCAGGCCCAGCTCGTGACGCTGCTCCTCAGCCCGGCCCGCAATCTCGTCGGTGCCGCCAAGGCCCCGGGAGCTCGCCTGCTCGGCATCGTCAAGGAAATCGAATCCCGCCTGGAGAAGGGCGAGTCCATCGCCAAGTCCGTCACCCAGGTGGGCTGAACCGAAACACTTTCGCTCGCCACAGGCCACTTGCTGGTGAAAAGCGTCGCGTGACGCTCCTCTGGTGCGCAAGTTCACATTGTTTGGAGAAATGAAACCCATGTCAGACGCAAAGACTTTCGACGCCAAGATCAGCCAGATCGGCGACAGCATCGCAGCCCTCACCCTCAAGGAGGCCGTTGACCTGGCCGACTACATGAAGGACACCTACGGCATCGAGCCCGCCGCTGCCGGCGCGGTGGTGATGGCTGGCGGTGGCGGAGCGGCGGCCCCCGCCGTCGAGGCGCAGACCGAGTTCGATGTGATCCTCACCGAGGTTGGCGCCAAGAAGATCGATGTCATCAAGGCGGTCCGCGAAGCGACCGGCCTGGGCCTCAAGGAGGCTAAGGACCTCGTCGACGGCGCCCCTAAGACCGTCAAGGAGAAGATCGCCAAGGCCGACGCGGATAAGCTCAAGGTGACCCTCGAGGCCGCTGGCGCCAAGGTCGAGATCAAGTAATCCAACCCAGTTGGAAGCCAGGGGCTTCCCGGTCCGCCGGGAGGCCCCTTTTTCTTGAAAAAACACCCTTTCAGCCCTTGCGGACCACCGCAGGGTCCTTCTACACTTCAGGACTTGCTCGGCTGCCCCCCGCGTCCCTCTCGAATTCGATCTTGACCTGACCGGTTCCTCGCCGGCGCGATGTTGTTGCGTCGGCGCTGCCTGTCCCTGCCCCGCCCACCGGAAAACGCCATGCCCAAGACCATTGAGGATTTCGCTCAGCGCGACGATGCCCACCCCGTTCCCGACTTGCAGCGGGTCCAGCGTCGTGCCTACGAGCGGTTCGTGCAGCGGGACTCCTCGCCGGAGACCCGTGACAACGAGCTTGGGATCGAGTCGCTGCTGCGCGAGGTCTTCCCCATCGAGTCGTACGACAGCGCGCTCCGCATCGAGTACGTGAGTTATACATTTGGCGAGCCGCAGCACACGGAGCTGGAGTGCCGCGAGTTGCGCCTCACCTACGGCTACCCGCTGCGCGTCAAGTTGCGCCTGCACCGCGAGGGCACCTCGGAGGTGACGGAAGAGGAGATCTACCTGGGCGATGTCCCCGCGATGCTTGGTGGCGGCGAGTTCATCGTCAACGGCTCGGAGCGGGTGATCGTGAGCCAGCTCCACCGATCGCCCGGCGTGGACTTCAGCATCAACTCCGCGGTGGGAGACCGCCCGCTGCACGGTGCGCGCATCATCCCCGACCGGGGCTCCTGGCTGGAGCTGGAGGTGACCAAGAAGGATGTCCTGGCGCTCAAGATCGACAAGAGTTCCAAGATCGCCGCCACCACCTTTCTCCGCGCGCTCTCGGAGAAGTTCGGTTCCACGGAGGCGATCCTGGAGCACTTCCACGAGGTCGAGGATGTCAAGGTGGAGAAGCTCCGCCCCGAGCACTACTCGGCCGAGCACATCGTGGACTTCGACACCGGCGAGGAGATCTGCAAGCCTGGGCAGCAGTTCGGCGAGAAGATCCTTGAGACGGTCATCGGCTCCGGGCTCAAGGTCGTCCGCGCCATCCGCGATCCCGGCGACTCCCTCATCCTCAACACGCTGGCGGAGGAGAAGCTGGACTTCCTCTCCGAGGTGACGGAGCACGAGGCATCGCTCCTGCGCATCTACGGCCGCCTGCGCCCGGGCAACCCGCCGCAGGTGGACAAGGCGCGAGAGCTCTTCCACGAGCGCTTCTTCGACCTGGACCGCTACCGCATGGGGCGCGTAGGCCGCTTCCGCATCAACCGCAAGTTCGAGCACGACGGCAAGCACAAGGTGCCCTCGACGGAACTGGGGCTCACCGCGGACGACTTCCTCGCAATCCTGCGGTACCTGCTGGAGTTGCGCCGCCCGACCGACAGCACCATGAAGCCGCAGGCACTGGTGGACGACATCGACCACCTCGGCAACCGCCGGCTGCGCACGCTGGATGAGCTGGCGACCGACGAGATGCGCCGCGGCTTCGCCAAGCTCCGCCGCACCGTGCAGGAGCGCATGAGCGCCAAGGACCCGAGCGAGGCCCTGAAGATCGCTGACCTGATGAACACGAAGAGCGTCTCCAGCGCCATCGAGTTCTTCTTCGGCCGCAGCGAGCTCTCGCAGGTCGTCGACCAAACCAACCCGCTCTCGATGCTGGTGCACGAGCGCCGATTGTCGGCCCTCGGGCCAGGTGGCCTCAACCGCAAGCGCGCGGGCTTCGAGGTCCGCGACGTGCACATCTCGCACTACGGCCGCATCTGCCCCATCGAGACGCCGGAAGGCACCAACATCGGCCTCATCGCGTCGCTGGGCCTCTACGCGGAGGTTGACGACTACGGCTTCCTCCAGACCAGCTACTTCGAGGTCGAAAAGGGGAAGATCAAGAAGGACGGCCGCGGCCGCCATGTCGTCAAGAGGCTCCGGGCTGACGAGGAACTGAAGCGCGTCCTTGCCCCCTTGGGCGCGACGGACAAGGACGGCGCGCTCACCCAGGAGTTTGTCGTTGGCCGCGAGAACGGCGAGGTGCAGCAGATCTCGTCGGAGGCCGTGGAGTTCGTCGATGTCTCGAGCCGCCAGATCGTCGGCGTGTCGGCATCGCTCATTCCCTTCCTCGAGCACGACGATGCCAACCGGGCCCTGATGGGTTCCAACATGCAGCGCCAGGCGGTGCCGCTGGTGAAGCCCGAAGTGCCCTGCGTGGCCACCGGGATGGAAAAGGTGGCTGGCGGCTTCTCCGGCATGATCGTCAAGGCCAAGCGCAGCGGCACCGTGACATTCGCCGACGCCACCCGGATCGTCATTGACAATGCCGATGAGTACGAACTGCGCAAGTTCGTCGGTCTCAATGAGAAGACGAGCCAGAACCAGAAGCCCGTCGTCAAGAAGGGCGACAAGGTCAAGTCCGGCGACATCATCGCCGACGGCGCCAGCACCGTGATGGGCGAGCTGGCCATCGGCAAGAATGTGCTGGTGGCGTTCAACACCTTCGACGGCTACAACTTCGAGGACGCCATCGTCATCAACGAGAAGCTCGTCCGAGACGACACCTTCACCAGCATCCACATCGAGGCCTTCGAGGTGGAGGTCCGCGAGACCAAGCTGGGCAAGGAGGAGTTCACCGCCGACATCCCGAATGTCTCCGAGCGCATGCTGGCCAACCTGGACGAGAACGGGGTCGTCCGCGTCGGCACCCGCGTCGGCCCGGACGACATCCTCGTCGGCAAAGTGAGCCCCAAGTCCAAGTCCGAGCTCAGCCCCGAGGAGAAGTTGCTCCACGCGATCTTCGGACGCGCGGGCGAGGATGTCAAGAACGACTCCCTCAAGGTGCCGGCCGGCACCGAGGGCATCGTGATTGGCGCCCGCCGCTTCAGCCGCCGCTCGGGCATGTCGGACGAGCAGAAGCTGGACCTCAAGAAGGAGACCACCGCCTACGAAGAGGAGATGAATGGCCGGTCGGTGGCCCTCTTCCGCGAGATGGTGGTCTCCGTCAACGAGGCGACCGGCACGGAGATGGTCGATCCCAGCACCCGCCAGAAGGTGGGTGCCAGCGACAACCCCGCCGTCATCCTGGAGCAGATCGAGAACTTCAAGGAGTCCTGGATCAAGGGGTCCAAGGAGGCTCGCGAGGCAGCCTTGGTCGTGCACGGCCAGTTCTGGCCGCGCATCGTCGCGATCGGACGGGAAAAGGATCGTCGCGTCAAGAACATGGCCCGAGGTGACGACCTGGGGCCGGGCGTGCTGGAGATGGTCAAGGTCTACCTCGCCACCAAGCGCCAACTGTCCGTCGGCGACAAGATGGCAGGCCGCCACGGCAACAAGGGCGTCATTGCCCGCATCGTGCCTGAGGAAGACATGCCGTTCCTTGAGGACGGCACCAGCGTGGAGATCCTGCTCAACCCACTGGGCGTGCCAAGCCGCATGAATGTCGGCCAGATCCTGGAGGTCCACCTCGGGTGGGCTGCGCAGGTGCTGGGCTATCAGGCCGTCACGCCAGTCTTCAATGGCGCGACGGAAGACGAGATCTTCAGGCAGATCGACAGGGCCAATGCGCATGTGGCCGAGCGCGTCGACACCTTCCGCACGACCGGGAAGGACGCGGGACACCCGCGCGAGCTCCTCGCCCACATGGCGGCCGACTGCAAGGTCCAGCTGTGCGACGGCCGCACCGGTGAGCCGTTCCAGCAGCGCACCACGGTGGGCTACATGTACATGCTCAAGCTGCACCACCTCGTGGACGACAAGATTCACGCCCGAAGCACTGGGCCGTACAGCCTCATCACGCAGCAGCCGCTCGGCGGCAAGGCCCGCACCGGCGGACAGCGATTTGGCGAGATGGAAGTGTGGGCGCTGGAGGCCTACGGAGCCGCGTATGTCCTGCAGGAGCTCCTCACGGTGAAGAGCGACGACACGGACGGCCGACAGAAGATCTACGAGAGCATGGTGAAGGGCACCAACACGCTGCAGGCCGGCATGCCTGTGGTGTTCGATGTGCTCTGCAAGGAGATTCGAGGCCTTGCGCTGAACATCCAGTTGGAGAAGGACGGTGCCGAGCCGGCGATCCCGCTGCTCTGACCAGGGGCCAGCCCCACGCACCCCCACCCGCACGCACCCGACGACACGCCCGCACGCCGCCCCTCGCGGCCCCAACGACCGAAGGACCCCCGATGACGATCGCCGATAGCGCCTACGACCGCGTCAACGACTACGGATCCGTCAAGATCAACCTGGCCAGCCCGAACGACATCCGTTCGTGGTCCTTCGGCGAGGTCAAGAAGCCCGAGACCATCAACTACCGGACCTATCGCCCGGAGCGCGACGGCCTCTTCTGCGAGCGGATCTTCGGGCCGGAGCGGGATTACGAGTGCACGTGCGGCAAGTACAAAGGCACGAAGTACAAGGGCATCATCTGCGACCGCTGCGGCGTCAAGGTGACGCACAGCCGTGTCCGCCGCCAGCGCATGGGCCACATCAACCTGGCCGCGCCCGTCGTGCACATCTGGTTCTTCAAGTCCATGCCAAGCCGCCTGGGCAACCTGCTTGCCATGAAGACGAGCGACCTGGAGAAGGTCATCTACTTCCAGGACTGGGTCGTCACCGATCCCGGGGAGACGAAGCTCAAGTTGCGCGAGGTCCTCACCGAAGACGAGTACAAAGACGCGATTGCCACGCACGGCTCGCACGCCTTCACCGCCATGATGGGCGCCGAGGCGATCCGCGAGCTCCTGGCCCCCGACCGGCTGGACCTGGCCGCCCTCGCCGATGAGGTGCGGACCAACCTGGACACCACCAAGAGCGTGCAGCGCCGCAAGGACTTCTCCAAGCGCCTGAAGATCGTGGAGCAGCTGCGCCAGAGCGAAAACGACCCGCAGTGGATGGTGCTGGACGTCGTCCCGGTGATCCCGCCGGACCTGCGTCCGCTGGTGCTCCTGGACAGCGGCAACTTCGCCACCAGCGACCTCAACGACCTCTACCGCCGGATCATCAACCGCAACAACCGCCTCAAGAAGTTGATGGACCTCAACGCACCGGAGGTCATCGTGCGCAATGAGAAGCGCATGCTTCAGCAGGCAGTGGACGCGCTCTTCGACAACGGACGGTGCCGTCGACCGGTCATCGGGTCATCCAACCGGCCGCTCAAGTCGATCACTGACATGATCAAGGGCAAGCAGGGCCGGTTCCGCGAGAACCTGCTCGGCAAGCGCGTGGACTATTCAGCCCGTTCGGTCATCGTCGTCGGTCCAAAGCTCAAGTTTTGGCAGTGCGGCCTCCCCAAGAAGATTGCGCTGGAGCTCTACCAGCCCTTCATCATCCGCAAGCTCAAGGATCGCGGCCTGGCCGACACCATCAAGAGCGCGAAGCGCATGCTGGAGCGTCGCGAAGCCGAGGTCTGGGACATCCTCGAGGAAGTCATCAAGAACCACCCCGTGCTCCTCAACCGCGCGCCGACCCTTCACCGCATGGGCATCCAGGCCTTTGAGCCGGTGCTGGTCGAAGGCAACGCGATCATGATCCACCCGCTGGTCTGCGCGGGCTACAACGCCGACTTTGACGGTGACCAGATGGCCGTCCACTTGCCCCTCTCGCTGGAGGCGCAGGCTGAAGCGCATGTGCTGATGCTGTCGATCCACAATGTGTTCAGTCCATCGAGCGGCGCGCCGATCGTGAGCCCCTCGCAGGACATCATCATGGGCGTCTACTACCTCACGGCGGAGCCGATGGAGGATGTGACCCCAAGCAAGGGCATCTACCGGAACATCGGCGAGGCACTGATGGCCTACGACCATGGCCGGATCGGGATGCACGAACCGGCCACGGTTCGCCTCGAGCACTTCACCGAAGTGGTGACGAACGAGACGGAGCCGGCGAAGCCGCTCCCCGCCAACCGGCGCATCACGACGACGATCGGCCGCATCCTCTTCTCCGAGGCCCTCGGGGCCGGCATGCCGTTCTACAACTGCGTACTTCGCAAGAAGGGCGCGGCGCGCGTCATCGACGACACCTTTGCGCGCCTGGGCAAGGCCGCGACGATCGACCTGCTGGACCGCATGAAGGAGACGGGCTTCAAGAGCAGCACGCTCAGCGGCCTCTCGTTCGCGATCACCGACCTTCGCATCCCGCAGGGCAAGGACAAGTTGATCGCCGACACCGAGAAGCGCGTCGCCAAGATCGTCCGCAACTACAACGACGCCCACATCACCAATGACGAACGGCGCAACCAGATCCAGGACGCCTGGAACAAGTGCCGCGACGAACTGGTGAAGCGACTCTTCGAGACGATCAAGGCCGACCGGCGCATTCCATCCACCGGCGCTCCCGCCCAGATCGCTGATCTGGGCCAGTCGCTCCCCACCGGCGATGGCGGCCGTCGCTACCTCAACCCGGTGTATCTCTTCATGGACTCCGGCGCGCGCGGCAATCGAAACCAGCTGCAGCAGCTGGCGGCGATGAAGGGGCAGATCTCCAAGCCCAACGGCGAGATCATCGAGGCTCCGGTCAAGAGCAACTTCCGCGAGGGCCTCCAGGTGCTGGAGTACTTCTCCTCCACCCACGGCACCCGCAAGGGGCTGGCGGACACCGCGCTCAAGACCGCGGACTCCGGCTACCTCACGCGAAAGCTCTGCGACGTGGCGCAATCGGTGGTCGTCAGCGAAGACGACTGCGGTACGACGATGGGCATCTCCAAGCGCGCACTCTACAAGGGCGAGGATGTCGACATCCCGCTGCGAGACGTCGTCAAGGGCCGGACCTCCTGCGACACGATCATCGACCCGCGCAGTGACGAGACGATCGTCGCGAAGGGCGAGATGATCACGGTCGAGGCGTCGCGGCGCATCGAGTCGCTCGGCACGCCGTCGGTGACCGTGCGAAGCCCGCTCACCTGCCAGTCCCGCCGCGGCGTCTGCGCCAAGTGCTACGGCATGGACCTCTCCACCGGTGTCCTGGTGGAGCCGGGCCTGGCCGTCGGCATCATCGCCGCCCAGTCCATCGGAGAGCCGGGCACGCAGTTGACGATGCGCACCTTCCACACCGGCGGCATCGCCTTTTCCTCATCGACGGAAAGCCAGTGGAAGGCCCCCTCGGCCGGCATCGTCCGGTTCCTGGACTGCGAAGATGTCCCGGACCCCACGGACAGCTCCCGCCGGATTGCGCTTCGCAAGTCCGGCGGCGAAGCCCACATCGTGGACGACAAGGGTCGCCCGCTCGAGAAGTTCAAGGTTCCCAACGCCAGTTCCCTCCTCGTCGCCGATGGCGCACGGGTCCGCAAGGGCGAGCCCGTGGTGGAGTGGGATCCGCATGTCACGCCCATCCTGGCCGTCAAGCCCGGCATCGTCCGGTTCCGGGACATCGCCGAGGGCGAGACCGTCCGACGCGAACAGCGCAAGGGAGCGCGCACGGAGACCGTGGTCACCGAGCACACGGGCGAGAAGCACCCGCGCATCATGATCGAGGACGAGACGGGCCATATTCTGGACCTCTACCACCTTCCTGCGCGCGCGCGCATCGAGGCGGAAGACGGTGTGCCGGTCCTCGCCGGCACGCGGCTCGCGGCCATCCCCAAGGGAGCGCAGCGGACGGCGGACATCGTCGGCGGCCTGCCGCGCGTCACGGAGATCTTTGAGGCACGCAACCCCAAGGACCCGGCTGTCATGGCCAAGATCAGCGGGCGCGTGGAATTGCTTCCCAACGAGAAGCGCGGCAAGATGACCATCCGCATCCATCCCTCCAGCGACAAGTTGGAGTACGAGGACCACTATGTGCCGCAGGGACAGCACCTGTCCCACACCACGGGTGACGAGGTCGAGGCCGGCCCCCCGCTCACCGACGGCTCACGCGTCCCGCAGGACGTGCTCGCCATCCAGGGCGAGGAGGCGCTCTACCGATACATGCTCGAGGAAGTCCAGAATGTGTATCGCGCCCAGAGCCAGGCGATCTCGGACAAGCACATCGAGATCATCCTGCGGCAGATGGTCGGCAAGGTCCGCATCCAAGATGTCGGTGACTCCAAGTTCCTCCCCAATGACATCGTCGACCGGACCGAGTTCCGCTTGACGAACGATAAACTCATCGGCGGGCTGCTGGTGGAGGACCCGGGGGACACCAGTCTGGAAGCAGGAACCATCGTCCCGCGCTCGGAAGCCAAGGCGGCGAATGCGTTGGTGGAGGCCGAAGGCAAGGTTGGGGCCAAGACGCGCAAGGCAAAGCCGGCGAAGGCCAAGCCACTGCTCTTGGGCATCACCAAGGCCAGCCTGCAGTCGGAGTCGTTCCTCTCCGGTGCCAGTTTCCAGGAGACCACCAAGGTTCTCTCCGAGGCGGCGCTCAGGGGGGCGGTCGATCCGCTCGAGGGACTCAAGGAGAATGTCCTCCTAGGTCACCTGATCCCAGCGGGCACCGGGTTCAGCCGGTACAAGGACCTCCGGGTCCGTTACCTGGTCGAGGTTCCGGCGCTAGCCGAGGCGGACGAGACGGCCAGCCTCCTGGAGGCGAAGAAGCGTGCCGAGCAGTTGGACGCCCTCCGACTGGGCCAGGGCACGACCCTCGGCGAGTCGGGTTCGCTCCACCATCCGGTCGCGGTGGTCGCCGCAGGCGTGGACGACTTCGGCAATCCACTCCAGCTTCCTGCGGACGAGCCGATCGAGCGGTGAGCAATCGGTCTCCATCGCGCAACACGCCAGTGACTGGCTGGTCGGAGGCTCATGCCCGCCCCTGAGTGGTACGCCAACGGACTGCGCTTTGAGTGTTCGCAGTGCCGCACATGGCCCTTCTGGACCGAAAACCTGGCCAGCCCTGCGGCATGGAAGCTCGCCAAGGCGAAGACGCCCTGCCCCGGCATGGATGGAGGCCCGATCATTCCCATCGAATCGATCCGGATCCAGCGAGACCTGGACTGCCGTGACAACGCCGACAAGCCATTCTGATCCCAACGGCGCACACGCCGAGCGCGGGTCGCCGGACACCGGCGATCCTGTCGCCGCATGGCAAGCCGCGGCAAAGGATCCCCATGCCCTCGAGCTCTACCGGGACACTCGAGGGCGGGTCGATCTCGCCATGGCGAAGAGTCGCGCCACCTGCCTGGCGAGCGGTCGCTGCTGCCAGTTCGCGGCCTTCGGCCACCGGCTCTATGTCACTGGTTTGGAGGCCGCGATCGTGTTGGATGCCGCGCGTGAGGCCGGATGCGAGCCCACGCTCGATGCGGTCGAGGCGGCACGCGCCCGCGGCAGCTGTCCATTCCTGCAGGGACGCGCGTGCGGGATCCACGCCATCCGCCCGATCCCCTGCCGCGCCTTTTTCTGCGATCGTCATGCCGGCCCCGAGGTGGCGCACGCGCACGAAACCGCCCACGGGGAGTTGCGTGGCCTGCATGATGCCCTGCGCGTGCCCTACGCCTATTCGGAGTGGACCGACCATCTCTCCCGCTTGGTTGGAAGCACGCACGGGGATATCATGGAGTCATGAGGCAACACCAGCTTCGGTCGGACCTTGAGCGCCAACGGGTCGGTGCCTTCCAACTCCCGCTGGGATTGGAACCGGTGGACCTCCCGGAACCGGTGCAGGGATTTGTCCTGGACTATGTCCCGGGCGAGGAGGATCCGGTCACCGGCGAAGTCACGCCCGACACCTACTCCTTCCAGGTGACCGTCAGCCACGAACGCATTCTCCCGATCTACCGGAATGCGGTCCAGCTCCTCGGCGACGAAGTCACCCCGGTCATCGAAGTCGGTTCGCGCGATGCCTTTCGATCCTTGGATGTGTTCATGACGCCCGAACCCATCCCGGTCGGTGACTTCCTTCGCGGGTTTGGTCAGTATCGCGCCGTTCTCATGGAGGACGCCAACATCGGGATCGGCGCCAACTCTGACGAGCCCTTCGTGGAGGTCTTCCTGGATTCCTGGAAGGGTCTCCTCATCAACGTCCCGATCGCGATGCGGTGGGAGGTGGAGCGGATGCTGCACCAGCACGACCTCGCCGAGGTGCCCGAGACCTGGCCGCTGGAACTGGATCGCCGCGCCACCAGTCCCACCGTGGTGCGAGACGTGCTGTCGGCGGGGGTGCCCGGGTCCGCGGAGCCAGAGGACCTGACCAGGCCCGACTTTGAGGAGGTGCTCATGCAACTTCGCGAAATGTTCGGCCTCGAACTGAATGTCGACCGATCCAGCAACCTGGACGAAGGTGGCCGCCCACTCGGCCGGACGCTGTGGTACGCGGTCGCGCTCGCGCGGCCAATCGATCCGGAGGCCGTGGATTCAGATCGCACGGCGACGGAAGGTGCCGCCCGGTCCGACGGCGCGTATGTCAACCTGTGGCTGGCGGCGACCTGCCTGGACGAAGTCGAGGACTTGGTTGAGTCCAGGCTGGAAGAGCTGGACCTGGAGTACCTCGGACTCTATTCCTGCGACCGCGTCGCCCACGACGAACGACCGGAGGCGCTCAATGACCTTTCCCCGCGGCCGGCCACGAGCGAGGTCTTCTTCATCGACATCGATCCCTGGTGACTGGACCGGCCGCGCGCCACACCTTGGCCCTCAATCCCGGCGGACATAGCGAAGGATCCGCTGCGCTGCCTCCTGGCCCGGGTCTCGCTCGCCAAAGGCCTCGCGCACGCGCAGGAGTTCGGCCGTCGCCCGCGCCGCGGTCCGCGAGTCCGTGAGCAGTTCCTCCGCTGCCTCGGCAATCCTCCCGATGCCTCCGGCATACGGCACGAACTCGGGGACGATCTCGCGCTGGGCGATGACATTGGGCAGGAGCCGAAAGGGAGTCCGCAGGATCAGCGGTGCGAGGAGGGCCGACAGTCTCGAGACCCGGTACATGCCCACCATCGGCTTGGCGTGCCGGGTGACATCCAGCGAGACGGTCCCGGAGACCGCCAGCGCCAGGTCGCACCAATGGAGCGCTGGGTCGAGTGCGTCCACCGTCACGACCACCGTCCCCGGGAGGTCTGGCGCGACTCTCCGGACGACTGCGCGCAGTGATTCGTTCGCCAAGGCCATCACTCCTGCGATCCGTCGGTGCCCCCCGCCCAGTGCCTCGAAGACTTGGATCATTGAGGGGAGGTTGGCGGCGACCTCGGCGCGACGCGAGCCCGGGAGGAGCGCGACTCGCGGGCTCCCGACCGGGAATTGCGCCGCCCGCGCCACCAGGCTCGCCGTGTCCAGCGGGCGGTGGATCCTGGGGTGTCCGATGTAGCTGGCGGGGATCCCCCGGGCCGCGAGCCAGGCCGGCTCAAACGGCAGCAGGCACAGCACATGGTCCGTCAGCCGCTTGAGCGTCTTGGCACGCCACGGCCGCGAAGCCCACAATTGCGGCGCCACGAGGTGGACGATTCGCTTTCCTTCCGCTCGCGAGATCTTGCACAGCGGGAAGTTGGCGCTGGAACTGTCCACGGGCACATGCAGCCCGATGCGTCGCGTGTGCAGGATCTCGTGCATCGCCTTGCGGGCGCGCTGGAGTTCCGGGATCTTCCGCCACGCGCCCAGCCCCATCGACCCATCGGACGCGGTCTCCAGAATCACCTCCGCACCAGCAGCCGCCAAGTGCGGGCCACCGAAGGCGAGGATCGGCACCTCAGGCGCGAGCGTTCGGATCGCTCTCACCACCGTTGCAGCGTGTGCGTCCCCGGATGGCTCAAAGGCCGTGAACAGGACTCCAAGCGAAGGCGCTCCCACGCGCGTGAGGCTACTGCGAGGATCACGACCCGAGGCAGCGAACACCCACAGGTACCATTCCCCGCCCATGCTCAAGCGCACTCGGTATTGCGGCGAACTCCGCCCCTCCCATGTCGGGGAAGAGGTCGTCCTTTGCGGATGGGTGAACACCTACCGCGAACAGTCCAAGGGCCTCGCCTTCATCGACCTTCGCGACAAGGAAGGCCTTGCGCAGGTGGTGTTTGACCAGGAGTCGGCATCGCCAGAGGTGGTCCGGGTCGGCCGTTCCGTGCGCCGGGAGGATGTGATCGGCGTCCGCGGAAGAGTGCGCACGCGGGCCGGAGGCCCAAACCCCAAGCTGGCGACCGGCGAGGTGGAGATCGTGGTCGAGGAGATCGAGCTCTTCAACCGCGCGGAAAACCCGCCCATCCTCCCGGACGAGTACGAGGCCGAGAAGATCGCCGAGGAGACCCGGCTCCGCTACCGATACATCGACCTGCGCCGGCCGCGCATGCAGCAGATCCTGCGCACGCGGTCGCGGCTCACCAAGACCACGCGCGACTACTTCCAGCAGCATGGGTTCCTGGAGATCGAGACGCCCCTGCTCATCAAGTCCACGCCGGAAGGCGCACGCGACTTCGTGGTCCCCAGCCGGCTTCACGAGGGCTCGTGGTACGCGCTGCCGCAGTCGCCCCAGCTCTTCAAGCAGATCCTGATGGTGGCCGGCTGCGACCGCTACCTCCAGATCTGCCGGTGCCTGCGTGACGAAGACCCGCGCGCCGATCGCCAGGCGGAGTTCAGCCAGATCGACCTGGAGATGAGCTTTGTCGAGCGTGAGGACGTCATCTCGATGATGACGGGCTTCATCCGGCATGTCTGGACGGAGCTCTTCAGCCACGACATCGGCCAGGTCCCGCACATCACCTGGGCGGAAGCGATGGAGACCTACGGCATCGACCGCCCCGACACGCGGTTCGGGCTTCATGTCCATGACATCAGCGATCTCGCGGCGAAGTGCGACTTCAAGGTCTTCCAAGAGGCGCTCGCCAAGCGCAGCCCGGCAGGACGGTCCGGCGTGGTCAAGTGCATCGTCGTGCCCGGCGGCGCGGAGTCGCTCACGCGCAAGATGACCGATGGCTACACCGAGTGGGTCAGGACCTTCAAGGCGGGCGGTGTCCCCGTCGCCAAGCGCACGGAGAAAGGCTGGGAAACCGGCATCGCCAAGTTCCTCGAGCCGATCGCGGCGCAGCTGGAGTCGCGCCTTGGCGTGAAGCCCGGCGACGCGGTGCTCTTTGCCGCCGACACCTGGGAGACCGCGACGAAGGTCATGGGCGAGTTGCGCTTGCGCGTGGCGCGCGACCTCAAGATGATTCCCGAGGGCGCGTGGAACTTCCTCTGGGTGGTGGATTTCCCGATGTTTGAGTGGGACGACGACGGCAAGCGCTGGGTCGCGCTGCACCATCCCTTCACCAGCCCCAACCCGGACCAGTTCGGGTTGCTCGAGAGCGATCCCGGCCGCTGCCTCAGTGCGGGCTACGACTTCGTGCTCAACGGAAGTGAAATCGCCGGTGGCTCGATCCGCATCCACCGGATGGATGTCCAGGAACGGGTCTTCTCCCTCATCGGGCTCTCTCGCGAGGAGGCCCAGGCCAAGTTCGGCTTCCTCCTCGGCGCACTCCGACATGGCGCACCGCCGCACGGCGGGATCGCCTTCGGGCTGGACCGCCTGGTCATGCACATTGTCGGGACGGACAACATCCGTGATGTCATCGCGTTCCCCAAGACGCAGTCGGGCCAGGACCTCATGATTGATGCCCCGTCACCCATCGACGACGAGCAACTCAAGGAACTGCATGTTCGTCAGGCGGCCGCGGCGTCGGTGCCCGCGTGAGCGGCCGGCACCGACTGGGACGAGGCGTCGTCATCCGGAGCCAGCGGCGTCAGCATCCTGGCGCCGACCAGATCCCCCCAGACATTGACGCTCGTCCGGAGCATGTCCAGGATCCGGTCAACGCCGAGGATGAGACCGATCGCCCCCAGCGGCAGCGCCTTTGACGGATCCGCCAGACTGGTGTTCACCGCTCCGATCACCAGGACCATCGTGACCAATCCCGCGCTCGGGATGCTCGCGGCGCCGATCGCCGCCAGCGTCGCCGTGACCACGACCACCACCAATTCCTGCATGCCCAGCTCGATCCCCATGAACTGGAAGAGGAACACGACGGCGACTGCCTCGTACAGGGCGGTGCCGTCCATGTTGACGGTGGATCCCAGCGGGCAGACAAAGTTGGTGGCGCGACGCGAGGCACCGGCCTCCACGCCGGCCTCGAGGGTGACGGGAAGCGTGGCCGAACTGGAACTGGTGACGAAGGCCGTTCCCAGGGCCGCACGGCACCGGTACATGAACTGCCAAGGTCGCCCGACGCCTCCCACCCGGGCCACGATCGGGAGGACGATCAGAGCGTGCGTGAGAAGTCCCAGAACCACCACGCCCATGTACTTCGCGATCGGGCCGGAAAACTCCGTGAGTCCGGTGCGCGCCACGGTCGACACCACCAGGCAGAACGCACCGATCGGCAGCAGCACGATGATCCATTGCACGGCCACCAGCAACGCCTCATAGACGCCGTTGATCGCGTCACGCGCCATCCGCGCCGCGGGGATCCGATCACAGGCAACCGCGAGGGCCGCGCCGATCAACAGCGCGAAGCCGATGATGCCCAGGGGACGCCCGTTGGCCATTTCGGCGAACGGGTTGCCCGGCACGACTTGGCGGATGATGTTGAGCCACGCACCGGAGAGTCCCTCCGCTTCCCCTGACTGGATGCGCGGCGCAAGCGATGGATTGGACGAGAGCGCGGAGGATCCTTCCGCCAGCAAATCCTTCGCCACCTCCGGCGAGACACCGCCGCCCGGGTCGACCCAGGTCACGAGGAACGCGCCCAGCGTGCACGCCACGATCATCGTCGCGGTGTAGTAGACGATGGCCGCCCCACCAAGGAGCCCAAGCCGCGAGGGACTCCCGATCGAAGTGACTCCCGTGATCACGCTCACCAAGACCAGCGGCATCACCACCAGCATGAGCGGGCGAATGAGGATGAGGTCGCCTGCGGCCGCCCATCCCTCCGCCGATCCGCCATTCGAGTGAAGCCACTGGCCGACAGCCACCCCAGCGAAGAGCGCTACGACACTCCCCCAGGAGACCCATCGATCACGCCATGGACCGCGCTTCGCCACCGTCAGTGAATTCCCTTCGCAGCTAACCATCGTTCACACTCGATGGCCGCCTGGCAACCCATGCCCGCGGCGGTCACGGCCTGGCGGTACACCGAGTCGGCCACATCGCCCGCCGCAAACACTCCGTCGATGTTGGTCATCGCGCTGCGCGAGGACAGGTGCACATAGCCGGCCTGGTCCAGCGCCACGCCGGAGCCCTTGAGGAATCCTGTCGCGGGCGAGTGGCCGATCGCGATGAACAGTCCCTTGACGGGCAGCGTGCTGACGGCCCCATCCACCGTGTTGGTCAGTTGGATGCCCTCAATGAAGTCGCCACCGAGGACATCGCTCACGCAACTGTTCCACACCATCTCGATCTTGGGATTGGTCAGCACCCGATCCTGCATCGCCTTGGACGCGCGGAGTTCCGCGCGGCGATGGATGACATGGACGCGCGACCCGAACTTGGTCAGGTACGAGGCCTCTTCCATCGCCGTGTCACCGCCGCCAACCACGGCCAGCGGCTGGTCACGAAACGGGGGCAGCGCGCCGTCGCACACCGCGCACGCGCTCACGCCGCCGCCAGTGGTGGCGAGCCGCAACTCGTTCGGAAGGCCGATCCAGTTGGCGGTCGCCCCGGTGGCGAGGATGACGGATGCCGCACGGACCGTCGATCCCCCGCTCGTGTGAAGCGTGAAGGGCCGCGCCCCGAATTCGCATCGGTCGATGTTCTCTCCCACCACTCGCGTGCCAAATCGCACCGCCTGCTCCCGGAAGAGCTCCATCATGTCCGTCCCCGAGACCCCCTTGGGGAAGCCGGGGTAATTCTCCACTTCGGTAGTGAGCATCAACTGCCCACCCGGCAAGACCGGCGCGGGATTGGCGGTGGGGACCCCCTCGTACACGACAGGCTGGAGATTGGCACGTGCGGCGTAGATCGCGGCGGTCCATCCCGCCGGACCCGACCCCACGATCACGACGCGTTCGGCGGCGCTCGCGCCGTCGCTCACTTTCCCCCTCGGCTCTCTCTCTGGAGCTCGCGCACGGGAGGCCACAACAGGATGTCGCCCTTCGACCCATCATCCGTATGCGACGAGAGATTGTCATTCTTCCCGTCCATGCCCAGCGACCAGAGCATGACCTCCGGAACCGAGACCAATCCACCGGGGACCTGGAGATTCTTCGAACCCTCGAACGTGCGGTAACTGAGCGTCTGGCCTTGCTTGTCAAAGGGGTCGAAGTCGAACCGCTTCACGATGTGGGCGGCATGTGCAGCCTTCACCGCCGAGGGCCAGCGTCCTTCGTAGCTCCGCCGATAGGAGCAGAGCCCCGCCGCCAGCGCCGTCCCATTGATGGAGGCGATGACTCGCTTGCGCGCGGCGAAAAACTCTTGCAGGTCCTGGATCGAGAAGATAACCGCCGCGTACCGCAACGCGTTTGTCTTGGACCGCATCGTCGGGACTTCCGAGAGGCGGCCGTACGGGTTGGAGCGCCAGCGCCGGTGCCAGTCGTCGTACATCCCGTCCAGTCGCTCGATCGACGCGGCCCGCGCTCCGTGGTGTGACGCGATGCGTTCCCACATCTTGACGGTGCCAAAGCGCATGAGGGGAGCGTCTGCCGAGTCCTTCGCGCCGTAGAGCTCCACGAACTGCACCTCGTCCGGCTCGTCACCGGAGAAGGTCCGCTGCTCCATCACGGCCTTCGCCAGCAGGCGGTCGCCCTCGGGCAGTTCCAGCACCTCCAGACGCTCGCCATCGCCGGCATGCAGGAACGGATACTGCTTGAGCGACGCTCGCTTGCACACCTCGGCGGGGATGGCGTCCCGGTATCGCCAGAGGAAGTCGCGGTGGACCGAGAGGGCGCTCTCCAACTCGGCGAGCGCACATGCCGACTCCGCCATCATCTCGCGGTCCGCCACCAAACGAAGGAATCGCAGCCATGCAACGCCAACATCGAAGGCACGGGTCCAATCCTTGGCTTCCGCGGCGCGATACATCTCGGCGGCGGCGTAGACGCCAATGCCGCGGACGGCATCCAGGTACCCGTAGGTCACTATCCCGAAGTCGTCGCCGGTCCCAAAATCGACGGAAATCCCCTTCTCCTGAAACGCTGGCGAGACCCCGTCCATGCCATAGGGGAGCCCCAGCGACCGAGCATTCTGCGTGGTCACCAAGATGTCGCCCAGCGCGGAGGCGCCCTGCGCCCACGCCGAGACTTTCGACCAGTCCTTCATCCCGGGCCACACCTCCACCGAGCGCCCCGCTGGTGGAGCCGGTACCTTGATCCACTCGAGAAAGACCCTTGGTCCGCTCTTCTTGTTGTCGTCGGAGAGCTTGGCATCGGGGCCGTTCAACTCGCGGATGACGCCGGCGGGGCCCTCCCCTGGCTCTTGCGCGGTGGCAGTCCTCCCCAGGCAGAGGCTGAGGCTGATGGCGGCAAGCGCCGCAACCGTGGCGAGGACCGGCAACAGCGGGTGAAGGCGATGACTCATGCGGTCGTGGTTGCTCATGAAAGTGTTCCGTCGCGGGGTGGATGAGGAAAGTACCAGATTGCCCATAGACTTGGGCGCGATGGCGACTCCCCCAGACCGCGTGAATGTCCTCTTGATTGGCTCTGGCGGGCGCGAACACGCGATCGCGTGGCGACTCACGCAGTCACCACGATTGGGCACGCTGTGGGTCCAAAAGGGTGCCAACGCCGGCCTCGTGGCGCTTGGACGCGAATGCCCGGAGGAGCTCACTCCCGGGAAGGCGTTTTTCCTGACGCGGTGGTGCGATCGCGAAGAGATCGGCTTGGTTGTGATCGGTCCCGAAGGACCATTGGCCGAGGGCATGGCTGATGTGCTTTCGGCACCGGGCCGTCTCGTCTTTGGACCCCGCAGGGACCTGGCCCTCATCGAATCCGACAAGGCGTGGGCCAAGTCCCTCATGCGAGAGGCCTTGGTCCCCACCGCGGAGGGTCGTGTCTTTACCAGCGCAGCGGCGGCGCTGCGGTATGTCAATGATCGGGACGAACCGTGTGTGGTGAAGATGGCGGGACTCTGCGCTGGAAAGGGCGTGACCGTCTGCTCCACCACCGAGGAGGCGCGCGTCGCGATTCGGGCCTGTTTTGCGGGCGTTCGGGAGGGTGACCACGCTGCGAAGGTGGTCATCGAGGAACGACTGGATGGGCAGGAGCTCTCGGTCTTGGCCCTAGTTGATGGGAAGACCATCACCATCCTGGACCCCTGCCAGGACCACAAGCAAGTCGGGGAGGGCGACACCGGCCCCAACACCGGGGGCATGGGCGCCTACTGCCCCACCCCGCTGGCACCTGACGCCCTGCTTGACACGGTCTCTCGGCAGATCCTTGTTCCCACGGTCGACGCGCTCCGTCGCCGCGTTGAGGACGAGTCCGCCGCCGTTCCGTTCCGAGGCGTCTTGTTTGCCGGGCTGATGCTCACTCCGGGCGGTCCCAAGGTGCTTGAGTACAACGCTCGTTTTGGCGACCCGGAGACACAGGCTCTCATGATGCGGTTCCAGGGCGACCTCCTCGGACTGCTGTGGCACACCGCGAACGGATCACTGGATGAAGCCAGTTTCTCGATGGATTCGCGGACGGCGTGTTGCGTGGTCGTGTGCGCCCAGGGGTATCCGGGCGCACCGCGGACGGGTGATCGGATCGAGGGGATAGCGGATGCGGAAGCAGAAGCCGGAACGGGCGAGGTGGTCAAGGTGTTCCACGCGAGCACCAAGCCACTCGGCCCGGGGTCTGCGGGAGCCGTCAGCGCCGGCGGCCGAGTGGTTGGAGTGACAGCACTCGCTCAGTCCCTGACGGAGGCCGCGGCGTTGGCCACACGGGCCGCCGCCCGGATTCACTTCCCGGGCGCTTTCTTTCGCAAGGACATCGGTCACCGCGTTTTGGCTGGATCCGCGCCGGTTTCCAGCTGAGGGGGCTCCCCCCACCGGGCTGCGCACGCGTCGGACAAACTATTTAGACCGACGGGGCTTGGCAAGCCGGGAGTGGGTGATAAACTTAGCGCGGGGTCGCGGATTTGGCTGCGATCCCTTTGATCGTTGTTGCAACGGAGAATTGTTCCATGTCATCGCGACTCGCGCCGCGCCTTGTCTACCTGCCCATCACTCTCCTGATGGCCAGTGCCGTTTCCTTGGCGGCTGCTGGCATGCGGGCGCCTGGGGATGTGGAATCTGGTCGAACGATGGGCGATCGCCGTGGATCATCCGTTGGTGAACCCAGCGCCGGAAGCAGGCTCTCCCCCACTGAGGTGCCACAAGCGACCATCGAGATGACGCGCTGGGACACGCTCATGAGCGCGCGGAAGAATCTGGGCGCACTCCGTGAGCCAGTGGATTCTCGGACAGGCCGATCCATTGCTACCGGCCGAATCCTGATCAAACTCCGCGAAGACTGGAGTCCCCGAGCACCCCTCGCGGGCTCCGCACGGGTCGAGTCCAGCAATGATGAGGGACTGCAAGCATTCAACAACATCGTCGGCGCGCTTGGCCTGAGGGTGCGTCCCGCCCTGGACCAGTCTCCGGATCTGATTTCGGCGGTCACGGCCCGGATTGCGGCTCGCAGCGGCAAGACCTACCCGGACTTCAACACCTACTTCTATGTCGAGGGGGCCGGCGCCCAGCTCGTGTCGGCTGCGCGGCTTCTCGGCTCGCTCCCGGAGGTGACTTCCATCGAGATCGAGGAGAGGACGGTGCAGTCGCAGGTGGACTGCGCCGCATGTGGCGACCCGGCGTGCGGCTTCCAACCCTGGGAGTGGGTGCAGTGCGATGTGCTGACGCAGACGGGGTGCGATTTTGGAATTCCCGCCAAGGTCTACGATCCTGAGAGTTGTACGGAGTACATGTGGGCGCCAGGGGCCGCTTGGGCAGGCTGTTGCGCAACCGTTGGCGCGATTCTTCCCACCTGCGCCGATACCGTCGACGAGGGCGGGGCCTGGGACGCGTCCTGCGTCGGGATCGCCGAGTTGCTCTGTACGCCATCCTATTTCCCCAATGGGGACGCGACCGCCCAACTGGATACATGCCTGGGCACGACCTTTGCCGGGAATGTCACGCCGATCCACCCAAACGTCTGGGCCTTCTTCGCGTCCGTGCCCCCGGACCCGAACACCGGTCCTTGCGACCTTGGTACAGGTGTGGGTAGTCCCGGTGGCATGGTGTATTTGGGCTACTCCAGCACCTCCTACTGGGCCGACTCAGTCCAAGTCCTCGCCAGTTCGTTCGTTCCACACCCGCTGCCCGGGACCAATCTGAGTGATTGCTGCGCAGCCGTGTGCGCGCAGGACTTCCTCTGCTGCACCATTACCTGGGACGAGAACTGTGCGGCGCTGGCCATGGCGGTATCGCAGCCGATCGGTGGCGTGCCGGGAGCATTGCCATTCTCTCCCTGCCTGGAGACTTTCGCGCGCACGCAGTGGCCGCTGGCTGACAATCCCAGCCCCGTGACCCCCGGCGGGAACCCCCAGCTTCCCGACGGTTCCGGCGATGATGGTCCTCCAGCGGAATTCCCAGTGCAGACGGCGCCAGTCGCACCGGGAAGCCTGCCCGGGGTTGCCGCAAACTTCCCGGCGGGCGGCAACATTTCGCTCGGCGACAAGTTTGATCCGAGCGCTGATCTCTCGCCCTTCTACGGCTGGGAGTTGCTGAACCTGGAAGACGGCGGTGCACCAGTGCCTGTGACGGATTTCCCGTTGGCCGCTGCGACCACGGTGGAGATCGTGAACAACAACAATGACCTCGTCGACGTTGAAGCGCAGGCTGGCTCCTTGCCGTTGGCGCTCTGGGGCACGGAAACCCACGCGGCGTACGGTGCCGACCCATTCCCGCCCGCCAACAACTCCCTCTTTGAGGTCTTCCAGGCGGTCACCTCCTTCAAGGGCGGTGGCCTGGAGATGGAGGCCCTCAATGCCTTCATCAAGGATTCCACCGCCACGGGTGCCGTGCCGAAGTATTTCGCCCGCGGAGTGAAGGTGGCGGTCGTGGACAAGGGCGCGTATGTCAACCACGAAGAGTTCTTGGACGACGATGGCAAAAGCGTGATTCGCGTGGAGGCGGGGATCCCCATGTTCCTGACCATCGACCGGTCCGACTACCCGAATTGGCCCAATGGCCTCCCGGCGGGCTGTGACCCGGCTGAACTGGTGTCTGTCGTAGGTGGCTCACCCAGTGTCATCTGGCCGCACCACGGCACCGCTGTCTTGGGTGTCCTCTTTGCCGAGCGTGATGGCAAGGGCGTCTCGGGCCTGTGCACCAACGCCTCGCAGAAGTGGTTCTTCCCGTCGGTCACGGCGGGTGATCCGGACTCCGGACTGCCGTCGGGTGATCGCCTCAATGGCGCCCTCATGGGAGCCGTTGCAGAGTTGACCGAACCCGAGGTCGGGTCGGATCCTTCCAACGTCTGCATTGTCCCCATCAACAAGGGCGGTGCCGATCGCCAGCCGCTCAACACGGGCCTGAATGGCGAGCTGGACCTCACGGCGACACTCCTGAGCCTTGGGGCCGACGGTGGGATCACCTGGGTCCTCTCGGCCGGCAACGGTGCCAGCGCCGTCGCTGCGGCGATCGTGGATCCTGATGTCGACATCGATGCCAGCCGCTGCGTGATCACCGGCGCGTGCTGGCCCGGTCAGCGGTCGGACTTCGGCCTGCTGGGCGGCGTGCAGGTCGGGCTGATCTACGGGCGCATCGGCGAGAGCAACTATGACGCCTCCGATGAACCCACCAACAACATGACCACCAGCGGCTGGGGTCGTGGAGTCACCACCTGTGGATACGGAGACCTGTTCCTCGGCGATAACTCCGCGATCACCGCGGAGTCCGGCTATGTGCCAGACTGCTACGAGACCAACAAGCTTCGCACCTACACCACGACATTCACCGGAACCAGCGCCGCGGCGGCCCAGATCGGCGGGTTGATCGCCTGCATCCAGGCCCACGCCAAGGTTGTCTTTGGCGGAGTCGGCATTCCGGCATCCGCATGGCTGGAACTGTTCCAGACGCCGATCAACAAGTTCCCACAGGCTGGCCTGGTGGCGCCTCCGTTTATATCGCCGAACCCCAACCTCGGAGACAACGACGACCCCGATGGCGATGTCCGGGCCCTCATCGGCGGCTTCCCACGCGCCAAGACATGCGCGGAAAATGTGAGCACGGGAGACTGGTTGGATCTGAGCAATGACAGCACTTCCACGGTGCTGGTGGGCACCACGCTCAGCGGCAACACATACTCCCTCAAGCAGGTCGATGGCAACTACCTGACGATCAAGTCAACTGGCGTTTCCGGCGGGTCTGCGTCGGCGGGCTACGGCGGGGCAGCCGTCTTCTACCCCAGCACGAGCCGGGCCATGGACCTGCAGGTCCTTCGCGCGCTTAACATAGCCAAACCGTCGGATCTCTACTTCCTCCGCACCAGGCTGTACGCCCGGGTGAGCGGTGGCTTTGTCTACGCGTTTACCTTCACCTTCAATCCACGAGTGCGTCGCTACGACTTCTGGGGATTCGCGCAGCTGAACCAGAACTTCCCGGAGGATCCGCTCAACTTCTGCATGCCGGCATATCGAGTGCCGGCGGACTATGTTCGCATGAACGACCCCAACTACCCAGGTGGCGTCATCGCTGCCCGATTCATTTCTGGTGGCTACGGAATGTTCGGGCAGTTCCAGCAAGTCACGGACATGGCGGTCATCGAGGTCAACAATCCGCAGGCTCCCATTGACCCTTGTGTGGGCCAATAATGTTGTCGAACGGAGCACGTTCCGTTCCTTGATTCACGTCGGCTCGTGATCAACCATGCCATCGCTCGCCCAGCCCCCGGAAACGGGGGTTTTTCTTGCGTGGATGCAAGACTCCGCTACAGTCAATGGTTGTGGGTCGGTCACTCCGTCATGGCTGGTGGGAGTCCTGCGCAGACACTGGATTGGCGCTCGGTGTTCTTGCTTGCCTCACGGCGGCGGTTGCTCCAGCCGAGCCTGCGCCCGCCGGGCCGCCCGCGACGGACTTTGAGCCGTTCACCAACGAGGCCGCGTCTCGAGGCGTGAGCTACCCGACGCTTTCCTACCCACAGACTGCGGGCATTTACGGGATCCCTGCGGCCTGGTGCGACCTTGACCGCGACGGTGACCCGGACTTGGTGGCGGGTGGTCACGCCACGGGGCGATTGGGGCTCTGGGAAAACACGGCCGGTACCTTCGCCGATCGCGAACCGGGGAGCGGGCTCCCGGAACTCCCCGGGATATCGTCGCTCTCCTTCGCTGATTTCGATGCCGATGGCGATCCCGACCTGCTCTGCACGATGTGGGGCTCTCCCAGCAGGCTCTTCCGATAGACCGCGCCATTCGTCTTTGAGGATGTCACTGGCGGCACTGGCCTGGAGACGGATGGACCGGCGCGATGTGCATCGTGGTCAGATGTGAACGGAGATGGCTGGCCCGACCTCTTCATCGCGCGGTACGCCGGTGGCATCGCGGGCACGCTGGACGCGCGTTCGCATCTCTACCTGAACCAGCGTGGGTTCTTGGTGGAATCTGGCGCGGCGATGGGTGTGGGAGATCCCGCGTACTCGTTCCTTGGGTGCTTCCTCGATGTGGACCGCGATACGCGTCCCGACCTCGTCCTCTCCAATGATCGAGGGATCATCCCACCGCACTACCAGGGCAACCAGGCCTGGACCAACACTGGGGTCGCCCTCGCCGAAGTGACCGACACCTGCGGCCTCGGACAAGCGCTCTACTCGATGGGGCTTGCGCCAGGCGACTTTGACCGCAACGGCATCATCGACCTCTTCGTGGCCAACCTCAATGCGGTGGACCAGCCACTCGGGCCAGTGAACCCGCTCTTCATCGCATCGTCAGAGTGGGCGTACCTCGAGGAGAGTGAGTCGTGGAGACTGCTGCCCGTCGGCACCAACATCACCGCCTGGAGCACCATCGCCGCTGACTTTGACAACGATGGGTGGACGGATCTGGCGGTCAACAACCAGCTGCACCCCAATCGGCTCTACCGCAATGATGGCACCCGGCACTTCACCGATGTCACCAGCGACGCTGCCTTTGGCGGCCCCAACAAGCCCTCGTATTGCAGTGCTGCCGCCGACCTGGACCTGGACGGTGACATCGACCTGGTTTCCGCCGAGCTGTCCACCACGCTGCGCCTGCTCGTGAACCATGAGGGGGAGGAGCGGTCCAGCGTCACGCTGGAGATCGTGGGAGAGTGGCCGAACACGCAGGCGATTGGAGCGCTGGTGGACCTCTCCGTCGGCGGATCCACCCGCATCGCACAGGTCATGGCGGGAGGCCACGGCTACCTTGGCCAGAACGAGTTGCCGCTCCACTTCGGGCTGGATGGGGCGATGGAGACGGACGCCCTGGTCGTCCGATGGCCTTGGGGGAGCGCAGTGCGGACGCTGGAGCGCTTGCCCGAAGGCCGGTGGCGCGTGTATCCGCTGTCACGACTTGGGGACGCTGACGGTGACTTTGAGGTCGATTCCGACGATGATCCGGCGCTTGCCGATTGCCTTGGCTCGGGGATGTATGCCGGCTGCGAGATGTTTGACTTTGACGGCGACGGAGTGGTCGACTCCGACGACGCCGCGGCGTATCGGGCGCGACGGTCGCTGAGCATTGCCGACTTTGATCGCTCCGGTTCGGTCGATGCTGCAGACCTGGCAGCGGTGTTGGCCAACTGGGGGCTGGCCAACCCGATGATTGCGCTGGGGACCAGCACCACCGTCGGCGGCCAGGAACTCGCAGCCGTGCTTTCCGACTGGGACGGCTGAAGTCTTCAGCGCGAGGACAGTTGCTAGGATTCGACCTCTTGACTCCATCGGACAGGTGGATGAGCGGTTGAAATCACCGGTTTGCTAAACCGGCATAGGGGGTATCCCCCCTATCGCGGGTTCGAATCCCGCCCTGTCCGCTCGCCTCTCCGCCCCTGCCACACCCGTGCCAGAGTGCCTCCCCCACTTCCTCGCGGCCGCCGACACCGGCGCATTCCATGAGTTCTTGAGGCTGTTCAACGATCTGCCGGGTCTGCTGGGCGAGGTGATCCGGGACCACGGTCCGGCGATCTACGCCCTGCTCTTTGGCATCGTGTTCGTGGAGACGGGCATCGTCATCATGCCCTTCCTCCCCGGCGACAGCCTGCTCTTCGTCGTCGGCGCGCTGAGCGCGGAAGGTGTCGGGCTGCGGCTGGAACTGGCCGCGCCACTCCTCTGGCTGGCGGCGGTGCTGGGCGACAACCTGAACTGGTTCATCGGGCGACGGATTGGTCCCGCCGCGTTCACCGGGCGCCTTCCACTCCTCAACCAGCGCCACCTCGAGAAGACCCGCGCGTTCTTCGAGAGGCACGGGAGCAAGGCCATCATCCTGGCGCGGTTCGTGCCCATCGTCCGCACCTGCGCACCGTTCGTGGCGGGCGTGGGTCAGATGCGCTGGAGTCGATTCTTCCTTGCAAGCGCCCTTGGAACGACGGCGTGGGTGGGAAGCTTCACGCTGCTGGGTCGCCTATTCGGCGGCCTTCCCGCGGTGCGCCGCAACTTCACTCTGGTCATCGTTGCGATCATCGTCCTCAGCGTCCTTCCGATCGTCATCGAGTGGTGGCGGTCCAGCCGCCGGAGCGCCCGCGCCGGCTCCGATTCGTCAAGCCCCAAGTAGCATCCCCGCCCCCATGAAGATCCACGAATTCCAGGCCCGGCAGTTGCTCGCCGACGCGGGCATTCCCGTTCCGCCGGGCCGCATGGTGACCACCGCGAGTGATGCTCGACGGGCGGCCGAGGCCGTCCTTGCCACCGGTGCCGGGCTGGTGGTCGTGAAGGCCCAGGTCCATGCCGGGGGTCGCGGCAAGGCGGGTTTCGTGAAGCTGGTCCGATCCGCGGACGATGCATTCGCGGCCGCCACCTTCATGCTGTCCAATCGCATGGTGTCTCCGCAGACCCCACCCGAGGGCCTGGAGGTCAAGCGCGTGCTGGTGGCGGAGGCCGTGGAGATCGCGAAGGAGTACTACCTCGCGATCACGGTCGATCGAGCCCGTCGGACCAACACGCTGATGGCCAGCGCGGAGGGAGGCGTGGAGATTGAGCATGTTGCGGCCACGCGTCCCCAGGCGATCCTGCGCGTCCCCTTCCATCCCGTGGCTGGATTGGCCCCTTTCCAGGCGCGTGATACCGCGATGGCGTTGGGACTGCATGGGAAGCCGCTCAACCAGGCCGTCGACCTGATCGTCCGGCTCTCCAACCTGTTCCGTGGCGTGGATGCATCGTTGCTGGAGATCAACCCGCTCGTCCTCACGCCGCCGTGTGCCGATCATCCCCAGGGCCGGATCATCGCGGTGGACGCCAAGTGCACCTTTGACGACAATGCGCTTTTCCGGCAGAAGGCGATCGCCGATTGGTTCGACCCCACCGAGGAAAACGCCTCCGAGCTCCATGCGGCGCAGCACGGGCTCTCCTACGTGGCGCTGGACGGGAACATTGGCTGCCTGGTGAACGGTGCCGGGCTGGCGATGAGCACGATGGACGTCATATCGCTCCACGGGGCCTCACCCGCGAACTTCCTGGATGTCGGCGGAAGCGCCAGCGAGGATGCCGTCGCCGAGGCTTTCCGGATCATCCTGTCCGACCCCAAGGTGAAGGGCGTGCTGGTGAACATCTTTGGGGGAATCATGCAGTGCGACCGGATCGCGCGCGCCATCGTCGGAGCCGCAGAGACGGTCGGGTTTTCCGTGCCGCTCGTGGTCCGGCTGGAGGGCACCAATGTGGACGAGGCCAGGAAGATCCTGGACTCGGCGCGGGACCGCATCCCCATGATGCAATCCGCCACTGACCTGACGGACGCCGCCATGCGGATCACCCGGGCGGTCGCCTAGGCCGTCGCCCGTGCTGGTGCTCTTTGACATCGATGGCACGCTCCTCCGGACGGATGGCGTGGGCGTTCGGGCGTTCGTGGCTGGATTAGCCGCGGCCCGGCCGCAGCGGAAGTGGTCGCTGGAGGGCATGACCCTGGCTGGGCAGCTGGACAGCCGAATCCTCAAGGCGGCGTGTGAGCGGGCCGGCGAGGCGCACGATGACGCCCTGGTCGCAGCGTTCCGTCGCCACTACAGCCTTGCCCTGGCGGCGGAACTGGCCACGAAGCCCGCGCGCGCCATGCCAGGAATGCGGGAGCTGGTCCGGGTGCTTCACGAGCGAGACGACGCCACCATCGGCTTGCTCACGGGGAATTACTCCGACACCGGTCGCATGAAGGTCGCCAGCGCGGGGTTTGATCCCGACTGCTTTGTCGCGAACGCGTTCGCCGAGGACGGGAGCTTCCGCCGCGACTTGACCGTCGCCGCTCGTCGGCGCGATGCCCAGCGTCGCGGGTCGGACCTGCCTCCCGAATCCGTGGTCATCGTTGGCGACACGCCCGACGACGTGGACTGCGCGCGCCACCACGGTTGCCGTGCGCTTGCGGTCGCGACGGGATTCTTCGGCATCGACGACCTGCGCGCGGCTGGGGCGTGCCACTCGGTGACAGATTGTTCCGACACTGGCGCGATCCTGGCCTGGATGGGGTTCGGCTGACGCGAAGGGGCTACGCTCCGCCCATGGACCTTGGGCTCTGGTCGAATCACTTTTCGATCCAACAGAAGTTGGTCCTCCGGCTGGACCTCCCCGCGCGGCGTGAGCCGATCCTCGACTTCTTCGACCGCATCCGGCGCGAGTTCCCGGACTTCCACCGCATGCACCGAGAGGATCGCCTCCATGTCCTGGAGGCTCGCCAAGGCGGGGGAGAATCGATGTTGGTCGGGTTGCTCGACACGGAACTCTTCAGCGCGCACGCCAATCCGGGGGCGGGCACGGATGCCTACCGGCTCCATCGATCCGTGCTCGAGGCGGCCCCCTGCTACCTCTCGATCACGCCGCTCGACGTGGAGTCACTGGAACTGACCTACGCCTTCCAGTTCGAGGCGCCCGGCAATCGCGACGAAATCGTGGCGGAAGCACTGCTTCGCCACTCCCCCTTGGGTCGATGGGTCCCCGCCGGGGACGGCGCGCTTCTGGATTGCCAGCCATTCACCAGCTTCACGATCGATGCCGCAGCCGGTCTCCACGGACTGCTGGAGGTGCGAACGCGAACCAACGACGACCCTGGCTCGCCGGAGTCGGGCCCGATCTTCGTGGACTTCACGGTTCGCCGAACGGGGGCCGTCAACCGTATCGAGGAGCTCTCGCACCACCTCGACCTGCTGGCCACGCAGGGCGAGGCCCTGATCGCGGAGCGATTGCTCCCGACGATCATCCACCCGCTCCGGGACGCGATCCTCACCGGAGGCGGCAACTGATGCTGGGATGGTTCGCGCCGGCGGCGTGGACACTCCTCTGGGGCATGTCGCCCGTTGCGGCATCGATGGACACGTGCGATGGCGACGTGGCCTGTGCGGTGCGCGCCCTGTCTACCGCGGTCACGCTGGAGGCCGACATGCCGCTACAGGAGGCGCTGCAAGCCATCGCCTCCCAAGCCGGCGTCCCACTTCGTCTAGACCACGCCACACCACACTCAGCGGAAGGCAAGGCGCTCGCCACTCGCGTGTCCGCGCAGGAGCGGTCGGGACCGGCGCTCGTGGTCGCCTCGCGACTGGTCGGTGAGGGATCCGACGGGGTATTCCGGCTGGAAGTGGTCGATGGGGCCCTGACGGTTCGGGATGCACTCGAACGGCGGCCGCTCTGCACGCGCCCCTACCCGGGATCGACTGAGACGGTGCGGATCCTGGAGCGGATCCGTGATGGGCTGACCGCGGAGGATCGAGAACTGGGCTCCTCCATCGAGGCGCAGAGCGAGGCCAACGACATCATCCTGGTGACCGCCCCTGCCATCGCGCACGCCCACATCCAACTGTTGGCCCGAGCCATGCGCGGATTGAGGGAGCGCACCTACGAGGCATCGGTGGGATTCGCCGGGCCATCACCCGGCACGCTCCAGGCGGCTTGGACGATCTCCATCGGAAGCGACTCGGTGACGGGGAAAGCAACGATTCCCGCGGACGGCGGGATCGTGGCGTCAGGGCCCACCGGAAAGTGGATGGCCACGGTCGAGATCACGCCAAGAACGGACGACGAAGGGAACCCCGCTGGGGCGGATGAGGCACCCGAAACCGATGATGGTGCGGAGCCCGGTCCCGACGGGATCAGGCAGCCTTGAGGTAGTGGGAGACCGCGCGGAGGTCCGGCACGATCTGCGGGGTCACGAAGAGCGTGAAGGTCTCGCCTTCAGCGACGCGGATCAACTTGGTGGCGCGAATGCGAGCCACCCAGATGCGGCCACCACGAGGTTGCTCGCGGTTCTTGCGATGTCGTGCCTTGGCCACCTTGGAAAGACCGCGCTGGATGTCCGGCTGCATGCGCATGAGGCGCTGCAGGGTCTTGATATGCGAGACCTTGGCGGGCACCTTGGTCACGGCAAGGGTCACGGTCGTTCCGGGGGTGAAGTCCATGGAGAGCTCCTGTGGCGAGCCAATCAGTCTACCCCCTCACGGAATGGGCCGCAAGAGGTGCCTGACCACCGCCTGCGTGCCGTCTCGACCGCCTCCAAGGCTTTGGATCGTGCGATAAAGGTGCTCGGCAAAGGCAGCCTGTTCCAAGCGGACCCCCTGTCGACCGGCCTCTTCCGAGACGATTCCGAGATCCTTCACGAGGTGGTCGATCATGAAGCCGGGATTCCAGTCTCCCTTGAGGGCCCGTGGAGCGAGATTGGCCAGGGTCCAACTTCCCGCGGCTCCCGCTGAAACGACCTCCAGCACCTTGGCAAGGTCCAGCCCGGCTGATTGGGCAAACGCAAGCGCCTCCGCCATCGCCACGCAACTCGCGGCGACGAGGATCTGGTTGACTGCCTTCGTGGCCTGGCCCGCCCCGGCATCGCCGACCCTCACGATGGTCTTCCCCAACGCGCGAAGGAGTGGCATCGCTGCGTCGAACGCCTCGGCCGTGCCTCCCACCATGATGGAGAGGGTGGCGTTCTTGGCACCGACATCTCCGCCGGACACCGGTGCGTCAAGCGCCTCCACGCCAACCTCGCGGGCGCGCTGCGCGATGGCCATGGCCAGGCTTCGTGGCGCGGTGGAGAAGTCAATGATGAGGCCGGGCCTCGCGCGGGCCGCGAGCGTCCCCTCGCTCGCGAGATGGACAGCCTCCACTTCGGCGGGAAGCCCCACCATGCTGCACGCGATGTCGCACCCGTCCGCGGCCTCGGCGGGCGAGTCATGCCAGGTCGCGCCGGCATCCAGGAGCGCGGCGGCCTTGGATTGGGTACGCGTATGCACGCGAACGCGATGACCCGCCTTCACCAGGTGCATCGCCATTGGCGCCCCCATAACACCCAGCCCGATCCATCCGACCTGCATCGATTTCGTGGCGGCTTGTGTCAAGCGAAGAATGGTAGTTTTTCACCGCCGAGAACGCCATCGGGGGCGAGCGTTCGCGGTGAACCCTATCGACCTGCGTCCCGTATCGCCACACCATGAACCATGCCATGACAGTCCCCAGCCATTCCCACAGTCCCATGTCCGACCTCGCTGCACTGGAGGCCCGGGTCCAGGCTGCCAGCCGACCGTTCAAGGCGCTGGTGGAGCAGATGCACCGCGTCGTCGTCGGTCAGGACGAGCTGGTCGAGGGACTGTTGCTTGGCATCCTGTCCAACGGCCATGTCCTCATCGAGGGCGTCCCCGGACTGGCCAAGACCACCGCCGTGAGCGCGATGGCCGCGGGGCTGCATACCTCATTCCATCGACTGCAGTTCACGCCGGACCTGCTCCCCGCGGACGTGGTCGGCACGCAGGTGTACGAACCCAAGTCCGGCACCTTCACTGTCCGCAAGGGACCGATCTTCGCCAACATCGTCCTGGCGGACGAGATCAACCGCGCACCTGCCAAGGTGCAGTCGGCGCTCCTTGAGGCGATGCAGGAGCGTCAGGTCAGCATCGGTGGCGAGACCTTCCCGCTGCCGCAGCCCTTCATGGTCTTGGCGACGCAGAATCCCATCGAGCACGAGGGCACCTACACGCTGCCGGAAGCGCAAGTGGATCGATTCCTCCTCAAGTGCGTCGTCACCTATCCCGATCCCCGGCAGGAGCGGCAGATCTTGGACCGTATGGGAAAGACTTCTACGCACTTCCGCATTGACTCCGTCATGAGCCCGGAGGACATCGCCCACGCGCGGGAATTGGTCGACCTGATCCACATGGATGATCGCATCAAGGACTACATCGTCGATCTGGTGGTCTCCACTCGCCAACCGAAGGGATCGCGCGTCCCGATCGAGGGGCTGATCCAATACGGTTGCTCGCCCCGCGCCACGATTGCGCTCACGCTGGTGGCCAAGGCGAAGGCGTTCCTGGATGGCCGTGCCTTTACAACGCCGCAGGATGTCAAGGATGTCGCACACCGCGTGCTTCGTCACCGCATCGGGCTCTCCTACGAGGCCGAGGCCGAGGGACGGACGCAAGACGATGTCGTGGCAGCGCTGCTCTCGCATGTTCCTGTCCCCTGAGCAATCCACGCATGATCACCGCCGCACTGGCCGCCAAGATCCGCCGCATCGACATCTCCACCCGCAAGGCGGTGCGCGAGGCGGTCGCCGGCCGCTGGCACAGCGCTTTCAAGGGGCGCGGAATGGAGTTTGAGGAGGTTCGCCCCTATGTCCCAGGCGATGAGGTCCGAACGATTGACTGGAATGTCACCGCGCGCACGGGCGAGCCGCATATCAAGGTCTTTCGTGAGGAGCGCGAGTTGGCCATCGTCCTTGCGGTCGATCTCTCTGGATCCCTGCGATACGGTTCGCGCGGGCGGTTGAAGCGCGAACTGGCCGCCGAAGCGGCAGCCATCTTGGCGTTCAGCGCGGTCACGAACAATGACAAGGTGGGGCTCTTGATGTTCACGGATCGAGTCGAGAAGTGGATCCCTCCCCGGCGCGGCCGCGGGCATGTATTGCGACTGGTGCGAGAGTTGCTCGCCTTTGAACCGACGGGTCGAGGCACCGACCTGGGCGGGTCCATCGATGAACTGGCGCGGGCGCTCCATCGCCCGTCCGTGGTGTTCGTCGTGAGCGACTTTCTCTCGCAGGGATGGGAGTCACCGCTCCAGCGCGCCAGCCTCCGCCACGATGTGATCCCCATCATCATCGAAGACCCTGCGGAATTTGAGCTGCCGCGAGCGGGACTGGTGTCCTTCACCGATCCAGAGTCGGGAGCCGAGCGCATCGTGGACACCTCCAACGGCGGCGTGCGCCGGCGCTTCCGCGACGCCGCGTTCGCGGCACGGGACACTCGCGACCGGACGCTGGCGCGGACGCAGCTGGAAGCGGTCCGCATGCGAACGGATGACGCGGACCTGGTCGAACCGATCGTGGCTTGCCTGCGGCGCCGCGAGGAACGGAGGGCCCGATGACCATCCTCGCGCTCCTGGCGGGCGCGGCGACCGTGGCCGCTCCAGCGGACTGGCAGTTCAGCGCCCTCGCTCCCGTTGATGGCCTCGCCGTCGGGAAGCCCTTCGTCGTGGAGTACAGGCTGGATGGCGAGCCCGGCGCGACCGTCTTGGCGCCCCACATCAGCGCGACCACCGGCGCCTGGGACATTGTCGATGTGCAGTTGCCCGGCCCGCGCACGGTGGCCATCACCTTTGTCGTCTGGACGAATGCGGAAGAGGCGCTGCCCACCCTTCCTGTAGTGGTCGTCGCGAACGACGGATCGTCACATGAGGCACTCCTGCCGTCGGTCACGGTCCTCGCCGCAACCTCGCTCCCCCAAGATGACCCGCTGGTGGACATGGGAGCCCACAAGGGTGTCCTCTCGATTCCGGGCGAGTCCTCGTGGCGACCGTGGGCCGCCACTGGGAGCGCGTTGGCGATCCTCGGTTGCGCCGCTGGGCTCTGGGTCTTCCGGCGCCGACCGGTCGTTGTGCCCAGCGATGAGGAAGTGGCTCTGGCCGCCCTTGACCGACTGGAGGGACACGAGTTGGGATCCACCGAAGAAGCGGAGCAGTTCTGGTTCGATGTCACAGGCGTGCTGCGCACCTACATCGGGACGCGGTTCCAGTTGCGCGCCCCGGAGCTCACGACACATGAGTTCTTGGCCGCGGCGCGCGAGGGACTCCCCGTGTCCGAGCAGCAGAAGGAACGACTGCGATCCTTGCTGGACTTTGCCGATCGCGTGAAGTTCGCCCGGCACCGCGCCTCGCCCGACGAAGCCCGCATGGCGCTGCGATTTGTGCGCGGCTTCGTTCGTGACCACGCTCCTCGGCCCGAGCTGGACGCTGGCATCAGCAGCGTGAGGGGATCCTCGGAGGCAACCACATGCTGAGCGCCATCTCGTTCTTGCATTGGCCGTTCCTCCTGCTTCTGCCCTTGGCGGTTGCCCCATGGATCCTCCGGCACCCACGACTTCGCCGGGTGGCGGCGATCCATTCACGGGGAGACATCCTGTCGTCGATCCCGCCAAGCTTCCGCGCACGGACCTGGTGGCTCTCGCCGGCCTTGCGTTCGCTGGCCATTGCGCTCGTGGTCGTGTCGCTCGCGCGGCCGGTGCTCACCAACCAGGACTCGCAGGTGTTTACGGAGGGTGCCGCCGTGGAGCTGGTCGTGGATCGATCCGGCTCAATGAACGCGGAGGACTTCACGATCGACGGCAAGCGAACCAATCGGCTGAACGCCGTGAAGCGGGTGGCCACCAACTTCATCAAGGGCGGAGAGGGACTGGATGGCCGAGCCTCTGACTTGGTTGGACTGACCGTCTTTGCCCGATTTGCGGACTCCATTTCGCCTCTCACCACCGACCACGATTTCCTCATCGAAGCGCTCCATGGAACCCAAGTGGCGACGGAAGCCAGCGAAAGCGGGACCGCCATCGGCGATGCCGTGGCTCTTGGCGTGGAGCGGCTCCGGGACGCGATGGAGAGCGCCAATCGGGACGGGCAGGAGCGCGTGAAGGGCGCCGCGCTGATCCTCATGACCGACGGAGAGAACAACGCCGGAGACACGGATCCCATGTCCGCAGCGGAACTGGCAAAGACGCTGGGAGTTCGCATCTACGCGATCGGTGTCGGGACGCGCGGGTATGCGCCATTCCCTTCGCGGGGCCTCAACGGTCGCACCTATTACCAGCAGCAGGCGGTCACGATTGACGAGGAACTGCTCACCGCCATGGCCGAGGCCACGGGGGGCAGGTACTTTCGCGCCACGGACACGGACGGGCTTGCCAAGATTTACGAGGCGATCGATGCGCTTGAGAGGACGCGGATCGAGCAGAGCATCACGACCTTTCACCGCGATCTTGCCGTACAGGGGTTCCGCCTGGGCGGGCGCGCGTTTCCTGCCATCCTGATGCTGGCGGCGGCGTGCCTGTTGCTGGACTCCGCAGTCGCCGCGACCTGGGGTCGGAGGATCGGATAGGACCATCATGCACGAACTCGTCTTTGGCAATATGGATGCGGCACGGTTGGCGTGGCTCACCAGCGCCATCGTCGCGTTGGCCCTCTACGCCACCTGGCGCCGCAGGCAGTCGTTGGCCGCGCTGGCCGACGGGGCACTGCAGCCCGTCGTGCTTCCGGGCGCATCCACGACTTCCGAGACGCTGCGCTTCCTCTCCGGTGCGGCGGCGTTTGTGCTTCTGGTGGCGGCGCTCACTGACCCGAGATTGGGGAGCAAGGCCGTGGAGATCCAGCGTCGGAGCGCCGACATCATGTTTGTGCTGGATACCAGCCGAAGCATGCTGGCCCAGGACGCGTCCCCTTCCCGCCTGGAACGAGAGAAGCAATTCACGATGGATGCGATCGACCGGCTCGCGGGGGATCGAGTGGGACTGGTGGATTTCGCAGGGGTGGCCACGCTTCGCAGCCCGCTCACGCTGAACTACGGCGCCGTGAAGGGCCAAGTGAAGGACCTCACCATCAAGCAGTCGTACCAGGGAGGCAGCGACCTCTCACAGGCGTTGCGGCTGGCGGTGGAGAGCTTCCCATCGGAGCGAGCGGGCGGGCGGGCCATCATCGTCCTGTCCGATGGCGAGGACCTCGCCATGGAAGAGCACGAGACCAGCCCCGTCGAGGAGGCAGGGACGGCCTGGAGCGATCATGGCATTCGGGTCATCACGGTGGGACTTGGGGACGAAGCGCAAGGCGCCCGCATCCCCGTCGGAGCCCGTTACCTGGTTCACGATGGGCAGGAGGTATGGACCAAGATGGATGGATCACTCTTGCGGGAAATGGCGCTTTCGGCGGACGGCTCCTTCATTCCAGCGGGGACGGCACAGGTCGACCTTGGGGCCATCGTCCGCGACTTGCTTGCAGACCTTGATCGGGTCGACCGGGGCGTCTCCAGCGTGCAGTACGCCCAGCCACGATTCCAGTGGCCGGCAGCGGCGGCGCTGGTGTTCTTGTTGGTGCAGTCAATGATTCCGTCTCCGGGCCGAAGGGAGCGATTCTCATGAAGCACCGGTTGGCACTCTCGGAGTCGCTCGGCAAGCCGGCCATCGCCAGCATTGTGGGCGTGCTCTCAGTGCTGGGGACCATGGATCGATTGGTCCTTGCGCAGGACGACTCCACACAGCCAGCATCGGCCGTGGTGGACCACATCGATCCCGGGCTCGTCCAGCACCCAAGTGGTGAACTGGGCTCGGATCCATTGGCGGCGCTGGCGGAAGCACAGCGGATGCACACCCTCAGTTCCCCCCTCGCGGCACGCCGCGCCTACAACGCCTCGGTGGAGCAATTGGACGCTGGGCTTGCGGCGGAGGCACTTCAACTCCTGGACGGCTTGGGCACCATGGACGCGGAGACCGCGCATGCCAGCAGCTTCAATCGCGGCTGGGCCATGATGGTCGCACTCCGACCACGGCTTGAGGAAGCGCTCCAGGACACGCCCCAGTCGGGCGGTCCTCGCCCGGCCGGTGCCGGGCCCGCCAAGGATCGTGTGGACCTCATCGACGCCCTGAAGCGGTGTGACCGTGCGTTCCGGGACGCGGCGATGACGCAGCCTGGAGACACTGCGGCGGTCCAGAATGCGGAGCGGACGCATAGATTGCTCAAGGCGCTCGAGCAGCAGGAGCAACAGGACCAGCAGTCTCCGAGCGGAGAGCCCCAGGAGACGCACCAGCAGCAAGAGACCGACCAAGAACACTCGGAGGAGCGTGACCAGCCGCAGGAGCCCGAAGGCGAGCAGGACCAACCCGAGCAACGCGCCCAGGAGGGCAAGCAAGAGCCGCAATCGCCGCAATCGCCGCAAGAGCCGCAATCGCCGCAAGAGCCGCAAGAGCCGCAATCGCCGCAAGAGCCACAAGAGCAGCAGCAGCAGCAGCAACTGGGAGCGGGTCAGACGCCCACTCAACCGGCAGACGCTCGCGAGGCAACGGCGAAGGCGCGGCGTGAGGGCACACTCACGGAAGACGAGGTCAATCGCCTCCTTCAGGCCACCCGCGATCGAGAAAAGGAGCGCCGCGCGAAGCAGGAACAGGCGCAACGAAACCCGTATGGACCGCCGAACCGCGACTGGTAGCGCCTGCGTACGAGATACTCACATGAGGTTGCAGCAATTGGAAGGACACCGACATTGACAAGCGACATCCGGAATCAGCCATCGACTCGATCGCTGCACTCCTCCGGGCAACCCGCTCGCCGACGCCTGACGCTGTCGATCGTCGCGGCCCTCATGTCCCTCATCCACTGGTGTGGCGACTCGATGGCCTGGCCGGCACCCGTGAGTGCCGCCGCCGACGCGGCCACTCGCGCCGCGGAATCGACGCCGGGGTCGGTGGAGGGCGTTGTCCGGTTCTCCATCGACTCGCAGACCAGCATGGTGGGCGTCCCATTCCACCTCACCGTCTATGTCCAGGATGGTCGTGACTACGGGCCACCTGTATTTCAGGGCGTTCCTGGTGTCTTTGATATCCAACTCTTGCCGGGGACCAGTCGATCCGAACGGACATCCATTGTCAACGGGACAGTGACCCGGAGTACCAGCGAGTCGTTCGTGCTGCAGTTGACACCCCTCGTCCCCGGAACTCATGCGCTCCCTGCCATCTCCATCGTCGTCGATGGCCGCGAGTACCCCACGCCCCCTGCGGACCTGGTCGTCCAGGATGGCCCGCGCCTAGAGGAACTTGCCAGCGCGGTCGTGGAGAGCTCGAACCAGACGGTATGGCTGGGTGAGGCAACCGAGCTGGAGTTGGTGGTGACGCTGCGTGCCACACAGGTGTCGGGACCAACGGATGTGCTCTCCGCCGCTGATATGTGGTCCGCCATCGACCTCAACGGCAGCGATTGGGGACCCTTCTCTGAATCCATCCTGAATCTGGTTCAGACCAATCGCATTCCGCGGGGGCGCATCGTGCCGGGAGAGGGCCCGGTGCAGTACCAGTACAGGATCCCCGTGCAGTTCTTCGCGGACAAGTCAGGAAGCCCGGACCTCTCCAATGTTCGAATTCGCATTCGATACCCACTGGCGGCGAGTCGGCAGCGAGATTTCTTCGGCCCGCGCGTGGCGGTCACGCAGCGGCGGCTGCTCACGCTAGAGCCATCGATCTCCGATCTGGAGGTGCTCCCGCTCCCAATGGAAGGGCGCCCTGCGTCGTTCACAGGAGCCGTCGGCACCTTCAGAGTGGTCGCCTCGGCCCGGCCCACCGCGGTGCTGGTGGGAGATCCCATCACACTGACCGTGGTCGTTCGGGATGAGAGTGGCGCGTCTGAACTCAACAGCGTGCAGCCACCCAATCTGGCGGCGACTCCCGGCCTGGAGCGCGACTTTGCGATTCCCGATGGTGCGGCGGGCGGGGTGATCCAAGACAACGTCAAGGTCTTCACGCAGACTCTGCGTGCACTTCATGACGGGATCGACTCCATCCCTGCGCTGGAGTTCTCCTGGTTCGATCCAGCAACCGCTTCCTACGAGACCGCACACACCGCTCCGATCCCCATCACAGTGCGCCCGGCGGAACGAATGGCACGAGGTTCCATCGAGGGCCGGAAGATTGATGGCGAAGCGGCTGGTGGCGACGACGGTGCCGGAGGCGGCCCCGACGATTCCCCCGACGCCGGGCACGATTGGAGGGGCGCTCCCCTGCTGGTGGCCAGTTCGATCCCAAGCCAGACGATGGTCGCCGTCGCGCTGGGCATTCCTCCGGCGGCCTTTGCCGCGATCGCCGTGGTGGTGGGAATGCGTCGGCGTGCGGCCGCCAACCCAGCCGCTGGACGACGGCGACGCGCCGTCGCGAGGGCGCTCTCACGCCTGAAGACCGATGACCCCGGCATCGCGATCGCAGGATTGGTGGAGGATCGACGGAATCTGGTTGAGGGGACGCTGACTCCAACCGACATCGTGCGTCAACTGGGCGATTCTTCGGATCTCTCTCTTGCGGAAGATGTGGATGGGTTTCTCAACCAGTGCGAGCGTGCCCGTTACGCTTCGACCGACGCCGCACGACCAGATCCGGCCCGCGCGCGAAGCCTGATCGGGCGCATCGCAAAGTCGCTGCCGTTGGTGGTGCTGCTGCCGTGTCTTGGAATGCTCATCCCCAGTCCAACGGCCAGCGCCGCGCAGTCCTCGTCCGCGATTGAGCTGACCGCTCCGACCCTTCCGGTCGACCGAGTGGCGGATGCTCATCGTGCCTACGAAGACGGGCTCCACCTCCGTGGCGTCTCGGACGAAGCTGCGCGACTCCGGTTCCGCGCGGCGGCACTGCAGTACTCCAACTTGATCGAGGCGGGCGCGCGAAACCCGGGCCTGTACTTGGATGCGGGCAATGCCTACCTGGCGGCCGGCGATCTGTCGCGCGCTCGCGCCGCGTACCTCGCCGGGCAGCGATTGGATCCCGGGGACGCGCGGCTCCACCAGGCACTACAGACCGCCGCGGCCGTCCCAATGTCCAGCACGGATCGATTGGTGGAAGACGCCCGGACCTGGTGGCAGTCCATCCCCAGCAGCGCACGGTGGAGCGCCACATGGTTCAGTTGGCTCCTGGTCTGGAGCGCCTTGGCCGCCGGCGTGCTCCTGCGCTGGCCCTCACGCGTGCCTTGGAAGGCCATCATCGCGGCCACCGGCACCTTGGCCGTTTCTGCGGGAGCGACGGTTGTGCTGGACCAGCAGGCACTGCCGCCAGACTCCGTCGCGGTGGTGATAGGGCAAGGTGCCACGCTCCGCACGGGCACTGGCGAGTCCTTCCCCTCCGTACCCGGACCGGAACTGCACGATGGCACCATCGTCAGCGTGGTTGAAGAACACCGGGCCTGGATGCTGGTGAGACTGGCTGGAGGACGGGAAGGCTGGCTTCCCAAGTCACAACTGATTCGACCTGGCCCGTGAACAGCGCGATGGAAGGCACCCGGGGAGTCGAGCGGAGAGAGTGGGATTCGAACCCACGATGAGGACGAGCCCCATACCAGTTTTCGAGACTGGCGCCTTCAACCACTCGGCCATCTCTCCACGACCAGCGACCACCGGGAGTGATGGCAGCGAAGGACGATTGGGCAGTATCGCAGGTTCGATTCAGCCTGTCCAGCCGCCCAAGAGCGCAGCGAGGTCCTCGCCACCAACGGTCCCATTGCCGTCGATGTCTGCGTCCGCGTCCGCCGCCCCCCAGGATCCCAGGAGGAGCGCGAGGTCCTGACCGTTGATCAGCCCGTCACCGTTGATGTCGGCGGGGTCCGACTGTTCGCAGGCATCGGCCGTGCCGTTGCCATTGCCATCGGCGCAGTTCGTGCCTGCCCCCTGCCATGCTGCACCGGCAGACGTCGCCTGCGCTTGGGTCAGCACGAGGCAGAATCCATTGGAGAAGCAGGACGCTCCCATCGGCTGTGGACAATTCGTGGAGGCGCACGAGGTGCCGTCGCCTTGGAAGACTCCGCTCATGGCGGCGCATTCCTGGGGGCTGACACCACCGACACAACTGCCGCTCGGCAGGCAGCACGCGCCCTCCGGGAAGCAGATGTGCTGCGTGCAGAGAACACCCGCCGGTCCAGCGACGCCGCCGGCCGCGGCGCAGTTGCCGGGGCTGAGTTCCACGCAACCGCCCGTGGCGGCGAAGCAACACGGAACGGTGGACGAAGTCTGGCAGGTCGAGGCCGTGCACGGCGTGCCCTCCGCGGTGAAGTTCCCTGCTGCAAGCGCGCACTCCTTCTCCGTCAGCTGGAGGCACGATGTCTCGATGCAGCACGCCCCCGGCACCTGGGAGCCACCGCACTCGATCGGCGTGTAGAAGCCTCGCATCACCCAGTCGCCGGATGGGCGACACATGGTGGGAAGCGACTGGAACGTGGTCCAGCCGGCCGGACAGCCGAAGCCGCCGCAGTTCACGGCGTAGAGCCAGTTTCGAGATGGCTGCGCCAGCCCGCTGGTGTCGGTCGCGGGGAACGCGTTGCTGCTGGTCGGCGGCGAGTAGAGGCAGGGATTCTGCGTCTGGTTGTTGTGCTGATCGATCCGGAACGCGAATGACCATGTCGCCGATCCCGAGTTGTCCAGGTAGATCTGGTCAGGGTCGCCGGGATCGACCACGAACTGGATGATCATGCCCGTGGAGCCCGGAGGCATCACCAAGTGAGGCAGGATCGTGCCGTCGCTGGAGAACACAAAGGAGGCTCCTGCGGTTGGATTCCCTTCGTAGAGGAGGACTGACCACTCGGTCGTCGTCTGGGCCGTGGCGCTGTACGTCACGAACAGGACATCGAGCTGGTCCACCTTGATCGGGAAGTGGGCTGCATCGACGGTGAAGGACACCCCCAAAGCCTCCTCCTGCGCAAAGCCCGCCTGCATGGTGTACTGCCCGCCACCAAAGGTGGAATCGGTGTGAGCGACGGTGATCGGGTCACAGAAGCCCGCAATGCCGCCGTCCTGCGCACCACTCTGCGCCCCCCCGCCCGCACCCGCACCACCACGCTCCTGGCGAGCGCGATCCCGTGCCGCCGCAATCGCGGGCGTCAGGTTGATGGTCATGATCGCCGGGTCGCTGATCATGGTGAGTTCCTCCCGAATGCGAGTCCCGGTCGCCAGCACGGAACCAGTATCCGCCATGGCGACGACCGACGCGAACGAACCAGACAAAGCCGTGATGGAAGCAATCATCGCGCGCATGCAGGATCTCCTTGGAAAGACAATAGCCGTTCCCCAGACTTCCGCAAGGAATTGTTGCTCGCAAACCCGGAATTGGTTGAGGAAATCGGGGGGATTATCCCTAGCGGCCGGGCTTAGTTGGTGCGTCCAGCTCCGAGGCTTCCCAGTCAATGGTGATCTTGTCCTGCCGAATCTCTTCGATGACCACCTCAAGGTCGCTGCGACCTTCGCGATCCACGAGCGGGCGGGCTCCACCGACCAACTCTTGCAGCCGCCGCTGGATGAGTGCCGTCAGTTTGAATCGACCACCAAACTTCTTGACGATGTCATCGCTCTTTAGGACTTCAATCACGCGTGGCTCCGTGGGGTTGGGCGGTTGGGGAAAGCCGGGCAGTATAACCCAACTCCCGCGTTCCCGAAATGGCGTGGGCCGCCGATGCCGATTCCTGCCCTCAATACTCGCCTTCGAGCCACCCTGCGCCGGTGGATGCCAGGCCCTGACTGGGAGGGGGTCATCGTCGGCGCACTTATCGGGCTTGCGGTTGGCGCCTTGGCGCTGGCCTATATGGTCCCCATCACCTGGCTGGAGCACAAGACTCAGGCCTTGGGGATGTCCGGGGAAGCGGGATTCGCAATGATGTTGGCGGCACCGATCGTCGGCGCGCTCGGATCGGGGCTGATCTTTGCGCTCATCGCCAGCCCGATCCAGGCCCACGGCATCGGGCAGATCATCTGGGCGGTCAACCGCCTGCAGAGCCGGATCCCAGCATCGCTTGGGATCAAGCAGTGGATCGGCTCCACCTGCACCATCGGGTCCGGCGGCTCGGCGGGGCCGGAAGGACCCATCGTGTCTGTCGGCGCCGCCGTGGGGAGCCAGGTCGCTCACTTCCTCCGAGTGGACACCATGCAGCGGACCACGCTCCTGGGCTGCGGCGCGGCCGCCGGACTGGCCGCCGTCTTCAACGCTCCGTTGACAGGCGTGTTCTTCGTGCTGGAAGTGCTGCTGAGGGACTTCTCGCTTCGGATGATGGCTCCCATCGTCGTGGCCAGCGTGATGGGTGCTGCGACGGCACAGGCGCTTCGCGCCAGCAACGAACCGATCTTTGGTGTCGGGCCATCCCAGTTCGACGGGTTCTTCTTTGAGCTGGACGAGATTCCCTCGATGGTGATTCTGGGAGTCGTTGTCGGCCTCTGCGGAGGCTGGTTTGTCCGGATGCTGGAGCAAAGCGCGCGACTCTTCGCAAGGCTGAAGGTGCCAGCACTCGTCCGGCCTGCGGTCGGCGCACTCTTGCTGGCGGGGTTGGGATGGCTGTGGTGCACCGCACACGACTCGCACGCCTTCCCGCCCTTCTTTGGGAACGGATACTCCACGATCAGCGCCTGGTGCAGCAGCGAACGCACGGAGATCAGGGACGGGCAGGAAGCGTGGCCCATCGTGAGGATGCTCACACTCCTCCTGGCGGCGAAGGCGGTGGCTACATGTCTCACCATCGGATCCGGAGCCTGCGGTGGGCTCTTCGCGCCCTCGCTGGTCCTTGGCGCGGTTTCGGGTGCACTCTGCGGCGTCTTCCTGAACGCGTACACGCCACTCCCCGATGTGAATCCCGTGCTCTGCGCCGTGATTGGGATGGCAGCGTTTGTAGCGGGCGGATCCCACGCCCCGCTGACGGGGGTCATGCTGGCCTACGAGATCACCAGGAATTACTCGGTGATGCTTCCATTGCTCATGGTCACGGTGCTCAGCACGCTCTTCTCGCGGCTCGTCTCCACCCACAGCGTCTACACGGGAGAGATCGACCGGCTTGGCCTGAAACTGGGGAGCAGCATCGACATGTCGGTCCTCCGGCGCGTGCGGGTCGGCGACCTTTTCGTCCAAGAGGCCCACCCGATCTCTCGCCACGCCACCGTGGCTGAACTGCTCCTCAACGCGGAGCGGACCGGCGACTGGGACTGCATCGTCGTCGACACCGATGGCAGGTATGTCGGCATGGTGGCCGCACCGGACCTGCGTGCGGCCTTTGCCTACCGCGAGGCCGCCCCGTTGCTCTATGTCCATGAACTCATGCGAGAACAGCAGCCGCTCCGCGGGGACGACACGCTGGACATCGCCTTCGAGGCCTTCTCCGCCACTGATGCGCAGAGCCTCCCCATCGTGGACCGGCGCTCCAACATCCCGCGTGGGCTGATCTCGCGCCAACAGGTGATGAAGGCCTACCAGAAGGCCCTGGCACAAGCATGAGCCACGATTGCCGGTTCCGTTCGCAGCATCGGGTCAAGCGCGGAGATGACTTCCGCCGGGCCTATGACCACGGCCTTCGTCGCGACGCCGGGGTGTTCGTGGTGCACGCCGTCGCCAATGGCCTGCCATTCAATCGGCTTGGCCTGAGCGTCAGCCGCCGATGCGGTCCAGCCGTCCGTCGGAACCGGATCAAGCGACTGCTCCGCGAGGGGTTTCGCCTCACCCGCGCGCAACTCCCCGCCGGGATGGATCTCGTGGTGGTCTGTCGGCTTCGCGCCGACGCGCCGAGGGATCGGCCAAGCCTTGGCGAGGCCACTCAGCTCTTCCAAGAATCCGTGCCGTCGTTGGCCAGGCGGCTGTGGGCCGGAAGCGACACGCCCGCGCCGATCGACTCCGAGTCCTAGGGCACTCCCGGGCGCCGGAGGAATCTCAGGGGACGGGATCGTGGCCAGACCCGCCCCAGGGGTGGCATCGGCAGACGCGGCGGACAGTCAGCCACCCTCCACGGATCGCGCCGTGGCTCGAGATCGCCTCCGCACCGTACCGCGAGCAGGTCGGCTGAAACCGGCATGAACGACCGATGATTGGGGAGAGCGTGAGCTGATACGCGCGGATGAGCAGCACCATCATTCGCGCGGCGATGCTCACGGCTGCTCGACCACGGGGTTCAGGAGCCGACCGACGCCGGGAATGTCCACGATCACCTCGTCGCCGTGCCGGAGATACCGCGGCGGCGTGCGCGCAGAGCCGACCCCTGCGGGCGTGCCCGTCAGGATCAGCGTGCCCGCGAGGAGGGTGGTATCGCGCGACAATTCCGCCACGATCCGCGGAACGCTCCACGACATCGACGCCACTGAACCGCGCTGCATGACCTCGCCGCACAGCGTGGTGGTGATCGTGAGGCCTGATGGGTTACCCACCGAAGCCAGCGATGCCGGGATGGTCACGGGGCAGAAGGTGTCGAAGCTCTTGCCTCGGCAGAATTGCCCGCCGGCCCCCTCCTTCTGCCACCATCTGGCACTCACGTCGTTGGCGGCGCAGAATCCGCTGACCACGCCGGCGTCGTGGTTCAAGACATCGGCCAGGTCAACATTCCGGCAATCGCGCCCGATCACGATCCCGAGCTCGCCCTCGAAGTCCACCTGCGGTCCATGCTCGCGGCACGCGGGGCCGATCACGATCGCATCGCCCGATCCGCAGACCGCGGCTGGATTCTTCATGAACACCACCAGCTGCGGCACGGTGCCCCCCATCTCTGCGGCGTGCTCTGGGTAATTGCGGCCAATCGCAAGGATGGCTGGCGGGACGAACGGCGCTGGCATCGTGCGTCGCGCGCGCTAGCGGCGCTCGCTCCCCATGTCGTTCTCCTTCGCGCCGGCACCTGCGCGTTCGGCCTCGGCGGCCTTGAAGGCGCGGTACGCCTCCATCCCGGGCGGTTCGGGGAACGCCCGGTCGAACGGGAGGCTCTTGGCCAGCACCGTTCGCTCGTACTCAGAGCGCAGCGCCACGTGTGCCGCGTCGTAGGCCGCGCGCTGGTACGCCTCGCCGGCGCGGTTGTAGATCGTGAGGCGGTCGATGATTGGCTGGGATTGGTCCAGCAGGACCTCCAGGAACACCGTGTCGATGCTGGTGCGGATGTCGGAGACCAGGTCCGCCATGCGACGCTCGCCAAACTTGTTGACGAAGTTGGTGTAGCGCGTCCCCTGGAAGAACTCCGTGAGCTCCTCGGCGAACGTGATCGCGCTGTCCAGGACCTGCTTGCGGTTGAGGAGCAGTCCCTCGCGGAACCCGCGGCGGAGCGCGTTGTAGACATCGCTCCGCGCGGCCTCGGGCTGGTATTCGTACTCGCCGTAGGTGATGTTGCGGACGAAGACGTCCAGCGGTGCCTCGTACTTGTTGTTGGGGACGAAGCCCCCCCGGCCGAAGAGCCGGTCCAGCTTGTCCAGGATCTGCTGCGCACCCTCGATGTCGCCGGCGCGGTAGAGCTCGCGGATCGCGCTGGCCATGAAGTTCTCGTAGAAGTCGATGAAGGTGTCGCCGCCGGCCCCACGCGTCCCGTAGTGCTTCTGGTACAGGATGTGGAAGTAGTTGTCGATGACCTTGATCCACCTCGGGTCCGTCAGCCGCGTGGGATTGTCGTTGGCGAAGGGGTCAAACCGCATCAACCCGCTTCGCTCCAGGGCCTGCATCGCGTGGATGTTGAGGCGGTCGTTGTTGAGGACCTTGTAGATGTCGTCTTCGTCCTCAAACCGTCGCGTGGCCTGCGTGGAGCCCTTTCGTGCCCAGTAGAAGGTGTGGCTCTGCGGGTGGCGCCAGTCGAAGGGGCCGAACTCCCTCGTGTACTGCGACATCAGCGCCGGCTCCATGTTGTACTCCTCGCGGAGCACCTTCTTGCGCAACCAGCGCACGAACATCACCACCTGATCCTTCCTGGCAGGATCGGCGAAGATCTGGTCGAAGGTCCGGTAGACCTGGTCGTTCTGCTTGAAGGCCTGGTCCAGCCCCAGCATCTTCGCCGTGGGGCTGGCCTGCACGGACTCCCATTGCCCGTAGGCGCGCAGGAGCTGCGCATCCGGCTTGACGGCGAAGGTGCTGTCAAACCCGCTGACAGCCTTGCGAATGTCGTCGAGCACCGCGCTGGTCCCTGGCACCGCAGCGTCACACTCCGCCAGCGTGTCGGGCGCCGTGGCGATGGCGTCGATCCACGCGATGCGCTCGGAGTGGCTCCCCGGCGGCTCACCCAGCAGGAAGTGCCACTCCCTGGCCAACTCCCGCTTGTAGTGAAAGTGCGCGTCGTCGGCGACGCCGTCGATCTTGTGGGAGAACCAGAACGCCAGTTCCTTGTGCAGCCAGAGGTCGTTGGGGTTGTATCGAAGCCCCTGGTTGCGGACCAGGTCCACGCCCGCCTTGACCCATTCCCAGCGTTCCTCGGGCGTGTTGGTCAGGACGCTGATGTTGTAGGCCATGTTGTGGCCGTGGAACCCCCATACCTCGCCAAACCGGGGCTGGAGCGTGGTGATCAGCGCGGCGTCCGACATCGCCTCGAAGAAGAGCCCCTCCTGCTTCTGCTGCATCGCCTTGATCCAGAGGTAGTCAACGATGATGCCGCGGAGAGCGCCGATCGCCTGTCCCAGCGCGACGATGGGCGGTGCGCCCTCCACCGAGACGTCGGTAAATCGCATCCCGGACTGGTCGCTCACGCGCAGCATCTTGGGGAGCAGTGTGCTCCCCGCCGCCAGCGAAAGGAAGGCGACGATCAGGCAGAAGAGCTGGATGACGCGGTCAGGCATGTCATCCGTGGCCGGAGTAGATGGCCACCTCCTTGCGTCGGAAGCAGGCGTAGCCGATGGTCAGCGTCAGCGCAGTCCAGAAGATCCCGATGCCGCCAACCACCCGCAGCAGCGCATCGCCGCCGATGACGCGGCCGCGAACCAGCATCTCCGTCGCGTCGACCACCCCAAAGCCGCCCAGCATCCAGTTGGCCGCCGTGGCGACTCCCTTGATCGCTATCTGCACCCATTGAATCACCACAGGGGCATCCTTGCTCACGGAGTAGTAGTCGACGCTGATGGCCAGGAACGGCGAGATGCTCCCGATGGCGAAGATGGAAAACGCCAGGAGGCACGCGATGGGGAACGAGAGGAACGAGGCCGCGGCGACGCTCAGCATCGCGAGGAACGCCACCTTGGAGAGGTCGACCAAGAGAGCCCTCAGGTAGTTCTCTCCGAAGCCGATCACCGGGTACAGCACTTCCAGGTCGTCGGGCTCGAAGTTGATGCTCCACTTCGGCTCCACAAAGCCCTGGCCATCGACGGCGATGTTGGCCACTTCGATGCGGAGCGTCCCATCGTCCTCGATGAGGTCGGGAGGGACGGTGAAGACATACACCTGCCCGGCAACGAACTGGCGATCGGTCCACGAGCCGTTCTTGGGGAATCGGAGGAGGATGGGGTGGACCTCGTGCGCGTCCTCCGCGCCAGCGTGGAACTTGTAGCGAAGCGAGATCATGCGCCCGGAGTTGCGCGCCTCGCGGAGCCCATGGAAGAGGTACTCGCGTGACTGGCCGGGTGCCATCAATCGCAGCGAGGCGAGGTGCGCCTTCTGCTTGTCCTGGGCCAAGGTCCGTCGCACATCGAGTTCCTTGCGAACACCCCGATCAATGTCTTCGCGAAGGATGGCATCACCATCGATCTCGCGATCGATCGACTCGATCAACTCCTCCCGCGAAAGTGGCTTGAACTCCGGGAGCACGCCCTGGCGGCCGACCAACACTTCCTCGGTCACGGCAACGGCATCCGGCAGGTCTTTCGCCGGGCGCGTCCGGAGGTAGGAGAGGAAGCCGGCGATGCTGCTGGAGCCCACTCCCAGCAGCGTGACCGCCAGCACCACCAGTCCAAGCCACTTGCCAACGAGGAATTGCCACCTGGCGACGGGCTTGCAGAGCGTCTGCCATGCCTGCCGGTCGCGGAGCTCAAACGCGGTGGTCGCGCAGCCGAGGAAGAGCGTCATCGTCGCGACCAGCGCGTAGAGCAGGCCGGTGGATCGGGAGAGAAATGTCTGGACCTGGTACCGGAGCGGCTGGTCGGGGCTGATCCAGACCACGATGGCCGGGATGAGCACCAGCGTCGCGCCCATGAAGAACGCCGCCACGCGGAGCCGGATGGCTTCGCGAACGACGCCCTGTGCGATCGAGCAGACGGGGTTGGAACCGGACAGCACGAACAGCGCCAGCCTGGTCGAGAGGAGGAACAGCAAGAGCGTCGCCCCGGCACCCGCAGCCGCGATCACCCAGGTGATCACGCCCTGCTGCCAGGCGATCGCCGACACCAATGCGGTCGCGAGGATCGTGATGGTTGCGGCCAAGCCGAGGCCGGTGAGCCCAGCCGCCGCTGCGACGGCGACCGCGACGGCGATGATGAGGATCGGCGTCGTGGACGACCCGACGACTGGCTCGGGCGCCCACTCCGGGAGCGTGGGCGCCAGGATGAAGGAGGCCAGTTCGCGCGGTGCCGACACCCTGCCCTTCTCGTCGAAGACCTGCACTGCAATGGCGGCGACGGGAGGTCCACCGAAGGGAGTGCTCCCGATGGTGACCGTGCCCCGTTCCACCAACTCGACAGCTTCCGGTGTGCGCTCTTCCGCATTGGCCCGGGCGAGCACGTCCTCGACCTGCCCGCGGAGTTCGAGGTACCGCATCGACTCCAGCTGCAGCGGGAGCGTCAGCCCGAGGGCCACCAGCCCGAGCGCGGTCGCGAACACGATGCGGCCCCGGGGGCTGGCCGACATTTCACGCAGCCGACGCCAGACCTCGAAGACCAGGTTCACGAAGCCGTGCCTCCCGGCTTCTCTCCGCCCTTGGTTCCTCCCTCAAGCAGGCCCTCGATGAGGGAACGGTCTGGTTCCGCCACGCCCGACGTCGATGGCCTGTCCCGGCGCACCGTTGACCCTGGTGCCGGCTGGGGAGGACCATCGCCGGTCACCGTCTCAATGCCGCCCAGCGACGGCGTCGTTGGTGCGGGGGGAGCGGTGGCTGCCGCCTGGGCGATGGTGGATCGCTGCTGTGGCGCGGGTTCACTCCGCGTGAGGGACTCCATGAGCGCGTCGCCCGTGGCGGGCGACGGTTCGCCCCGGAGGAATTCTGCCGTGCGGCCGCCGGCCCGCGCGCCGCTGGTGGAGGACTCCTTGGCTGCCGCTCGCTCTACGAGGTCCAGGAAGAACGACTCCAGCTTCTGCCGTGGCGCCGCGACTCGCTCGATGCCGCCTCCCGTGCGCGCGCGGATCACCTCGTCCACCGCGACGATGGTGGCCTCATCCAGCCGTGCGGACTCGATCACCGTGTGGCGCGTGTCCGCGAGCAGGTCCCCGGCGGTCCCCTGCGCGTGGATCTTGCCACCGTAGAGAATCACCATCCGGTCGCAGACATCTTCCACATCCGCCAGGAGGTGGCTGGAGAGGAGAATCGTCTTGCCGCGCCGCTTGAGATCCAGGAGGAGGTCCTTCACTTGCCTGGTGCCAATGGGGTCCAGTCCGCTCGTGGGCTCATCCAGGATCAGGAAGGCGGGGTCGTTGATGAGGGCCTGCGCGATTCCCAGGCGTCGCGCCATTCCCTTGGAGAACTCGCCGACTTGCCGATGCCCAAGCCGGTCGAGGCCAACCATCTCCAGCAACTCGCCGGAGCGCCGGCGACGCGTGCCCCGGTCCAGCCCGAAGAGCTTGGCGTAGTAGTCCAGCGTCTCGTGCGCAGTGAGGAACCGGTAAAGGTAACTCTCTTCCGGCAGGTAGCCGATCTGCGCCTTCACCTTGACATTGCCGGGGTCCTGCCCCAGGACCAGGAGCTTGCCACGCGTCTTGCGCAGCAGGCCGAGGATCAACTTGATCGTCGTGCTCTTGCCCGAGCCATTGGGACCCAGCAATCCAAACAGTTCGTTGGGTCGGATCTCGAAGTCGATGCCATCGACGGCGCGCGCCTTGTCGCGCATCCAGAAGTCCCGGAAGGTCTTGACCAGCCCAGCGGCCTCCACGATTCCAGGCGCGTTGCCATGCGGTGCGGTCACCATGTTCATTCCGCTCCTGTCGCCTTGTTGGAGGACTTGTCCAGCCTTCGGCCGGGTCCATCGATCTGGATGAGGTCCCCACCCAGCTGGAATCGACCCGCCGCATCCATCCCAATCATGCCGGCCTCACGCTTCTTGCGCTCAAGGTCCGCGTCACGGCGCGCCTGCATGACATCCTGGCTGCTGCGCACGCGCAGCACGACATCGCGCATGCCGTCCGGAACGGCGAACACCTCCGTGCCCTCGCCTGCGAAGACCTCGGCGAGCGCCTCCAGCCAGAGCTGCCGCACCAGCTGCCGTGGGTTCTCGTGGAAACTGGGGCCAAGCCCCGCCACTCGCCGCGCGTCACGACCCAAGGATGCTTCCAGCCCGGCCTGCGACGCGCGGGCCCGCTGGATCACCTTCGCCGCGGTTCCACCGATGTCGGGCTCTTCCAGACGCCTCGCCAGCTCGGCAAGCACCTCGTTTGCCTGCTCGGTGTTCATCGCGGTGAGGGCGGACTCGTAGCGGCCGATGATGCCCAAGAGGTCGTCGTATCCGGGACCGGCGGCATCCAGAAGCATGGCGACGGCTTCCTGGCGAGCCTTCTCAACGGTCGTGCGAGCATCTTCCCGGCCGCTCTGGACGCGACGGAAGATGTTTCGGATGGCGAGTGGCGCGATCCGTTCGGGCACCGACACCGTGAGAATCTGGATGCCGCACTGCATGTCGTCCAGAAACGACTGCGCCGATGCCTGAATCTCTGCGCTGGGTGGCGTGCGTTGCTCTACGAGCGCGTCGAGCGAGGTCTGCGCCGCGATGCGGACCGTGGCCTGCTGCAGCGCGGCGCGCACGATGGCCGTGGCCTGCCCGGGAGAGAATCGCTCCAAGAACCGGACGGGATCCGCGACGGCGAATTCGGCGGTCACTTGCATGTGCGCCAGGTCACCATCGGCGGTGATGAGCGAGCCGAATTGCGTGCTTGGCCGCAGCGGCTGGGTGATGTCCGCACCTTCCGTCATCTGGTTCAGCGTGACATCGGCGGAGCGACGCTGTGGCCAGTAGGCGCTGCGCAGGTCCACGCTCTGGCGCTGCGGAAAGACGATCATCTCGCCGATGGGGTAGGGCCAGAACGGGTGGAGACCCGGGCTCACCATCTCCTCGCCCGGCTCGCCGGAGACTCGGCCAAAGACGGTTCGGACGCCGGTGTGCCCGTCCTGGATCGTCTGGAATCCGCTGAAGAGGAACGCCACCACCAATCCCAGGATCGCCAGCTGGAGGATGCGGTACGAGAGGAGCAGCGCCTCTCCCAGGCTCTGGTTGGCGGGATCCATCGCCGCACGGAGTTCTGCCGCGTCGGTCGCCTCCCCGGCAACGGTCAGCCGCGCGCTCGCGGACCGGCGTGGAGCCGAGGCCGGACGAGCCTGGTCTGGCGCGTCCTGTGCGGGATCGGGATAGTCGGGGGAGTTCGTCACTGCTTTCCGGCCTGCGGCGGCGGGACCGGGATCCCTTCGGGAGAAATCGGCGCGTCAGGATCCAAGAGGTGGAATGGTGGGCGGCTCATGTCTCCCACGAAGGTGGTGCTTCCCGAGAGCGAGGCCTTCAGCGTGTCCAGCCAGGCGAGGAAGATCGCCAACTCGGCCTCGCTGCGCATTTGCTCGTAGTAGGTCGCGGCTTCCTCGGCACCCTTCGCCTCGATTTCCGCCGCCCACTGCGAGGTGAAGGCACGAATCGTGTCGGCCTGCGTGGCCGCCATGCTCTTGATGGCGTCGGCCGCAGCAGCTCCCTTGCTCTCTTCCAGGTTGCCAAGCGTCTCCTGCACCGCGCTCATGCGCCGAAGCACGGCGACCGTCGTCTTGGGAGGCAGCACCAGTTGGGAGATGCCGACCTTCACCACCTCGATGCCGGTCGTGCTGGTGGCCTGGAGGTCGGCCAGGATCGCCGCCTCGGCATCGCCGATCTTGCTGGAAGTGCCGATCAGCTGGTTGAACTCGAACCCACCCAGCAGTCGAAGCGCTCCCTGCAGCCGCGTCTCCAGCTCCCCTTCAGCCGCCGACAATTCCCCGAAGCTGGCGTGAAAGTCCAGGGCCTGTGCCGCTGAAGGGTTGATCCGCCAGAGGAGAAAGGCCTGCGCCACCACCTGCTGTCCGTCCTTCGTGAGGACGGTCTCCAGTGGGCTCTCGATCAACTGCAGGCGCGTGTCCAGCGTGGTGACCTGGTCTATGAAGAATGGCGCCTTGAGGTGCAGTCCGGATTCGTCCACCACTTCGGCTGGCCGTCCCAGCCGCGACACAATGGCGATCTCGTGCTCCCCCACCGTGTAGGTGGTGTTGAAGAGCACCAAGATGGCCAGCAGGGCCAATCCGAGGATGATGGGAATGCGCTTGCGAAGTGTCATGGTCGTGCCTCGTGGAGTCGTGGGTGGCGGTGGGCGCTCAACCGCCGCCCCCGCCGCCATCTTTGCTCAAGTAGTCCGCCAGGTTGAGGCCGGATTCCGCCTCTTGCATTTCGATGTCCAGCGTGGTGCCGGCTGGATCAGTCCCGATGAGGTACTTGATCCGCACGCGCGCGAGCTGCGCCGCCAGCACCTCCATCATCCGTCGCTGCCGATACAGTTCTGGCGCGGCTTCAAAGGCCGGTGCTTGCCCAAGCACATCCGCAGCGTTGGAGCGGGCATCCATCAGGACCTCCCAGCGGCGCGCGCGCGCACGCGAGATCACGGTCGCCGCCTGGGCGGACTCACGCACCAAGAGCGCTTCCAGCGTCGCACGCTGGATGGCCGCCTCGCGGCTGGAGACGCCGTGAGCCGACTCGATCCGCCGGAGTTCCGCGATGGCCGCGATGGCTTCCTGGGCCAGCGCTTCCCCGCCCACGACCGCGGCCATCGTGACGCTGGCGACTCGACGCGCCTCTTCGGTCATCTTCTGGACATTCTGCTGGTCGATGGAGAGTTCCTCGAATGCGTTTCGCGCGCCATTGGGCGGGCGGAGCCGGGGAACCAGCACGCTCACGACCTCCACGCCGGACCCGGCAGCATCGAACGCGCCCTGGATCCTGGACTGGAGTGCCCTGGTCAGCGAGTCGCCCTGCGGCGAGAGCACGGACTCCAGCGTCTGCGTGGAGAGGAACTGGGTCGCCTCGCGCAGCGCGATCTGCTGGAGCGCGCGCTCGCGCATGTCCAGCCGAGATCGGCGGCTCCTCGTGTCGTTGGAGAACCCGATGAAATCCAGGAGACCGTCCGGGCGGATGCGCCAGTTCACCTGGATGTCCGCATCCACCAGCGAAAAGCCCTGGGCGGAGGTCTCGTCGGTGTCCTCGGCTCCCGGTCGCCCCGACGACGCCACCGCCTGCGCGGCACGACCCGCCAACACCAGGTACGGCGCGCGATCCGTGCCGGCTTCCAGACTGTTCTCGTCGTCGACCCAGAGGATGACTTCGCCCTCGTTGCGAGTCGGCGGCCCGAGAAGGACCGTGTGAACGCGGCCCACCGGCCAGACCTCGACATCCTCGAGGGGCCACGGGAGCTTGAAGAGAACGGTCCCTGTCGCCACTTCACCGACGATGCGATCGCCACGAAGCCGGATCGCCTGCTCGCCGGGGCCCACGACGACGACGCAACTCATCGCCAGCAGCACGATGATGCCCACGCCTGCAAGGGCCGTCAGGCTGCGCAGCAGGAGCTGGTAGCCCCACGAACTGGTGAGGTCGAAGCCAAACTGGTAGTTGACCGCCTCGTTGATGCTGCGGACGAGGGAGTCCGGCGTGGCCAAGAGTCCCAGCAGCTTGGAGTCGAACGCGGCCTTGGGGATTTCTCCCGGCCGGCGAGGTCGGTAGATGTGCAGGACCAGGTTGAGGGCGGTCTCCGCGGCGATCAGCCACATGAACCAGCCGATTCCTTGCGTCACGCCCTCAAGGACAGCGGGCTTGGCGAAGAGTTGGAAAATCGTCCCGGTGGCCACCGCCAGGAGCACGATGGCATTGCCCACCATGATCCCCGCACCGCCGCGGAGGTTGGACCACGCCGGTTGCCGAGCCATCCCCGCGACGAATCGCGAGAAGATGAAGACGACCAGGGCTCCACCGGCACAGAGGGCCAGCTCCCAGCCGGAATTTGGGTTGACGCCAAAATGTGCGACCACGGCATTGGGGTCGTCGATCGCCAAGGCGCGGAACCAGGCGTAGACCGACCACCCCACCCACACCAAGATGCCGGCGTAGAGGATGCTGGCACCCGGAACCAGCCAGGCATGCACGGTCTTCAGACGCCGCGCGGCGACACGCGCGCCGGAGTCGGTCGCGTCAAATGCGGAACCGGCACCTTCGCCGCCTGCGTCCAGTTCCAACGACTCCAGGCGCTCCGAAGTGTGCTGCTGGAAGGTCAGCACCAAGGCGATCCAAGGGATGACCCCCACGAGGATCCACTGCGACGTCACGCCCAGGGCCGAGTCGTCCGCGCCGCGTCCGTACGCCAGCAACACCAGCCCCAGCCCCAGCTGGAGCAGGAGTCCAAGGAAGGCCACGCGCGTGGCTTGCTGGTATGCGAGGTGGTCCGTTCGCATCGGTCAGTCGCTGGCGGCCGCAGCAAGAGATGGCGTGGGGTGCGGCAGCGCGGATCGTACGCTCCTGCGCGGGTTCGTGTTTGGTCGTTGCCGACGAAAGAAGCGATAGACTCGCGGCCATGTTTGCCTGGATAGAGCAGTTCCTCGCCATCGCGAGGACCACGCTGGTGGAATGCCTCCGGCAGCCCGTGTCGCTGGCCACCGTCATCGTCGCGACCATCCTGGTGACGCTGAGCAATCCACTCTCTGCGTACACGCTTTCCAACGACAACCACATGTTCGTGGACATCGGGCTCTCCACCATCTTCCTGGCCGGGGCGATCCTGGCAGCGTTCCTGGCGACCAGTGCCATCAGCCGCGAGATCGAGAATCGAACCCTCCTGACGGTTATCTCCAAGCCCGTGCCCCGAGCCATCTTCGTGGTGGGCCGGTTCGCAGGAATCGCAGGCGCGCTGGTGGTGACGATGCTGTTCCTGGCGCTCGTCTTCGCGATCGTCGAGCAGCACGGGGTCCTGGAGACCGCCGCCACGCCGATCCACCTGTCGGTGATCCTGTTCGGGACGCTGGGGATGCTGGTCGCGGTGGCCGGCGCCACCTGGCTCAACTACATGCATGACCGGAGCTTTGGTGCCTCATTCCTGCTCCTGGGCGTCCCGTGCCTTGGCGTGGCGTATGTCGTCTCGATGCTCTTCGACGCCAAGATGGTCTCGCAGTCGATGTCGGTCGCCTTTGAGCCGGAGCAGTGGAAGGCCATGATCCTTATCGTCGAGGGAATCCTGGTCCTGTGCGCCATCGCCGTCGCCGCCAGCACGCGGCTGGGACAAGTGCCGACGCTGGTGCTCACGCTGGCCGCGCTCGTGTGTGGTCTGCTCTCGGACTGGGTGTTTGGCCGAACGGTGCTGGCCTACCAAGCAGCGCACGGCGGCGGCGCCGTCCAGGCGCAGGTGACGGAGGTGGCCGTCACGCTTTCGCAGGATGCATCGGTCCCGCTCGTGAGCGCCTCGAGCGAGGCGGTGAGCGAGACCGCGTACGCCATCGCATGCGTGGGATGGGCCGTCGTCCCCAACTTCCAGATGTTCTTCGTGACCGATGCCATCAACCAGGGCATCGGCGTTCCCGCTGCCTACTTTGGGCTGGCGACCGGCTATGCCGCGCTCTTGGTGACGGCGTTCCTGGCGCTCAGCGTGATGTTTTTCCAGCGGCGCGAGCTGGGTTGAGCCGCGCGCTCGACCGCTCCCGGACGGTGGCCAGAGCCGTTGGTTGGGGTGGAACCTCCCTGACCCCCGCAAGGCCCATGAACCATCCTAGGGACGAGTGGCGCCGGTGCGGAGTTGCTCTTCAAGCGCGGCGAGCGCGCTGTCACGGTCGACGAATCCACCCTCCAGCTGTCGGTCGTAGGCAGCGTCGAGGATCACCTTGAACGCCGGGCCGGGCTTGAGTCCCCGCGCGGTGAGATCGTCGCCGGTCACCAAGGACGGTGGCGTGAGTCCGCCCGGGCGCGCAGCCAGCGCCTCCAACTCCGATCGCCAACTGGCTGCGCCGGGCGCGCACTGGGCTCGCGCAATCTCCAGCGCCTGGAGGAAACCCCGCGAGGCGGCCTGTCTCATGCGCGCGGCGATCGAACCACCGAGCCAGCCGGGAAGCATGGCCAGACACTGCTCACAGCCCTCAAGGAGTTGGCGTTCGGCGGTGCTCAGGACGAGCGCGGCAGCCGCGTCGCCGGTACCCGCCTCACCTCCGCTTGATCGGCGATCTGCCCGCCATGCCGCAAGTGCGGTCACCCAGTCCGCATCGGGCGCGAGTCGCCCCACTGACGGTGCGCCCGAGACCACACAAGGTTCCGCGAGCGTGGGCCCATCCAAGAGAGCCTCTTCCAGCAACTGGCAAGCCCGGCCGCGCGTGGGGTGCGCCAGCATCTTCCTCAGTTCGATGCCGATGCGTTCGCGGCTGACGGCTTGCAGTCCCGGCGCCGCAGCGCGGATCGCCTCCATCGTGGCGCCATCGATCGTGAACCCAAGCCGCGCTGAGAATCGAACCGCACGAATGGTCCGAAGTCGATCCTCGGCGATGCGGTCGTCGGCACTCCCGATGGCCCGGATCACGCCGCGAGACAGGTCGTCGCGGCCGCCGACAAAGTCGATGACCTCGCCGCTCGATGGATCCTGAAAGAGCCCGTTCACCGTGAAGTCGCGTCGCTGAGCGTCTTCCTGGGGTGAGGAGAAGTGGACCATCTGCGGCCGACGTCCATCGTGGTACGGCCCGTCGCTGCGGAAGGTCGCCACCTCGATCGTGCGCCCGCCGCATCGAACCAGCACGACGCCGAATGCTTCGCCCACCAGGCGCGCGCTGCGGAAAAGCTGCTGCACGGTCTCGGGACGAGCATCGGTGGCCACATCGAAGTCCTGCGGATCCAGCTCCAGAAGCGCGTCGCGCACGCACCCGCCCGCGAAGTAGGCGACATGGCCGGCCTCGTGCAGTCGGCGGGCCACCTGAATGGCGGCCTCCCGCGCGGAGAGCGCCGGTTCGGCGGGGCAACCCTCGCTCATGTCGGCTCCCCCATCAGAAACGCCCTGCGCGCGCGTGCGCGTGTGATCAACGCCGCCACGCGGTCCCGGACGATGGCGACAATCTTGCCGTGGTGCGGAGCTTCATCGACCAATGCCTCCGGGCGGATCACGGTGCCGATCTCGACGCAGATGGGTCCAGTGAGGCGTGGGAGTAGGCGATGCCGCGGCCAGGCATCGAATGCACCGTCAATGGCCATCGGAACGATTGGCGCGCCGGTCAGGCGAACGAGGAGCGCCAGTCCCGACCGGAACTCCGTCAGCTCGCCGTCGGAGGAGCGGGTTCCCTCGGAAAAAAGAGTGACCGAGCGCCCGGCGCGAAGTTCTTCGATCGCGATCCGGAGCGCAGCCGTTGCGCCGCCATCCATGTTCACGGGAACGATTCCCAAGGTCTTCAGCAACACTCCCATTGGCCAGAAAGAGAAGAGGGATTCGCGAGCCATGGGTCGACTGGGTCTGGCGCCCGTGGCGACTCCGCACAGCATCGGATCCAGAAATGACTGGTGATTGCTGACAAAGACGACCGGGCCTTGGAGCGGGATATTGGAGGCACCGCGCACGCGAAGCCCGAAACCCATCGCCCCGGCAACCCCGCAGAGCCGGCGCGCGGTCTCGTACCACCAGAGCTGGGCAAGCGGGCGGCCCGGTGCGCGCTCGTGAAGCACGGCGTAGCGGGTCATGGCCGTGCGGCACCGACCGGCAGGTGCGCCTCGATAAGCGAGATCACTTGCTCGACGCTGAGTTCCGAACTGTCCACACGCAACGATCCCGAGACCTCTCGCAGCGGGCTGGTGGTGCGAGTGCTGTCCCGGAGGTCGCGCTCCTGGATCGCATGCAGGACCTCTGCCTCATCGGCAGGCACTCCCTTCGATCGCAGCTCGGCTGCCCTTCGGGCGGCCCGGACCTCGAGTCGCGCCACCAAGAACACCTTCACCTCCGCGTCGGGGAAGACGACGGAACTCTGGTCTCGACCCTCCGTCACCAGCAACGGATGATCGATCGCGAAGGCGCGCTGCGCCTGGACCAGGATCGCGCGGACCTCGGGCGACGCGCTCACGGGGCTGCTTGCGGCGCTGACATCGGGGTCCCGGATGCGGATGCCAACATCGCGCCCGTCCAGGAGGATCCGGGGAGGGAACGCATCCGGGTCGAGGGAAATGGTGTGCCGCTTGACGATGCCCGCGCACGCCACGGCGTCAGCGACATCGCCCCCGGATTCCAGTACGGCCACGGCGGCCGCCCGGTACATCGCACCCGTGTCCAGGAACGCGAACCGGAGCCGCGTGGCCAAGGCCCGTGCCACGGTGCTCTTCCCGCTCCCCGCCGGGCCATCGATCGCGATGATGCATCGAGTGCTCACGCCTCGGCCGGAGCGTCGGCATCCGCCTCCACGCCCCCGGCGGCGCCCACGCCAATGTGCCGTGCGGCAGGCTCGAGGCATCCCCGAATGAGTGCACCGGTGGCCTCAAGGACCTTCGCGGCGTCCTTGCCGGCCGGAACCGTGACGCACAGTGAACTTTGGTAGCCGACCGCGCCAAGCGCCACCATGAAGGACTGGATGTAGGGGCGATCGGGCTTCCCTCGCCTGAGGGGCGGGAGGAGTCGGACGCAACCGGAGTACGGCGCGAGCCGACGCAGCGAAGCCAGCTCGTCGGGGCCCTGAAGGAGGTCCGACGAGGCCATTCCGCCGATCCGGAATCCACCGATGCGCTGGATGAAGGCGGTGAATCGTTCGGTATCGGCCAAGCCGGGAGCGCAGGGTCGCAGGAGCAGCATCACCTCGTGCCTCGCGACCGACTCGAGCGTTTCGCGGACCGAGCGGGCGATGCGCGAGACCTCCGTGTCGTCACCCTCGCAAGGGATCCGAATCCCCACCTGCGCGGCACCAAGCGCGCGGGCCGCCAGCAGGAGGCGTTCCAATCGCTCAGCGCTGCCGTCGATGGAATCCCCGGAGAAGAGCATCGGGCTGTCATCCACGATGGCCAGGAATGGGCAGCCGGCCTGGTCGGCGCGATGCGCCAGATGCCGCAACTGCGCCTCGGTGAGGCCCCTCAGGAGTGAGGTCGGAGCGTTGAGCCCGCGATACCCGAGAAACTCCGCCGCATACGCAGGGACATCCGGCAACCCGAGCGCCGTCCGCCCCCTCACCGGCAGATGGCCGACGAGCGCGCCGGCACACAGGGTTAGGAGGATCGGAGCCGCCGCGGCCATTGGACTGAGGATAGCAGCGTCAGGTTGCCATCGGTACGATCCACCTTCCACCAAACACCATGAGCACCACAGCCTCCTGCCGATTCACCGATTCGCACGAGTGGTTTCGAGCCGAGGGAGATCTGGTCGCCGTCGGCATCACGCAATTCGCCGCCAATGAACTCACCGATGTCACGTTCGTCGAGACCAAGCCGGTCGGGACAGCCGTCAAGGTCGGCGATTCCGTCGGCGAAGTCGAGTCGGTCAAGACGACCAGCGACGTGTACTCTGCCGTGGCGGGAACGATCGAGGCCGTCAACGAGGGAGTGATTGCCGATCCATCCCTGGTGAACTCCGATCCGCTTGGCGGCGGTTGGCTGGTGAAGATCCGCGTATCCGATCTCTCGACACTGGCGGGACTGATGGACCGAGCGACCTACGATGGACGCCATCCTGTCCACTGAGCCACTGGCCGGCGCTGCTTCCCGTGGTGCAGGAGTCGCGACGCCCGTGATTCCCGGCGGCATTGTCGCACGCGATGTCCAGAAATCCTTTCGCACGGGGGCGCGCACGGTCGAGGCGCTGCGCGGCGTCTCGGTGACCTTCCCCCCCGTCGGGTTCCATGCGGTGATGGGACCCTCCGGCAGCGGCAAGAGCACGCTCCTGCATGTCCTCGCGGGGTTGGATCGATGCGATGGCGGGTACGTCTCTGTCGCGGGACAACGCGTGGATGGCATGAACGAAGGCGCCCTGACGCTCTTCCGGCGTCGTGCCATTGGCGTCGTGTTCCAGCAGTTCAACCTCCTCCCCACGCTGACGGCGCTCGACAATGTCGTGCTGCCGGGGGTGCTGGATGGTCGACCACGGGACGGGTTGGTGGCGCGGGCAGCGCAGTTGCTGGCGGAGCTGGGCGTCAGCGACCGGGCCGACCATCGGCCCGAGGCACTCTCCGGTGGCGAGCAGCAGCGAGTCGCCATCGCGCGAGCGCTCCTCTTGGAACCAGCGGTGCTCTTCGCGGACGAGCCCACCGGGAACCTGGACACCGCCAATGCACGGCGGCTGTGGTCGATCCTTGACCAGACGGCCCGCGAACGGAGGCTCCTCGTGCTGATGGTGACGCACGAGCCTGAGGCGGCCGCACACTGCGAGACCACCACCGTCCTCCGCGACGGCGTGGTCGCCGACACCTTTGACTCCCATGGAATGGATCCCGGCAAGCTGGCTCTTCGCGCGGCAGGCACTGGCGGGTAGGCGCCGCCGCACAGCGCTCCTCGCCACCGCGGTGGCGATGGCGTGTGCGCTGGTGACCGCACTCTCGACAGGCATGGCCACGCTGCGTGACAACATCACGCGGCGCATGGAGCGATTGGTAGGCGATGCGCAGGTCCGGATCGTGCACACGACCGGCGAGTCATTTGGCGACGCGCTCGTGGCGGATGTATTGGGGTGGGCGGGTGTCGCGGAGGCAGCCGGCCTCGTTGAGGGCTCGCTCCTGCTAACCCCGCTGCGCGAACTGGCACCGGGAGAGGAAGAACTCCCCAGAGTCACGGTGCAGGCGCGTGGACGAGACCTGGATCCCGCTCGTGATGCAAATCGATTTGACCTGCGTTCCGGGCGCCTGCCCACCGCAGACGATGAGGTGCTCCTCGATCCCATGGCAGCCGAGTTGCTTGGCGTGAGTGCCGGGGATCGCCTGGAAGTCCAGCGATTCGGCGAGCCGCTCACGCTCCAGGTGGTGGGCATCTACGAGCGCCCGGTGATCGGTGCGCTTCAGCGACCGATCGCCAGGCTGTCGCGCGCGGGATTGATCACCGCGGCAGACTTGGAGCCGGGCGTGACGCAAGTGCTCCTCACGCTGCGTGACGACGTGGATCCAACGGCGTGGCTGGCTGCCAACGGCGGGCGCGTCGGTGCATCGCTGCGCATCGAGCCGGCGGAGGCGATGATCTCGGGGCTGGATCGACCCCGGCGTGCCCTCACGATTGCGCTGTCGATCGTGAGCGTGATGGCGTTTCTGTGCTGTGCCTTCATCGTGGCGACCGGGCTCACGAGTGCGATGGCGGAACAGGTGCGGGAGATCGCGGTGGTGCGCGCTCTGGGCGCATCGCGCGCGCAGGTCGTGGGTGGGCAGTTGGCGATTGGACTCTGCGTCGGTTCCGCAGGGGCAGCGCTTGGCGTCCCGCTCGGACTGGGACTGGCCTGGTGGGTGGCATCGCACTACTCCCATTGGCTGCCGCTGGGGCTCATCGTGCCGTGGTGGAGCCCGGTCCTGGCGATCGGTGGTGGCGTGGGAGCGGGGCTCATGGGTGCGGCGTACCCCGCCGTCCGCGCGGCTGCGGTGCCTCCATTGGAGGCCATGCGCGTGCGCTCCAAGGCACCTTCGATGCGAGGGCTCTTGCTGACCGCTTTGATCGGCGTGGCACTCGTGGCGTGCGCCATCGGGCCATTCGCGGCCGCACAAGAAGAGTCGTGGCGATTCTGGCTCTGGGCGTTTGTCGGTCTCCCGCTCATCTTCGTGGCGTGGTTCCTGCTCTCCGTGCCGGTGTTGTGGATGCTGGCCGTGCCGGTCGGTGCCACGAGCGAGGTTTTGCTGAGACTTCCGAGCGGGCTGCTCCTCGGGTCGCTGCGAGCCAGCCCCTACCGCTTTGGCATGACGGCGGGGGCGATGATGGTGGGCGTGGCCGTGCTGACCATCACGCAGACCAACGGCCCAGCGATGCTGGACAACCTTGCGGAGCGCGTTCGATTTGCCGATGCGTTCATCTGCAAGACCACGGGACTTTCCACCGCAGAGCAAGCTCGACTGCGAACGATTCCGGCACTTCGCGACGCCGTGCCCGTTGGGTACCTCCCCCTGCGCGTGCAGGGGTACCGAAAGTCCGACGGCACGACGGGGTCGCATGTGCTGGGGATCGCGGATGTCTCGCCCCCCAATGTGGTGGCGATCGGATTTCCCCCGGAAGAGTTCTTCGCGCTGAACCGGATCGAGTGGGAGCGTGGAGACCCAGTGTCGGCGCTGGCTCCGCTGCGTGAGGGGCGAGGCATCCTGGTGGCACGGGAATTCCTGACCTCCCGTGGGCTGGACCTGGGCGACACCGTGGACATTGGGCCGATGGGCCGATCCAAGACCTATGAGATCGTGGGTGTGGTCAGCGCCGCCGGTCTTGATGTGGCGACGCAGTTCTTCGGGATCCGAAGCGTGTACTCCGAACATGCGGTGAGCTGCGTCTTCCTTGATTTTGACGAGGTCGGGCGGCAGTTTGGCAGCCGCGAGGCCTACATCATGCAAGTCAACCTTGATGAGGGTCTCACGGATGCCGATGAGGTGGCACTTGGGACGCTGGTGCAATCGCAGGCGCCGGGCACGCTCTTCATCTCCGGTCGCAAGTTGCGGGGATTCGTGCTGGAACTGGGGGAGACGATCATGTCGATCTTTGTCGGCATCGGAGAAATGGCGATCGTGCTGGCCACCCTGGGCACTGCCAGCGTCGTCGCCGCGGGGCTCAACGCACGCGCGATGGAATGGGGCGTCCTGCGCGCGATCGGCGGCCATCCCTCGCTGGTCACGCGATTGGCGGTGGGAGAGGGAATGGCCGTGGCGCTGACAGCCCTGGTCTCCGGCGTGGCGCTGGGGCTCCAGCTGGCCTGGGCGGAGCGCCAGCTCTTCAGCGACCTGGCCGGTCTGGAGCTGGTGACGGCCATGCCGTGGAGTGGCATCGCCATCGCGGCGATGACGCTGTTGGCACTCTGTACCGTCACCGCGCTCATCGTGAGCCATCGCACGGCTTCTCGCCCCAGTCGCGAGTTGCTCCAGGATGCAAGAGGGTCATGACCAGCCCGTTCACGCTGGTCAGCCCCTTTGCGCCGATGGGAGACCAACCCACGGCGATTGTCCAGCTGGTCGAGGGCATCCGTGCGGGGACCAAGTGGCAGACGCTCCTGGGTGCGACCGGGACCGGCAAGACGTTCACGATGGCCAATGTCATCCAGCAGATCGGGCGACCGACCCTGGTCATCAGCCACAACAAGACGCTGGCGGCGCAACTCTTCGAGGAACTTCGCGAACTTTTCCCCCGCAACGCCGTCGGCTACTTCGTCAGCTACTACGACTACTTCCAGCCTGAGGCCTACATCCCGCAGCGCGACATCTACATCGAGAAGGACGCGTCTCGCAACGCCGACCTGGACCGATTGCGCCTGGCGGCCACTAGCAGCATCCTCTCGCGCGACGATGTCATCGTGGTGGCCAGCGTCTCCTGCATCTACGGCTTGGGCTCGCCGGACGAGTACAAGGCGCGCGCGTTCATGGTGGAGCGCGGGCGGCCGCTCAACCGTCGCGAATTCTTGCTGGCGCTCTCGGGGATGCAGTACACACGCAACGACCTGGATCCTTCGCGCGGCAACTTCAGGGTGCGCGGCGATGGCATCGAGGTCTGGCCGGCGTACGAGCAACACGCCACGCGCATCGACCTCTTCGGGACCGACGTAGATCGCATCGAACACTTCGATCCCCTGACCGGCGAGGTGCTGGCGACCTGCGACCGCACCTTCATCTTTCCCGCCGTCCACCACATGATGCCCGCCGAACGCATGAAGGCCGCGCTAGAGGGAATCCAGGAGGAACTGCGGCTGCGCACCACGGAACTGGATGGCGAGGGCAAGCTCCTGGAGGCGCAGCGCCTGCTGGGTCGCACCCGGTACGACCTGGAGATGCTCCGCGAGACCGGCTCCTGCCTGGGGATCGAAAACTACTCCAGGCACATGGATGGTCGGCCGCCCGGTTCGCGCCCCGGATGCCTGCTGGATTACTTCCGTTCACGCAACCCGGACAGGGCCAATGACTGGCTGGTGTTCGTGGACGAGAGCCATGTCACGGTGCCGCAGATTCGCGGCATGCAGCACGGAGACCGTGCGCGGAAGCAGACGCTGGTCGAGCACGGCTTCCGGCTCCCCAGCGCGCTGGACAATCGACCGCTCATGTTCGAGGAGTGGACCACGCTGGTCCCGCAGGCAGTCTTTGTGAGCGCCACGCCGGCGACATGGGAACTGGAGCAGTCCGGCGGCATCGTCGTAGAGCAGGTGATCCGCCCCACCGGGCTGGTCGATCCCCCCATCGACCTCAAGCCAGCCCGCGGGCAGATCGCCGACCTGCTGGAATCGATCCGTCCGGTCACTGCCCGCAAGGAACGGACGCTGGTCACCGCGCTCACCAAGCGATTGTGCGAGGAATTGACGGAGTACCTCAAGCGCAGCGGGGTTCGAGTGCAGTACCTGCACAGCGACATCGAGACGCTGGAGCGGCTGGAGATCCTCAAGGCGCTGCGCGAAGGCGACTTCGATGTGCTGGTGGGAGTCAACCTGCTCCGCGAGGGACTGGACCTCCCCGAGGTGGCGCTGGTCGCCATCTTGGACGCCGACAAGCAAGGCTTCCTGCGCAGCCGCTCGTCGCTCATCCAGACGATGGGTCGTGCGGCGCGCAATGCCAACAGCCGCTGCATCCTCTACGCCGACACGGTCACTCCAGAGATGGCTGATGCCATCCAGGAGGTGGAGCGTCGCCGCGCCAAGCAGCTGGCGTACAACGCGGAGCACGGCATCATCCCCACGACGATCACGAAGGCGATTCGCAAGGGGATCGAGTCCGAGATCGCTGCGGGCCGCGGGAGCGAGCACGCCAAGGCCAAGGCGATTGAGTTCGACCGTGACGAGGTGGTCAGGCAGCTGACCGAGGAGATGCTGGCCGCGGCCGACCGGCTGGAGTTTGAGCGGGCGGCGCGGCTGCGGGACGAGATCGATCGGGTGAAGGCGGGCGCGGATCCGACGGATTCCGGGCGCAGTGGCCCCGCCGCACGCACGCGAGCGCGCGGGCGTGGTCGACGCCGCTCCTAGACTGGACCTCCATGGCTCGCCGCGCCGCCAAGTCGTCCCCGCAGCGCCCATCGAGCCTGGGTGATGGATCCCACTGCATCCGCGTGCGGGGCGCACGCGAACACAACCTCAAGGGGATCGATGTCGACATCCCGCGCGACAAGCTGGTGGTCTTGACCGGCCCCAGCGGCTCGGGGAAGAGTTCGCTGGCGTTTGACACGATCTTCGCCGAGGGCCAGCGCAAGTACATGGAGAGCCTCTCTGCGTACGCGCGCCAGTTCCTGGACCAAGTGCAGAAGCCCGCGGTGGAGAGCGTGGAGGGACTTCCTCCGACGATCGCCATCGGGCAGCGCACCGGCGGCCACACGCCGCGCTCGACCGTGGCCACGACCACGGAGATCTACGACTACTTGCGGCTCCTCTTTGCGCGCTGCGGCACTCCCACCTGTTGGCATGTCGATGAGGCGGGCGCGACCTGCGGCCTCCCCATCGTTGCCACGGCGGCATCCGTCATCGTGGAACGGCTGCTGGAGCGCTCAAGCGGGAAGCGCCTTCTCTTGTGCGCGCCGGTGATTCGCGCACGAAAGGGATTCCACCGCGACGCACTTGAAGCCATGCGCAAGGCAGGATTCGTGCGCGCCCGCGTCAATGGCACGATGATCGACCTGCGCGACGCGCTCAAGGAGCCCGGCGAGAACCCGCTCAAGCTGGGTCGATACGAGAAACACACGATCGAGGCGGTGGTGGATCGACTGGAAGTCAAGCCGGAAGACCGGCAGCGACTGGCCGAAAGCGTGGAGACCACGCTCAAGGCTGGGCTTGGCGCGCTGGTGGCACTCATTGAGCAGCCAGACGGATCCCGGGAGGAGGCTCGATTCAGCGACCGGCACTCCTGTGCGGAACACCCCGAGTGTGCGCTGGAAGAATTGGAGCCTCGCCTCTTTTCGTTCAACTCGCCGCAGGGTGCCTGCACCACCTGCAGTGGCCTGGGGACGCGCGATGAGTTCATTGTCGAGCTCATCCTGCCCGACGAGTCCGCCGGCGTGGGCGACGGCGCGATCGAGCCATGGAGCCGAAATGGACCGCGCATGAATGCGTGGTACGGCAGGCAGCTCCGAAAGTTTCTGCAGGCGCTTGACCTCCCCCGCTCCACGCCCATGGCCTCGCTCAGCGCGACGGCGCGGCGCGTGCTCCTTGAGGGAACGACCGACGACGACACCAAGGCGCTCGGCCTTCGCTTCGAAGGCGTGCTGCCCAACTTGCGCCGTCGCATGCTTGAGAGCGAGTCGGAGTTGGTGCGTGAGCGGCTGCGTGCGTACCTCCGCCCGGTGCGATGCGAGGCCTGCCTGGGCGCACGACTCAAGCCGGAAGCGCTCGCCGTCACGGTGGCCGGCCCCGGAGGCTCCCGCAGCATCTCCGACCTCACGGCGATGAATGTCTCGCAGGCGCGCGCGTTCGCCCGCGACATGGACCTCGGAGAAAACGCCACCACCATTGCCGCGCCCATCCGCAAGGAGATCGAGGCGCGGCTCGGCTTCCTGGAGTCCGTCGGGCTGGACTACCTCACGCTGAACCGCTCCAGCGGCACCCTCTCCGGCGGCGAGGCTCAGCGGATCCGCCTTGCGACGCAGGTGGGATCGGGCCTGGTCGGCGTGGCCTATGTCCTGGACGAGCCCACGATCGGGCTCCACCAGCGTGACAACGACCGGCTCCTCACGACCCTCCGGCACCTCACGGAACTGGGGAACACGGTTCTGGTGGTGGAGCACGACGAGGATGTCATCCGCAGCGCCGACCACATCGTCGATATCGGCCCTGGTCCGGGACGGCATGGCGGGACGATTGTGGCGCAGGGCACACTCGCCGACATCCTCCCGCATGTCGGCAGTTCCACCGCGGACTACCTCTCTGGGCGAAAGTTCATCGCGGTCCCCATGACCCGGCGCCCGATGGACCCCATCCGCCGCGCGGTGCACATCAGGGGTGCGGCCGAACACAACCTTCGGTCGATCGATGTGGATGTGCCGCTGGGCGGGTTCGTCTGCGTGACCGGCGTGAGCGGCAGCGGGAAGAGCACGCTGGTCAACGACATCCTCCTCCGCGCAGTGCGGCGCACGGTCCTTGGCTCCAAGGAGATCCCGGGGGCACACCAGGACATCTCGGGGCTCACCGGCATCGAGCGCGTTGTGGAGGTGGACCAGTCGCCGATCGGTCGCACCCCGCGAAGCAACCCTGCGACCTACACGGGCGTTTTTGACGAGGTCCGCAAGGTGTTCGCGCGAGTGCCGGAGGCGCGGATCCGCGGCTACGAGCCCGGGCGGTTCTCCTTCAATGTCAAGGGCGGCCGCTGCGAGACCTGCCAGGGACAGGGTGTGCGCAAGATCGAGATGCACTTCCTCCCGGATGTGTTCGTGACCTGCGAAGCGTGCCGCGGCTTGCGATTCAATCCACAGACCCTTGAAGTCAAGTACCGCGGACAATCGATCGCCGACATCCTCCAGATGACCATCGAGGATGCGACCTCGTTCTTCGAGGCTCACCCCAAGGCGCACCGGCTCCTCAAGGCCCTCAACGATGTGGGGTTGGGCTACATGCAGTTGGGGCAGCCCAGCACCACGATGTCCGGCGGCGAGGCGCAGCGCGTCAAGCTGGCCACCGAGCTGGGCGCAGCGACCCACGGGCACACGCTCTATGTGCTGGACGAGCCCACCACCGGGCTTCATTTCTGCGATGTGGATCGACTGCTGACGGTGTTCCAGCGGTTGGCGGACGCCGGGCACACGCTGGTCGTCATCGAGCACAACCTGGATGTCATCAAGTGCGCCGATTGGATCATCGATCTCGGCCCGGAGGGTGGCCTGCGTGGAGGCACCGTGGTGGGGAGCGGCACCCCGGAGGACCTGGCCAGGCATCCGAGCAGTTTCACCGGGCAGTACCTCGCGACGAGGTTTGGTAACCAGGCCGGCGGTGCCTCTCGCGCACCGCTCCGAGCGCCGAAGTCCGCTTGCGGCGCACGCGCGGCGGTGGGATCATCCCGCCGATGAAGGCACCCGAAGGATTTGAGACGACGCTCCGTGTGGTCCCCATGCCACGCGACACGAATCATGTCGGGACGATCTTTGGCGGCTACATCATGAGCCTGGTGGACCAGGCGGCCTTCGCGCATGCGCAGCGAGTGCAGCCTCGCCGTTGGGTCACGCGTGCCGTGGACACCCTGCAGTTCCACGCGCCCGTCCGCACGGGCGACATCGTGACGCTCTTCACCAAGACGGAACGCGAAGGCACGACCAGCCTCTCCGTGCGCGTTCGCGTGGAGTCGGAGAACCACGAAGACCTCCGCACGCAACTGGTGACCGAGGGTGTCGTGACGATGGTGTGCATCGACCGAGCGGGGCATCCCATTCCGTGGAAGGCCCCCCGGGCCTGAGCGAGTCGCATGTGCTGCGCCATTGACCAGCCGACCGTGCTCGGATGCCTCGTTTCTGGCAGTGGCCGGACGGTGAGCCACCTCCACGAGCTCTGCCGCAGCGGGAGAATCCATGGGCGCGTGGGGATCGTCATCGCCACCCGGGAGAGTGTCCAGGCGGTTGCCCGTTGCCGGGCCGATGGCATCCACACGCTGGTGATGTCTGGCGGAGACGGGCTCGACGACCGCATCGACCAGGCGCTGACCGACCACGGCGTCAGGCTCGTGTGCCTGTGCGGCTACATGCAAAAGTTCCGCGTCGACGCATGGAGAGGGCGATGCCTCAATGTCCACCCGGCACTTCTCCCACGGCACGGCGGGGCGGGCATGTGGGGACTCCGCGTCCACCGGGCGGTTCTGGACGCGGGCGACCGCGAGAGCGGATGCACGATCCACGAAGTCGATGAGGAGTACGACCACGGACCTCCCCTGCTCCAGCGTCGCTGCCCCGTCCTCCCTGGCGACACTCCAGAGATCCTCGCACAACGGGTCTTCGAGGAAGAGCTGGCTGCGTGGCCGGAAGCGATCACTCGTTGGCACCGGGCGTCCCGCGCCGACTAGAGTGGGTGGCATGAGGCGTCTCGTCGCGCTTGCACTCCTCGCCGCCGCGATCGGTTCATGCCCTGCCGCGGGAAGCGGGGCGTGCGCATCCCCGGTGCAGGGTGCCCCGACGCTCTCCGATGCCCGTGGCGCGGCGCTGAAAACACTGGGTGACCTGGGGCGCGCCGGACGCTGGAACGATGCCGATCGGTTCGCGCGAGAGTGGCTGCAGGGCCACCCCGACGACGAGCTCATGCTCTACAACCTCGCGTGCGCCCAGTCGCAGCTGGGCGACCAGCGTCGGGCGGCGGACAGCCTGCGCCAGGCGATGCACGCCGGCTTCATGGAGTGGGATCACATGGATGCGGACGAGGACCTGGCGCCACTGCGCAGCCACGAGTCCTGGGAATCTGTCGTCGCGGTGAGGGACTCGATTCGATCCGCTCCCAGGCGCGGCAACGGCGGGACGGACCGCGCGGGAATCGGTCCCGGGCCGACTGGACGGGCCGAGCGCGTCCTGGAGGACTGGAAGTCGCGGCACGGCGAGACGGCGTACCGGTACGAGCGCGACACGGTACGCAAGCTGATCTTCATCTCGTCGCTCGATCCCGTGGCGGACGGAGAGATGAAGTCCCAGATCCGCTCCCTGGCTGACCACCTGATCGAGGCGTTCTTTGTCGAGGCGCAGCCCGACACCGTCGTCGTCGCGATCCCCACCCTGGAGGACGCCAAGCTCTACCTGGAGGTCTCCGACGAACCGAATGGTCCCACCCAGGGCGGTGTCTACGACCATGGCGAGCGAGCGCTGGTGTCGCGCGACATCGGCTCAAGCCTCCGCCACGAGTTCACGCACGCGATGCACTGGGGGCACATGGATCGCCTCCGGCAGCGCCACCCGATCTGGATCATGGAAGGGCTCGCCGCCCTGCACGAGGCCTATGAACTCACCGATTCTGGACGCATCCGTTTTCGCCCCAACGAACGGCACAATGTGGTCTGGGACGCGATCAACCGCGGGGTCGCCCCGTCCTGGGATCGACTCTTCCGTCTGGGAAGCGAGGAGTTTGTCGATCCCTCGCAGTCGTTGCTCAATTACGCCACGGCACGGAGCATCTTCGAGCACCTCGCCAGCCAGCGAAAGGTGGAAGAGTTCTATCGAGCCTATGTCAACCGCTACGCGGAGGACCCCTCGGGACGGCGCGCGCTGGAGACGGTGTGGGGCAAGCCGATCGAGAAGGTGGAGGACGCATGGAAGTCATGGGTACGCCGCCGAGGCCAGGTGGACGACACGATCCAGCAGGGCGATGCCTCTCTGGGCCTGGCTGGAACCGATGCCGGGGACGGCGTGCAAGTGCTGACGGTGGCTCCCGGGACTCCGGCCGAGCGCGCCGGGATCCGCGAGGGCGACGTGATTGTGCAGATTGGCACAAGGCTGGTGCGATCGCATCTGGAAATGCAGCTCGACCTAGCCCGGAGGAAAGTTGGCGAGAAAGTGACCGTGCGCTTCCGGCGGGGCGATGCGTATCTGACCGTTGAAGCCACGCTCGCCCCCTTGGGGCGCGCGCGACGTTGATGGACTCCAGCCGCCACCACCCGACCAAGCCCGACCGCGCCTCCCGATTCGTACGCATCGGGTCGATTTTCGGATTCGGGGCCGGGGAAACTTCCCCGGGCGAACAATGGCGCTACATTCTTTGTGGAGACCATCGGCGCCGACTATGGCCGGTGCGTAACTGGCCATACTCGTCCGGCAACGGCCGGAGCGCGGGCGACATCGTCCGCGACCACGCACCGCCAGCCCGTTCCTTTCGGGACGGGGCGGCACACCTCGGGTGCCCTGGCACCACGAGCGAAAGGAGTTGGCCATGGTGATCACGATCAGCGCGAAGCACATGAACCTGTCAGATCTGGTGGCGGCATCGATCCGCCGCAAGGTGGGGCGGCTGACCAAGTACTTCAACAAGGTGCGGCAATTTGCGGTCGTCGTGGAGCGCCTCCGCCGTGGTTACCATGTGGAGATCCACAGCGATGTCGAGCGCCACTCCGAGTTCATCGGTTCCTGCGACCACAAGGACTTGGTGGCGTGCATCGACCTGGCTGTGGACCGTACCGCCCGCCAGTTGACCGACCACAAGAGCCGAGTCCGCCGCCGCCGGCCCTGATCCCGACCGGCGCACCGCCATCCCTCGATGACCTCGAGCGCGACGCATGGCGGCGGACGAACCCGCACCGCCGCCATGCAACTTTCCTCGATTCTCATTCAACGCGCCGTCATCGTCCCCCTGCAGTCAAGCAAGCGCGATGATGCGATTCAGGAACTGGCCTCCGCTCTGGCCGCCGCCGGGGCTTGCACCGACGCCGAGGCCGCGGACGCGGTCAAGTTCGCCCTCAAGCGAGAGCGCCGTGGCTCCACCGGATTTGGCCACGGCATAGCCGTGCCGCATGCGCGTCTTCCATGGGACAAGAGTCCGATCGCTGCGTTCGGCCTGACCGTGGCTGGCATCGACTTCAAGTCGCTGGACCGCGAACCAGTCCGCGGGGTCTTTTTCATGGTGACGCCGGAACCGAAGCCGGATCTTCATGTGGAGGCGATGGAGTTGATTTTTTCCGCTTTTGGACACGCCCAATTCCGGCGTTTCCTCCTCTCCGCCACGAGCCCCACTGCCGTCACCGACCTGGTTGCGGAGTACGAAGCCGGTGCGATCGCCATGAGCTGACACAGTGCCGACGGCGACCGTCACCATCTCCAACGAACTTGGACTGCACGCGCGGCCGGCGATGGCCTTCGTGCAGCTGGCGATGACCTTTGAATCGGCCGTGTCCGTCCGGCGGCGCGGCTGCGACGAGGTGGTGGACGGCAAGAGCATCATGCAGATGCTCCTCCTGGCCGCCACGCGCGGCGCTCAACTGGAGATCGCCTGTGAGGGGCTTGACAGCGAAGCGGCCTTGGCGGCCTTGGGCGAGTTCGTCAAATCCGGGTGCGGCGAGTAGCGCGTTCGCGGCGGCAGTGCGACCCGGCGCCCAGACTCACTCTCCCCGAGCGTTTCGTTCCATGAGCATCACGAGGGCCTCGCGCGGGGTGAGCCGTCCCGCGCAGACACCCTCGACCGCGGAGGCAATCGGCATCTCGATGCCCAGCGCGCGCCCCTGCTCCACGACGGCGCGCGCGGTCGGCACTCCTTCGATCACGGACGTGCTGCGCGACAGGACGCGCTCGAGCGGCTCCCCACGCGCGAGCGCCTCGCCAGTCGTCCGGTTGCGCCCATCTGGGCAGAAGCACGTGGTGGCCAGGTCGCCAACCCCAGCCAGCCCCATGAAGGTCTCGTCGCGCGCGCCGCATGCCAGGCCAAACCGACGCATCTCCGCCAATCCGCGGGCGAGCAGCATGCTCTTCGCGTTGTAGCCGGCGCCGAGGCCATCCAGCATGCCCGCCGCGAGCGCGACCACATTCTTCAGCGCACCACACAATTCCACGCCGATGGGGTCGTCATTGGTGTAGACCCGGAGCCAGGGACGCGACAGGCAGCGCTGCATCGCTTCCGCGCACGCGCCCTCTCGATGTGACGCCACCATCGCCGCGGGACACTCGCGAATGAGTTCTGTCGCGATGTTGGGGCCGCTCACGACCACCGGATCGATCGACGCGCACTCGTGCCAGATCTGGCTGGGGCGCCGGCCGGTCACGCACTCGATCCCCTTGGTGGCGCTGGCCACCAGGAAGTTGCCCGAGGCCCGTCGGGCCGCGAGGGCACCGGCGAGCCGACCAATCGTGGCCCGCAGGAACGGCGTCGGAATCGCGGATGCCACAACCGACGCGTCTCCGATAGCCAGCTCCGAGTCCGTGGTGAGCGTGATCGATGGAGGCACTTGGTATCCGGGAAGCCGGTGCGCGCTCCGGTCTCCAGCCAGGGCGCGCCCGGACTCCTCGGTCGGGCTCCATACGGTGACCGCGAACCCATTCTGGTCCAGGACTTCGGCCAGCACCAGGGCCATCTGACCGTCGCCGAGGATCGTGGCACGCGAGCTCATCGCGCCATCCTACGAACGGGGAATCGGCACCGCAGCGGCCTCAATCTCGTGCGTGCGTCGAACCTGCGGATCGATCCACGCGTGATAGTCTCCACTGCGTCCGATTCAGTCCCAGCCACGGAGCTCCATCCCTGTGACCTCGATGCCCGCCCAATCTGGCCTGCTCCCCGTGGATGACTCCAACTCGGGGGCGCGGCTGGAGTCCAAGCTCTTCGTGGCGCTGGTGGGTGGCGTGCTTCTCCTGGTGTCGTGGATCGGGGGGTCCTTCTTTGGCTTCGGGTCTGACGTGACCAATCTGGTCGCTGCCATCGGTGCGGCGATCGTGGCGGCCCCGCTGGTGCATGGGGCTTGGAGGGAACTCAAGGCGGGCGCGCCATCCAGCGACAGCCTGGCGTCGCTTGCCGTGCTCGCCGCGTTTGCGAACGACCTCTACCTCCCGGCGGGATTCCTGGCCTTCTTTCTCTGGCTGAGCGAACTGGTGCTGTCGCGGACCGCGTGGGGTGCGCAGCGCGCGATCCGGGACTTGGTGGAATTGACTCCACACGTGGCTCGCTTGGTCGATTCCAACGGTGCAGAACGCGAGGTCAGCCTCGCGGCGGTTCGCCCGGGCCAGGTGGTACGCGTGCGACCCGGAGAAAACCTCCCGGTGGACGGGCGCGTCGTGACCGGCACGAGCAGCATCAACCAGGCCAGTCTTACGGGCGAGGCCGTGCCGATCGAGGCGCAGGCCGGGACCGATGTGTATGCGGGCACCACCAACCTCACCGGCCAGATCGACGTGCAGGTCACGGCGGTCGCCGGCGAAACGACGATCGGCAAGGTGGAGTCGCTGATCCGCGAGGCGGAGAACGCCCGTACGGCTCGGCAAGTCATGATCGAGCGGCTAGCGCGGGATTACGTGCCGGTCGTCCTCATGG
>JAQCEQ010000026.1 GCA_027618565.1 Planctomycetota bacterium | reverse complement strand
CGAGCCCGATCCACTCGTTCGCCCGGTGCGCTCGATTGATGTGGCCTGGCCCCCAGATGATGCACTGCAGGCCGAGCCGGTTGAGCGCGCCTGCGTCGGTGGCGTAAGGCGCACCCGTGGCGTGGGTCACGCCGCAGGCCCTGCACATCTGCCTGACCCAGGCGTTGTCCGGCGGCAACGAGTACCCCTCGGCGTGTGAGAGGAGTTCGATGGAGCAGTGACCCACGGGGAGCGCCCCGGGCGATGGCGATGGCGATGGCGCTGGAGATCCGGCCCGCGCCGTGTGTGGGACAAGTCCCGCGCGCTCGACCGCCCGTGAGAGACTCGCCGTGATATCGCCGAAGCGCTGGTCCGGCAACGGGCGCACGCCCACCTCGATCGCGCAACTCCCCGGCGTGATGTTGATCGCAGTCCCGCCCGAAATGCCGGACACGGTCAGCGTGGCTCCCGGGACATCGGCGAAGAGCGTCGCGTCCCCGGCAGAAAGCTGCGCCATCTCATGCCGCTCCACTTCCAACGCCGCGAGGAGTCGACCGGCATCGGTGATGGCGTTGTGGCCGTCCATCGGACGACTGGTGTGGGCCTCACGACCGGCGACGATCATGCGATAGCACATCACTCCCTTGTGACCGCGCACCGGCAGGAAGTCGGTGGGCTCGCCGACGATCGTTCGAACCGGGAGTCCCACCGATGGGGAGAGTTGCCTGAGCAACTGCGGCGCACCCTGGACCCCGATCTCCTCGTCGCACGTGATGATGACGGCCAGTGGTTCGCGAACGCCTCGCTCGGCCGCTTCGCGGAGCAGCGTGAGCGCGATGGCGTCGAAGCCCTTCATGTCGCAGGATCCCCGACCAAACGCCTTGCCGTCGCGAACGGTGAGCGTGAAGGGATCGCTCTCCCAATCTGGCTCCAAAGCCGGGACGCAATCCATGTGGCCGCTGAGTGTGAGCCCTTCGCCGTGCTCGCTGTGGGGACCGGTCGTCAGGACTAGGTTGGACTTCCCACTGCCGGAGTCCAGCCGCTGGACGCGAACGCCGGGGTGGTCGACCGCCTCCAGGATGACGGCCTCGATGGCCGTGGTGGGCAGGTGACTTGTGGACTCGACCCCCACGAGCCTCGCCAGCAGCTGGACGGGGGTCATGGGTGGATTATCCACGATCGCCCAGGAGGGGGTCTGCAATGGAATCGCTCGGGATCTCTCTTGACGAGGCGCTGGGCGATGACACACTATCGGGATGCCACTCATCGGCAGATTGCTGTCTGCTTGGGTCGCGGCTCCGGTCGCGAGCCTGGGATGCCTGCTGAGTTGGGCAGAACCTGGTGCCGCGGAGCCTCCCTACACCGAGGTCCCGATCATGGCGGCCAGTGACCCAGTGGCGTTTCGCGACCTCTTGCTGTCGTCTTCGTCAGGCGTGGTGAGGATCGTGGTGCTGGGCGATTCACAGGAGACCTGCCCGGGGCAGTGGGGCCGTCACTACATCATGCAGGCCAACGCGCTCATGGCTCGTACATTCGGCCCAGTCTCCGAGACGATGATCTTCTCGCCGGAGTGGTGGTGGAGCATTCCCGCGTGGCTGGCCACCAGTGCCGCCTTTGGCGATACGCCGCCGGAGCCTGAGGTGGCCGATTCCCTCCTCCTTCCTGGGATGTCGCCGCGCGCACTGGTTCCGGCGTCCTCCGGGGGCGGTGCATTCGTGACCGTATTCCTGCCGCGAGCGCAGGAGGCGATCTCCGAGGAGCTTGCGGACCAACCGTGGTTCGTGGAGGGCTCGCCAGTCGTTGCCGATGTGCTCGTGGCGCGCCGTGCAGCACCCAGTGCGCTGGCGTGGGAACTGGCGCCGACATCGCTCACGGTGCCGGATGGCACGGCCCCGGTGTCGGCGAGTGGGTCGTGGCCAGTGCCGCCGTATGGCGTGGACGACCGCGTCGGCTGGTACTCCACGCCGCCGTTGGAGGCGGCTAGCGGAGAGCAGGTGCAACTGCGACTCGTCGGTGCTGGCGAGCAGCCGGTGGATTGCGTTGGCGTGCGATACCGATCGACGGGTGCGTCGCGCGGCATCGTGGTCCACAGTTTTTCGAAGGGCGGCATGCGAATCACCGACTTCCTCTCCCAGCATGGTTCGTGTGGGGAGGCGCTTCGTGCTGTCGCGCCGCACATCGTGGTGCTCCACTGGGGCGCCAATGATTCGTCCTGGACAACGGCGGCGCAGTGGAGGCAGTCGCTGCTGGACACCATCGCGGCCCTTCGGACTGCCGTCTCCGATCCGGCGCTTCCGATCATCATCGTGGGTGACCCGCCTCGGTACGACGTGCCGGCCGATTCACCGTTCCTGGAGTTTCCGGCCGTGGCGGCAGACATTGCGATGAGTGACCCGCGCGTCCTCGCGCTCAACCTTCGACGCGCCGAGGAAGAGACCTACGGATGGGACGAGTCGCTGAATCTGGCCATGGCCGATTTGGCACACTATTGGCCGCATGGGCAGAGGATGCTGGCGTACGCATTCGTCGGCTCGCTGCTGGAAGGCCTTGGGATCCCGATGGAGGGCGTGGGCCTCGGCCAAACATGGCGCGACGCGTTCTATCCGCTTGGGGCGTCGTGCACGATCGACTTCCCGTGTCATCGACTGGTGGAGGTCGAGGCGCAACTCGCGGGACGGCCCTGGAGCGACGGAGCGGACTGTGCCGACACCGATGGCGACAGCGTGGCTGACATTTGCGTGGCTCCCAGCTCCTCGGACATCAACGGCGACGGCACCGTCAATGGCGCGGACCTCCTGTCGGTGCTGGGCGCGTGGGGGCAGTCTGGATCGGCCGCGGATTGCTCCAACGACGGCATCGTGAATGCGGTGGACCTGGCGATGGTGCTCAACGCGTGGGGGACGGCGGGGTAGGCGCGGCGGTCAGAGCGGCGGTCTGCGCGGTGTGAGCAAGCAGGCCCTTCCCCAGGGCGCGCTCCGCACCTTGCAAGTTCATCTGGCGGAAGGCGTGACCCAGGAAGTGCGCGCGTTGATCAGGGGAGACCCGGTCGATGTGCTCGATGCGGTCGAGGTGTGACTTGTAGTGTGAGTCCGCGGCAGCTCCGTCACCCGCGGCCAGCGCGGAGGCCAGAGCCCGGCACTCCTCCTCCACGCGGAACGCGGCGCGGCGCAAGTAGTCCGCGCCGTCTGGTTGCGCGCCGCCGTGTGTGCACCAGACGCGCCGAGGAGGGAGCGCGCGCAGGCGTGTCAGTGATTGACCCCACGCCGGAGTGTCAAACTCTGGCGGAGGTGTGGGCACACTGATGCATTGGGTTCCCGGAATCACCATCGCACCGACATCACCGGCGAAGAGTTCTGTGGGGAGTTCCCACGCGATGTGGTGGCGGGCATGCCCCGGCGTGAAGTGGGCGCGGAATGGGGCTCCGGCGAGTGTTCCGGTCTCGCCATCCTGCCACTCGCGTATCTGCGCCTGAGGAACGGGAAGGAGGTCGCCGTACCAGCGGTCGTAGCGCTCGCCATGGACACGGCGGCTGCTTTCGACCAACTTGGCGGGGTCAACCAAGTGCTTGACGCCGAGCGGATGGACATGGATGCGGGCGCCGTGCCGTGCGAAGTGTCCGGCCGCACCCGCGTGGTCCAGGTGGATGTGGGTGACAACAACATCGCTGATGCGGGTCGGATCGACGCCGTGCGCTCGAATCCCGGCGCAGAGTGTGTCGAAGCATGCGGCCGGGCCGCACTCGACGAGGAGGGGCGCGTCACCCATGAGCAGGAACGCGCTCGCTGCCCCGGGAGTGTCCAGGTAGTTGAGGTCGATGTCGTGAATCAGCACAGCCACGGCACAAGCGTACGAAGGGCGGACGCAAGGTGGCTGGCCAGGCTGCGGTGCAACTCGCGCCGGGCGCGCGTGGTCCGCGGGGCTTGGTCGGGCTGCGTGCGTCGGCGCGTGACGGGATAGCCATGACATCGAGCCGGCGGGAGTCCCATCGCCCGCATCGCGTTCTTCCACCTGCGGTCGTGGCCGCAGTGGTCTTCGTGGAGAAGATCGACAAAGACATGGGCCACTTCGTGAGCGATGGTGAGGTCAAATGTCTCGCGGCCGACCGTGCGGAGCAGGTGCGCGGAGAGCTTGATTCGTCGCTGCTTGGAGATCGCCAGTCCAGCGGTTGTGCTCAGGCGAGTGCTCAGCTCGACGGCGGGGGCTGGGCCGAGGTCGATGCCGTGGATCTCACTCAGGCGCTGCCACCACGCCGAACAACGGGCGTGCGCCCACCGCCGATCACATGGTTCCTGGCGATGGAGGTCCGCCTGGTTGCCGTTCACCACGGCAATCTAGTCCGATAATCGATCATCGTGTTCCGGCGTTTCCACTTTTCAAGAGAAATTCTCAACCGGACTGGCTTTCTCATGCGCCCGTGGCACAATCCAACTGCGTCGGAGTTCTGGGAAGAGGGTGTCCCGCATTGTCTTTGGAGACCCCTCATGATCAAAATCGCTACCTCGTGTGCCGTGATGTTGGTGTCTGGATCTGCGTTGGCCGGAGGCACGCATGTTGACACCTTCATCGACTCACAGAACGACCTCTTCGACAACGGGCTTTCCAATCTGGACATCACACAGGTGTCTGTGACACAACAGATGACAGCTGGTGGCCTCGTCCTCATCGACATGGCGATCACGACGCGTGGCATGTCCGACTGGACGAAGTACATGGTGTTCCTCGATTTCTTCGGGAACGGAGGAGCTCCGAACAATCCCTGGGGTCGACCGATCAGCTTCGGCAGTCAGGGCATTGACTCCTTCATCGGGGGCTGGATTGATGGCTCAGGTGGTAACGAGGTTTGGGGAGTCGGCGCGGGGGGGTGGGCTCTCCAAGGCAGTACCCCCTTCTTCGTGGACTGGGCGAACAACACGGTGCACTATCAGACTGCGATCGACATCGCGTTCGCTGGAGTGGTGATCGGAATGGACGTCGCCACCTCGGGCGGCAGATCGGGTGACGCTGGCGTCGATCACCTGTCGCGGTCCGACATGGCGATGGGTGGCTGGGGCCAGTCGAGCGAGTCCGGGCAATTCGTGCAGTTCACGATCATCCCGGCTCCTGGTGCGATTGCGCTCTTCGGCTTGGTCGGACTGAGCGGCTCACGTCGGCGTCGCTAACGCGAGTCGCATGACGAATGGGTGTGGGCGACAACTCAGAGTCACCCTTGCGGCGTTGACTCACATGGACTTCAGGGAGGAGCCCAGGCGTGGCATCGTGGGGCTACGCTTGGGTCTTTTTTTTGTCGGGTTGCCGCGCGGTGAAGAGATGAGGAACGGCGAAAAAACTGCCTGAATTCATCTTTTCAGTCCTTCAACTCTTTCGTTCTCTCGCTCTTCAGCGCTGGTGCGCGGCCTAGGACCAGTTTCCCAGGATCACCGCGAGGTCACCGCCATCGGTGGTGCCGTCGCCGGTGATGTCACCGCCGGGAAGGCCCCACGCGCCCAGGAGCAGTGCCAGGTCCAAGCCGTTGACGATGCCGTCACTGTTGAGATCCCCGGGTGTGGTTGCTTCGCACTCGTCCGGGACGAGGTTGCGGTTGGCGTCCGCGGGGCTGGGCGCCGTTGCGGTGAGATCGATGGCTGCTCCCGCGTCGATCGCGTAGACGCGGTGCGTGCGCTCCATGTAGCCGTCGGACAATCGATACCCGGCAATCGTGGCGTTGGAGCTGGTGCTGGCGGTCAGCAGGACGTCATCGTGCAGCGGCGCTTGGATCATCGCTGCTGGATCGGTCAGCGCGATGCTGGAGCCCGGATTGGGGCCGACATCCCACTGTCCCACCAGGACGCCATCAAGCGTGTATCGATGGATCGCATCGGCCTCGCGGCTGGCGATGATGAGATCTCCGCTTGCGAGGAACGCAAAGTCCGTGGCATCACGGAGTCCCTCAGGCAGCGTGAACTGCTGGGAAAAGCTGCCATCGGTCAAGAGCAGGCTCACTGCGGCGTCATGCAAGACATGGAGCGAAAGGTCGTCCAGCAGGGGGTGTTTGCCGATCGATCGCAGCGCGCCGGCGGATGGGTCTAGCTGCGAGGTGCGGATATGCGAGCCCGTCCCGGGATCGACCAGCACGACTCCCCGCACAGTGACGATGGCCAGTTCACCCGGCACTTCGCGGATGCGGACGGGCTGACCCGGGATGGCTAGACCGGCGGGCGTGAAGGCGGAGTGAGTTCCGGTTGGAAGGCTGATGCGCCGCACGGCAGGGGTGGACAGGAGATTGATGCCTCCGACCACGATGTCACCATTGGGGAGTCCAAAGATCGCGGTTGCCTGAGAAAGCCCCGTCGCCACCAGTCGATGGCGCACGCCGCTGCGCGCATCAAGTTCGTAGGCGTTGGGGGAGCCGTCTACCGTCCAAAGTCCCAGCGCATTCCCCAGCTCCACGCCATCAGGCGTGCCGTCGCCATCGCAGTCCTGGCACGAGTCCACGCGGCCGTCGCGATCAAGATCGTCGCTCGGCGTAAGGATTGTCTGGCGGCGATCGGTTTCGCCGTTGCCGTCGCAGTCGGGGTCGCACGCGTCGGGACGGCCGCTGCCATCCAGGTCGATCGTTGGGTCCAGGAGGCACTCCGCACGATCGGGGAGTCCGTTGGCGTCGCAGTCGGACTGGCAACTGTCTGGAACGCCATTGAGGTCGGTGTCGTGGGCGCCCAGAAAAATCTCCGTTGGGTCCAGAAGGCCGTCGCCATCGCAGTCCTGACAGGAGTCGATCACGCCGTCCTGATTCGTGTCCGGTGCGGCGCCGACGGCGATCTCTTCGAGGTCATCCAGCCCGTTGTTGTTGCAGTCGAGCACGCCGCATCCGTTTGGCATCACGAACTCGCGCATCTTGTCGGCGCAGACCACATGGAATCGGTTGTCGACATTGGCGCTGGCACCTGAGACGACATGGCAGTAGGACATGATGGTGCCGCGGCGGATCTGCCCGGCATTGCACGAATCCAACTCGTACGCGTGCGTGTGGTGCGTGCCGAAGTTGTGGCCCAGTTCGTGCGCTGACACGATGATGTCCCAGTTGCCGGGGTTGGAACTGGTGGCTGAAGCGAACCGACCATTCATGTAGCCCACCACGCTGTAGCCGTTGTTCGTACTGCAGGCGACGCTGAGCCAGGCCACGCCGCCGTACGGAAGTCGCCGTCGCCCACTCACCAGTTGTGCCAAATCGCGCGGCGTCTCCGCCTGGTTGGCGACCCACTCGTCGCGGAATTGGTAGAGCGGGTCTGGGTCGTTGAATGGATCCACTTCCTGGTCCCAGATGCGGATGAAGCCCAGGCGTAGGCCAAAGCCCGCGTCGCGTTCATAGATCGCGTCGATCGCCCCGTAGAGGGCGGCGACATAGTTCAGCAGAGCGTCATTGGAAGGGAAGATCGCAGCAAACTCGTTGTCGCAGTCCAGCGCAAGTTCAAAGTCGCGGCGCAGGGCTGGGCTGAAACCGGCGATGCCGCCGTTGGCGCCATCGAGTTCGAGAACCTCGCAGAACTGCTCGACGGGGCTTGCGGCCGCAGGTCCCTCAAGTTCAAAGTGCCAGGGGCCATCGACCAAGCCGATCGCCTCTGGGTCAGCCCCGACGAGAACAAAACGCCGAGCGTCGGCGGTGCTGGCGTGCGGCGTCGCCTCGATCCATCCGATCGCGCCTTCGGCGGATCGCGCAATGAACGCATACCAGTCGCCATCCGCCGACTCGCCGGACCAGAGGGCGACGCGATCGCGCAGCGGGGTGAAATCCGATGGCTTGCTGCGTGGGCCACGAATGTCGATCTGGATGTTGGGGTCGATGACCTGGCCTCGGTGCATGGCGAAGATCGTGTCGTCGGTGGCCCCTGGAAATCCGAGGGCGACGCTGATCGACTCGGCACCGACATCCGGAACCAGCGCGTCGAGTGAGACGTCGGCCTGGGGAAACGCTCCTTGCGCCATGGCGAATCGGGAGATCGAAGTCGTGGCGCCAATGGCACTCAAGAGTGCGATGGCGATGGTTCGAGGGTGGGCGTGGCGGCGCATGGTGATAGCGTAGGGCGCACATCGAACGTGGCAAATGATTGCGGAGAATCGCGGGGAAATCGGGCTGCGGGTAGCATCCCGCCCCCTCATGCGAGACCGACTCATAACGGCGATCCTCGCCACATGGCTGGCGCTCCTGCTGTGTGCCGGGGTGGGCGCGGTCGTGGCGTTCCGTGGCGTACGCGAGGCCGGCGTGGCGGCCGCGGGCTACCCGCAGATTCCTGTCGAGGCGGTCGTGGCCCACGCTGGCGGATTGGTGGCTAGGGTCGGATTCACTGCAGCGGCCTGGGGAGGTGTCGGACTTGGGATCGCGGCGCTCATCGCGCTTGGAACGCCCCGCCATGGATGGCGTGGATGGATCCTGCGCCTGTGCATTCTGGCGGGCCTTGGGCTTGGGGTGGTCCAGTTCGGGTTTAACGCGTCGATCCAGTTGGCATCGGATCGTCGATGGGTGCTCAGCCTTGACGGCAACCAGACAGCCGCGGACGCCGTCGGCGAAGCCATCCAGTCGGTCCACCAGGGCGCCGAGCGCCTGTACGCGGTCCAGACGATCGCCGTTGCGCTGGCGATGGTTGGTGCGATCGCGTGGGGCCGCGGGCGCAGGGATGAACTGCAGGCGCCGGTCGCCCGTGCCGGTCCGGACGCATCTGCGGTGAGCGGGCCAACATGCCCGTCCTGACCACGAACGCATTGCAATTTGGGCACGGCACGCACATCGTTCTGGAGAGCGTGACCTGTTCGATAGACCCTGCGGAGCGCGTCGGTCTCGTGGGGCGGAATGGGTGCGGGAAGAGCACCTTGCTCAAACTGATCTGCGGAAAGTTGCAGCCGGACACGGGAAGCGTGGTGCTGCAGCGGGGGACTCGGGTGGGGTACTTGGAGCAGGAGCCTCTGTTGGACCCGCACGACACGCTACGAGGCTCGGCGGCCCGGGCGTTTGGTCGGCTTGGTGAGTTGGCGGCGGAGATGGAGCAGCTGTTTGAGCAGATGGCGCATCCGGAGTTGACCACGGACGAGCTGGATTCCCTCCTGAAGCGGCATGCGAAGTTGGAAGAAGAGTTCGACCGCGCCGGCGGTCACGCGACCGACCACAAGGTGGACGCGGTGTTGCACGGTCTGGGATTCGTGGACGGGCAATTCCACATTCTGGTTTCTTCGCTCAGCGGTGGGCAGAAGGCCCGGCTGGGACTGGCGCGATTGCTGCTTGAATCGCCAGATGTGTTGCTGCTCGATGAGCCCACCAACCACCTGGACATCGTGGGTCGCCGGTGGCTAGAGGACTTCCTCGCGGACGACTTCAAGGGCGCGGTCATTTTGGTGTCTCACGATCGTTGGCTGTTGGATCGAGTCGTGCACCGGATCATCGAAGTCTTCGATGGGTCGCTGCGGGAGTACCCCGGCAACTACGCGGACTTTGTCACGCTGCGCGAGGAGCGGCTCATGTCGCAGCAACGCGTCCACGACAAGCAACAGGACCGGATCCGCGCGGAGGAGTCGTACATACGTCGCTACAAGGCCGGACAGCGAGCCAAGCAGGCGCGCGGTCGAGCCACCCGGCTGGAGCGATACAAGCAGAGCGACCTGGTGGAGCGCCCGATTGAGTTGCAGGCGCTGCGGATCGACCTTCCGCGCGCACCGCGACTTGGTGATGTGGCCTTCGACGCAGAGCAGGTGACCAAGGCGTACGGCGATCGCATGCTCTTTCGTCCATTTGACCTGCGCGTGAAGCCGGGCGAGCGGATTGGGATCGTCGGACCCAACGGCGCGGGCAAGACGACGCTGGTGAAGGTGCTGCTTGGGGAGATCGACGCCGATGCTGGCATTGTGAAGGCAGCGCCGCGACTGGTGACGGGGTGGTTCCGGCAGTCGCACGATCATCTGGACCCGCTGCTCACGCCGTGGGAGTACCTGCAGCGCGCGGTGCCGGCGCGCGGGAACGGGCTCAAGCTCAATGAGCAGGAGGCGCGAAACCTCGCCGGGGCGTTCCTTTTCTCCGGGAGCGACCAGGACAAGGCCGTGGGCAATCTCTCCGGCGGCGAGCGCACGCGCCTAGTGATCGCTGGGTTGGTGGCCAGCGCCAAGAACCTGCTGGTGCTGGACGAGCCGACCAACCACCTGGACATTTCCAGCGCCGAGCGACTGGAGGCCGCGCTCTCGCTGCCGCCGGACGAGGGCGGCTACGACGGCACGCTCTTGCTCATCACGCATGACCGCGCGTTGCTCGACGCGACCTGTGATCGACTTATCGTGCTGGATGGAGAGGGTGGCGTCATCGACTTCGACGGCTCCTGGACCGAGTGGGAAGCGCGCGAGAAGGAGATGGTGGTCCAGGCGCGGGAGGCGTCGGCCCGCGCGGCCGAGGACGAGGCGAGGAAAAAGGCGGCCGAGGCGAAACGGGCGCAGGAGAAGGCGAAAGCACAGTCCACTGCGCCTCAACCCAAGCGCAGGGGGCCACACGTCCGGTTGTCCGACACCGATGTGGAGAAGCAACTTGGCGCGGCGACCAAGCGAAACGGCGAGGTTGAGGCGCTCTTGGCCGACCCCGAGGTGTTCAAGGACCGGGCTCGGTCGGCAGCGCTGCTCAATGAGCACGCCGGGCTGGCCAAGAAGATCCCTGAGTTGGAAGAAGAGTGGCTGAGCCGGATGGGGTGAGGCGATCTCGCCCGGAAGTTGGTGGGATCCCACCAACTTCCCCCTTGCAGCCTAGATTCCAGCCGTGTCGAAACTCGTCATGGCCCTGGACCAAGGGACCACCTCCTCGCGGGCGGTCATCTTTGACGAGAGCGTGCGCACGCTTGGTGTGGGTCAAGTGGAGTTCCCGCAACACTTCCCGGAGCCCGGTTGGGTGGAGCATGATCCGCAGGAACTCTGGGAGTCGCAGCAACGGGCGATCAATGGAGCGTTGAAGAGTGCGGGCGTCGATGCTGGCGCGCTTTCGGCCATCGGCATCACCAACCAACGCGAGACGGTCATGCTGTGGGAGCGCGAGACCGGCCTGCCGACAGGGCGCGCGATCGTGTGGCAGGATCGACGCACGGCACCTCGAATGGCCGCGCTGCGTGCCGAGCCGGGTCGTGCGGAAGCCGTCCATCGGGCGACGGGCCTTGTCCTCGACCCGTACTTCTCGGCGAGCAAGATCGAGTGGATGCTCTCGGAGGGTGGGGCGCCTCTCCGCGCCCGGGCCGAGCGAGGTGAACTCTGCGCGGGCACCGTGGATTCGTGGATGGTGTGGCAGCTGACCAAGGGGGCTGCTCATGTCACGGATGTCTCCAATGCCAGTCGCACCATGCTGATGGATCTGCACACGCTGGCGTGGGACGATTCCCTCCTTGCGCTCTTTCGGATTCCCAAGGCAATCTTGCCAAGGATCGTCCCCAGTGGTGGCATCGCGGCGCACACCGACGCCTCGGTGCTTGGCGCTCAAGTCCCGATCTCTGGAATCCTGGGCGACCAGCAGGCGGCGCTCTTCGGACAGCAGTGCGTGCTGCCAGGGCAGGCGAAGTGCACCTATGGAACGGGCTGCTTCCTCCTCTCCAACACGGGGCACGAGCTGCGGCACTCCAAGAACGGGCTTCTCACGACCGTGGCGTGGCAGCGCGAGGGTGAGCGACCGACCTACGCCCTGGAGGGAAGCGTCTTCATGGGCGGCGCCACGATCCAGTGGCTGCGAGATGGGCTAGGAATCATTTCGACCAGCCCGGAGGTGAATGAGCTGGCGGGTTCGGTGCCGGACAGCGCCGGTGTCACGCTGGTCCCCGCCTTCGCGGGACTTGGGGCACCACACTGGGATGCGCACGCACGCGGGTTGATCGGTGGACTCACTCGCGGTGCCACGAAGGCGCACATCGCACGCGCGGCGCTGGAAGGCATCGCGTTCCAATGCGCGGAACTGTTCGATGCGTTTGGAGAGGACGGCGGTGCGCCGCTCAGCTCCATTCGCGTGGACGGCGGCGCGGCCGCCAGCGACCTGCTGATGCAGATCCAGGCCGACCTGAGCGGCGTGAACGTGGATCGCCCTCGCATGCTTGAGTCCACCGCGCTGGGCGCGGCGCTGATGGCGGGGATCTCGGCGGGAGTGTGGGGATCGATGGACCAACTCGCCGCGCACCGCGGCATCGACCGCGTGTTCCAGCCCGCGCGAGACCGGGCGTGGCGTGCCGCCCAGCGCGCACGCTGGGGCCGGGCCGTCGAGCGCGCCAAGGGGTGGGAATCACCGCAGGCACACTGATATGAAGACCGCACGACGACTCTTGGATCGACCCGCCGCACTCAAGGAACTGGCGGCGCGCGAGTTCGACTGCCTCGTCGTGGGCGGTGGCGCGACGGGCCTTGGCTGCGCCGTGGATGCCGCCAGCCGCGGGTTCACGACGGCGCTCGTGGAGGCGCACGACTTCGCACAGGGCACCAGCAGCCGGAGCACGAAGCTGGTGCACGGCGGGGTTCGATACCTGGAGCAGATGGACTTCGGCCTGGTGCGCGAGGCGCTTGCCGAGCGAGCCACGATGCACGACAACGCGCCGCACCTGGTGCACGACCTCCCGTTCGTCGTCCCGCACTACACCTGGTGGGAAGCGCCCTTCTACGGCGTTGGGCTCAAGCTCTACGACGCACTTGCGGGGAGGCGAAACCTGTCCCCCAGCCGGCACCTGTCGCGCGAGGAGACGATCGCCGCGATCCCGAATGTGTCGCTGGAGGGACTGCTGGGAGGTGTGCGCTACCACGACGGCCAGTTTGACGACGCGCGGATGGCAATCACGCTGGCGCAGACGGCGGCGGCGCACGGAGCCGTGGTCGCCAACCGCGTGCGCGTGCGTTCCCTGCTGATGCGAGAGGGGCGCATTCGGGGCGCCTCGTGCACGGACGAGCACGGCGGTGGGGCCTCGATCGACATCCGTGCGAAGTGCGTCATCAACGCGACCGGCATCTGGTCGGATGAGCTTCGTCGGCAGGCAGACCCGGCGACACCGCGGATCATCGAGCCGGCGCAGGGCGTGCACCTGGTCTTTGACGGGTCGTTCGCGCCAAGCGGCGAGGCGATCATGGTGCCGCACACCGACGATGGTCGAGTCCTCTTCGTCATCCCGTGGCACGGACGCACGCTGGTGGGCACGACCGACACGCCGATGAAGGCGCCTGCGCTGGAGCCGCGGGCGACCGAGGAGGAGATCGACTTCATCCTGCGCAACGCCGCGCGATACATGCAGCGAGATCCCACGCGCGACGACATTCGCGCGGTCTATGCCGGCATGCGCCCGCTCGTCCATGAGGGGGGTGTCGATGCCCCCAGCAAGAAGTTGTCGAGGTCACACAAGGTCGAAGTGAGCGCAAGCGGGCTGGTGTCCATCACGGGCGGCAAGTGGACCACCTACCGCCGCATGGCCCAGGACACGGTGGACGCCGCGATCAGCGCGTCGTTGCTCCAGAGCGCACCGTGCCGCACCGAGACGCTTCGAGTGCACGGGGCCCCCGATGCCGATGCCCCCATCACCGCCGCCGATCGCGACGGCGGCCGAAACGACTGGCGGCTGGCGTACGGCACGGACTGGGGGGCGATGCAGGGAATGTGCCCCCCACCCGGGGAGTCGCTTGACCAGCCGATCGCGGAGGGGCTCCCCTGGACTATGCGGTGCGCCAAGTGGGCGGTGGAGCAGGAGATGGCCTTGTCAGTGGATGACATCCTCAGCCGGCGCACTCGCGCAAGATTTTTGGACACGCGGGCTGCTGCGGGGGCGGAGTCGACGCTGGCAGCTCGCCTGCCGCGCTGGCTGGCGACCCACGGGTGACTTTGCTCCTCAATATCAGTCACGGATCACACTTGTGGAGTTGCCTTCGGACCCTGTCCGGTCTACCGTATGCCCATGCGCACGCCCCACAGTTCCAGTGACCGCTGGGGATGGTGCCTCGTGTTGGCTGCGCTCCCCGTCGCCGCGCTGGCTGGCGGGTCGATTGCCGACACTGTCGAGGACGGTGTCCGCTACGGCCGCGACATCCGGCCCATCCTTTCGGACCGATGCTTCAATTGCCACGGGCCCGATGAAGCCAAGCGCAAGGCGAAGTTGCGACTAGACGAACGGGACTCCGCGCTGGCGGCGCGCGAGGCAGGCGCGGCCATCGTCCCGGGAGATCCCGACGCCAGTGCGCTCTGGCATCGACTCTCCACCCATGACCTGGAGGAACGCATGCCGCCTTCCGACAGCGGGAGGAAGGCTCTCTCGGAGGATGAACGACAGCTGCTCCGGAGGTGGATCGGCGAGGGCGCCAGCTACGAGCCGCACTGGTCGTTCGTCGCCCCGGTGGCGCCTGCGATTCCAATTGGCGTGGCGTCGTCAGTCACAAACCCCATCGACGCGTTCGTTGGCGAACGGCTCGCTGCGCACCACCTGCAGTTTGCGCCGGAGGCCGATCGTGCCACGCTCTGTCGTCGAGTCTTTCTGGACCTCACGGGCCTGCCTCCCACTCCTGACGAAGTGGCGAGGTTTGAGGCCGACGCGGCACCCGATGCGGTGGCGCGGCTGGTTCGGACGCTCATGCAGGACGAGCCGTACGCGACTCGAACCGCCGAGCGATTGACGACACCGTGGCTGGACGTGGCTCGATACGCGGACACGATCGGCATTCACACCGACGCCGGGCGCACGGCGTGGCCGTGGCGCGACTGGGTGATCGCCGCCTACCGGGACAACAAGCCGTACGACCGGTTCGTGATCGAGCAACTCGCCGGCGACCTGCTTCCCGAGGCGTCCACGGATGAGATCACGGCGAGCGGCTTCAATCGCATGCATGTCGTCACTGATGAGGGCGGCGCGATCGACGAGGAGTATCTGGTGGAGTACGCGGTGGATCGCGTCTCGACGGTCGGCACGGCGTTCATGGGGTTGACACTTGGGTGCGCGCGTTGCCACGACCACAAGTTCGACCCGATCACGATGAACGATTTCTATTCGCTCATCGCGTTCTTCAACAACATCGAAGAGGTGGGGCTCTATTCCCAGCTTTCCGACCCGTTGCGGGCGTACGAGCCTGCAATGGTGCTCCCAGATCCTGCCCGGGATGGTGAGTTGCTGACCGTCAAGGCAGGAATCGCATTGCTGACCGCGAAGCGAGACGCTGGAGGCGCTGGCGACGAAAGGATGGCGCGTGACTTTGGCACTGGCGTGCGCAACCGCGCCGGCGTTGAGTGGACGCTTCCCGACCTGGTGACCGCCACGGCTGAGTCCGGCGCCACGATGACCACGCAGCCCGACGGCTCGGTGCTGGCCAGCGGCGTGCTGTCGCACGATGACCAGTACGACCTCGTCCTACGGACCGATGCCACAAACCTTCGCGCCCTGCGGCTGGACGCGCTCGCAGATGCGTCGCTTCCAAGCGGCAAGGTCGGTCGTGCGGAGAACGGCAACGCAATCCTGTCGGCGATCTCGGTCGAGGCGGTGTCGGTCGCGGACCCGTCGCTGCGCGTCGAAGTGCCGATCATGTGGGCGTGGGCGGATGTCGAACAACCCAACGACGACTTCCGGATCGTGAATGTGCTCCGCAGCGACGATGCCGACAGGGTGTGGGCCGTGAATGCACACATGCTGCCGCCCGGTGATCGCCAGGCGATCTTTCTCGCCCAGGAGCCCTTCGGCTTCGATGGCGGCACGGAACTGCATGTCCAGCTGGAATTCAAGTCGCCGTATACACATCACTCCTTCGGCAGGGTGCGCGTAGCCGTGTCGCCAGTCGTGGACACGGCGCTTGGAGAGTGGCCCATCGCCGCGAGCAACTGGGCGATCATCGGTCCGTTCAAGGCAGAGGCGGGCGCGTCGCCGGAGTCGCTCTTCGAGCGAGCGTTTGGACCAGAGTCAGCGACGCCGATCAATTTTGCCGCGAAGTACGACGAGCTGGCGTGGCGGCACCCGGGGCCATTCGCCGATGGCGAGGTGGCGAGGCTGGGTCAGGGCGTTGGCGTGGAGTATCTGGGGAGGACGATGTACTCACCCACCGCGCGCGAACTTCCCATCTCGCTGGGAAGCGACGACGGGATCGATGTCTATCTCAACGGGCAACTGGTCCATGCCAACCATGTCGCGCGCGGCGCCGCGCCCGACCAGGATCGTGCGACGCTTTCACTGCGCGCCGGCGCCAACACAGTGGTCTGCAAAGTGACCAATACCGGCGGGATCGCTGGGTTTGCCTACCGGTCGCTGCCGCCAACGGACATCTTGGGCACGGCGGAGGTGGCGTGGCTCGGCCTAGACGAGGTCGGAGCAGATTCGAGCGCACCGCTGGCCCCGTCGCTCCTGACCGCCTGGCGCACGCTGCACTCGCCGGCGTATGGCGATGCGACGGCGACGATCACGACGAAGCAGCTCCGCGAGAAGGAACTGGAAGGCGGCCGGGTCCAGACCATGGTGATGCGCGAGCGAATGGAGCCGCGACCGACCTTCGTGCTCAAGCGCGGGCAATACGACCATGCCGACGAGACCAGGCCCGTCGGCCGCGAAGTGCCCGCGGCACTGGGGATGTTGGGCGAGCGTCCTCGCAACCGACTTGGGTTCGCCGAGTGGCTCACGAGTGCGGACAACCCACTGCTTGCGCGAGTGGTCGTCAACCGCGTGTGGGAGATGATTTTTGGCCGCGGCATCGTGGAGACCAGCGAGGACTTCGGGTACCAGGGCTCGTGGCCATCGCACTCCGAGTTGCTGGACTGGCTCGCGGTGGCGTACCGAGAGAGTGGATGGAACACGCAGTGGCTCCTCGAGACGATCCTCACCAGCCGGACCTATCGGCAGTCGTCCGACCGCGGAAGCGAGGGACTGGAGGCCGACCCAGAGAATCGTTGGCTCGGGTCCTTCCCTCGAAGGCGACTTGCCGCGGAGCAGCTCCGTGACCAGGCGCTCTTCGTGTCGGACCTCTTGGTGGAGCAGGTGGGAGGGCCACCCGTCAAGCCGTACCAACCAGAGGGGTTGTGGCGCGAGGTGGCGATGCCGGCATCCAACACACGGAACTTCGTGCGCGGTGAAGGTGAAGACCTCTGGCGAAGGAGCATCTACACCTACTGGAAGCGCGCCTCACCGCCGCCCACGATGCTGACCTTTGATGCGCCCATTCGCGAGTCGTGCACCGCCAGGCGAATGCCCACCAGCACGCCGCTTCAGTCGCTGGCACTGTGGAACGACCCGCAGTTCGTCGAGGCGGCGCGCGGGCTGGCCGAGCGCGTGCTCAACGACCGGTCGGCGACGGGTGACGGTCCGCGCATCGACGCGATGTGGGCCATCGCCTGTTGCAAGGTGCCCACGCCGACCGTGCGAAGCGCGATGCTTGCCGCGCTGGCACACTATCGCGAGCGATTCGCGGCGGCACCCGACGATGCCCTGCGGCTGCTGTCGGTGGGCGACATGCCCCGCGACCGCGCCATTGAACCCGCAGAGCTGGCCGCGTGGGCGATGCTTGCCAACGCGGTGCTCTCCAGTGACGCCGCCATCGTGAAGGACTGATGCGTGAAAGGACCACTGTCGTGAGCGATCGACCCACCAACCAGAGCGGCGCCTCGCACGACGAGGTCGAGCGCTTCCTTCGCAATCTCACGAGACGACGGTTCTTCGCCTCGGCCGCCGGGACCGTTGGCGCAGGGCTTGGCGTCGCCGCACTGGATTCACTCTTCGCGCGGTCGGTGCTAGCGCAGTCCGGCGCAGGGCCAGGGTCCGGCATGCAGGATGCGTCGGCCGCGGAGGCGATCGTCACGCAGGCGCTCACCCACGCGCCCAAGGCGAAGCGGGTCATCTACATGCACATGGAGGGGGCGCCAAGCCAATTGGATCTCTTCGATCACAAGCCGGACTTGGTCAAGCAGTACGACAAGGACCTGCCAGACTCGGTGCGCAATGGCCAGCGCATCACCGGAATGACCAGCGGGCAGGCTCGATTCCCCGTGGCACCATCGATCTTCCGGTTTGACCACTGTCCCACGGACGCCGGCGGGATTCACCTGAGCGAGCTCCTGCCACACACGCAGAAGATCGCCAACGAGATGTGCGTGATCCGCTCGATGCACACGAACGCGATCAACCACGAGCCCGGGATCACCTTTTTCCAGACCGGCCACGAGCAGCCCGGCCGTCCCGCGTTTGGCGCATGGCTCAGCTACGGGTTGGGGTCGATGAACAAGGACCTGCCTGCGTTCGTGGTGCTCATCACGCAGGGCGTGGGCAACATGCAGGCGCTGAGCTCGCGATTCTGGGGGACGGGCTTCCTTCCCAGCCAGCACCAAGGGTGCCGATTCCGTGCGGGGCGCGATGCGGTCTTGTACCTGCGAGATCCCGACGGCGTCACGCGCGAGGATCGTCGCCGCATGCTGGATGTGCTGGGGCTGATCAACGCCGAGGAAGTGTCGCGCAGCTTCGATGCGGAGACCCAGGCTCGGATCGAGCAGCACGAGATGGCCTTCCGCATGCAGATGTCGGTCCCCGAACTGACGGACCTGACGCAGGAGCCGCAAGAGACGCTGGACCTCTATGGACCCCAGGTGGGCACGCCTGGCTCATTCGCCGCCAACTGCCTGCTGGCCCGGCGGCTGGCCGAGCGCGGCGTGCGGTTCATCCAGCTCTACATGCGAGGCTGGGACCAGCACAGCGATTTGCCGGGCGAGCTGCGGAAGCAATGCGAGGTCGTCGACCAGGCTCAGGCCGCGTTGGTCACCGACCTCAAGCGCAAGGGCATGTTGGACGAGACGCTGGTCCTCTGGGCTGGCGAGTTCGGCCGAACGGCCTACAGCCAGGGGACGCTCACGACCTCCAACTACGGGCGCGACCACCACCCGCGGTGCTTCTCCTTGTGGCTGGCAGGCGGCGGCATCAAGGGTGGCATCGCCTACGGCACGACCGACGACTACTCCTACAACATCGTGGAGAACCCGGTGGCGGTGCACGATCTCCATGCCACGATGCTCCACCAGCTGGGCATCGACCACACGAAACTCACCTACCGGCACCAGGGCCGCGACTACCGGCTCACCGATGTGGCTGGAGAGGTGGTCCGGCCGATCCTGGTGTGACGGCTCCAGAGAAGTTGGTGGGAATCAGCCCCTTAGGGGGCCGATTCCCGCCTACTTCCCGGGGGGGACGAACTCGATCGACTTCACAGGTGCCCCCGGCAGCAACGGCGTTGGCGCGCCGTCGCGCCACTCCTGGTGGAACGATCGGTAGTGTGGGGAGCGAGGGTCACCCGACTGGCCACCGGGCGTCTCCAGGATCCCGTCGGCCTCGTGGCCTGGGCTCACGATGAGGCGCGCGCTGGCCGCCGCGCGAGGCGTCTGCACTCGAACCGCGCGAAAGTGTCCGGCTTGCGGACCGGTGTCCAGCGTGAGCGCGGGTCGCAGCGGTTCCGGCACGGCCTCGGCGACGGGGCTCATGAACTGAGCGGCATTGCGTTCACCCCACGAAGCATCGCCCGGCTCGTTCTTGAGCGCACGCCGCGCGCAGTCCTGGAGGCACTCGTCCCACGTGGCAAACTCAGGTGGGAGCCAGTTGGGCGCACGTGCTTCGACGACTCGAAGCCAAGGTTCGTCCACCACCGTTCGGAACTTGAGGTCCTGGCCGGTGCGTGTGCGGCACCACCGAGCGACGGCCTGCTCCATCGACCTGGCCACCTCTCGCTGCATCGCGCCCAGGAACGCCACGGCCGGCTGGTCCGCATCGGCTCGCCCGTTCCATGCAGCGGCGAGGGCGCGCGCGCGCGCGAGTGCCTCGTCCGATTCCGCCGTCGGAATCGCCCCCAGCACCATCGCGCGGTATGGCTCCAGCCCAGAGACCTGCGTGTCGAGCTGAATGTCCAGCATGTCAAGCTCGGTGACCGGGGCTGCCGCCGACGGTGCCGCGGTTGACTCGATCAGCCGCTCGCGGATCCGGTGCGCACGCTCGGGGTTGGCCCAGTAGTAGCCGATGTCCGCGCAGCGGTCGATGGGGATGCTGCGATGGTTGGCGCTCACGATGAATCCCTCGGGAGGATCGATCACCATCGGTCGGCGCTCCTCGGGGATGGATGTCGCCCACGGCTCGCCGTCCACTGTCGGTCGCCATGGCAGCCGAGGATCGTGGCCGTTTCGCTCGGGGATCCACCCGGTCATGACCCACCCGATGCGACCTGACGAATCCGCGATCAGGCCGTTCTGGCTGGGCCCGTGCCACGAAGCAAGGACCGTGGCTGCCTCGTCCACCGTCTTCGCCCCCGACATCTTGAGGATGTCAAAGTTGATCGCCTCGGCGCGCGCGCCCACCCAGAGTGACACGACAGGGCGCTCCACGTCGTCATCGTACCTCGTGGTCCCCGACACGACACCCCACTTCGTCGTTCGCATGCGGTGTTCCACGTCCTTCCCGCCGCGGACATGAATCGTCTCGATGACTTCGCCGAAGGGTTCGCTTCCAGTCGGCGTCAGGTATCGCGTCGAGTCGTTGGGATCGACATCGACGATCACCAGATCCTCAAAGTCCCCGGCGGTGTTGGTGAATCCGACGGCGACCATCCCGTTGGTGCCGATCACGATGCCAGGGACGCCAGGAATCGAGAGCCCTGTCCAGTCCACGCCGTGCCACTGCAGGCGACATCGATACCAGAGGATCGGGGCGGTGATTTGCAGGTGCGGGTCGTTCGCCAGGATCGCCTGCCCGTCGCCCGTCTTGCTCCCCGCGACGGCCCATGCATTGCTCCCGGCGAGCGCGCCGCGCATCTGCCACTCGAGCCAGTTCAGGTCCATGAGCGCCGTGGAGTCAAGTCCCTGCGAGTGGGCGTGCGCCTGCGGTGTGGCGCGGAGGTCGATCACGCTTCCGTCTGGGATCGGTGGCAACACGCAGTCCGCACCATCGGCAATGATTGGGCAATCGAATCGCGAGAGGGGGGAGGCCAGGAACGCCGAGACCTGTGGCGGGAGCTGCTGCAACACCCGCTGAAACGTGTCGTCGTGGCGGCCGGTACGCGCGAGCGAGTGAAACATCGAGAGGTACACCAGCGCGCAGTCCTCAGGCTTCCACGCTGCGGGCTTGAGCCCAAGCAGGGTGTGCTCCATCGGCGGCATGGGGAGCGCGGCGATCCCGTCGTTGACTCCCGCGACATACGCGGCCAACATGGCGCGCTCTTCTGGAGAGAGGGCCTCGATGCAGGCCCGTGCCACCTCGCGACCCCGGAATTCCCGAAGGGCCATATCCCGGTTGACGGAAGCCTTCCCCAGGAGTTCAGCCGTCTCGCCGGCCGACAATCGGCGCATCGCATCCATCTGGGCAAATCGAGCCTGCGCATGGACGAAGCCCTGGACGCGGAAGGCATCCAGTGCCGAACGGGCCTCGATGGTGGGTACCTCTCGGTTGTCCATCGTGACCTCGACGGGCGCGGTGAGCCCCGCCAGTGGTTGCTGCTCCGCAGGCGCGGCCGGACCCTGGGCCCCGGCGAGTCCCCAGCCAATCGAAGCGATTCCCAGCACAATGTGCGCGGCCAAGGTCTGAGGTGGCATGTCACAAAGCGTAGCATTGCTGCATGCAGAATCGACCCACGCACACCATTCGTCGCGTCACTCTCGGCGCAGCGTCACTCGTCACGGCGATCTCCATCGGTTGCCAGAACAACACCGAAACCGACGCGCTGGTTGGCACTGGTGTCGGGGCTGGCGTCGGGGCGATTGCTGGCGGTTGGGAAGGCGCGGCTATCGGAGCCGGCATCGGTGCGCTGGGCGGTGCGCTGGTCGGCACGCAGCAGGACAAGAATGAACTGGAGAAGCAACGGCTCCAGCAGGAGCAGCAGGGGATCTACGAACCCAACCTCCAGCAGGGGCAGACCCCATGAGTCGCGCGCGCCCCCCCATTGGACTGGGACTCATCGCAATCGTCGTCGTGGCGTGCCTCTGCGCCTGCGACAGTGGCCAGGATTCGGGATCGATCTTTGGCACTCAGTCAGACCGCGACCTGGAGTCGGCGCAGATTCAGGGCGAGATGGACTCTCAGGAGTCGACGGACCTTGATTCGGACGAGTGACTGAAGCCGCCCCCCGACTCCGGCGCCGCGGCGGACGCCTGCTCCCAACTACCCAACTACCCAACCAGGCGCTTCGCTGCTTCCACAATCCGCTCCGGCGTGATGCCGAAGTGCTTGTAGAGATCGCCCGCCGGGGCGCTGGCGCCAAAGGTGGTCATGCCGATGAACGCGCCGCGGTCGCCGATCCATCGATCCCACCCGAGCGGTGAGGCCGCTTCCACCGCCACTCGTGCGGTCACGGCGCGCGGAAGCACCGACTCGCGGTATGCGGCATCTTGCTCGGAAAAAAGTGTGGTGCATGGCATGCTGACCACGCGAGTCGGGATTCCAGCGGCTTCCAGCGTCGCCGCGGCGCTCACGCAGAGCGGGAGTTCCGTGCCGGTTCCGATGAGGATCGCCTTGGGAGCGGCACTGGCCTCCTTGAGCACATAGGCGCCGCGTGCGCAGCCGCTCGCCGCGCCCACCGTCGACCGATCAAGTGTCGGCACATTGCCGCGCGAGAGCACCATCATCGCGGGCATGTGCGTGTGGGTCATCGCCTGGCGGAAGCACTCCACCACTTCGTTGGCGTCGCCGGGGCGATAGGTGTGGAGGTTGGGGATCGCACGAAGTGACGCCAGATGCTCCACCGGCTGGTGCGTGGGTCCATCTTCGCCCAAGTTGATGGAGTCGTGCGTGAAGATCCAGAGGACGGGAATCTCCATGAGCGCAGAGAGCCGGATGGCTGGGCGGGCGTAATCCGTGAAGCAAAAGAAGCTGGCGCCGTACGAGCGGAGACCCGAGAGGCACATGCCGTTGCAGGCGGCACCCATGCCAAACTCGCGGATGCCGAAGTGCATGTTGCGCCCTGCAGGCGTAGCCGACTGGAACCCGGACTCGCCGTCGATCAGTGTCTTGGTGCTGGGAGCCAGGTCCGCCGCACCGCCAACCAAGAAGGGAACTCCCTTCGCGATCTGGTTGAGGACCTTGCCGCCCGACGCGCGGGTGGCCATCCCCTTCGCGTCCGCCGGGAACGCACAGAGCGCCGCATCCCAACCCTTGGGGAGGGTGCGGGATTCCATGCAGTCGATCTGGGCGGCAAGGTCGGGGAACTGCGCGCGGTACTTCGCGAACATCGCGTCCCATTCGGCGCGCGCGGCCTTGCCTCGTGCGCCCAGCCGTTCCGCGACGCGCTCGCGCACGCCATCGGGGACGAAGAAACTCTTGTCCTCCGGCCAACCGTAGGCGCGCTTGGTCTCCTTGATCTCGTCCACGCCCAGTGCCTCACCGTGTGCGGAGTGGGAGTCTTGCTTGTGCGGCGACCCCCAGCCGATGTGGCTGTGCACGATGATGAGCGTGGGCGTGTCGGTAACCTTCTTGGCGCCACCAAACGCGGCGCGCAATGCCGGCAAGTCATTGGCATCGGCCACCTCCAGCACATTCCAGCCGTAGCCGACGAACCGGGATCGCATGCACTCCGTGAACGCAAGGTCCGTGGAGCCTTCGATCGTGATCTTGTTGCTGTCGTAGATCCAGCACAGGTTGCCCAGGCCAAGGTGTCCAGCCATCGACGCTGCTTCGTTGGAGACTCCCTCCATCAGGCAGCCATCGCCGCAGATCGCCCACACTCGATGCGAGAAGAGTTCAAAGCCAGGCTTGTTGTATCGGGCAGCCATCCATCGTTCGGCGATCGCCATGCCGACGCTGGTGGCGATGCCCTGGCCGAGTGGGCCAGTCGTCGTCTCCACGCCTGTGGTGATGCCAAACTCCGGATGACCTGGCGTGCGGCTGTTGAGCTGGCGAAACTGCTTGATCTGGTCCAGCGACACGGCTTCCTCGCCGGTCGGTTTGCCGTGCCGATCCAGTTGGGGCACGCCGCAGAGATGGAGCGTGGCGTAGAGGAGCATCGATGCGTGGCCGTTGCTGAGCACAAAGCGATCGCGGTTCGCCCACGTGGGAGTGCTGGGATCGAATCGAATCTCGCTTTGGAAGAGTTCGTAGGCCACCGGTGCCAGGCCCATCGGCGCGCCCGGGTGCCCCGACTCCGCCTTCTGCACCGCATCCATCGCCAGCGTCCGGATCGTGTTGATGGCCAGCGAGTCGATGGCGGGGGTCCCGGCTGGGGTGCCGGCGTTGACGGTCTCGAGGAGCGATAGGGTGGCGGTCATGGTCATGGTGATCGGGATCTCGGTGGAGCAGGATTCGCCCTTGAAATCGAGGAGTTTGGAGCATATCGGGACGCCAACCGTCCTTGACAGGAAGCCAACGCTCGCCGTCATAGAATCCGCCCCATGGACCTCCTCGCGCAGGCGATCTCGCTCCTCGGTGGCCCGGGACTTCCCGAGCCGCTTCCCGCGAGCCCATTCCCGCTCTTGATCGAGTGGTTCGAGGACGCGAAGCGGGAGAAGCGGGTCCCCAATCCCGACTCGATGGCGCTGGCGACTGTGTCGCCGGACGGCGCACCCCGCGTCAGGATCGTGCTGTGCAAGTCGATCGACGCGGACGCGGGCGCGATTGTTTTCTATACGAATCGCCACGGCGCCAAGGGGCGCGAGTTGGAAGCGAATCCCCGAGCCGCTGCGGTGTTTCACTTTGATCACCCGGGGCATCAAGCGCGGGTCGAGGGGGCCGTCGAGCGAGTCAGCGATACCGAGAGTGACGCCTATTTTGCCTCTCGTCACCCGCTCTCGCGGCTTGGCGCCTGGGCCAGCGAGCAGTCCGAACCGATTGAGTCACGGCAGGCATTGGCTGAGAGGGTCGCAAAGGCAATGCGGTCACTCGGAGTCTCGCCCGTCGCGCTGGCGGCAGCGTGCGCTGGCGGACCGGATGTGGCGATCCCACGGCCGCCGCACTGGGGTGGTTCTCGGATCGTGGCGACGGGAGTGGAGTTGTGGACCAACGCCTCGGGGAGGCTCCACGATCGAGCGGTCTGGGTGAGGACTGAACCTCGCGCTTCGTGGCGGGCGACAAGGATCCAACCATGAGGAGATCGAGGTCGGCTTTGGGCCATCACCTGCCCTGCGCCGCACTCAATCGAATACGCGGGGGAGTGGTAGCAATTCCAGCATGAGCGCGCAGGCGGGGGAGAGGGAATCCCGCATCGAAGTGATCTCGTGGACGGCGAGCCAACGCAGCGAAGTGTGTTCCCAGGACGTGTGGAGGTCACACTCGCTTGCGAGTTCTGCCCGGTGCACGACTTCCCATGTTGACGCATCGGGGTCAAACAGCACCGCCACGGGCACCAGGTCTCGAAGCGACTCGGCTGCGACCCCGGACTCTTCGACCCACTCACGATGGAGGGCATCACGAATCGACATGCCCGGCTCAACCGATCCGCCTGGCACAAACTCCCAGAGACCGGGATAGGTGGAGACGCTCGGCGAGCGCTGGCCCATGAGGAACCGGTCGCCATCACTGCTGCTGACCATCGCCTTGACGCCAAGCGGCTGAAGTCCCAGCGGGATCCCAGCGTGGCGCACCGCATGGAATCGGTAGGAAATCTGCGCCAGATTGATGGTCACACCGCCGTAGCCGTTTCGGCTGACGCCCAGGACCGTGAGCATCTCGCCGTCGTGGTAGCGGGGGTTGAGGGCGCACAGGCCTCGCCAGGCGTGGTCCACATCATCCAGCGTGGTTTCTGACGGCAGCGGGGGAAGAAACGGCCCGGGCTCGACATGAAGGATCGGCGGCCTCCGAAGGCGGATGAGGCGGGGAGGGGGCACGGGCTCTTCATCGTATGGCGAGTGAAAGAAAAAACCCCCAAGGCGGGGGTCATTGCTCCAACGGAGACTCAGGCTCGAACTTGCGGCGCTCAGCCGTGGCTGGTCCGCGGCCTCGCTAGGTTCGCCGCGACCCAGGAAGCGGGTGAAGGGACTTGAACCCTCGACATCCACCTTGGCAAGGTGGCGCTCTACCACTGAGCTACACCCGCAAATGGCAAGTGGCACTTGCGGACCCAGTCCTTTCGGGCGACTGGGCAAGACGGGCAATATACATCGGAAAAACGCTCTGGCAAGTTGAGTCGATTCTGTGGCAGTTTGCCCGGACTGGATTACCCTTGTCCCATGGGTTTTGCCCCGCATGACCGCAGAGAACAGCGCGATTCGCGGTCGGATCGCCGCGCGATCCTCGGGCAGGGCCTCGGCGCACTCTCGGCGGCGTTGGTGGCGCCGTCATGGCTTGGGCGAAGAGCATCCGGTCTTGTCCCTCCCCGCAGGGATGGAGTGGTGCCTGGGGCAGTCGCCACGCAAGCGGACGGCAACCGGTGGCGTCACCACGCTTGATCCGGCGGATCCATTTCTCCATCTGGTCGATGGCGCTCTCGGCCAGAGCACGATGATCCATGGCATGCCGTTTCGGTCACAGTGGCATGGCGACTGGTTTGGGCCGGGCACGCTTCCCTTTCACTCGCCGCAACTGGGTGACGCGCTTGGGATCGACGAAGAAGTGGATGTCGCGATCATCGGTGGCGGGCTGAGCGGCCTGGCCACGGGTGCGCTCTTGGCTCAGCGTGACCCCACGGTCCATGTGGCGATGTTTGACATGCGCCCGCGCCTGGGAGGCAACGCGATCGGCGAGTCGTGGCGCGGAATCCCGTACTCGCTGGGAAGCGCGTACTTCATGGTGCCGGACGGCGGGACGATCGAGGACAAGCTCTACGTGGAGCTCGGCATCTACGACGATGCCCGCATTGACGCGGGTGACGGATTCCGGGTCGAGTTTGCCAATCAGATCGTGGAGGACTTGTGCGCGGATTGCTCCTCGGACGAGCGGACGGCGCTGGCGGGATACCGGCGCATGGTGCACACTTACGCCAACGAAACCTATCCCGACATTCCGTTGGACGCAGCCTCAGAGGCACTGGTCCTGAAACTGGACCAATTCACGCTCAAGGACCACATCGAGTCCACGATCGGCGGCCCGCTTCCGCCGCTGGCCGCGGATGCCATCCAGGCCTACTGCTACTCCTCGTTTGGCGTCGGCTGGGAGATCTTGAATGCCGCCGCCGGATGGAACTTCCTGGCGGCCGAGGAGTTTGGCCGCATCGTGCTCCCCGGGGGGAACGCTGGGCTGGCGCAACGCCTCTGGGGGGTCATGAAGGCGGCGGAGCGTCGTCGATTGCGCGGCGCACCGATTGGCGTCAACGCCTTGCCGATGGCGCGACTCTCTGCCAGGGTGATCGATGTCCGGCTGGAGCCCGGTTCCAGGGCCGTGCGTGTCACCTGGAACGATCGATTTGGAAGGACACGCATGACGCGGGCGCAGCATGCGGTGCACGCCGGCAGCAAGTTCCTCGCTCGCCACATCATGCCGGAATTGGCCAGTTACGACTCCGGCAAGGAGCAGGCCACGCACCAGGTGCCGACGGTGGCCTACATCGTCGCCAATGTGCTCCTGCGCCGTCCGGCGCCGCGAGACTTCTACGACATCTTCCTGGTCCACAACGATTCGTTCCCGGAGACGGGCCCCGACATGGAGTTTGACCGTCGCATCACCGATGTCCTTGCGGGGAGCTTTACGAATGGTCCGGCGGCCAATGCCGATGTCCTCACTCTGTACTGGCCACTGCCATGGCACACCGCACGGTTCACGGCGGTGAAGGATGTCGAACAGGTCCGCCTCACGCGGTGGGGGCACGCGATGCCGTTCATGCAACCCGGGTTCCTCTCGGCTGGATACGGCGAGGTGCTGCGCAGGTCCATTGACGGCCGCATTCACTTCGTGAACCAGGACAACTGGGCGCTCCCCGCGTGGGAAAACAGTTTCCACGACGCCGACAGTGCTGTCACGGAGATCCTGGGCTAGGGCGCCGGGAGAGTGACTGGCGCCGGTGGCGTCAGCGGCTCTTCGGGAACGCGCGGTCTCGGCCGCAGGTTCTTGATCTGGTTCGCCTTCCACTCCGGCAGCCGGAACTGGAATTCCGCCGCACTCGTCGGCGCCTTGTCGCCGCTCAAGGACATCCAGGTGCGGCCGTCCTCGTCCCACATCGTGAAGTCCAGTGCCCCGTCTGAGAGTGAGTAGTGGAGCACGGTCGGCTCGCACGATGCGATGTCCGTCGCGACGCGAATGTCGTCGATCTCCAGCCGCGTCAAGAGGGAGGTCAGCGGACCCTTCGCGCGGTTGGCATCCGACGCGTCCCACTCCACGGGACCGAGGATGACGACATCCCAATCGGCGGATGACGCGGGCGGTGCGGACAGCGTGTCTGGCGCGGCTCCGGCCTCGGCTCCCTCGGGAGCGGCAGGGGGCGCCTTGCGCGAAATCTCCAGCCCCTCGAACTCGATGCGCTGGATGGAATCGGATGGGATCGCGATGAGCTCCCGCTCCATCCAGGTGGATCGGTCCGGCTTCGCCTCCGCACTTCCCTTCACTCGCCAGACCTGGTCTTCGCCGTCGAGGCGGATGGCCTGCGTCCGGGGCTTGTAGGTGGACTGCCCCACGATGGCCGCGGCCACTGGTTGGTCGCCGCCGGCGAAGGCGCGCAGTCGCGTTCCAGTTCGCGGAGGAGCGCCGCCCGACGCCGACTCCGTTGTCGTACCCGATCCATCTGTCGATGCCGCGGTGGGATCGGGGACACGCGGGTACTCCAGGCTGCGCGCGCCGTGCTTGGCAGGGTTGGCGGTGAGTCGCTGGTCAAATTCCAGCGAGGCCAGCCCCATGAGCGCCGACTTCACCGCGCTGGCGTCGGCAGGGTAGTTGCCAGTCGATGCAATGACCCAGCCGCCATCGGCAGTGCGTGCCAGCACAACCGTGTCGATGCCGTCGTCCACTTCCAGCCGATCAATGGCGTTCATCGCGGCTGCGTTTCCAAGCGCGGGGAAGACAGGACCAGTGCCATCTTGCGTGCGCAGCATCGCCGTGCGGCTGCGGAAGCCGTACACCGCAAGCACGACCAGGAGGGCGGCTCCCGCCACGAGGCCAACCAACGATCTCGCCGTGAGCCCGCGAGCGGACAGTCCTCGAGCCGGCCCGCAGCTCACGAGCCGTTCCTCCGGGACCGAAGCATCATCCACCAGGCTGCTGCGGCTGCGACGAAGAGAGGCCACAACACCACATTGGCCACCATGAGGCGTGTGCCCAGGTCGGCCACATCCCTCCGCAGGTCAAACTGCACCTGGCGAAGTTCCTTTCGGGCCTGGAGCACTTCCGACTGGGCCTTAGCCAGTTCCGCCTCCTGCTCAGGCGTCAGGATCACGCTGGACTGGTCGGTGCGCTCGCGCTGCAGCTGCGCGATGCGCATCTCCGCCTTTCGGATCTCCTCTTGGAGTTCCTTCTCCCGCGTCACGAACTGCGCCTCGGCGGCGCGCTGGATGGCGTTGACGCGTTCGAAGGGTCGCCGGTATTCGCCGCGCCCGCGAAGGCCGGAGAGCGCTTCCGTGCCCGTCATGATCTCGATGGCGTTGTAGGCCAGCGGGCCATTGTCGGCGATGGAGCGCCACCCCAGCGAGACATTGCCCATGCGCTCTTCGGTGACCCACGTCCGGTCGGCCAGGCAATCGGCGTCGGCGATGACGAAGAGGTTGAGCGATCCCGTGCGAGGAGATCCCCCATCCGCGGGCGGGAAGGCCGTCGTGATGGCTCCGGTCACACGCGCCGCCAGCACGCGCTCGGTGTCGTCGCTCTTGAAGTCCTTGATGAGTTGCTCGGGATCGCCGAAGTAGCCCAGCTTGAGCGTCTGGATGAGCTGCGAGTCCTTGCTGGAGTGGATGGCTCGCTCAATCGTGGTGGACGCTCCCTCGACCGGCTCCACGGCTCCAGCGGACATGAGATTGATGCCGTTGAGCCCGTTGGTCATCGGGTCCTCGGCGACCAGCGCGCCCTTCGTGAGCGAGAGCCACACGGGGTAGTCCAGCTCGCGAACGCCGCCGCCAGGTGCCGGAGCTCGCACGCGCGTGGCGTAACTGAGGTCGCCAACCACCACATCCGTGCTGATGTTCCATCCCCACGCGGCGGGAAGCGGATCCAATTCACTGCTGGTGCCTGGACGACTGCCCCCAAAGCCGGGATCTTGCGCGCTGGGGTCCGTCTCGCACCACGGGTCAAAGAAGAGGATGATCGGCTTGCCGCTGAGCGCGAAGGCGTCGATCGCCTTGAGCATCGACTCGCTCAGCGCGCGCGGGTGGACCAGCACCAGCGCCTGCGCATCCGCGGGGAGCGCATCCGCAGTGAGCGGCACGGTCTCCACATCGGCCAGTTGCCGCAATTGCTCAAAGATGAGCGGCGCGGGCATGGGCTCGCGCTGGACTTGTGGATTGAAGGTGCTCTCCGTGGTGAGGCTGGAGACCAGCGCCAGCTTTGGCTTGGTCTCGCGACCAACCGCCAAGATCGCGCGAGCCACCTCGTACTCCAGGAAGGACTCGTCCTGCGGGGCGAGGTAAGGGAGCACTTCTTGCTGGTCCGTGCTGCTTCGGACCACCAGGCCAAGCGTGAGGGTGGTGCCGGCGCCGTCCACGGAGATTTTCGCCAGCCCGGCGGCGCGCGCCGCGTCTTCCGCCTCGCTGAAGGGTTCGGGGTCGATGATGGAGAGCGACAACTTGCCACCACTCATCACCGTCAGTTCCTCAAGCGTTTCGCGAACGCGCTGCGCGTACGAACGAATCTGCGGCGTCTGCTCACCGGCCTGCGCACTCCAGTAGAGGTCCAGCCGGACGGGCTCATCCAGCGAATCAACAATCTTCACCACGCCCGGCGACAGCGTGTAGAGCCTGGATTCCGTGAGGTCGAGGCGGAGCGATCGAAGCAGGAATGCCGCGGCGGTATTGAAGGCCACCACGGCGACGATCACGATGGCGACGGCGAGGATCGTGCCACGGGCGGCGTGCCCCGTGCGCGAGGCGCAGTCGGGTGCAGCGCAAGTCGGTGCGTGGCGGAATCGAGCCATCAGTCTGCTTTCCTCCACTGGATGAGCCACGCGTTGCAGGCCAGCCCCGCCACGATGACGCTGACGAAGTAGAGGACATCTCGCAGGTCCAGGACGCCGCGGAGGATCGAGTCAAAGTGAAACAGCGCGCTCATGGAGGCCAGCGCCTCCACCGCCTCGCGCGGTGCCCATCCGGAGACATAGTCCTGGACGGCGGGGAGCCCCGTGATGAGCAGCAGGAAGCAGGCCACGACGCAGAGCACGAAGGCGATGACCTGGTTCTTGGTGACCGCGCTCAGGCACCCGCCGATCGCCAGGAACGCGCCTGCCATCAGCGTGCTGGCCACATAACTGGCGATGATCACGCCGTGGTCCGGCGACCCAAGCCAGGTCACCGTGAACCACAGCGGCGCGGAGAGGATGATCGCGACAGTGGCGAACGCCCACGCCGCCAGGAACTTGCCCAGCACCAGGTCGGTGACCGTGAAGGGGAGAGTCACGAGCAGCTCGATCGTGCCCGTCCGGCGCTCTTCCGCCCACAGCCGCATGCTGATCGCGGGGACAAGGAAGAGGAACAGCCACGGCAGGAACTGGAAGAACGGGCGAAGGTCCGCCTGGCCGCGGTCGTAGATCCCGCCGATGTTGAAGGTAAAGAGACCCGACAGGAACAGGAAGATCACCAGGAAGACGCTGGCGAGCGGCGTGTTGAAGTACGCCGCCAGCTCGCGCCGGAATATCGTGAACACGCGAGTGCGGCGAGTGGTGGACCGGCTCATCGCGATGCTCCCTTGACCTCAACTCCCAGGCTCCGGGCGACGCGTCGCGTGGCATCTTCCGCGGTGTCCTTGGTGGTGAGCGAGCGGAAGACATGGTCCAGCCGGTTCTTGCTCACGCTGCGCGGAGCCTTGGAATCCATGTCGTCGGGAGTGCCGTCAAAGACGATCTCGCCACGGTTGATGATCAGCGCGCGCGTGCACACCGCCTCGACTTCCTCCAGGATGTGCGTGGAGAGCACGACGGCTCGATCGGTCCCGAGGTGCCGGATGAGTTCTCGCACTTCGTGCTTCTGGTTCGGGTCCAGGCCGTCTGTGGGTTCATCCAGGATGAGGATGCGAGGGTCGTGGATCAGCGCCTGAGCCAGCCCCACGCGGCGCTTGAAGCCCTTCGAGAGCGTCTCCAGCGTCTGTCGTCGCACCGTCCCAAGGTTCACGCGATCCATCACGGTGTCCACGGCGCGCGTGAGGCCGTCGCCGTTGAACCCCCGTGCGCGGCCGATGAACCGCAGGAACTCCTCCACGCGCATGTCGGGGTATCCGGGGGCGCCCTCGGGGAGGTACCCAAAGGTCCGTTTTGCATCGAGAGGGTTGCCCTGCAAGGAGATTCCCGCCAGCGTCACGCTCCCCGCAGTGGGTTCCAGGAAACCGGTGAGCATGCGCATGGTGGTGCTCTTGCCGGCGCCGTTTGGTCCCAGGAACCCAAGCACCTCACCGGCACGCACCGTGAGGTTGATTCCCCGGACGGCGTGGATCGCGCCGAAGCGCTTGTCCAGCCCGCGGGCGACGATCAACGGCTCGCTCGCCGTGCTCGTCCGCTCTGTCGTGGTGGCTTCTGGCATTGCTGCGTCAGGCATCGTGCTGTGTCGATCCGGAGGAGTCGGAAACATAACTCCTCAGGGGGCGCTTGTCGAGTCGGTGCCGGGGAGACGAAGCCGGGCGAGTCGCAAGCTGTTCAGCACCACGCTCACGCTGGAGAAGGCCATCGCCGCTCCGGCCACCGCGGGCGGAAGCGGGGTTCCAAAGAGCACGATGGAGAGCCCTGCGGCCAGGGGAAGGCAGGCCGCGTTGTAGGCGAAGGCCCACCACAGGTTGGCATGAATCGTGCGGATGGTCCGGCGGGCGATCACCAGCGCGTCAGCGGCGGCGGAGATTCCATCCCGAACCAGGACTACTCCGGCGCCGGCACGAGCGGCGTCGGCCCCCTCGCCGATCGCCAACGCCAGATCGGCCTGGGCGATGGCCGGGGCGTCATTCACGCCATCGCCGGCGAACGCGACCGCCACGCCGCCGTCTTGGAGTTCCTGCACGATGGCGCGTTTGCGTTCCGGCGTGCACTCAGCAAAGACCCTGTGGATGCCTAGGGTGCGAGCCACCTCCGCGGCCGGTGCCGCCGCGTCGCCGGTGGCCATGACGACCTCCACGCCAAGTCGACGAAGTGCCGCCATGGTGGCGGGGGCATCGCCCCGGATCCTGTCGGCTGCGGTCATCGAACCGACAAGAGATCCATCGATGGCAACCCAGAGCATCGTCGTCGCCGGCGTGGCGGGAGCGCCGGCACTCATCGCCACACCCTTCGACTCCATGAATCGTGCGTTCCCCACCAGGACTCTCCGCCCATCGACGACGGCCTCCACGCCGCCACCCTCGTGGGATCGAAACTCAGTCGGCGTGGTGACGGCCAGGCCTCTCGCGGCGGCGGCCCGCACGACGGCGCGGCCCAGTGGATGTTCTGACCGCTCCTCAGCGGCGGCGGCGAGTGCGAGGAGACTCAATTCATCGCCGGCACCCGGCAGGGGGATCGCGCCCGGTGCCATTGTGATCATCGTGATCTTCGTGATGTCGGGGCGACCCTCCGTCAGCGTCCCTGTCTTGTCCACGACCAAGACGCTGATGGCTCGCGCGCGCTCAAAGACATTGGCGCCTCGGAAGAGCACGCCGGCGCGGGCCGCTCGACCCACGCCCACGCTCACCGCCGTGGGGGTGGCCAGGCCCAGGGCACACGGGCACGCGATCACCAGCACCGTCACGAAGGTCACTAGTGCGATCGCGGGGTTCTCGGGTCGAGCGATCCACCATGCTGCCGCGGACGCGACGGCCAGGACGATGACCGCTGGCGTGAACCACGCGGCGACGCGATCGACGAGTCGCTCGACCGGGGCTCGAGACCCCTGTGCTTCGCGCACGGCGTTCAGGATTCCCGCCAGCGTGGATCCGGCACCGGTCGCGGTGGCCTGGATGCGCAGTGCCCCACCTCGGACGATGCCGCCCGAGCGGGCGTGGTCGCCGCGCCGAACATCGCGGGGGATCGGTTCGCCGGTGAGGCTGGCTTCGTCCAGCGCCGCGAATCCATCGTCAATGATCCCGTCCACCGGGATGCGCTCGCCGGGCCGGAGCGAGACGATGTCGCCAACGACGACGTGGTCCACCGGGACCTCCGTTTCCTGGCCGCCCCGGACGATGCGCGTCGACGATGGCATCAGCGACGCAAGCGCGCGCACGGCGTCGCCCGTGTGCAGGAGCGCTCGCGACTCCAGCATCCTTCCCAGGAGCACGAACACAGTGATGATCGCCGCGCCTTCAAAGAAGAGTGGGGGGTGTGCGGCTGACTCCGGCGCGCCCGCCGAACTGGCCGCCTGCAGCGCACCCGGCCACACCAGCGACACGATCGACGCGGCGTACGCAGTCCAGACGCCCACCGTCACCAGCGTGTGCATGTTCGCGCGGCCGTGGGCGAGGGCACCCAGTCCCAGCCGGGCAATCGGCCACCCGCACCAGAGGACGATTGGTGTCGTGAGCGCACACTCAATCCAGCCGGGAAGGACCGTGTGCCGGATCGATTCCGGCCAGAGCGCGCCGTGCGACATTCCCAGCACAAGCTCCGGGACACCAAGCACGGCGGCGACCCAGAACCTCGCTCGAAGCGAGTCGATCGTTGCCGTCAGTTCGTGCGCGCGGTGGTCGTGCGTGCTGGCGTGTGCTGGCGAGGAGGAGAGACCTGCGACGGCTGGATCCTCGGTCGCTACCACGCCAAAGCCCGCGTCGACGATGGCGTCACTGACCGCGCAGCGGAGTGACGCATCGGCCGAAACGCCGGCCTCCAGTTCCACCCGCGCCGTGGCCGTGGCGAAGTTCACTTGCGCGGCGCGCACTCCGGGGACGTGCTCACAGGCACGCTGGATCGCCGATGCACATCCGGCGCAGTGCATCCCAGTCACCGCCAACTCAAGTGAACTGGCGGCGGCGGTGGGCTGCATTGGGTGTGGCGAGTGCGTCAGCGGTCGGAGGGGAGGATCCCCATTCCCTTGCGGTCAGGGTACGGCGGAACCGGCATCACCTTGAAGGGAGATTGCTGGATCGCCTGCAACATGAGGTCCACGGCCTTGGACAGCTGTGGATCGGTGCCGCCTCGGGCAATCCCGCCCTTCATCGCCGCCGGGTCATCGATGACCGGCACATCGGGGTCAACACCGTGTCCCTCGATGCCCCAGGTGCCGTCTGTCTCGTAGAAGGCAAATTGGGGGACCGAGACGCCGCTGCCATCCACAAACCTCGGCGTCCCCGAGATGCCAACCAAGCCTCCCCATGTCCGCGTGCCCACGAGCGGCCCGAGCTTGGAGGTCTTGAAGAGCCACGGGAACATGTCGCCGCCGGAGCCCGCCAGCCCATTGATGAGCATGCACTTGGGGCCAAAGATGCCGTCCGGCGGCCACACCCACGGGTCCGAGTCGCGCCGCGCCCAGAAGTTGGTGACGGGTCGATCCAACAGCTCGATGAATCGCGTGGGGATCTGCCCGCCGCCATTCCACCGGTCGTCCACGATGACGGCTTGCTTGCCTCGTGCCGCCAGCGATTGCCGCACCAGGTCCGTCTGCCCATCCGTTCCGGTGTTGGGCACATAGATGTAGCCCACCTTGCCGTCGCTCAGCTTCTCCACGAACGCGCGGTTCATCTCCACCCACGCGCGATACCGAAGATCGGACTCTGAGCCAATGCAGGTGACGGGGACCTTGCGCTCCTTGCCGTCGGCGAAGGGGCGATCGTTGACGGTGAGCACGCAAGTCTTCCCTGCGAGGCCTTGGAATCCGGCCCATGGATCGATGTCGACGCTGAGCGGCGCATAGTCAACGGCCAGCACGCACGATCCTTCCTTGATGTCAACGCCAAGTGCCCGAAGTGGGTTGCGCGCGTCCACTTCGGCGGCGGAACCCTCGTAGATGCGCTTGATGCGCCACGCCGAGTGCGTGGTTTCGTCCACCACTTCGGTGGCCAACTCCCAGTCCACGCCCAGGAGACCCACGCTGCCATCGCCACCACCATTGCCGCGATCTCGTCGCCCGCCGCCGCCACCGTTGTAGTAGGCGTGGCCGACATTGAGTTCCGAGATGAACTCGCCGATGAGGAACGAGAGATCTGCGCGCGTGTTGCAGTCGTCCACGAGTGCCAGGTACTCATCGCGAAGCCCGTCCCAGTCCACCTGGTGCATGAACGGGTCATAGAACCAATCTCGGTAGATGACCCAACAGTCGCGCATGATCTGCTTCCACTCCTCGCGCGGGTGGATCGAGGCCATCATCGGCTGGTTCTGGACATTCTTGAGGCTGGCGCCGGCGCTGGCCTTGGCGTACGCCACGGTGCCGCCACGGCCGATCACAAGGCTCTTGCCGTCCGGGGTGATCTCGAAGTTGCCTCCATCGCACACCTTCTTCTCGCCGCCGTCCCAGGAGTCAATGTCAAAGATGCGGATCCCGCCCTCGCCGCCGGAGCGGCGGGCAAAGATGAGCGCACCCTTGTCGTTGGTGGCAAGAGCGCCGAAGGATCCATTCGATGGAGGCAGCCGGATGCCACGCGCCTCAAAGCCATCGAACTCGATCTTGAACCCCTTGCGTTGAGGTGTCGCCGGTTCTTCAGCCTTCGATTCATCGGTCGGAGCGACCTCCGCCGCCGGCTTTGACTCTTCTGCCGGCGCGGCATCGGGCGGTGGGGCTTCCTGGGGAGGCGTCGCGGGGGCGGGCTCTGGTGCGGGGGCAGGCTCTGGTGCGGGGGCAGGCTCTGGCTGTTCGGGGTTGGTGTCTTCCGGGGTTGGCGTTTCCGTGGGCGTCGTGTCCTCAGCCTTCGGCTCTTCCTTGGCCTTCGGCTCTTCCTTGGCCTTCGGCTTCTC
>JAQCEQ010000052.1 GCA_027618565.1 Planctomycetota bacterium | reverse complement strand
ATCCGCCCGCCGTGCCGTGACTTCTCCCCGCAGTTCCCCGGGCGTCAGGAGATCCTTGAATCCCCCGGTGCGCTCGAGCAACGAGAACGAACACCCAGTGACGTCAAGGGAGATGGTTCCAGCCGCTTCATCTATCGAGGGCCAGCCGAACCCGCCGCCGCCGTAGAGCCCGACCTCCCCGTCGGAAAGCACCAGCACCCGCAGCGCAAAGTTGGTGGCCGTGGGATCGATGGGTGTCCGGCCAGGACGAGGGGACCAGTAGAGGTCGATGTGGACGATCACTCCGCTGGCGTTCCCATCCAACAAGTCATCGATCGTCAGTTCGCTGAGGATGATCGACGAGGAAATCGATCCCGCCTGCCACGCGGCAACGGTTGGCGTGGTCACCAGCCGCACACCCGACTCTCCGCGCGACTGGATCGTGTATCGCTCGGATGAACCGAACCCTGAACACGCCTGCAGCACGAGGCAGCCGATGATCGCGATCGGAAATCGTGCCCACCTCATCGCGAACTCCCCCCGAAGACAGAGAACCCAAAGGAACCGCTCGGCGTCATGGGTGGCGGCGCCAGCGCCGGAATCCCGAGCGCCTGGAAGGAGTCGCGCTCCACGATGCTCCGGATCGATGCGCGCGGCAGGGCGGGCAGCTGCGCCGACTGCGCCAAGGCGCCAAGTCCGTAGAGGGCTTCCACCGCGCGTGCGGGTGACTCAAACGGAAATCCGCTGGCGAAGAGGATCCTGTCCAGGGCGCCGACGGACGCCGCCGTGAGCAAGCTTGAGTAGAGCTGCCATGGTCGGCTGCTCAATCCATCCGTCGTCAGGAAGACACCGGGATGCTTCGCTGCCATGGCGAGCCCCTCGTCGATCCACGGCCAACCCAGTTCGCCGATCACCAGTCGGAGCCTCGGCAAGCCCTTGAGGACCTCGTCCCACGCGCTCGGGTGGTCAAACTCCAGCGTCGCACTCTGGAGCATGGCGCCCGGCCGGGCACTGAAGACAGGGACGCCCAGGTCCTCGCATCGTTCGAAGAGCCGCATCGCCGCTGAATGGCTGGGATGGAACTGCTGGGTCGATGGCGAGACGCACACGCCAAGCAGCCCCAGGCTCCGAGCGTGCTCGAACTCGGCCAGCGCACCGGGTGCGGTTGGGTCGATCCCGCTTGCCCCCAGCAGCCGCCCGCCAGCGCGTCGGATGGCGTCGGCGAGGACATCGTTCGGGACCGAAGCGTGGATCGCCTGCGCCCGGAGCCCCATCACGAAGGCCCCGCCAAGGGGGGCGATTGCGCGCTGGATCGCATCGGCGGACGCGTCGAGCGGCGCGGAAACGGCCGCGGCCGTCGCCCGAACGCGGCGCGAGAGTTCCGGCCCAAGTTGCTCGGGACCGCTCCAGAAACGCACGAGCGCATCAATGATCACGGGCCGAGTCTAGCGCTGCACCGGGGACTAGCCCGGCACGCAGCGTCGCAGGCCGGCGGCGCGATCAATCGCGGCGGCCACAGAAGCGGTGTCCAGACAGACCTGGGCCAGTTGCTCGGCTCGAGATCCCTGGCCAATCCAGGACTCGGGCGCACCAAGGACCGAGACGAGCCTCGTGTCAAGTCCTCGTCGGTGCGCCTCGGCGAGCACCAGCGTGCCAAAGCCGTTTGTGGCGCCATGATCCTCCAGCGTGACGACGGGGATCCCGCGGCGGAGGAGGTCCTCCAGCAGCGCTCCGTCCAGGGGCTTTGCGTATCTGGCGTCCCAGACGGCGACGGAGAGTCGATCCGCGAGGGCGCTCGCCGCATCAAGCGCCGTCAGAGCCATCGTGCCGAGGGCGAGCACCGCCACATCCGGGCTGGTTGAGACCCGAAGCGCGCGCGCGCGTCCCAGCTCAAAGGGCGGGCAGGGTTCGTGGGAAAGCCTGCCATCGACCTTGTCGCGCGGGTAGCGCACCGCGCTCAGCCCAGCGTCGTGCGTGCTCATGAAGTCGATGGCGGCACGGAGGCTGGGCTCGTCCATCGCGGCCATGAGCGTGGAGCCAGGCAGCGGGGCCAGCAGGCTGATGTCACAGAAGCCGTGGTGCACGGCGCCATCCCCGCCGACGAATCCCGCTCGGTCCAGCAGCAGCCTGACGGCGAGCCCTTGCAGCGACACTTCCTGGAACACCTGGTCAAACGCCCTCTGTAGGAAGGTGCTGTAGACGGCAAAGAACGGGCGCGCCCCCGTCTTGGCCAGGCCCGCCATCATGTCCATCGCGTGGCTCTCGCAGATCCCCGTGTCCCAGGCGCGGTCGGGGAAGCGCTCGAGCACCTTGGTGAGACCGGTGCCATCCGGCATCGCCGCCGTGCAGGCAACGACGCGTGGATCACGCTCCATCAGGGAGGCCAGGGCCTCGCCAGCGACTTGGGTGAATGACCGCCCCGACGACGAGATCTCGACGCGGCAGCCCTCACGCTCCATTCGCTCCATCGTGAACGCCGCGGGCGAGTGGAAGCTGGTGGCGTCGCTCTCGGCAAAATCGAATCCCTTGCCCTTTACGGTCTTGACATGCAGGAGCGCCGGGCGCGGGAAGCTGCGGAGCTCCGTCAGGTACTCCGTCAGGACTCGAAGGTCGTGGCCATCCAGCGGCCCCACCGGCACCAGCCCGAAGTGGCTGAACCACGCATCGTGGGATAGGAGCGCCTTGCCGGATTCCCCAAGGCGGTGGTAGAGGCCCGTCGCGGCCTCGCCTCCAGGCACCTGGGACGCCAGGTCGCGCGCCGCTCGCTTGAAGTCCGTGTAGGGGCGACTAATCCGGAGTCGATCGAAGTACCGGGAGATCGCTCCCTGTGGCGGCGCGATCGACATGCCGTTGTCGTTGAGAACCACCAGGAACTGGCGCCGCAGCGTCCCACAGTTGTTGAGCCCTTCCATCGCCACGCCATTGACGATGCTGGCATCGCCGATGATGGAGACCACTCGGCGACCCGCAGGATTCTCGGGTGCCCAGCCATCGCCAAAGAGCGAATCGCCACGGGCCACGCCGACGGCCGTCGAGATCGCGGTGCCGGCATGACCGACCATGAAGAGGTCATAGGGAGACTCCGCAGGATCCGGGAAGCCGGCCATCCCGCCACGCTGGCGCAACTTGGGGAGAAGCGCCTGGCGGCCGGTCAGGAGTTTGTGGGTGTAGCACTGGTGCCCGACATCAAAGAGCAGTCGGTCGTGGCCGAAGTCGAACACGTAGTGCATCGCCACCGTGAGCTCCACGACCCCAAGGTTGGGTGCCAGGTGACCGCCACTTTGGGAGACCTGCTCGCAGATCGCCTGGCGGATCTCGCCGCACAAGTCGGGGAGGGCCGAGAGCGGGAGGCGCTTGAGGTCGTGGGGCGATCGGATGGTGGGGAGGAGCGCCATGGGGGGCTGAATCGGTCGATTCTAGCGCGTCACGCCCGTCGATCCGCCAGTTCGTGGGTCAGATCCCGCAGCGCATCGGCAGCCGTTCCCACCGGTCCGACGGCCTCCAGTGCCAGCGCGGTGAGTCGCACCACCTCTGCGCGCGCGCCCTCGACACCCAGGGTCGCGACCCAAGTGACCTTGCTGGCAGCAGCGTCCTTGCCGGTTGCTTTCCCGGCGGTGATCGCGGGCTGCGTGACGTCGATCCAGTCGTCGACGATCTGGAACATCAGTCCCACCGATTCTCCCCAGCGCGACACGGCGTCAAGGACTGGCGCCGACGCGTGGGCACACAGGGCTCCGACCCGAGCGGAAGACGCGATGAGTGCCCCGGTCTTGCGCGAGTGAATGGCGTGCACCAGCTCCCGCCCGCTGGCCCCGGCGGCCCTCGCCTGCGGCAGGGTGTCCAGGACCTGCCCATCGATCATGCACAGCGACGCGTGCATGAGTTCCCGCGCGATCGACTCTCCGCCGCGTGGGATGCCCGACGCGACGGCGAGTCCCATCGCAAAGAGTGCGTCGCCGGCCAAGATCGCCATCGACTCCGTGAAGGCACGGTGGAGGGTGGGGCGCCCGCGCCGGACGGCATCGTCATCCAGTGCCGGCAGGTCGTCATGCACGAGCGAGAATGCGTGGATGAACTCCACGGCACACGCCGCGTCAATGGCCGCCGTTGGATCGCCGCCGCAGGCCTCGCAGCATCGCAGGACGATGATCGGCCTCACTCGCTTGCCCCCACCGAGGACGGCATAGCGGCACGCCTCCCGGAGCAGGGGAACCATGGGTCCGCCGTCCAGGATGGATTCCAAGCGCCGCTCGACGAGCTCCCGCAACGCATGATCGGTCCACGATGACGCCATTCGCGGCGAGTGTAGGCGTGTGGACAGGCCCGCTGTCCGGTTACGATCGACGCATGGATGCCAGTGTGCTGATGGACACGATCATGCGCGGTGGCCCGGTCATGTGGCCGCTGCTCGTCCTGAGCGTGCTTGCCCTCGCCATGCTCCTCGAGCGTGCGTACTTCTGGGCTCGGATCGATTCTCCCTCGGCACGCAGGCGTTTTGACGGGTTGATCGATGCGGCGAGGAAGGGAGATGCCGACCTCAGCCGCGGCCTCGCGGCGACGGACGCTGGACCGTACGGCTACCTCGCCAACCGCCTCCTGGACTTAGGCGCAGACGACGCGACCGCCATCGCCTCGACGGAAACGGCACGCGCGCCTATGGAGCGCGGACTGGCCATGCTCTCCTTCATCGTGACGGCCGCACCACTCCTTGGCATCTTGGGAACCGTCTTGGGGATCATCTCCAGCTTCGAGTTGCTCGGCGACACCACGGGCCTGCGCGATCCGCGGGAAGTGAGCGGCGGCATCGCGGAAGCCTTGGTGAGCACGGCGGCCGGGCTGGTCGTGTCGCTGTTCGCGCTCCTTCCGCTCATGCTGTTTCGCGCGCGGTGCGACCGTGGACTGAGCCGTCTCGAGGCCGTCATCGCCGCCGTCCGCGCGGGATTCGGCACGAGTGCGGCGGCGGGAGCGAGCTCGCGGTGATCGCGCCGATCCGACTCAGGGACATCGACGGCGGCCTCTACGGGCCATTCCATCCATCCGAGGGACTGACGCTCACCATCGGCCGTGCCGAAGGCTGCCAGATACGCCTTTCGGATCCGTCCGTCTCTCGCCAGCACGCCGTCATTGGCTGCGACGGCAAGCGGTGGTGGGTCGAAGACCTGGGGAGCCGGCATGGCGTGTCCCTCAATGGGAGCCTCATCGCTGCTCGCACGCCCGTTCAGATTCGGCCAGGCGACTCGATGCTGCTTGCCGGCCTCTTGCTGTCCGTGGAGCATGCCCGCGAAAGCGGCATCTCCAAGACAACCATCGATGTGGACAGCAAGGCGGACGAGAACGCCAGCGTGGAAGAACTCGCCCCGCCCCGGCGCCTGGAGCTGCTCCTTGCCGCGACGGAGTCCCTCTTTTCGGCAGCGAATGAGGTGGAGCTCCTGGACCGGCTGGTGGGGACCGTGCTCCGCACGAGGGCGTTTGACCGCGCCATGGTCGTGCGCCGGTCGCCTGACCGGTCCATCGAGGTGGTGGTGTGTGTTCCGGCCGGGGCGGAACAGCTCCGGCCCGTCTCGAGAACCTTGGTTGAGCGTGCGGCTCATGGCCGCGCGGTGAAGCTCAGCGCCGATGCCGGATTTGATTCCGTCCACAGCATCGTCAGCAGCCAGGTGACCCGTGCCGTTGCCGCGCCGATCACTGCAGGAACCGAGACAGACCTGGTGCTGGTCGCCGATGCCACCAACGCCTCGTCGGATGAACCGGTCGAGCTGGTGGTTGCGGCGTGCCGCGTGGCATCGCTGGCACGGCAGGCACTCCGGACTGCACAGGCGGAGTACGACCGGGCGACCCTTCGCGAGGACCTCTCCGGGGCGAGGTCGATCCAGGAGCGGCTCATGCCTTCCACCGAGGGCTCCGTCGGCGCGTTCCGCTGGCGACTCTCCAGCCAGCCGGGTGCGATGGTCGCCGGGGATGTCGCGTGCGTGATTCCGTCTGCCAACGGTGGCTCCATCATCGTTGGCGATGTCGCGGGCAAGGGTGCGGCCGCTGGCATGGTGATGGCCAGCCTGCAGGCTCACCTGGCGGCACAACTGGAGTCGGGGCGTCCGCTCCACGAGGCGGTGTCCGCCACCAATGAGTTCCTCACCAAGCGAAAGACCCCGCACGCGACGGCCGTGGCGCTGGACCTGGGAGGTGGCTCTCTGTCCTGCATTGACATCGGCCACGGCTTGATCATCCGACACTCGCGGGAGGGGGCGTCGGTGCTCCTGTGCGAAGGGGGGCCGCCATTCGCCATGTTTGAGTCCATGAGCTACGACGCCACGCCCATCGAATTGGTCGAAGGTGAATCAATCCTCATCGTGACCGACGGCTTCACGGAGCAGCAGCTGCCCGATGGGTCGATGCTCGGGATGGACGCGCTCATCAGGGCGGCCTCGGCACGACCCGAGGATGATCCCGTGGATGTCCTGCTCCGCGTGCTCCGGGACGCGGTTGGCACCGGATCGCTGACCGATGACGCGACGATCCTCCGCCTCTGGCGCTCCTGACGCGCTCAGTTCTCCGTGTGCGTGAATGACGGGATCGTGGCCGCGGGGATCCATCGGCGCATGTCCATCAGCTGGTCGAGCCCCGCCGACTCCGTGCTGCCATCCACCCGACAGGTCGCTACTTGCTCGCCGTAGCGGCGGAGGGGCACGGCGGCACCATCGACATACACCTCGTAGGCGCCGTCGATGGACTGCTTTGCCGTCGAAGGCGGTGGCGAGAACAGGTTCAGCCCGGCGCCGATGTCCACGCCCTGGAGGATCGCCCCTCCGAAGCCCCAGACGGGCTGGTCGGCAAGCACATGGGGCGTGACCCATGCCGCACCCGGAATGAAGTCATCGGGCTCGCCGTGCTGGCCCGCACCGTAGTAGGTGCTGGATGTGAACGCGATGACATCCGAGGGCCGATTGGTGCCACCGATGTGGCGCGAGACAAGCTTGCCGCGGATCGTGCCGCCGTTGGGGTCTTGGAAGGTGCCATCGACGAATCGCATCTGCGGGACGCCGCTCGTGGAGGTCCACCAACCACCCAGGTAGTAGGCGTTGTAGCCAAATCCAGGTTGATAGGCCG